>CAYRRM010000011.1:0-76048 GCA_964426675.1 uncultured Lentisphaera sp.
CCAAAAATCTCATCCATCAATAGTCGCAGGTTGTGCACTTCGTTATCGTCAATGCTTATAAAGATTACTCCGTCATCGCGTAGCAGGTTGCGGGCAAGGAAAAGGCGAGGAAGCATCATATTGAGCCAGTTGGAGTGATACTGTCCGTTTTCTTTGGTGTTCTTAAAAAGCCCTGCTTTTGTGACATTGCCCTCTTCGTCCACATCACCTACTTTTTTGCGGTATCCGGCAAGGGTCTCGGAAAAGTCGTCCTTGTAAATAAAGTCATTGCCTGTATTGTACGGTGGGTCTATGTATATCATTTTAATTTTACCGAAGTACGCTTTTTGTAGTGTTTTCAATACTTCCAGATTATCGCCTTCTATGAATACATTTTCGGTTTCGTCAAAGTTTATGCTTTCTTCACGGCAGGGTTTAAGGGTTTTGTAGGTGGGTGTTTGCAGCAGGCGGTATGAATCGATTTTGCCTGCCCAGCTTAAGTGATAGCGTTCGTTTTTGAATTCTATTTGTTCTCCAAAAAATACTCGTAATTTTTCCCAGTCCAGCTTACCTTCGGTAAAGCAATCGGGGATGATTTGTTGAAGTTCTTTCAGTTTTTGTTCGGTTATATTTATGCTTTGTCCTTCCATAATTTCTCCCTTACTAAACTATAATCATAATATATACTAATCAAATATAAATCAATAATTAATATTACGGATAAATTTATTTACCCTCCCACCCCCTCCGGAATCATTCCTATTTCAGTTTGTTTGAATTTTGTTTTTTGTGGGTTCATAAATTTTTTCATATTTATTCATCCTTATTTAATCCCATTTTTCTTAAATTTTGGAGCTGTCTGATAAATGTCCTAAAAATGTCGGTTATGTCCGAAAAATGTCCGTTATTTAGATAATGCATAATATCTTCCTTTTTTTCTCCAAAAACTCGCAATTATTCCTTTACATTAAATCCATTATTAGTCATTTGGCTCCATTCAGACCCCTTTTTGACCCCTTTGACCCCATTGAGACCCCTTTAAGGATGTATTCTGTCCCCTTTCCAGTAGTTCCGATTTGCTGAACGATCTCCCTTTTTAAAAGATTTTCTAAATCTCTTGTAGCAGTCCTTTTTGATACTATATTAAGTTCCTGATACTCCTTATTCGTAATCCTGCCTTTTTCTTTTACATACATCACTGCTTTAATTTGTCTTTCATTCAATCCCATTTTTCTTAAATTTTCCTCGGTGTAAATATCCTTATAAAACAGCAAGGTAAAATCCGATGGATTTGCTTCTATTTCCAGTTGAGGGAGTTTTGCCTCTTTTAATGCTTTGCTCATTCTTTCTATACCTGATCCCACATTTTCAACGATGCCAGCAAGGTAGAAAATATGAAATATGGTTGGGTTGCGGGGTATAGAAGAATGCAGTTTGAAAAGTTTATCAGCTGTCCAATCTTCAGGTAATCCTCCAACATTGTAAAACCAGATTCTATCGCTGAAAATCTTAATTTGTATCTTTACCGGTCGTAAATAATCTCTGTGTAGAAGGGCGTTGGCAATTGCTTCTCTTATTGCTTCCAGTGGATAATCCCAGATATCTGTTCTTTCAAAACCCTTTATTTCATATCTGACATTTATAAAGTTTTTAATTGCGTTTTCAGTTTCCAGGTATTGAGTAAAAAGATTTCCCTCAATCCATCGGTCACCAATAATTGTAATATCGTCCTTCATGTGGAGCAGGCGCACCTTTGCATGGTCAAAGTATTTCTGTGGATTTCTGCCGAATACAAACACACCTGCATTATTGATTTTACCATTTTCCATTAATCCTAATTTTTCAAGAACTTCTTCTATAGGTTCTTCTCCATTGAAAGCTGTTAGCCGGCCTTTTGCTTGTGCGGTTCTTAAAAAATTTCTTACGCTTTGTTCGTCTATTTCATCTATCGTAAAGGTGTTGTCTGTGAGTCGTTCCCATCGCAGGTCTCTTTGAAAAAACCTTTTCAGTTCATCAGAATTCATCTCTCGGGTTGTATTTCCTACCCGTTTATAGTATCTTCCTTCATAGGACACAGGGATTGAAAATTTTTGCACATGTATTTCCAGAATATTTTTCTTATCCACTTCGTTTATCCGAATATCAGGCATAATACCGATTTTATTTACTATTTTATGAGTAATATTCTGAAGTTTTTCATCGTTAATTTCAACTCCCACATATTTTTTCTTGCTATTTATACCAATAACCAAGGTTCCACCTCTCGTATTTGCAAAGGCACAAATAGTTTTTAGAGCACCCTCATTGAAATCTTCTTTAAATTCCAGTTGGTCGCTTTCTTCATGTATTAAGTAAGCCATGTTTTGTTTCATATCTTCCCCCCAATTTTTTTATTTTTCTTATTTTTATTCATTCTCATCTTTCACCTCCCAGTAACCGCTTTTTGCTGAACCTATTCTTTTCAAGAAGCCCTCTCGTTTAAGAAGTGCTATTGCCTTTTCAACTGTTCTTTGTGCCAGTCCTGTTTTTTCTGCAATCTCTCTGGTTTTTATAAAAGGATTTGAAGCGATTTCAATAAAAATTTTCTCCGTATTTTCTCCGTATTGCTGTTTTGCTGGTTTGAAATCTCCTTTTTTGTAATTTAAATACCTCTAACTTCTCCTTTGTCATTCACACCAATAAGGGTTTTACCACCTTCACCATTAGCAAATGCAACCATTTCTTTTGCAAGATTTTTTGCATCAAAGTTCTCTTTGAACTCCAGATTGAACCCTTCGCCTTGCTGTAAATGAAATTCAAATTGCTTTTTATTCATATCTTCCATCCGATTTTTTCCAGATTTCTTTTTATCTCCTCATCCAGTCGTTTGCTCTCTTCCATCTGCTGTGTCAGTTCTTGTGTAAGTTTTTGGATCGTTTCTTCAAATGCCTGTTCGTCTTCTTTCTCTTTCTTATCACTTATTAATTTCAATCTATTAACACCACCCAGAATTTTCCCCATTATAATAATGATGCCTAATAAAAAAATAGCAAATCAAGGGGGAATATTACTGAAAGTTTTATTTTTTTGTCTCATTTTCAATTCATTGTGGTTTTGCAGGGGTTGAGTTTTTTTGGTGGGGCATTTTTTGTTTTTACAAAATATATCTGCTTATTTACCGTTCACAAGTTAGCAGGCAACAAAGATTTTTATATTAGCATTATTTAGTATTATTTTTCTCTGTAAATTTGGACTGCGGCACTGCGCGCTTTTGTAAGGCATCCAGGTTTATCTACAGTTATTTTTACTGCATTTACTTTATCATTGGCAAGGCATATATCGGCGCATGATTGAGCTATTTTTTCAATCAAGTTAAAGTTGTTATTTTCTACAAAATTTATAATTTCTTTTTTTAGCATTTTATAATCTACAGTGTGGTTAATATTATCTGTTTTAGCTGCTCTGCGAATATCGCAAAAAAGTTCGATATTCAGGATTATTTCCTGTGGTGTTATCTTTTCTTCAGGGAAGGTGCCTATGATGGTTTTTAAAGAGAGGTCTCTGATAATTATTTTATCGAGGTTTTTTTTTCTTTCTTTCAATCTCTTTTCCTCCAAATCGAAAATAGAACAGCAAGTTTATTCGTAATCTTCATCTTCTGGATGAATTCCATCTTTTCTATTTGCGATAGCGCCCTTTGGTTTTGGGACATAACCCGTAAGTATTGGGTCATTGGTTCTTTTCATCCAATTTTCCAGTTTTAAATTGAGTTCATTCATTATGTTTTGCTTTTCACCTATCAGTGCTAAATTTCTTTTTTCTTCAGGGTCATTTATAAGATCAAAAAATTCTATCATATCTTTTTTGCGTTCGGCTAATCCTCTTTCCATTAAGTAAGCTTTTGTAAGGCCGTTATCTATATTAGGGAGGACGATTTTTTCGTAGTCGTCAAAATGCCTTATCAATTTATATCTTTTTGTTCGTATACTTCTTACAGGCTCATAGGCTGCGTGATATGTTATTTCTGCATATATTTCTTCATTTATTTCGTTTTCTTTTCCTTCAAGTATGGATAGAAAAGATTTTCCTTCAAGCCATGATGGTTTTTCAAGTCCATTTATATCGCATAGTGTTGGAAAGATATCTATTACTGACAGCAGGCTATCTACCGTTTTTCCTGCATATTTTTTATCTGGAAACTTTATGATTAACGATATTCCGGTCCCTGTATCGTATAAATTACACTTGTGAAATGGAAAAGCTATTCCATGATCGGTAGTAAAGATTACGATGGTGTTTTTGTCTAATCCACTTTCTTTTATAGCGTCGAGTATTTTTCCTGTGCATTCATCAACAGCGGTTAGCATTTCAGCAAATCCTGCCATGTCTTTGCGAATTTCGCAAGCATCTGGAATTTTTGCTGGAACGAATAGATAGTCCGGATTAATTTTGCTGTTACAAGGGAACGGCCGATGAGTTGAAATCATTCCAAACGATAGGAAGAAAGGCTTCTGATGGGTAGATTTTATAAATTTTACGGCTTCTTCACAGTGTGCTTTGTCTCTTTCAATAAGATTAAGACCTTCATCATCTAATCTACTTTTTAGCTCTGCTTTAAGGATTCTTTCATATCCAAGGGCATCAATTCTTTTATGTGATACTTCATGCTGGACATTGCAGAGAGCGGTTTCATAGCCATTTTTGCGCAGATAATTTGCAAGATGTTTTGAATAATCGTTCCATTCAAAACCGCGATGAGCAAGACCTAACATCCCAATAGAGTGTGGAGCCATTCCAGAGAGGAGAGATGACCTGCTTGGCGAGCACGTAGGGCCTGTTGTGTGGTAATTTCTGAATAAGACTCCTTCTTGAGCCATCTCCATGAGTCTGGGGGTTGGAATTCCATAACCATAAGGTTGTATGTATCTACCAGTGTCGTGGGTATGTATGTAGATAATATTGTACATAAGATTTTAAGTAAAAAAAAAATTTATTTAATATTAATGATAATTTTTTTTATTTCAATTTTTTTTTGACTTATTTTTTTTGAATGAGGATTGAAGAAGTGAAAAAATTTTGAAAATAAAAAGTTTTAGGGTTAATTATAAGCAAAAAAGTGTTGGAGACTATCAAAGAATGGAAATATTAAACATAGATAAAATTTGTATTTCAAAAGAAAACCGCGTGGTAGCCGTTGAAATAAACGCTAATTCTTTGGCGGAAATCTTTATACGAGATAAGCAGTCAATATTGCAAAGAAAAAAAATAGCATTTTCTCCTTTTATACTTTTACAAAAAAAGGAGCTTTTACCTGATAATATGGGCAGGGAATTCATCTTTTTGAAATCCCTTGGTTTAAATCCTGAACTTTCTGTGATGGTAAAATTTACGGACATAAAACAATATCAAAGTGCCATAGACTACTTAAAAAGTAGTACTGGTTTTACTCCGAGCGCTCCAAATGCGCCATACAGAGTTATAAATGACCTTATTCAGCAGTTCCTTATCCAGGAACAGATAAGGCTTTTTAGGGGTATGTCTTTTCGCGAAGTTCGCAGGCTCCAGTTTGATATTGAGACATTACTTACGGAAGGTTTTGATTTCCCAAATCCAGAAAGAGAAAATGATAAAATTGCTGTAATTTGTTTAAGAGACAATACCGGTTGGAAAGAAACTTTAGTGCTTGATAATGCAAAAGGCGGTGAAAAAGAACTTCTCGAAAAATTTGTCGCTTTAATAAATGAAAGAGACCCTGATGTTATAGAAGGTTATAATATTTTCAGATTTGACCTGCCATTTATTGAGACAAAGGCGAAAAAGCATGGAGTGAAGTTGGCTATTGGTAGAGATGGGAGTAGTATGACTTCAAAGAATTCGAGGATGAGCTTTGCCGAAAGGACTATAAATTATACTAAATTTGAAATTTATGGTAGGCATATCGCTGATTTATATCATATGGTGCAGTTATATGACATTTCGCATAGAGATTTAGAAGATTTTAATCTTAAATCTGTGGCAAAACACTTCGGTGTCCAGGCAGAAAATCGAACATATATAGAAGCAGAAAATATCCCGGATGTTTTCAATAATAATCCTCAGAAATTAGCGGCCTACTGCAGCGATGATGTGAAAGAATGTGATAATATATCACAAATACTCTCCCCTTCATATTTCTATCAAACGCAGATTGTTCCTCTATCATATCAGAATGTAATTGTTCGCGGAAATGCTACTAAAATTGATGCAATGCTTATTGCTGAATATATAAACAGCGGATTTTCTTTGCCATATCCAGAAGAGGCCAGAAATTTTGAAGGAGCACTAACTGACGCTTTTGAATCGGGAATATTTGAAAATATATGGCATTGTGATATTAGATCCCTTTACCCGTCTATACTGCTTGCGGGGAAGAAAAGTCCATCGAGAGATAAAAATAAAAGTTTTCTCAGACTCCTGCAGACGTTAAAAGATTTCAGACTTTCTGCAAAAGACCTTGCAAAAATAGAGAAAGATCAGGAAAAAAAAGAGTTTTATGAAGCTCTTCAGAGCACTTTCAAAATATTAATAAACTCATTTTACGGTTATCTCGCATTCAGTCAGGGAACATTTAATGATTATGCTCTGGCCGCTGCTGTTACATCAACAGGCCGTTGTATTCTTTCTACAATGACAGATTACCTGCGGAAAATTGGTGCAAAAGTGATAGAAATTGATACTGATGGCATATATTTTCAGCCTCCTCCTGATGAAAAATCACCTGATCTTATGCAAAAGAAGATTCAATCTATATTGCCTGAAGGTATTGAAGTAGAACTTGATAATATATATAAAGCAATGTTCTGTTATAAAAGCAAAAATTATGCTTTGCTAATGGAAAATGGTGAATTTTCGGTAACTGGAGCAGCATTGAAATCTCGCGGGCTTGAACCCTTTCAAAGAGATTATATGAGTGAGTTCATTAAGAAACTTCTACTGAAAGATTATGAAGGTATCAGACAGTTAAAAGAAAAATATAGAAAAATGATTCTTAACCGCGAATTACCCCTTGCGAAAATCGCAAAAACTGAGACTTTACAGGATTCTCTTGAAACTTATCTGAAAAAAATTAATAATGGAACAGGGCGTCGCAGTGCTGCCTATGAGCTTGCATCAAAATCGACGCGTAGTTACAAACAAGGAGATCAGGTTTCTTATTACGTTATAGGAAACAAGAAAAAACTTTCTGTTGTCGATAATTGCCGTTTTTTACGAGACGCGCCTGAGATTAGAGATGAAAATGTTGAGTATTATCTTGGAAAACTTGAGGAACTTGATAAAAAATTTTCCGTATTTATTCCCGAAAAAGAAAAAATTATGAAACAAAATGATGATTTATTTGTCTAATTCAGGAAAAGCAGAAAAAAATATGGAGGAATAAAAATGAAGAAGAAGTTTTTTTGTTTGTGCTTTGCTATTTTGTCAATAATTATTCAATTACCCGCCAATGAAAACTTAAGAGAAGTCGAAAAAAAACTCACTCAAATTGCTGAACAAACTTTTCCTTCTGTTGTAGTTATAACTACGAAAAAAAAATTAGAGACTATTGATAATCCATGGAATATGTTTTTTGATTCTCCTTATTTTGAGAGGTTCAGGAAAAAATTACCCAGACAGCCAAAATTCGAAGAACCAGTAATACAGGGTGCAGGGTCAGGTTTCATTGTTGATGAAGAAGGTTTTATAATAACTAATAATCATGTAATTGATGGGAATAACGAAATAATAGTTCGCCTAAATGACAAAAGTGAATACAGTGCAGAAATTGTAGGAGCAGATCCCAAAACAGATATTGCTGTGCTTAAAATAAAGGCAGGAAAAAAGTTGCCTTTTCTGAGATTTGCTAACTCAGATGAAGTGAAAGTAGGACAATTTTGTATTGCAATAGGAGCTCCATTTATGCTTGACTATACTATGACTTTTGGAATTGTAAGTCAAAAAGGGCGTCAGGTTGGGCTTAATTTTTATGAAAATTATATACAGACGGATGCTGCGATAAATATGGGAAATAGTGGAGGGCCTCTTGTGAATTTAGATGGAGAGCTTATTGGTGTTAATGATTTTATTGTGTCGGCCAATTCATTTGCTCCGGGTAATGTAGGGCTTGGCTTTGCTATTCCATCAAATATGGTAAAGAAAGTTTATGAAGAGATTCGAAAACATGGTAAAGTTATACGGCCATGGGTTGGAATTGGAATGGAAGAATTGAGCTCAAAACAAAAATCAGATTTGAATATAGAATCAGGTGTTCTAATAAAGGAAGTGTATAATGAGCATCCGGCTGATAAAGCAGGTATTGAACCTGGTGATATAATCCTTAAGGTTGCAGGTAAAAAAGTAAACTCTCCAAAAGACGTTCAAAATATCGTTCTCGAATTTTCTCCAGGAGAAAATATAGAATTTACTATTATGAGAGATAAAAAAGTGATGAATATAACTGTAAAGGCTGAAAAACAGGCAGATGATATTGCATCCGTTTTGAGGGGAGGAAAAGAGGAAGGAGAAGATTCTGGTTTCGGAATTAAGTTTGCAGAAGAAAATGGGGAAATTATTGTTTCCGAAGTTGAGCAGGGAAGTGAAGCAGAAATGATTGGAATTGAACCGGGAATGGTTGTTATCTCAATAAATGGAAAGAAAGTAAAATCACTATCCGATGTTGAAAAGTCTTTAAAAGAAAGAAAAAATGAATTATCCATTGTCGTATCAGATGGAATTTTTAAGAAAATCTTTACCATTAAAAAGAAATAAAAATATAAAAATAGTTGAGAAGTATGTATAAAATAGAATTTTATGTGCCAGAATCAGATCTTGAAAAAGTAAAGGATGCTCTTTTTAAAGCGGGTGCTGCTGTAATTGGAAATTACGATTGTTGTGCATGGCAAACAAAAGGAGAAGGGCAATTTCGTCCCCTTGAAGGGAGTAATCCTTATTTAGGAAATTTAAATAAGGTAGAAAAAGTTGTGGAATATAAAGTGGAGCTTGTCTGTTCTGACGAAAAAATAAAAGACGTAATAAATGCATTAAAAGAGTCCCATCCTTATGAGACGCCTGCTTTTCAATACTGGAAAGTAAATCCAGAATTATGATTTTTAGATTTTTTTTTCAATTTTTTGTGATTTCATCAGCTTCTTTTTGTTTTTGAGCCTTTGAAATTATCTCTGTGAATTCTGGGGATGTTCTGAGACTGTCAAAAACTGGGTCCATACAGTAAAAAAGAATACCACTGCCAATCAGATTATAAGCTTTCTGCATATTTTTTATTGAATTTTGATTATCTCCCATTTTTGCGAAAATCGCAGCAGCATTGATATATGCTTCCGCAAAGTTCGGGTCAATTTGTTGTGCCATCAGGCATAATTCGATGGCTTCTTTTAATTTACCTCTTTTTGCAACAGCTGAAGCAAGTTTATTCAGAGAAGAAGAGTTTTTAAATTTATCGAGAGAAGCAAGGGTTTTAAAGAAATATTCGGCTTCTTCATATTTTCCGATTTTAAAGTATAATCCTCCGAGCAGGTCCAGAGCAATTTTATTATTTGGTTCTAAAACAATGGCTGTTTTTAATAAATCTTCCGCCTCAACAATGTTATCTTTAACGAGAGTTTTTTGGGCTTTTTCAATTAAGTTAGATGCTTCAAGACTGTAGTTTAATGAAAGATTTTTTTCTGTTTTTTGTATTGGTGATATTTTTTTCTTCGGTTTAGAACTCAAAGATAAATTACTTTTTATTTCAAGTTCATTTTCTTCGGGAACAGACTTAAATGAATGCGAATTGATTACGATGAAAGTTAATAGAATGATAGTTGCAAATGAGATTATTAGAGGAGCTAAAGACTTATTGTTCATCTTTTTTAACTTTTTTTCAAGTTTGCAATTTCTTTCTCGAGCTCGTCAATTTTTTTTCTTAATTCTGATATTACAGAGGAAAGCTGTTTTACCTTTTTAGGTAGGCCGAGCCTCTCCATGAATTCTTTTGGAAACTCTGCTGGTGTCCCAACGACGGCCTGCCCGGGAGAAATATCTTTTGTAACTCCTGATTGCCCTGCGATTTTTACTCCATCTCCGATTTTTAGGTGGCCGCTGATCCCCCCCTGGGCGGCAAGAATTACACCTCTTCCCAACTCTGTACTGCCGGCAATTCCAGATTGTCCTATTAACATTGAGAATTCTCCCACTATTACATTATGCGCTATCTGGACAAGATTGTCAACTTTCACTCCTCTTCTTAAAACTGTTTTGCCGAAGCGTGCTCGGTCAATAGTAGTATTTGCTCCTATTTCTACATCGTCATGAATTTCTACTATTCCAAATTGTTCAATCTTCACTATGCCATTTTGTGTTGCTTCAAAGCCAAAGCCATCTGCACCTATTACTGCTCCGCAGTGAATTATTACTCTATTTCCGATGATTGTTCTCTCTCTTATAGAGACATTAGGGTAGATTAGTGTGTTATTTCCTATTTTACATTCGTGTCCTATATAGCTACCAGCGCCTATAATTGTTCCATCTCCTACAACAGTTCCATCTTCAATTACTACATGATGTCCAATATGAACGTTTTTCCCGATTTGAGCTGTTTTAGATATAACTGCGGTTTCAGCTATGCCAGGATGGAATTTTATTTGAGGGGGGGCAAAGATAGATGCTGCCTTTGAAAAGGCGATGTTTGGATTGTCGCAAATGATAAAGCTTTTATCTTTATTTTTTTGAATGATATCTTTGCCAATTATTATTAATCCTGCATTGGTGTGCTCTAACTGGGATGAATATTTTTTATTTGAGAGAAAACTCAGATCTTCGGGCCCTGCATCTTTGAGAGAACCAATCCCGGAAATTTTTAAATCGGGATTTCCAACAAGTTCTCCTCCTGCGATTTTCGCAAGTTCTATAGAAGAATAATATTTTTTTTCCATTTTTTCATTCCCCATTTTTTTTATTATTCTCAATATTATCTTTTGAGTCTAATTCTGGATTTAATTCCTTTAAAACAATTTTAGTTATATCGTTATTTTGATTAAAATATACGATTGCTGGAATTTGGTTAAGAGTTTTTCCAGATTTATCGATAACTATAGAAAAGTTATTTTTTGTTGCTACTCTCGCAATTACCGCTTTAATTTCAGTTATCAGCTCTTCACGAATCTCTTCATATTTTGCTTTTATAATATTTTGTTTTTCTATACTATAACTTTTGAGTTCTTCTTCTTTTTCCTTCATTTGACGATATTTATCTTGAGCTGCGAGTCTTTTATTTTCGCGTTCTACATCACTTAGAGCTATGTTTAACGAATCATCCCGCAATTTTTTAAATTCCTCTTGAAGTTTTCCGAGAGATTCTCCCAGATTGTCAGCATATTGTTTATAAGTTTCCGCCTGTTTTTTAAGTTCTATATCTGCAATTTTCTTTTTATAGTATCCATTAAATAATTCGTCCATGTCAACTACTGCGATTTTGTCCTGAGCAGAAATTTGTAGAGAAAAAATTGTTCCCAGTATAAAAAAAATTAATTTCTTCATAATCATTCTCTCCATAATTTTTGAATCCTCCTACTATAGCACAATATATGGTTTTTGCATTATTTTATGTAGAGTTTATATTTTCACCCTTAGAATTTACAGAGAAAAGGATAAAAAAATGAAAAAATTAATCTTGAAAATTATAATAGTACTGGTAGTTGCGAATTTCGCTGCTTTAGCTTATGACTTTCCAGATGCTACTGAAATACATAATATTGCAAAAAAACTTGATCTACAAAAATATCCTGATGCAGATAGTATCCTTATCTCCGATGTTCAGAATATAAAGTACAATAAAGATGGAACAGGAGAAAATACTGATGATGTTTACATTATGATAGTCACAGAGAAAGGAAAGGATGAAAATCGAACTATAAATTTTCACTTTAATTGTTATTACCAGAAGATTGAAATTTTATTTGCTGAATTAATTAAATCAGACTCTTCTACCGTCAATATTGATATAACAAGCAATAGTCGTATTTCGGTAAATCATAATCAGATGTCATCTAACATTTATGATCCCAATCAAAAAGTTATGACATTAAATATCCCTGGGTTGGAAATTGGCGATATAATTCATTATCGCTTCAAAGAAACTATTATAAAAACTAGAATGCCAAACACATGGTCAGAACTAATAGTTCTCCAGTATGATCAACCGATTATAGACTACAAAATTGAGGTAATTTCACCACCTGAACTTCCTCTTGCGAAAATCGCAATAAAAAATGAAGTTCCAGGGACTGTAACATATAAGAAAATAAAAGAAAATGAGCTTAATATTCATAGGTGGGAGGTAAAAAATGTTCCTCAAGTTTTCCCTGAGCCTGATATGCCACCTCTTTATACACAGGTTCAAAGGCTTTTATTGGGAACTATATCAAATTGGGAAGAAATTTCACAGTGGTATTGGCAACTTTGTTTTCCGCACCTTCAAAAGATAAATTCTGCTATGGAAGACGAAGTTAAAAAGCTTTGTGAGAATAAAGATGGTGATTTAGAAAAAATCAGAGCGATATTTGATTTTGTATCTCAAAAAGTAAGATATATGGGAATTACAACTGAAAATGAAGCGCCAGGTTATGAACCGCATGATGTTTCTATTACTTTTGACAAAAGATATGGGGTATGTCGAGATAAAGCGGCTCTCCTTACAGCAATGCTAAGAATAGCTGGCTTTGATGCTTTTCCAGTGCTTATAATGGCTGGCCCCAAGAAGGACGCTGATGTTCCAAATCCATACTTCAATCACGCAATCACATGTGTGCAGATGAAAAAGGAAGAGTATCTTCTTATGGACGCAACGAATGAAACACAAAAGGAATTTCTCCCCGCTTATCTTTCTGATAAAAGTTTTCTTGTGGCAAAACCGGAAGGAGAAAAATTAAAAGTTTCTCCTATAATTCCAGTTGAAAAAAATATGTTATTAATCAGGACAAATTGCGAAATTCGCAACGATAAAAGCGCAATAGCACAATCTGAAATAAAGTTTTCTGGAATAAATGACAGTGCATATAGAGGGGCATTTTTAAGAAGATCAAAAGAACAAGTTTATGATTTTCTTGAAACAATACTAAAAAGACCGGGAAATAACTACAAACTTGAATCTTTTGAAATTTTTCCACAGAATTTATCTGATATGAGTGAGGAACTTACTTTGAAAATGACTTATCAGATTCCTGATGTCTACGTATCAGGAAATTCATCTTCTATTTTTCTGCCACCTGTATTGTCGAATCTCTTCGGAATGGCGAATTTTTTAATAGATAAGATGGGACTTGAAAAACGTAATTTTCCGCTTTTTACTGAAATTGCTTGTGGAGTAAATGAAAATATAGAAATTTCAGGAGTTAAGAATATAGAATCGGGAATTATTTTCCCTGAAAAAAGAGAAATAGAAACGCCCATCTTTAGCTGGCTTCAAGAATATAAAAAGTTTGAGGATAAGATAAATTATGAAAGCAGTTTTTTGTTAAAATCTGTAGAATATTCTCCAGCTGATTATCAGGATTTGAAGAAAACTCTTGGAATAAGGCAATCTGATTTGCTTGCATTTCCAATTATTGAGCAAACTGTAAAAAAAGAGAAAAAAAAAGAAAAGATTTCAGAATCTGGAATAAGGATAAACTCTGAAGAAATAGAAATTGAGATTTCTGATAACAATAGTTGGCGTGAAACAAGAATTGTTTCTGCTGAATTACTGGACTTCTCGGGAAAAAGAGATATTTCAGAAGTAAAATTTCATTTTAATGAAGGGATTGAGGATATCAAAGTTGACTATGCAAGAGTAATTGCTCCGGATGGGAAAATCAAAGAAATCAGAAATGAAGAAATAAATCTAATGGATCAGGGATGGAGTTCAACTGCTCCAAGATATCCTCCCGGGAAAATCCTTGTGTTGAGTTTACCCGGGGTTGATATTGGCTCAAAAATAGAGTTTAAAAGCACATCTAATAAATTCAGACGCCCTTTTTTTGAATATTTTAATTCTCTAAGGACCTTCTATAAAATTCTTGAAAAGAAAATTACAATCAAAAATCCCAAAAGACTTAAGCTCAAGTTTGCAGAAAGGTCGGAAGGAGAATTAAAAGAAGGAACTTTTAAAGAAGAAAGTTTTTCAAGAATATATAAGAATCTTGAACCGTTAAAGAAAGAAAGAGATATTCCGCCAGCATGGGCGGAAGGAGATTTTTTGCTTATTTCTTCCGGGGATTGGCAGAGTTATTATGATGAAATAAGGAAGAAAATTAAAAACCCGGATTACAGAAATTCTCAAAAATTGAAAGAATTGTCCGAAAGACTTAAAAATAAATACGGAAAAAATAAGGAAGAATTATGCAAAGGAATACGTGATTTTATAACTATAAACATTCGTATGACAGGGCCAGCCTTCTTTGAATTGCCATGGGGATTTAATCCTGACCCTGAAAAGGTTTTGAGTGAAAGTTATGGGAATTCTTTTGAAATAGCATCGTTATTTTCTGCTTTGCTCTATATGGCTGATATAGAAAATGAGCCCGTTCTCTGTTCGGATTTTCCTTTTATAAAAGATAAATTGAAAATTGTCGAAAAATGCCCCATCTCTTCTTTATTTAATACCTTATTGATAAAAGTTAGTGATAAAGAAAAAATTATTTACCTTAATGACACTGAACAGTATGCTGAACTCGGAGAAGTTAGAAATGAAGGAAATACAGCTTATAGTGGGGATGAGACATTCTTTAAAATAGAACCTGAGAGCTTATTTAAAAGCGGCATAAAATCTACTTATTTCATTAAAATTTTAGGAGACTCTTCAGCTGAAATGAAGATTCGCCACGAATTTTTTGGAAAAAAATACTCTGAAATGAGAAAGACAATTACAGAAATGACACCTGAGTATTTGAGAAGATTTTTTCAAGAAAAAGCTTCTGAAATTATGCTCTCGGCAAGAATATTACAAACTCCGGAGAGTGATTTTTCATCTTATCCAGGAAAGATTACTTTTATCGTAAAATGTCCGAATTTTGCGAAAATCGCAGAAAACAGCTTATCATTTTCAGTCCCAAATAGGGTTGAAGCCTTTGAAAATCTTTTGGTTTCAAGGAGTAATCCTTTTCTTTTCAAGGGCAGTGATTTTATCAGCACTGAATTTTTTATCTCTGTCCCGGATGATTTTAAAATCTATGATATTCTTCCTCCCAAAGATTATTATGCGGAATTTAGTTCTGGTAATTATATGAGAATTTCAACGGAATTGAAAAAATCTTATTTTAATCAAGATAAATTTTTAGAAGGGAATGAACTGATTTTTGTAAAGTATTATGTTAATTTTTCTGGCGCTATCTTTTCTGAATATGAATATCAAGACTTACTTGAGAAAACTTTAGAATTTAATTCGAAGGCGTATTCAATGTTTTTGCTTAGAAAAAAATAGTTCATAATGGCGAGTAATCAGTTTGGTCGGGGCGAGAGGATTTGAACCTCCGACTTCTTGGTCCCGAACCAAGCGCTCTAAACCAGGCTGAGCCACGCCCCGAAGAGGAAAGGAAATTAAGTTAATATTTTAAATAAAGAAGTCAAATATTCTTAGGCTTTATTTTTAGAGCAATCTTTTTTAACTTGAAATTCAATCTTTATTATGTTAATTTTGTTAGAAATAAAAAAAAGGAGGCTATATGAAATGTAAAATGATTATTGTTGCGTTTTGTTTTGTATCAACTTTTGTTTGGGCAGAAGGTGATGGTAAGATGAGGAAGATGGACAGAGACAGGGAAGAAAACATGGAAAAGGCAGTGGATACTACAAATATGCAAAAAGATTACGAAGAACTCATCAAATTATATAGGGAGTTGAAAGTAAAAGCTAAAGAATTTGAAAAGAAATATAATATGCTTCCTAATGAAATTAAGTTTATTTTAATTAGGCCGGGAATGGGAGAAGGCAAAGGATTGCAACAAGAACCAGGTCTTCCTGGTGAAGGTCGACAGGGAGGAGGATTTGGCGGTAGACAAATGCGCGAAAAAGATATGTTTGAGTAAAAATCTAAATTAGTGATGAAAAATTAATATGGCTGTAAAAAGGATTAGTTATTATTTTAGTCAGAAAATTATTTTGTTTGAAAAAGAATTATAAAGAATTATGATGAATGAAATAAAATTAAAATATTTCAAGCTAATTTCTTCCTTTATACTTTTTTGCATTGTTGCAATAATTCTTTTATTTCTCAGTGGAATTTTGTCTTTCTCTAAAAAAATAGAATCAGGTTCTGTAAATCTTAAGTATAAAATACCAGATTTTAATAGACAGATAAAACTTGAAGAGATAGAGGTTCCTGTAATTTACAGTACGGTTGGTACTGTTCAAAGCCGGGAAGAAGTGAAAATATCATCAAGGATAATTGCAAAAATAACAAATATATATGTAAGAGAAGGAGACAAGATTAAAAAAGGGGATTTACTTGTAAGTCTTGATGATAGTGATCTTAAGGCGAACCTTGCAAAAGCTATGGAGAAATTGAAAGAGGCAGAAGCATCATATTCTTTAGCAGAAAAAGAATTAGAGAGAACTAAAACTTTATATAAGAAAAATGCTGCATCAAAAAAAATATTTGACGAAGTAGAAAGTAGATATAAATCAGCAGAGGCGAGTTTTTTGGCTGCAAAAGAAGCAGTTAAGGAGGCAGAAGCAGTTCTCTCTTTTGCAAGCATAAGGAGTCCCATGGATGCAATAGTAGCAAGGCGATTCCTTGAAATTGGAGATCTTGCGGCCCCTGGAGTGGTAATACTTCAAATATTTGATAATAGTCGCCTTATGCTTCATGTTCCGATCAATGAATCGCTGATTTCTAAAATAAAAATAGGCGATAAGTTAAAGTTTAGTGTAGATGCTGTTAATAAAATGTATGAAGGAGAAATAAAGGAAATTTCAAACGAGATAGATCCACTTACACGAAGTTTTATGGTGAAAATATGTCTCGGAGAAGCTCCGGAGTTATTGCCTGGAATGTTTGGTAGACTTCATATAACGACAGGAACAGAAAAAGTGCTTCTTATACCCGATGAAGCTATTTTTAGGAGCGGACAACTTGAATTTGTATATAAATTAGAAAAAGACGTTCCTCAAAAGACTTTGATACGTACAACAGAGTATCCTTTTGAAGACGGGAAAAGAAGAGTAGTTTCAGGATTAAAAATTAATGATATTATTTTTTGTAAAAAGTAGAAGTTCTTATTTTTGAAAACATCAATTTTAAGTGTAATCCCAGAATAACGAAGCTATCTCTAAAAATTTTAAAATGTGATTTTCTATCTGGAAAATAGATTGTCTCACATGGAAACGACTTAAATTTATAGCCTTTTTGCAAAGCTTTAACGAGGGTTTCTGTTTCGAAAGCGAATCCATTCGAATATATTTTGTTTTTTCTAAAAAAACTGATAGGATATATTCTCAGCCCATTCTGCGTATCGGGAATCATTATTCCAGTCTCAATAAAAACCATAATAGAAGAAAATAAATTACCTATTTTGCTGAAGAAAGGGACTGCGTTGTTTTTGAAATCTCTTTCTCCACTCAATATTAGTTCATTATTTTTTTCATTATTCCAGATAGTTATTGCCTTTAAAATGTCATTGGCACAATGTTGCCCATCGGCATCAGCTGTTAAAATTGCAATAGTTTGATTGTCTTTATTTAAATATTCGTAAATAGCTCTTTGTATTGAAGCTCCTTTCCCCATTTTATTTTTATTTTTCAAAATTTTTACAGGTAAGTTTTCAGCAGAATATGATGGAGTTGAATTGTCATCAACCACTATTATAGTGATATCTGGTATTATTTCCAGGAGCTTAGCTATTATTGCATTTAATTTAGAGTTTGATTTTTCTCTGTAAGGAAATATTACCTTTATATTATCCTTTATTCGCGTATGCATAAAATAAAAAAAATAAAAAAAGTTTTAATTTTTGTTTGAAATATGCTAAATTGGTAGCAAATTATAGATTTGTAAATTGAAAAATCAATGGAGACAATTAATTATGAATTCAAGAAAAAATTGTTGGGCTCCCATATTAGTTTCACTTCTTTTTTTCTTCGTTTTTTCTTCGAATGTTTTATCGCAAGTATCAAGAATGCCTATTGGAAATGTTTCAATAAAGCCTGAAGTTGTTGAGACTGCTGATATAAAAACCGTTAATGTTCAAACATATGGTAATACCGGGAAATGGTTTCAAATTAGTGTTGATTTTACCACGGTATTAAAAAATACAAAAATGGGGAAGAATTATTTTGAATATCTTGATAATGTCAGAGTGGAGATGGAAATTCTTCTTCCCACCGATCATCCTCAAAACCAATATGTTTTATTGACAGGGAAAGCAGACTATTGGGCTTTTGCTCAAGATGGTAAAGAACACCATATTGTTATGTTTGTACCACCTCAGATACTTGCTCGTTGGGCGCCAGGTCAGAAGTTTAGCACAGCAGATGTAAAAAAACTTGAGATAAGAGTATTATTCAAGTTAAATGATGCTATAATAGGTGGAGGCTATCATGTTCCAAGAGGGAAGACTGAAGCTGATGTTGCCCGAAGATTTCAGGCAACAACAATGTTACCAAATCTCGAAAGGGTAAAAAATGGGATTTATTCTATTGACAAGACACCATGGGCTTATTTGAATTTTGACTATTATGAATTGATAAAATCAGATATTCGTTCCCAAGACTAAAAACAGAAGGGGCTTTATGGCTAAGAGCGACTTTTTACTCGCAATAGATATAGGAAATGAAAGTTTGAAGATCGCGGAGTTCGCTTATCCTCCAAATGGAAAGCTGGTTCTGGAACGATTTGTCTTCAGAGAATTTGGAGGGGAATTAAAAGATGAAGAAATCCTTCCTGCAGTAAAAAATGCTCTTCAAGAAGTTTTTCAAGAGAATAAATTTAACGCGAAGAAAGTAAATATTTCCATCTCAGGGCAATCTACTTTTATACGTTTTGCAAAGCTGCCCCCTATAGGAGGAGACGAAGGAAGGGTTCGTCAGGTTGTAGAATTTGAAGCAAAGCAGAATGTTCCATTCCCTATAAATGAAGTGGTTTGGGATTATCAACTTATAAGTGAAGCAGGGACAGAATCTGAAATAGAAGTAATGTTTGTAGTAGCTAAGAATGACTATATAGAGGAGATTACTGCAACAATTGAGGATTTTGGTTTCCAAATTTCCGTTGTAGATATTGCTCCAATTTCTTGTTATAACGCCGCCAGAGCAAATGAAATTGGAGGGCAAGATTGTGTTATGCTCTTGAATATTGGCTCTCGTTGTTCTTCTCTTGTTTTTATAGATAGTGGAAGGTTTTTTGTTAGGACTATACCGATTGCAGGGCAAGCTATAACTCAGCAAATAAGTAAAGAATTTGGAATTCCTTTTAAGGATGCAGAGGAGTTAAAGAGGAAACATGGATTTGTTGCTTTAGGAGGAGCGTATGAAGAGCCTGATTCAGAGGTAGCTGCCACAATATCAAAGATTGTAAGAAATGTAATGACTCGACTGCATGGAGAAATAAATCGCTCAATAAATGTATATCGTTCCCAACAAAAAGGTAATAAGCCGTCGAAAATATACTTGGCTGGTGGAAGTTCTGTAATGGCTTTTACTCCACGGTTTTTCCAGGAAAAACTAAAAATACCATGTGAATATTTTAATTCATTCCAGGTTGTTTCATTGGCGGATAGTATTGACAGAGAGCGTCTTGCCGAAGTTGCGCATATGTTCTCTGAAGTTGTTGGACTTGGATTGAGAAATCTTACGGTTTGCCCTATAGAGATATCTCTTGTTCCAATGAAAATTAAAAAACAGCATGAAATAAAGACAAAGTCGCCTTATTTCTACGGTAGTGCTGCTTCTCTGGTAATTTGTTCAGCATTTTTCTTTTCATCTTTGAAAATGCAGGCTTTGAGAGATGAAAAACTCCTTGAACTTGGTAAGAAAGAAGTACAAAAGACGGAGAGACTCCAGAATGATATAAAAATATCTTATGCCCGTTTTAATTCTGTCAAAACTGCCTATGAAACGGCGGTTAAAAAACTCGCAGAGAGATCTAATTGGCCTAATTTACTGAATGTTCTTCAGAGTAGTCTGCCTGATAATATGTGGCTTGTAAAAATAGCGAAAGGGAAAGGAGTCGAATCAACATCTGAGTCAACAACACCGGCAGCAGAAGAAGAAACAGGTCCAAGATTTTTCTTTAGAAGAACATTAAGGAAATCTACAGAAACTACTACTGCTCCAACAGGGAAGCTCGAATGGCTTGAAGTTGAAGGTTATTTCATTGGAAAAACCCAAAAAGAGCTTGCAGAGTTCAGGGAAAATCTATCAAAAACAGAAAGTTTTGCCTGTGAAAGAGAAAAACTTCTTGATCCTGCTCAAACTACTATAAAAATTGTTTCTTTTGAGCCAGCCAAAGCAGAAGAGTCTATATCAAGTTTTAAATTATTAATTAAATTAAAAAATCCTTTTGATATATGAAAGACTTTTTGAAAAAAAATATCGTTTTGTTTGTTATTCTCATACTTTCTTTTCTCTTTTTTGTTACTCTTGCTGTCATGGCATTTTTCGAATGGGGTAAAGTAAAAAAATATCAAGGAAATCTTATCGAGTTAAGAGAAAAAGTTCAGAAACTCAATGAACAAAGGCCCTATCCTATTAAAGAAAATTTAGATAATATAAATAACGACGTTGATTTCTTAAGTCAAAAACTCACGGAAATAAATTTACTTTTTGGAAAACCATACCAGACCGCACTTAATGAATTTATAAAGACTTTAGAAAATGATCAGGAAGGAAAGAAAATCAAGGTAAATATTTTAACAGAATGGAGGGAGTATTTTAAAAAGAATTTTAAGAAAAATGAACAGCCAGAAAAGATTTTAAAGGATTTTCTACTAAAAAGATTTTCAGAAGAAAAAGTCAATCAGGCTCTAAAAAACTTTGTTGCAATAGCAAAAACAAATACCCTGGAAGATATAAATGAAAATAATCAATATGTTTTTCTTCTTGATGCAATGTTTGTTCCCAGAACATTAAGTCCTGATGCATGTAAAGTTTATATGTTGAAAATGGAAGAAGAACTCTTTAGATTTGTAAAATCAAATGAAAACGGCCAACCTATTAGTGTCGATGAAAAATCAAATGTATTCAAGGTATATGAAGATCCTACAAAATTACCTCCTGTTGATTTTATACCGAATATCATTAGACATTACAGCTTAATAGAAGACTTAGTTAAAAGGATGAAAGTTGCTGGAATTGACAGTATAAAAACTCTTCAAAAAGAAAATGGTCTCGAGGGATCAATAGATGGTAATTATTTGATTTTTGTATATAAGTTAGAGTTAAATGCTTCTTCAAACGCAGTGCGCAAACTTATTGATAGTATGCTTGAAGCATATAAAGATAATAGAATTTACGTAGTAAAATCAATGACATTAACAAAAGCCTTTGACGAAGTAAAAAGTAAATCACCAGAAGAAAAAACGACTGCTTCGCCCGCAAGGAAGGGAAAAAGAGAAGAAAAAAGTGAAAATTCTAAGGCCAGTGGAATTATGGTTTTGGGTGCGGATGATAAAATCAATGCTGAAATTAGATTTTCATATATAATCTATGTTGGAGATGAGTTGAAAACAAGGTAAACAACAGGAGTGTGAGCCGTGACATTTTTGAAAAAACATTATGAAAAGATTATTCTGGTGTTTTTCCTGCTTGTATTCATTATTACAATGATACAACTCATACTAATAGTGAGAAATTCAAGTAATATAAGTGTAGAAGATCTTAAATTTGAAACAAGGCCACCAGATTATCCTAAGATAGATCTTACGAAGTATGAATTAGCCGATATCTTCGCAAAAGAAAAGATGTGGAAAAAAATTTCATCAAGAAAACCTGACAGCTTAAATTATACAGACCTCTTAGTCCCATATCATTCAGCCGTATGCCCTCACTGTAAAAATATTATTCCTATTGCTGACTTTAACGAAAATAAAAAATGTTCATTGTGTGGCGGAGTACTTACACCAATAGGACAGGAACAAATAGATACTGAAAAAGATAGTGATTCTGATGGTATTCCTGATGAAAAAGAAAAAGAACTTGGTCTTAATCCGAATAATCCCGCTGACGCAGATGAAGATATGGATAAGGATGGCTTTTCAAATATCTTTGAATATAAGCAGTCTACAAATCTGAAAGATCCTAAGTCCCATCCTCCTTTTGCAATGAGACTATTCGTCGAAAGTATAGATAGAAGAAAACTTCATTTTTTCCTCAAAAAAATAGTTAGGAAAGGTGGATCTAAGGAATCATGGGATATTTATACTGTTGAATGGAACTCAGATAAAGGAAAAATGGATGACAAATTTAGAAAAATTGGTTCAGATATATTAATAGATGGAACAATATATAAAATTATTGATATTATACCTAAGGAAATTGAACATTTTGATTCAAGGACAAACACAAAAATACCTGAAGATGTAAGTCAAATAGTTATAAAAGCAGCAAAAGATGATCCTATAACAGTAAACATGAAAAGTTATGCTTATGAAAATAAAGAAACTATCGTAATCTCTGATGCGTACACTAATCAGAAGTTCAAACTAATATTGAATGAAAATTTTTCTGTTCCTAATCCAGAAACAGGAGAAGAGGAAACTTACACGCTTACAAAGATAATAGACAGAGATGCTTTAAAAGTACAAATAATTGATGAAAAGAGCAAACAAGTTTTTGATATCGGGCCAGAGCCTACTCATAGAGTGAAACAGAAAGAAACATTTATTTCACCGGAAAACATAACAAATCCGGAAGAAATACCTTTTTAACTAATAATAATATTTAGATATTTCGGAGGTAAAAATGCCAGTCAAAATTTGTAAAACAGTATTGCAGGTTTTTCTTCTCTCAACTTTTCCGTTTTTGCTTTCTTCTCAAGAAGGAGAGTTAAAACAGGAATCAACCACTGATGCCCTCAAAGTCGAAAAAAATGTCGTAAATAATGAGGTTTTTGTTTCTGAAGTACTTTCCAAAGAGGATACTGAAAGGATAAAACAATATGATGAAGCAATTGATAAATCTATACCCCGTTTAAAGGAGATTGATTCCCAAATTTACTCAATAGTATCCGAATATGAGGAAGCAATCGCTAAGATACCAAAAAGTGTTTCCGTAGCAAAGGAAATTCTTTCAAAGTATAAGCCGCTTATTGAACAATTACATAAAGAGATGTCTATTCTGGCAGAAAAAAATAAATCTATCAGAATAGGAAATAGAACACCTGAAATGGCTGCTAAACAAGCTCAGAAATTAAAAGAAATCTTACAAGATATAAAAGCCCTTATTGAACCTTCTGATAATCAACTCGAACAAATACCTCGTCCCAAAATAGATCAGATATTAGAAGAAATTAAGGCGATTGTTACAACTGAAAATCCTGTAGAAGCTCCAACTGCTGAAAATCAATCAGTATTTGAGGAGGATATCACTAAATCCTTAGATGTGATAAATGAACTTTCAGGAGAAATAGAAAAAACTATTATTAAAGACCAATATGTTATTAATTACCTTGATCAGAAAAGAGAAGAAATGAAGAAACTTGCGTGGATCAAAGCTCTTAAAGCTTTTAATGATTGTATTGCAAATACGAATAACGCCGTAAAAGAAGCAGAGATAACACTCCATCCCCTCGCATCAGAAAATATCGAACATCTCAAGATACGAATTATGGAAAGAGCTGTCCTTATTAGAAAGAAGATAGCAAGAATAATCTGGGAATATGCTGAGAAATCATTTGCTGAAAAACGTTTCAGCGAGGCAAAGGATAATTGGGATACATCGAGAAAAATGTTTGGTGATATATCTCTGGATATAGTAAAATTCCAGGAAAAACTTAATTTTAAATCTGCAAAACTCGATCAAATTCAGAAAAATTGTGAAAAAGAAATTGAAATTATTGTTGGAAATGAAGAAAAATGTGAAAAAGAAATTGCTGCACTTGAATTTTCTGAACAAACCTCTCTTAAAAATATAGATACTGGGAGAGAGCTCAGGCTTAATGATATTAATGTTAATCTAGCGCAGGCAGAAATCTACATCAAAAATGAAGAATTTATGAAAGCTAGAGACTCTCTTGAAACTATTCTTATGAGAGATCCATATAATATAAAAGCAACAAGAATGTTAAAAAGTTTATACGAAAAAATCCACGAAGTTGGAAGAGTTAGAAGATATAATGAATATCTTGAAACACTCACAATCAGTGAATGGACATGGAATGAAGCCGTTTTGCCAAGGCCAGCGGATAAACCGGCTCCAGATCTTGTGACAAAACAAGCTGATAGAAGCTCAATATCAAGTAAGTTGAATGATATAATTATACCGCGGATAGAATTTGAAAATACCTCTATTAATGCGGTTGTTCAATATCTAATCGCAGAAAGTAAAGAAAATGATACAAGTCCTGAACGGACAGGTGTGCCAATTCTATTACAACTTAACCCGGATCAAATGTCTCAAATACCTCAAATTACGATGAGTCTTGATGATATGCCTATTGGAGAGATTATAAGATATATCTGTCAGTCTACAGGTTTAAAATATAGAGTTGAAGATAGAGCCGTTATTATTAGTACCGAAATTACAACTGTTATGGAAACGCGTTTCTTTAAGGTTCGAGCTGCTGTTATCAACACTATTGCCCCTGCAACTACAGGAGAGGAAACTGACATGATGGGAGCTGATGCAGATCTTCTTGATACAACCGCTACATTCGATACAAATAAAGGCGCAACAAGGCCAGCATCTGTAAGTTCAGAGCAGCTAAAAACATACTTTACCGAACGTGGTGTTCCATTTACCGACCCTGATTCAACCATAGCTTATGATAGGCGTTCCGGGAAATTAATCGTTAAAAATACTCCTGAAAATTTGAGACGTCTTGAAACTTTACTTCGCGAAATTGATATTGAAACTCCACTTGTCCTCATTGAAGCAAAGTTTGTAGAACTTACCCAAACTGATCTCGAAGAACTTGGTTTTGAATATTTATTCAGTAAAGATCCCAATGTTCCTGTCGGAGCTCAAACGGATACTTCAAGCTGGTGGGAAGTAGCTCAAAATGCTTCGACAATGAGAACTCTGGGGACTAACGCAAGTGGTATTTTGAGTCCTGTAAATGGTGCCGTAAGTTCCAGACTCATTAATAATCTCCAATGGCCAGCTAATTTTGGCCCAGAAGATAGATATAACCTATCTTTCTATCTGCATGCTTTGAATAGAAGTCAACAGGCTGATGTTCTCTCAGCTCCAAAGGTAATTGCTACAAGTGGTAGTGAAGCAGTAATAAGGATGGTTAGGGAGGAGTACTTCCCTGAATCGTGGTCTGAACCTGAAATCACTGTTACAGAAGACGTATTCAGAGTAATACCATCTAAACCTGAGTTTGGTGAAGCAAAAGATCTTGGTATTAGATTTACTGTAACTCCTACTGTCAGTCCTAATAATTATACTATCACCCTAAATCTTCATCCTGAAGTTGTGGAATTTACAGGTTGGTCAGACTACAGTTATACGTATGCTGTAGGACCTGCAACAGCAACTGGAACTCTTATTATGCCGGAAATATCTCGTAGAGATGTTATATCCAATGTTAAAGTTTATGATGGGGAAACTCTTATTATAGGCGGAATGATAAGAGATGATGTATCATCCGTTGACGACAGAATTCCAGGTTTTGGCGATATCCCACTGTTGGGTAGATTGGCCAGAACAACGAATGAACAAAAAATAAAATGTAACCTGATTATCTTTATTACAGCTCGACTTGTCAATCCTGATGGTATTCCAATCAGAGCAGGACAGACAAGAGGAACATTTGATTTTAGAAGATAACATAAATAATATAGGAGTTATGATATTATGAGTTTAAAAGTTAATTTATCAATCTGTATTTCATTTCTCTTTTCTATTCTGCTTACAGCTCAGGAATCCGTACAAAAAAATTGGGAACAGGATGTCAAATTTCAGTCAGATATCACTGTAGCAGAAAAATCAGCAAAAGAAAAAGAAGCTGATGATTTATTTGTGAAAGGCAGACAGGCTTACACAGAAGGTAAATACGAAGAGGCTGTAAAGGAATTCTTTATCCCCGCCAAAGAAATTTTGAAAACTATTTCAAACAATCCAATTATACCCCCAAAAATCCAACGTATAGATCAGGCAATTTCAGATAGTTACTATTTTCTTGCCGAACAAAAAGCTGCTGAAGCAGAAAAAGCCGCAAAAAGCTCTCAATATGATGAGGCTATAAAATTATGTAATGAAGCCATAATCATATATCCAGCAAATGAACAAAGATTTAGAGATCTCATTGAGAGATATGTTAGGATGAAAGAAGTTGTTGATTTCAGAGCAAAAACATCAGAAGAAATAGTAGATCCTAAAAAAGATGAAAGACTTTATAAAATAGATGTCCTTTATCAACAGGGGAAAAAATTATATGAAGACGGCCAATATGATAAAGCACGTGATAAGTTCGAAGAAATTCTATCAATAAATCCTTACCATTTGAAATCAGCTGAACAAATAAAAATTATAAACGCAAAAATGTATGACGTAGCAAAAGAACGTCATAAAATGACAATTACCGAAAGAATGGCAGAGGCTGAATGGAAATATGTCCCACCTCTTGTTCCCAGAACATATGTCAGCGCTGAAGAGGTTTTAAAAGAGCCAACAGTAAAAAATCAAGAGACAAGTACTATCCAGAAAAAGTTAAATGAAATAATAATTGATAAAATAGATTTTGATGAAGTAACAATACAAGCAGCAATAAAATATCTTAAAATAAGAAGTAGAGAGAGGGATCCGGAAGGCAAAGGAGTTAATATTATACTCAGAATGTCAACCGGAGCTGAACTTACAAAGCCTACTGCTCCTGCTGAAGGGAACGCAGATGGTGGAGCAGAGCCTGCACCAACAACCCCTGCTACTGTCCCAACCATTACCATGCTTGTAGATAATATTCCGCTCGGCGAAGCAATACGATATATTTGTCGTGGAGCCAATCTTAAATATAGAATTGAAAAGTATGCCGTAGTGATAGCAACACAAGAAATCCCTCTCGATGACCTTGAAACAAGAATTTATGCCCTTGAAACTGAAGCAATAGCAACTGTGGGTGGTGAAACAGGTCAAACCGGAGCAGATACTACTGGATCATCTAATGCAGTTCAAGAATATTTTAGAAATAGAGGCATTCAATTTCCAGAAGGAGCAAGGATGGTTTTTGACGGCAGAATTAGTAGACTCATTGCTACTAATACACCAGATAATCTCGCTAAAATTGAAGAAATTATTCAGGAAATCAATGTAGTCGATCCACAGGTTCTTATTGAAGCAAAATTCGTAGAAATTGCTGAAGCTGATGTGGATTCTCTCGGCTTTGAATGGTTAATACAAAGGCCAAGTGGGCAAACAAATCCTCCTATTGGAGAAGATTCTTTTACATTCGATCAAAATGACCCCCTAATGAGATTCTCCGACGATCTCACAACAACATGGAGTGGTGGAAACGATGTGCTTTTGAATGTTACTCATCATGATTCTCAGGGTGTTACGTATCAAGCAATTCTTCATGCCTTAAATGCTTCAAATAAATCGGAAGTACTTTCAACTCCACGAGTCACAACAATGAATGGTCAAGAAGCTACAATCAGAATGACTACAGAGCGATACTTCCCTGAATCCTGGACAGAGGCGTCTATCACGGATACAGGAACCCTTGTATATGCAGTTCCGTCAATCCCCGAATTTGGTGATCCGGTTGAACTAGGTGTATCTTTAACAGTAACTCCTACCGTTGATGCAGATAAATATACCATTGGACTTCAGATGATACCAACAGTACAAACTCATATTGGCTGGACAGATTATAGCTACGTAATACCGAGTTCAGTAGGAAATATAACAAATAATATTCAAATGCCTATATTTGAATTGCGTACGATCGAAACACAAATGACAATTTATGATGGAGAAACTGTCGTTATGGGAGGTGCTATCAAGGATGAGTCTGGAGTTACAGACGATAGAATTCCTATGCTCGGTGATATACCTCTGCTTGGTAGGCTGTTCCGTTCAAAAACAGAAAATAGGGATAAACGCAATCTGCTCATCTTTGTAACAGTCAGATTGGTTAATCCTGATGGTTCTCCTCTCCGTGAACGTGAAGTAAGAGGATTGCCTCCATTTAGAAGATAATAAAGTTCTTTTAGTGAGTAATAAACGACTTATACTTTCTTAGAAAAAATATAAGCAGAATTTCATCTCCCGTCGGGCTTTGTTTGTTTAATTTTACATGTATATTAGTGTTATTTTTCTAAAAATAAGCAAAAAACAGGTTTTAAATTAATAAGTTATGAAAACAAAAGCTGTTAGATTATATGGGAAAAGAGATCTTAGACTTGAAGAGTTTGAACTTCCCCCTCTAAAAGATGGAGAAATTCTCGCAAAGGTCATAACTGATAGTCTGTGTATGTCTTCGTACAAGGCAGCAGAGCAAGGAGAAGCTCATAAAAGGATTCCCAAAAATGTTTCCAAAAATCCAGTAATTATAGGTCATGAATTTTGTGGTGAAATAGTTGAAGTAGGCAAAAAGTGGAAGAATAAATTTATTCCAGGCCAAAAATTTACTATTCAACCTGCCTTAAACTATAAAGGAAGTTTAGACGCTCCAGGTTATTCCTTCCAGTTTATAGGAGGTGATGCAACTTACATCATAATTCCAGAAGAAGTAATGACGCAGGATTGTCTACTCCAGTATGAAGGTGACGCATTTTTTCTCGGTTCTCTAGCTGAGCCAATGTCATGCATCATAGGCGCTTTTCATGCAAGTTATCATACCAGACCAGGTTCATATACACATATAATGGACATAGTTCCAGGAGGAAATCTTGCGATTTTAGCAGGAACCGGTCCGATGGGACTTGGCGCAATTGATTATGCAATACATAGAGAACTCAAACCATCTCTGGTTGTTGTAACTGATATAGATGAAGCAAGATTAAAGAGGGCTAAATCTTTATTTCCACCTGAAGAAGATTCAAAGAATGGAATAAAATTAATTTATATTAATACTGCAAAATCTGACCCCGTTCAGGAAATTCTTAGGGCATCACAGGAAAAAATGTTTAATGACGTATTCGTCTTTGCTCCGGTGAAAGAACTTATAGAACAAGCCGACAAAATATTGGCAAGAGATGGATGTCTTAATTTCTTCGCAGGACCTACCAATACCGAATTTTCGGCTTTACTCAACTTTTATAATGTACACTATCAGGGAACCCACATTGTCGGTACAAGTGGAGGGAATACTGACGACATGAGGGAAGCCCTTGAATTAATGGCAAAGAAAAAAATTAACCCAGCCTCAATGGTTACACATATAGGCGGGCTTGATGCTGTAATAAATACCACTCTCAATCTCCCAAAAATATCAGGAGGTAAAAAACTAATTTATACAAATATTTCGATGCCGTTGACGGCAATTTCAGATTTTGAAAAATTAGCCGAAGATTCCGATTTGTTCAAGGGCTTATCTGAAATCTGCAAAAATAATAATAACCTCTGGTGCCCTGAGGCCGAAAAATTCCTCTTAAAAAACGCTAAAAGCATATAATAATCAATGCTCCTTAAAAGCGAAGAAATATCTCACATCCTACAGGGGAAATGGTCAAACCCAAAATCATTACCACAATATTTTGATTCTTCTAAAATATTTATAGATTCAAGAAAAATATCAAAAGATTCTCTTTTTATTGCATTAAAAGGAGAAAAGTTTGATGGACATGATTTTATTGATAACGCCATTAACGCCGGTGCCTCAGCTATTTGTATTTCAAACACAAAAAAAGTCTCAAGAAATATCACAGTGCCAGTAATTGTAGTAAGTGATACTTCAGAGGCTTATAGAAAAATAGCTCTGCTAAATAGAAAAAAATCACAAGCTAAAATAGTTGCAATTACAGGAACTTGTGGAAAGACATCAACAAAAGACTTTTTACATAGAATTATATCTTTTACTTTCGGAGAAAATACTGTTTTAGGCACAGCAGGAAATACTAATAACCTTATCGGTGTTCCACAAAATTTACTGAACCTTAATGAAAATCATAAATTCGCAGTTATCGAAATGGGAACTAATCATTTTGGTGAAATAGAAGAGCTAAGCCTTTGCACTGAACCTGATATTGCAATAATCACTTCAATAGGTAGAGGGCATCTTGAATTTCTTAAAAATGTAGAAGGTGTTGCAAGAGAAAAAAGTTGCATATTTAAAGGACTTCGTAAAAATGGAATTGCAATAATTCCACAAGATTGCGAATTTCGCAATATACTCTTGAAAGAGGCCCAAAAATATGCCTCAAAAATACTCTCTTTTTCAACAAATAAAAACGCTAAGGCAGATATCACAGCTAATTGTCTGGAAAATTCTATTGATGGAACTAAATTTAAAATTTTTCTTAAAGATTTTCATCCCCAAAAAATTTCTTTGCCTATCCCGGGAGTTCACCAGATTTCAAATGCGATTGCTGCAATATTAGCTGCTGTTGAACTCGGTATCCCAATTGCTTCCGCTATTTCTGCTCTCCAATCTGCAAGTATATCCGGAATGAGAATGAGAAAAAAATCTATTTGCGGAATTACCTTCATAAATGATGCTTATAATTCAAATCCACAGAGTGCAATTGCCGCATTAAATTGTTTATCTGAAATTTACCGGGATAAATCAAATTTAATTATTTTTATTGGAGATATGCTCGAATTAGGAAGTGATTCAGTCAAAATGCATATAGAAGTCGTTTCTCATGCTGTAAAACTTTTTCCGGAATCCCAAATCATAACCGTTGGAAAGTTTATGAACGAAGCTCTGAAGACACTTAAAAATCAAAAAATCAAAAACTTCAAAAACTCTATTGAGGCTGCGAAATTCGCAAAAAATATAATTAAAAAAGATCAAATTGTATTTTTGAAAGGTTCTCGTGGCATGGCTATGGAAGAAATAGAAAAAGCTTTTGAAGAATAATCTTAATTATTCAATGAAATATTACTGTTTGAATTATCCACTAAAAGGTCTTGATAAAATGTCTCGCATCTTTTCAAAAAATCCTTTATTTCTTTCACGATAATCAAGAAGGTGATTTGACATTTTTTTATCCATTACTTTTATGTGTTTTAAGAACCATTCAACAAGCATGTAATTAAAACGCGTAATCACATTTTTAGAAGGTTCTTTTTGGTCTTTTAACATTGACTCCATTAAAGTCAGTTGTTCTTTGAAATAACGATGTGCTGATATATGTTCCTTATATAGAGAATATTCTGATTCAATCATCAAATCTTCTTCAAGTGTAAAGTGATATCTTATGTAGCTCTTAAGCAAGTTTATTGTTATCGGGAGTTTCTCTGCTTCCTTTCCCTCAACAGCGAGTTCAAGAAGAGCATTCATCAGTTCAAAAAACTTTTTATGCTGATAATCTATCTCGTTAATACCGGTTTCTATGTCTTTAGTCCATTCCATTATCTTTTAAAAGTCCCATTTTTTATATAATTTGAAATAGTTTCGTCCAAATTCCCATGTTGTCCCTGAGAAAAATTAAATCTTTCACATATTTCTTTGAAGACCCTTTCTGAATGTTCCACTGTTCCACTCATTAGATCGGCCGCAGATCGTTGTAGACGCACATGTATCTCAGATATACGGCAGACATATGAACGCGTAGTCTTTTTTTTCTGAGAAGAAAAATTTATATCCGGTGATAATGAGGTATTTTCCACATCAGATAATTTAAACATTACGCTCAATAATTCATCAGTGTAACCAAGTTCATAGTAAAATCTTCCTATAAACATCATACTGTCCGTTACAAACCTAAGAAGTTCCAGATAACTAAGAGATGATTTTTCTTTCCCAAAAAGTCTTTTATAATGAATAAAACCAGAAGAAAAAGCTTGAAGCAAAATTTTATTACTTCTGCATATTACTCTATATGAAATATTTGTAAAATAACTGTCATCCGCCTTATCAGGATCGAAAAAAGGTGAATCTATTGGATTGAAATATGATTTTAAGACAGACTCTTCTATTTCTGATAAAGAAAATTTATCCCCTATAAATTCAGGTGGAAAGATATTGAATTGGAGTTTTATACCATTTCCCCAGTTATTTTCAGTATTCAACTTCTGAAAAAATTTTTCTGATGATTGGAGTTGTTCGCCAAATTGTATTTTTGCCTCAGGTTCTAAACTTTTCCTATTTTCGTAAAGTATCCCTCTTAGCATTCTTCCAAGGTGCTCTCTCTGATTTCGTAATGCCCTCTGAACAAGTTCATGAACCTCACTCGCTTTATACGCAGGACGACTTGCAGCATCTGCTGTTCTTATATAGAAAAAACCTTGCTGTAATTCTGAATTGCACGATGCGCAACATACGTGAGGAAGAAGAGAAAAACGCTTTACAACGAATATTACATACTTCTTGCCATCTATAACAGGTTTCTCTATCTCAAAATCAATAGCAGGATCAGCAAAACGGTTAATAAAATTACCAACATCCGTGGGATCAAAAGACCTCGATTGTTGCTCAGTTACCCCTGTATATATGCAGGGTTTTCCAGATTTATCTTCTCCAACCCCAACTACCAGGTATCCACCATTTGTATTTGCGAGAGCCATGCAATGCCTCGCAAATTTCGCCTTCCCATAACGGTTGAGTTTTAGCCAGTTTTGAGCAGCTTTATAATCAAGCTCTTCTGACTCAAACCCACGGTAAACTATTGAACGCCAATCTATTCCCGTATTCAAGATCATTTCATTTTTTCAATAAAAATACAACATTTACTTATAAAATTCAAATTTCTTTTGAATTTTCCGTATCAACTCGGTAAAATCTTTTGGAGAATCAAGATGTAATGATGAGTATCTTTCTAAAAGGCGTGTTAAATTATAAAACGCTCTCGGAATAAAGCTAATATAAAATTTCTTTTTTTTCTCTAAACCAAGAAAAGCAAAGGCTCCAAGCACCTGCATTGCTCTCTGTAAACCTGATATTGTTGCGAATTTCGCAAAATCCTCTCTCGTTATTCCTAATTTAACACCAACAAAACTTTTAGAAAAAATACCAAAATAATAATCTTCTAATTCAATTATTTCATCTTCATTCAGACTGACATATGCATCGCGTAAAAGAGACATTAAATCGTAAGTTAAAGGTCCTAAACGCGCTCCCTGAAAATCCACCACAAAAACTTTTCCTCCTTTTAACATTATATTTTGTGATTGAAAGTCTCTATGACATAATAACTGTGGAATACGCAGGGCATTTTGAGCAATGGTATCCAATTCATTATCGAGGTTTTTAAATTTTAATAAATCTATTTTTACAAATTTTTTTATAAAATTTTCGTAAAAGTAATTTGATTCCCATCTAAGTCCATCAAAATCAAAATCTCTTTTTATAACTTTTTTCGCTGTTTTATACGTTTTATTTTGAAAGTCAACAAGAAAGTTCAAAACCTTTTTATAAATATAAATTTTATTTGAGGAATTTTTTACTGCCATATTAAGAGTAATCTTCCCTAAATCTTCCAATAAAACAGCATAGTTAACGGGACTAGTCATATAGATTTCAGGGGCATTGATATTCAGGCGTTGAAAGTATCTGGCTATTTTGAGAAATCTCATAAAATCCTTATCTTCACTATTGCTTATCATCAGAATTTTTGTTTTCTCTCCAGATCTTCTTATCCGATAGAATAACCTGTTCGAACCTTGTTCTTGCAGATTGCTTATGTGTAGATTATGCAAATTCTGTCTTTTAAAAAAAGGTAAACTTAATATCTTGTTTGAATCGCGATGAACTGAAAAATTCTTTCCTATTATTTCGTTTTGTCTTAATTCCCCTTCCTTAATTCTGGTCCCTGGAAGTAAGATACAATTTTTCAAAATTGCCCCTTTGCGAATTTCGCAAATTCCATTTTCTGGTAAGGATAAAAACCCCTCGTGTGGAATATCTGTTTTTATTTTTGAAAGCCATGGTGGCGTATAAATTTTCCTCAAAAGTATGTCTTCATGAATAGCAAAATATTTCTCAATTGAACCAATATCCCGCCAGTAAATATTATCCTTATAAAGCGCTCCCAATTGCTTTGCATCGATAAGTCTTTTGAATACTTCCACCAGCGGAAAAACAATCTTTTCTTCTGGGAAAAAATCAAAAACAGATTTATTAAAAATGGCGATTCCAGAGTATGTAAATAATTTGTTATTAGTATTTCCACAATACCCCTTTATTCCTGTTACTCTGCAGTCCGAAACAGAAATTTTATTATCATCTCCATTTACAAGCAGTAGGGACCCGCATAATTTGCTTTTCAGGTGGAAATCTATCAGTTCTGTTAATTTTACAGATGAAATTATGTCTCCATTGTGAAGAATAAAAAAATCTCTTTTTGTCAGAAAATCCTTACATTTTAAAATAGCTCCACCGGTCCCAAGAATTTTTTTCTCAAAAGAAAAATAGATTTTATCTTTAATTTCTTTTCTTATTGTTTTTACTATTTTATCACTCTTGTAGTGTAGATTTATTGCTATACTCTCTGTTCCAGACATGAGCATTTTTTCAATAATTCCACTTAATAATGTTTTTCCGCAGATTGGCGCTAAAGGTTTTGGTATAAAATCCGTAAAAGGTTTCATCCGTACGCCTAAACCGGCAGACAGGATAATTCCTCTGAATTTCATTGAAGTTCTACTTTGATTTATCGGCATTAGCAGTATATTTTGTTTAAAAATCTAACTCTTTGAGGGGGAAAATATATGCCTTTATGGGCAAAAGTCTATATAATTATCTTTCTTTTATTTACAATCTCAAATATGGGATATAGTATTTATTTGAGGAATAGGATATTACTTGTATTCTATGACTTCTTTTCCAATATATTTTTTATATTTATAATGCTTTCATATTGGAGACCTGTAGTTAAGGCGTATATATCTCCTGTTGTCGCTTTGATTTTCTTCTTTATGTTAGGACTTGAAATATATTTTACATCAATGGGAGGTTATGAGAAATTAGGGCTTAGAATTCCAGAAGGTATCACAAAAGAGGAAATTGAAAAAGCTGTTGCTATTTCCCTCGTATTTTCTGCCCCTGCATACATAATAGGCGCTTTATCAATGCTTAATGTCTTAACAGGAAAATAATAAAAAAAGGAGTAAAGATGCAAAAATTTTCATGGGATGAAAATTTGAACGTTGGAATTCAAATAATTGATGAAGAACATAAGACACTTATACAAAAAATTAATGAATTATCCAGCGCAATAGATAAAGGAATTGGAGAAACTGAGATTACAAAAACAATCGGCTTTCTAAAAAATTACTCGCTTGAACATTTTGCAAATGAAGAAAAGATTATGCAGGAAAAAAACTATCCCCAAATAAATGAACATAAACAAATGCATAAATTGTTCATTTCTACTATAAATGATATTGAACAAGACTATCGCGAAGAAGGAGCAAATAAAGCATTGGTTAACACTATCAATAACCTGCTGCTAAATTGGCTTAAAAATCACATAAGAGAAGTAGACATAAGATTAGCCGATTTCATTAAAAATGACAAAAAAAATCAATAATAGCCCACTTTATGTATGCGAATTTCGCATAAAATCTCCATCTGAAGACCTTGCGTTTGAACTTTTTTCAGCAATTTCAGATGATTTTTACCTGCAAAAAAGAAATAATTCAGATACACTACTTGTTAAATTTCATTCAGAAAATTATGATAGCATCTTTTCAATTAAAAAAAGTATTAAAGAACAGTCTTCATTATTGAAAGAGGCAAAAATTGAGATATTAAAATCACGCATTTTTCAACTTAAAAAGGAAGATTGGACTGAAAAGTGGAAAAAATTTTTTAAACTACAAAAAATCGGAAAAAAATTAGTCATAAAACCATCATGGATTGACTATATAGCAAAAAAAGATGAAATTTTAATTGAAATTGACCCTGGAATGAGCTTCGGAACAGGAAAACATGAAACAACAAGATTCTGTCTTGTTGAAATTGAACGCCTGAGAGGGCAAGGCGAAAAATCATTTCTTGATGCCGGAACAGGTTCCGGGATATTATCAATCGCTGCGTCAAAACTTGGTTATTCCCGCATTAGTGCATTTGATAATGATATTGAGGCCGTAAATGTAGCAAGAGAAAATTTTAAAAAAAATTCTATTCCTCCTGGAAAAATAGAACTCCTGTATTTAAAGCTTGAAGAAGCCTACAAGATTAAAAGCCGTTTTGATGTAATTGCAGCAAACATAATTTCATCGGAATTAATCAAAAATTCAAAAATTCTAAAAGCACTTTGTTCACCTTCAGGGAAAATTATACTTGCAGGGATACCTGATCTCGATGCAAAAGATGTAATTAATGCATTTAGCGAGTTTAAAATAGTGCTTACAAAATCACGTTGTGGATGGACTGGGCTTACTTTATCAGCAATCTGATTTTTATTTTTTTTAATTTCTGATTATGAATATAGAGGAAAAAATTAGAAATCTTCCGCATTCTCCGGGAGTCTACATTTTCAGAGCAGTCTCTGGAAAAGTAATATATGTAGGAAAAGCATTAAATCTGAAAAAAAGAGTTCAGCAATATTTCCGCAAATCCTCTGCTAATTTTGCAGATCCTAAATTTCGTTCGCTTGTAAATAGTATAGAGGATATAGAATTTTTTCAAACCAGGAGCGAAAATGAAGCCCTTTTACTCGAAACAAGATTGATCAAGGAGTATTCCCCCCAATTTAATGTCTTGATGAGGGATGACAAAAGATTTTTTATGATAAAAATAGATTTAAAAGAAAAAATTCCAGCGCTTAATCTCGTCAGACTCAAAAAAAATGATGGGGCTTTATACTTCGGCCCATTTCCGCATGGCAACGCATTGCGGGAAACTGCTGAATTTATATCTGTATATTTTGGTTTGAGAGTATGTAAAAATCCTGACCCTGATATTAATGATTATAATCATTGCGTGGCAGGTTCCACAGAGAGATGTTGTGCTCCCTGTATTGGAAAAACTTCGGAGGAAAATTACCGAACAAGAATTAATGAAGCTATAAACCTGTTAAATGGCAACACAAGTGAGATAGAAAAAGAAATCAAAGAAAAAATGAAAATTGAAGCTGAAAAAGGCAACTACGAAAAGGCCGCAAAATACAGGGATATAGCAATGAATTTAAGAAGCCTTTTTAAACCGGAAAGAAAATTCTTAAACGCATACATAAGGAAAAATTTAAACACAGATTCTTTGGCAGAACTGCAAAAAGTCCTTAAGCTTAGCAAGTTACCTCGTCGGATAGAAGCATTCGATATCTCAAATATAGCGGGCGCTTTAGCCGTGGCAAGTATGGTAGTCTTTTCTGACGGGAAACCAGACAAAAAAAACTATCGTAGGTTCAGGATAAAGACTAAAAACAGTCCTGATGATTTTGCAATGATGGAGGAAGTTATAGAGAGGAGAATAAAGAGACTGATTAGTGAAAAAAGAGAATTGCCCAATTTAATTTTGATAGACGGAGGAAAAGGGCAATTGAGTGCTGCTGAAAAAGCTATAAAAAAAATCACAGAAGAAAAAATCCCGGTGGCAGGGCTTGCAAAAAGACAGGAAGAAATATTTTTACCAGGTGAGGAGGGCATTATACTTTCCCGGCATTCTCCTGCTTTAACATTATTGCAGGCGATATGAGATGAAGCGAACAGATTTGCCATTGCATATCATCGGGAGTTACGAGATAAACGCATAGAAGATTCTATCCTGGATGACATTCCCGGAGTAGGAAAAAAAAGAAAAATCCTCCTGTTAAGAGAATTTTCTTCAGTTGAAAACCTGAGAAAATATACTCCAGAAGAAATACACAAAAGAGTCCCTCAGATCAATATTAAACTGCTAAAATTAATATGTGATTTCTTAAAGAAATAATTTTTCCTCCCTGCCTCAGCAAAATTTAGTCTAATATTAGGCTTGAAACGATATCTTTTCTAATTTGAATTGTTTTTCTTTTAATATAAGTTACTTTTAAAGTGGAGTAGAAAAATGAAAACACACAAAAGTATTCTTGCTACAAGTTTCAAAGCCTGGATAGGGACAATAATAATTCTAACAATATTTTTCACAACATTCCTTATATATCAAAGGGTCATTCTATATAAAGAAAGAGTGTCCCAGTTAAAACGTTATAACGATGATTCAACTCTAATTCTTTTGAAACAAAGTGTGAAAAATGTGGTAGAAATTATTGACTATATGATTAATGAACATTCGAAACCTTTACCTTCAGATGGTACACCGCAAAATCTAATACAAACCAAAGAATTTCACACCAAAGTCCTGGATATATTGGATAAGATAAAATCAGGCAGTAAAAGTAAAATAGCAATCACAATTATTAATTCTGATGGCGATATTCTACTGCATCCTACCAATATATTATTTACAGGAAATAATGTTTTTTTCTTAACTGATAAACAGGGAGCAGATAAATTTAAATACCTTGTCTCAGAGTGTAATAAACCAGGAGGGAAAGCAATATTTAAAACAGATGAAAATATGATTTATGCTGAATCTTTTAAACCTTTTGGTTGGATTATATGCGCTGAACCTGCAGGATTTAATAGACTCACCAGTTACTCCGTAAACAAGGCAAATCTGAAAATAGAATTAATACTTGACTGTGCAATGGTTATATTGATTTCTGCAGCAATGATGATTATAGTAATAATTTTCTCATATAGTTTTTCAAAAGGCATAAAAAGAGAAATAAATGCAATCTTGAAGTATTTTACAGATTACGCAGAACGAAAAGAACCATTTCTGGATGAGGAAAAAATACAGTACGCCGAACTTAACTTTATCGGAAGGTCCGCAAAAAGCATGGTATCGCAAATCGAAGAACTTATACAAACTGTAAAACAACTGGCAATTGATGCGGAAATCGCAAATCAATCAAAAAGTGCCTTTCTCGCAAGTATGAGTCATGAGCTTAGAACACCTATGACAGGTATTTCCGGAATGACGGAATTATTACTCGAAAGTAAACTTGATGAAAAACAAAAAGAATATCTACAAGTTATTTCTGATTGTGAAAAGAGGCTTGTAAAAATCCTTGATGAGATAGCAGAATTTAATCAGATGGAAAATAAAGGCCTTCAAATCATTAAAAAACCATCGGATCTCGAAGATGAGATTCGAACAACTGCGGATTTATTATCTCAAAAAGCAACAGAAAAAGGCATTTCACTTTTAGCAAAAATCACTTCAATGCCAAAATACTTGCTTTGTGACTCGAAACGCATAAAACAACTTATCAATATATTGGTAAATAATGCTATCAGATTTACAGAAAAAGGTTCTATCGAGCTTGAAGTCTCAGCTAATTCAAACGACAATAAAAATTATGAACTTTCTATAAAAGTATCAGATCAAGGACCAGGTATATCAGAAGAAAAACTTTCCAAACTTTTTGATTTCACAAAAGAAAAAAGTTCAGTAACTAAAAAATTCGGAGCTGTAAATCTTTCTTTGGCTGTATGCAAATATCTCACTAATAAAATGAATGGTTCCATAACCGTATCAAGTAAAAAAAATGAAGGAACAGTGTTCTCTATCAGAATCCCTCTCCAGATCCCAACACCTGACCAAATGCAAGAAGTTCAACCCCAAAAAATAGATAAAAAAGATAGCAAAACAATCAACTATAGCCACGTAAAAACCTTACTCGCCGAAGATGATTCCATAAATAGAAAAATGGCTGTCCTATTCCTCGAAAAAATTGGAATTAAACCTGTCGTAGTTGCTAATGGCAAGGAAGCTCTCGAAAAGGTGAAAAATGAAAATTTCGATATTATCTTTATGGATTGTGAAATGCCGGTTATGGATGGGCTTGAAGCTTCACGCGAAATTCGCAAACTTGAAAATGGAAAAACCATACCAATCATCGCTGTAACAGCAAATGCACTCGAAGCCGATAGACAGGATTGCTTTGACGCCGGTATGACAGATCATATAGCAAAACCTTTTAAAACAGAATCTTTAAAAAGAATTTTAGAAAAATACATTAGATGACAATCGAACATAATATCATTATTTTGGTAATTGCGAATTTCGCAGCACTAATTCTGCTATTATTAATCCTTGCAAGATTAAAGAAGAACGAAAAATATTATATTATCGAAGATGAAAGAAATAAACAATTCATCTCAATAATAGAACGTCTTGAAAGAACAATTAAAGACGAATCCTTACGCAATAGAGATGAACTGAATTCAAATTTTAAGTCATTTCGAGAAGAACTCAATAATCTCTTCAAAAATTTCTCAGAAACTATAATTCAAAATTCAAACACTATGTCCAATATGCAAAAGGGACAGTTTGAAACATTTTCAAGGGAATTAAGTAATAATATAAAAATTTTTGAAGAGGCATTATCAAAAAATATTGGAGATTTCACTATTTCTCAAAAACAAAAAATGGATGATTTTGAAAATAGACTATTAAAAACAAAATCAGATATTGATACGCTCCTCGAAAAAGTTTGTCAAACAATGGAAAAAAATCTAAGAGAAATTAATGAGGAAAATAGTAAAAAACTTGAAGAAATGCGTAAAACGGTTGATGAAAAATTACACGAAAACCTGGAAAAACGATTAAGCCAATCTTTTATGCAAGTAAGTGATCGGCTTAAACAAGTATATGAAGGACTCGGAGAAATGAAAAATCTCGCAACCGGTGTTGGCGACCTTAAAAAAGTCTTATCAAATGTGAAAACAAGAGGAATTATGGGGGAAATTCAACTCGAAGCCATCCTCCAAAATATTTTAAGTCCTTCTCAATATGAGAAAAATATATCACTCAAAAATTCAAAAGAAGCCGTGGAATTTGCACTGAAAATGCCTGGCAATAATACAGATGAACCAGTTTATATCCCGATTGATTCTAAATTTCCAGCTGAACGATATGAAAATTTGATAAAATCTTATGAAAATGGAGATAAAGCAAAAATTGAACAGGAACTTTCAAATTTAGAAAAAGAAATAAAACGTTGCGCAAAGGAGATAAGTGAAAAGTATATAAATCCTCCCACAACAACAGATTTTGCAATAATGTTCTTGCCATTTGAAGGATTATATGCTGAAGTTGTGAGAAACAGCCGCCTCGTTGAAGATATTCAAAAACAATTCAGGGTATCTGTTACAGGCCCTTCAACGTTAGCCGCATTTCTCAATTGCATTCAAATGGGTTTTAGATCTTTTGCAATAAGACAACGCACGACAGAAGTCTGGAAAATACTTTCCGCAGTCAAAACGGAATTTAAAAAATTTGCTGATACACTTGATGAGGCAAGAAAAAAAATCCAGGCAGCTGATGATAAAATAGGAGAACTTGTCGGAAAAAGAACTAAAAAGATCCAGTTAAAACTGAGAGAAGTAGAAGCACTTCCGGAAAATGAAAATCCCGCTGAATTATTAGGTTTGCAAGAACAAGATGAAGAACAGAAAGAAAATCTCTTAACTTGAATTTCTTTCATCTTCGCACAGTTGAGTAGAGAAGCCGGATGGGCACACATCCTTGTGCGAGTTTTCAAAAAATTCTACAGCAAAATGCGACTTCCCCCCCCCAAGCATCAAGAGCAAGCAGACCCTACTCCTTTCTTAAATACCAAATGTTTTTTTTAGGTTCATAAATTTTTGTATCTAACTGTTTTCTTTTTTCTGTAAACTAATAGGAGATTTTTAGTGTATAGATATCTATCTCCATAAACCGCTGATGATTGAATTCGCAAGAGATGGGCAATTGTGTGGCGCGTATGCTTGCTAAGAAAGGACATTGATGTTCAGCACAAACCTGGAGTCTATCCTGTCAATGAGAGAAAATTACACACCAGCATATCCTTCTCTACCTTGCTTTACTACACTAACCAAAGGTAAAATGCAGGTCAAAATTGAGAAAATTATCAAAAGAAACTTGCAAAATAAAAAATATATAATATAATAAAGCATAATAAAGGTTTAATAATCAAATGAGTAAGTGTCTAAAAAGAGATTTCTTCCAAATTGATCAGAATTCTCCCTATCCATTTTATGTCCAGATAAAAAACTTCCTTGCTTCTGAGATTCGTAAGGGAGTCTATAAGAAAGGAGATTTTTTGCCCTCTATCGCTGAGGTTGAGAAGATGACGTCCTGTGGTAGGGTAACAGTTGTTCGTGCGATGAGGGAATTGGTAAAAGAAGCTTTTGTATTGGCATTGAATGGAAAAGGTTACTATGTAACCGAAAAAGGAGAAACCGCTTTAGTTGGGCTTGTTTTGCCTCTTCATTCATCTTATTTTCCAATATACGCGAATCTTGTGTCTGCTTTTCAGGTGGAATGCGCCGGATTGGGGCTTTCGTGTATCTTTGCGTCGAGTGATGAGACTTTTTTCGGTTTTGAACGGGCAATTAATGAGCTTGTCCATTTCCGAGGATGCCGAGTTTTACTCCTTGTTCCACCTCTCGCTACTGACAATTTTCCTTGTAGAAGGTCGCTTTCGGTCATAAAACACGTTTGCAAGGTAGGTGGGGTGAAGGCTGCAATTATTGACAGATTAACGGATCTAGAGTTACCTCATTTTTTGCAGGATTACGACGCTGGGATTTTTGAATTGTTCTCACATTGTCGTGCACTTGGTTTGAATAGGGTTATTTTTGACTCAGCTTTTTTTCGAAAAGAATTCTTTTGTAGAGTCATAGAAGAAAGAGTTTTTGCCAAGATTAAATTTTCATTTGCGGACTTTGCAAAACTTCTAAAATCAGGGAAGTGTTTTCGTCACATTTCGTGTGATGCGATATTTTGCGAAGATATGACAGCGAGACGTATCACGCAGATATTTGGAGAAAAACCACCGTTCAGGATTTTCGGATGGAATGGAACTGCTATAGCGTACGCAGTTAGACCTTTCATTGACACACTTGATCCTGGTTTTCCAGGAGCCGTAAGGCCTGCCCTGGACCTGCTTCTTTCCGAAGAAAAAAAGCAAAAGAGGCTTATTATAAAATTGAAGCCTTCATTACGATTATCAAACAATGGGAAAAAGAGGCATTTCGCCCAAAAATAAAAAAAAAAGGAGTACAACATGAACTGCGAACTTCGCAAGGCTATCATCGAATCAGCTAAAAATGACTGTATGGATCTAGTCGGATTTGCGCCTGGTTCGCGTTTCGACAATGTTCATTACAGAATGCATCCAAAAGCACACCTAGAAGATGCAAAAACCGTCATCTGCATTGCTATCCGATACCCAATCGCAATGTATGAAAATGCCGGAAGGACGAAGGCTGAGTCATATATGTCTTTGGATTCTTATGAGGGAAATGCGATGATTTCCGCTATTCAGGGTGCCGCAATGAACATAACCAGAATAATAGAGGACTTCGGTTTCAAAGCCGTCCCGATAAGTCTGGGTAAATACCGGGTTCAACCATATAAAGACATCAGCGAACCGTGGTCTCAGGATTTTCGAAATGATGTCGCTGCGGTAGCGGCAGGACTCGGTGAAATCGGGTTGAACGGAGTGGTTATTACACCTGAATTCGGTACTCGGCAAATGATAACATCCGTAGTTACAAACGCTGAACTCCAGGCAAGTCCCCTGTATTCAGGGCCGGCACTATGTGATAAATGCGGGAAATGTGTTAAGGCATGCAAAATGAGAGCTTTCAATACAGAAAAAACAATTAAAATCAAAATTGCCGAAAAAAGTTTTGAGGTGTTTGAAAAAGACCAATGGCGTTGTATGTGGTCTAAAAAGTTCATGCTCAACGCCGAAATGGGACCAAAACTGCACGGCCTCAATGTGACTATAGAGCCTCCGGAAAGACAAATAAACGAGGAGGATGTCAGAAAAGCATTGTCTGAAAAAGGTGCGAAAGGTGGATTACAAACATGGTATACTTACTCAATGAGAGAGTGCGAACGCGAATGTGTTCCTCCTCACCTCAGGGGAAAGGATCTGGTCAAAGTTCACTCCGAAAGGGTGCAAAGTCAAAAACGCAGGGAGGTGCAAATATGAAAACGCTGACTGAGACTATAAAACGCGTTGCTATTGAAAATAAAATGGATCTCATTGGAATCGCTCCAGTGGAAAGATATAAGTACGCTCCGGAACTTGTGCACCCTTGCGCGCATCTTCCTGAGGCAAAATCGGTTATCGCAATGGCCATACGCTATCCGGACGCAATGTTTGTAAATGCAGGTTCAGGAGATGCTGAAAGCATATTTTCAATAGAAGTTTACCAAAATAAAATCATCGGGAATTTCCTTTATAATGCGGCTTTGCGAATTTCGCGAATATTGGAGGACAAAGGATATAAAACCATACCGATGACAGTTTCTGGCAGATGGCGGGTCCACCCATATAAGAGCATACTGACAAACTGGTGCGCCGATTTTTCGAACAGACATGCGGCGGTAGCGGCAGGTTTGGGCGAGTTTGGATTACATTCCTTGTGTATAACGGAAAAATTCGGTATGCGCCAAAGATTCATATCCGTGATAACTGAAGCTGAACTGGAAGCTGACCCCATGTATTCCGGACCGCCATTATGCGATAAGTGCATGCTATGTGTCAAATCATGTCCAGTGAAAGCCATATCCAAACTGAAGACAGAGAAGTTACAAATAGGAGAAAGGACTTTCGTGTATCTGAAAGTCGATCACTGGCGTTGTGGTTGGTCGGAACAAATAAATAATGTTCCTGAGGAAGGTCCATTGTTTGCTGGACAAGATCAAGGCATATTGCCACCTGAGGAAGGGGAAATCACGGACGAAATGTTCCTATCGGCATTTTATCAAAAGAATTCCATCGTTGGCCTTCAGGCGACCATGACCCACGCTATGGGTAACTGTATGAGGATGTGCATTCCACCAACATTACGTGGCAAGCAAAAATACCCTAAAAATTACTGTCTGCAGATGATGAAGAACAGAAACTTCACCTCGGATAATAGTAAAAATAAGCCATCTCTGTACAGAGTAAACCCCTTAGCCTAATGCTGTTCATATAATGCTTTTTAACCTATATTTTGTGTTTAATCAGTATGTATAGTGCAGTTACGAAGAATCAAGGCGATAGTGTAGTAACTATTCCGAGTTGGTGGGACGAAGCAGATATGTCGTAATAAGCAAACTTTTGCGGAATCAATCATCACAAAACAAAATGAATAATTTCGTGAACTTTAATGCAGTTCATAACATATTTATTATCAACAGCTCAAACTCTTGTCGGCTGAGTGAACCACAAAAAATTTAGGTTTAATATTGTCAGCAGATCCAATAATTCTTCTATGTAAGAAATATAAGGAGATATATATAGGTGCATGGGAGAAAAATGAAATACCCTGCTCATTTTATAAAGATAAGACTTGCTAATTTTTATTGTTTTCGAGATGAGATTTTTAAATTTATCCGATTAAGATGCTTGTAATTTGATGATATTGACACTCCCCTCCTATTATTGACTTTGTCAGGGGCAGTTCTTTTTTGGAACTATTTTGAAGCGAAGATTAATTCAATGTATTAGATGGATAGCCCCACTTTAATTTTCTGCCTTTTTGATAATAGAAAAAATCAGATTGAAGATCATCTTTTGATATGTTACTTTGTGTCGTTGGAAATTTCCTGTTTTTGTATTTTTGTAAATAATAATAATATGTTTAAAATATTTGTTAGTCTATTTCCCGAACTTTTTATGAAAAATTTATGTGAATTGTGTTTTGGAGCTTGAGTCCTTCAGATGAATTTTATGAAATGTTTCATGTCAGTGACTATCTGCAGATTCACTGTAATATTTGGCTATGCTGATTCCCGAATATTCTCCAATTTTATTTCCCAGTGAAGTTGTTTTTAATTCAATATCCTTCATCATTTGAGTCCATGCGAAGCGTGGTAGTAGTTTTTTCAGAGGTTCTATAAGAAGATTTCCCGCTGCAACCGCAATGGTTCCCATTATAATCATTTCCGGGTTAAAAATGTTAATGAAAATTCCTATGGCTTGCGAATTTCGCAAACATATTTCGTCCCACAAGCTCAAAGCATAGCCATTTTTTAGTTTTACTGCTTCTATGAGAGCGGGATATCCTATTTTGCTTTTATCATTGGCTGCGATTTTCATTATAGGGTGGTCTGGTTGTCCACTTAAGTCAGATAATATTCTTTGAGAGATGGCCTTTCCGCCGCAATAAGCCTCATAACAGCCTCTTAATCCACAATTACAGGCAGGTCCTTTGGGGTTTAATACCACGTGACCGAGTTCTCCGGCGAGGAGATTTCTTCCGCGTAGAAGAACTCCTTCAGAGATTATTCCTCCTCCAATGCCAGTGCTCATTGTAAGATAGATGATATTTTTTCTGCCCTGTCCGACGCCAAAAAGCCATTCGGCTAATGCACCTGCGTTTGCGTCATTATCGAAGTATACTTTACTTTTAAAATTTTCACTGATGATATCTTTTAAATGGATATTATCCCATTTTTTCATATTGGGAGAAGCAAGTAATATTCCTTTTTGGAGATCTGCGGGGCCTGGTGCACCTATCCCTATGGCGGAGATATCTGATTCGGAAATAGAGCAATCACACAGCATATTTTTTGCGGAGTTTATCATATCTTTGATTACATCTTCAGGGTTTCTATCTGAGTTTACTACTCGATCAGATGCTAAGATGTTTCCTTTATCGTCACCAATACAAATAGCGATTTTTGTTCCGCCGATATCAAATCCGAGATATTTTTTTTCTTTTTTCATATTTATACCTCTTTTTTCATAGTCTTATTTATTAAATTTTTTTGTTTTTTTAATTCGAAAACTTTTTGGGATAATTTTATTTTTTCATCTTCATCTTTTTCTAAAGTTATTTTATGCATTAAGGTGGAGATTTCTCTTGAAATGTGGAAGTTTTTAATTACCATGATGCAGTCTTCATAAGCTTTTTTTGCAGATTCTTCATTGAAGTTACTTTCAGATACTAATATTTTGCCTAAAATTGGGTCATTGCTTTCATTTAATTTTTCTGAGAGTACTGGCACTACTCTTTCCCATTCACCGTTTAATGTCATTGAGACAGCAGTTTCAATAGCCCTACCTACTGGTGTTGAGCTTATCATATCTTCAGGTAAATCTTCTGCTAATTTTCTGCAAAAAGTTCCGTGGAATAAGCAAAGTTCAAGGAGTATTTCTTCGGCTTTTCTCATTTGTGATTCGAGAGAAGAGGAGAGGGGATTATTGTTTTGCTCTTTTTGTGTAGAATGATTCTGTTTTTTTCTCAGCTCATCGAGAATAAGGGACTCAGGTGTATTCATTTTTATTGCGAGTGTACTTATGAAGGAATTTCTAAGTACCGGGTTATTAATTTTTGCAATAAGTTCTGTTACATTCAAAGAGGCCTCTTTTTTTTCGAAAGGAGAGAGGGTTTTATCTTTTGGGAAAACTTCATTCATTAAAAAATCAAAGAAAAATAATCTGGAATCTATAATTTCTTTTAATTTTTCGGGACCTTCATTTTTGAGAATAGAATCGGGGTCATCATCTGGAGGCAATACAATTACATAAGTTTCCATATCGAGGGAAAGTAATATTTCTATTGCGCGGAATATGGCTTTTTTTCCGGCTTCATCTCCGTCAAAGCAAATATAGACTTTATTAGAATATCTTTTCAAGAGGGCTGCCTGTTCATTTGTGAAGGAAGTTCCCTGTGGTGCTACAGCGTTTGTTATGCCAGCACAGTGCATAGCAATTACGTCAAGTTGACCTTCACATATTATAGAAAAATCCTTTTTTCTTATGGATTCTTTTGCGAGGTGTAGAGCATAAAGGAGTTTTCCTTTTTTGAATATTGGTGTTTCGGGGCTATTTACGTATTTGGCTTCCTTCTCATTGTTGTCTATGCTTCTTGCGCTGAATCCTACTGTTCTTCCTATTTCATCTTTGATGGGAAAAATCAATCTATTTCTAAATCTATCGTAGATTTTCCCATTTTCATGATTTCTAAGTATTATTCCCGCTTCAAGCATTTCATTCTGAGAATATTCCTTCATAGATAGGAATTTGAGAGCCTCGTCCCATGAATCGGAAGATGCTCCCAACTCGAATTTTTCTATAATTTCATCTGTTATTCCGCGTTTTTTAGCATATTCGAATACTTTTAAATTTTTTCTCTCCACTAAATTTTTATGGTACAAAGAAAGAACATCCTGATGTAATTTAAAGAGTCTTTCCTTCTGGTCTTTTGTATGACTTTGTGCTTTTAAATATGATTTTTCGGGGATATTAATGCCAGCTCTGTCCGCAAGGATTTTTATTGCAGTAATATAATCTACATTTTCTTTTTCCATTATGAATTTCACTACATCTCCACCTTTTCCACAACCAAAGCAATAATACATTTGCCTTGATGGGCTGACGGTAAAGGAGGGAGTTTTTTCATTGTGAAAAGGGCAGAGAGCTTTGAACGAAGTACCGGCTCTTTTTAATGGAAAGTAAGTCTGAATAACATCAATGATGTCACTTTTTGCTTTGATATCTTCTATTATGTTATCAGGTATGAAGGGCATAAACTTTAAACTTAAAATTCGCTTTTTGCTTTTCTGGTCATGAGGTCTATAAGACAACTTCTTGGATCCTTATTATCGTATAGTCCGGAATAAACCTCATTTATTATAGGAGTATCTACATTATATTTTTTAGCGAGATTGAATGCGCTGTTAGTTGTTTTTACTCCTTCTGCCACAACATTTCCCATAGAGGCAAGGATATCATTTAACTTTCTACCTTTTCCGAGTTCTTCTCCTACGAATCTATTTCTGCTGTGTTTGCTCATACATGTTACAATGATATCTCCTGTTCCGCTTAATCCAGAAAAAGTTTCTTGTTTTCCTCCGAGAATTTTACCGAGTCTTGCAAGTTCGGCAATAGCCCTTGTAATAAGAGCGGCCTTGGCGTTGTCTCCCAATTTCATTCCGTCTGATATTCCTGCAGCTATGGCATATATATTTTTTAATGCACCTCCGAGTTCAACGCCAATGACATCGTTTGAGGTATAGACGCGAAAATTTTTATTCATAAAGATTTTTTGAATTAAGATAGCATATTCTTTACTTTTTGAAGCTACAACTACTGCTGTGGGTTGATTTACGGATACTTCTTCTGCGTGACTTGGTCCTGATAGGACAGCGTATGCCTTTGATTTTTTTACTTCCTCAGAGAAGACTTCACTTACTCTTTTGAGGGTATTATTTTCTATTCCCTTGGCCAGATTTAGAATCATTTTATCTTTGAAAAGCTCTACATTTAAATTTCGTAAAACTGAACGCAGAAATTGTGATGGAATTGCAAGAACAACTAATTCAGATTTTTTAATAGCTTCATTTCCATCTTCAAATAAGCCAATTTCTTCTGGAATTCTTATTCCTGGCAAGAAGCGTGAGTTTTCTCTTGTTTTGCGAATTTCGCAAATATTTTCAGGGAAGGCTCCCCACAATGACACTTTATGTCCATTTAAGTGGAGCAGCAATGCTATTGCTGTTCCCCATGCGCCATCGCCTAAAACTGTTGCGTTAATTTTCATTTTTCCTTCTGTCAAACCGTATTTCTGTTCCATTTAGTAATCTTTTTATATTAGAATGGTGTTTTATGATGCTAAGAAGAGATACCAAAAAAAAAGATATGAAAATAATTGAAGAGAAATTATCCGCTAAAAGTTTTGTATAAATTCCATAGAATACTGGCAAAAAAGCTGAGGCAACTATGCTGGCAAGAGAGACAAATCTCGATAATGAAAATACGGCGAACCAGATAATTAGTGAGCAGATGACAGAAATTGGGGAAATTGCGAAAATCGCACCTGCCGCTGTTGCTACACCTTTTCCTCCTTTAAAATTCAGGAAAATGGTCCATACATGACCGGAAAATGTTCCTGCGAATGCGGCGCATTTTATAAAGTCTGGATTTATATTCTGAGTTTTTTTTGCAATGGCTCCTGCGATTATAACTGGAATAAAGCCTTTCAAAAAATCAAGAATGAAACAAATATAACCATATTTTTTGCCAAATATGCGTAAGACATTTGTAGCTCCGATATTTCCGCTGCCATGTTTTCTTATATCAATGCCTTTAATTTTTCCGATAAGGAAGCCAAAGGGGATAGAGCCTATTATGTACGATGCAATAACAATTGAAAATATTATAAAAAATTTTTTTTCCATTTTATTTTATAGATTTTGTTAGGGCGTTCTATTTTTGAGCAGTTTCGTAGATTTTTATTCCTTTTATAATTTCTATTGCACGTTCAAGCTGAATGTCAGTAGTGGTGTTATGTCCTTCTGGTTTTACGATTCCCGGATATGCCAGCCTCTGGTTATAAATTTGTTCCATTTGTTTTCTTGACAGAGGAACACTTATATCGGGTTCTATTCCATGTTCATGAATTTGCAATTTATTTGGAGTAAAGTATTTTGCTGTTGTTAGGCGTATTGCTCCGCCGTCATCATCTGGTAATGGAATAATAGTCTGAACAGAGCCTTTTCCAAATGTTTTTGTACCGATTAGAACTGCTCTTTTATAATCTTTCATGCATCCTGCAAAAATTTCTGATGCACTGGCAGAATTTTGATCAACGAGTATTACCATAGGGAAGTTATTATCGCCGGAATCGAGATATTTTTTACAATTTAATGCGTAATATTTTTTTTCATATTCTTGATTTCTCCCAACGGTGCTTACGACTAATTTGCCTGTTTCAATGAATCTACTGCAAACTTCGATAGCTGAATTTAGAAGTCCACCCGGATTTCCACGCAGGTCTATGATGATTGCATTCATTCCTTTTTCTTTGAGTTTCAATAATTCTTCATCGAGTTTTGCGGCAGTTGGAATAGTGAATTGGGTTATTCGCAAATACGCAATACCATCTTCAATAATTTTTGCCGCTTTCACTGTTGACAACTCAATGTTTTCACGAACTAAAGTAAGAGAAAAACTTTGCTCCATATCTTCTCTTAAAATTTCGAGCTCTACCTTTGTGCCCGGTTCTCCTTTGAGCATTTTTACGCATTCGTCGAGGTTCATATTCGAAGTTTGCTTGCCATCTATTTCAAGGATTATATCTCCGGGTTTGATACCAGCTTTAAATGCAGGACTATCGTCCAATGGCGCAATAACAACAAGGGTACCATCTTTGTAAGAGACTATCATACCAACTCCGCCAAACTCTTTTCCTTCATTTTCTTCGACCATATTTTTGACCGTTTGAGGTTCCATGTATGAACAGAAAGGATCTAATTCGCGAAGGATTCCCTTGAGGGCTCCTTTTACTATATTTTTGTAACTTACCTTATCTGCATCAACATAGTTTTTTCGTACAGTGTTTATTACAGACATTAGTCTATATATATAGCTATATCCATCTTCCTCTGGAATATCATTTTTTGCAGAGGAGTAAACTCTATATCCAAAAAAGAGGTTTATAATAAGGACAAAACTTATAAGGTAAAATATAATTTTTCTACTTGTTTGCTGATTAATCATTACAACTCCTTATATTTAGTATTTCATTAATTTTTTTTATAATATCGAGGGGTTCTGACATTCTTCCTTCACCATCTTCTCCACAAGCCATTCTGCCTTTTTCAGGGCCGATAAAAATGATGCCACGTTTTTTAAGTTTATGGCAATTTTCCTTCAGCGCTGGATTATTCCACATTCTTGAATTCATTGCTGGAGCAATTAATATTTTTCCATTATGTGAGAGTGCATAAGTTGAAAGAGGGTCATCAGCAATGCCGTTTGCGATTTTCGCAATTATATTTGCTGTTGCAGGGGCGATCACGAGAAGGGAACAGTTTTTTGCTAATTCTATGTGTCCCGGTTGCCATTCTGGTAAGTCCCATAAATCAGTGATTACTTTATTTCTCGATAATGTAAAGAATGTTCTTTCACAGACAAGTCTTTGAGCGGCTTCTGTCATAATTACAGTCACATTAAATCCATTTGCAGTTAATTTACTTGTTAGGTCAGCTGCTTTATACGCGGCTATTGAACCTGTAACGCCAAGTACTATGTTTTTGTTTTTAGTCATAGAATCCTGAATCTTTTAGTCTAGATGTTTTCTTATGTAATATATCCAATAAACAGGAAATATCACTGATTGCTTTATTAAGTTCCTTATTTATTATCAGATAATCATATTTTTTCCAGAAATTTAATTCTTTTTTTGCATTATGGAGGCGTTTTTCGATGATATCTTTATTCTCGGTTGCTCTTGATTTCAGACGTCTTTCTAATTCAGCGAAGCTGGGAGGTCCGATAAAGACCATTTCCAGACATCTCCTGAGGAGAGCATCTTTTCTGGATTTATTTTTAATTTTCATAGCGCCCTGCACATCTATATCCAGAAGAACATCTACTCCTGATTTAAGTTTAGCTATGACTTCGCTCTTTAATGTGCCATAAAAATTTGAATAGACTTTTGCATATTCCAGAAAGGCATGTTGCTTTATTTTTTTTCTGAACTCATCTTTTGAAATAAAATAATAATCTTTGCCATTTTCTTCTCCCGGACGAGGTGCACGAGTTGTGCATGAAACGGAAAAATGCAAATTAGGATATTTTTTTAATAATTCCCTGCATATAGTTGATTTTCCGGTGCCACTCGGCCCTGAAACTATCATTAAAACACCAAATTTTTCTGGACGCATAAAAAGAGAAAAACTATATTAAGAAAATTTCTGATTAAAATAATGAAGACTGAAATTAACATAAAAATCAAAAAAATCAACTTTTATAAGAGATGTTTATTCATATTGTATTAGATAGACTTCGTAGTGCATATAATACCGGGAATATCTTTAGAATTGCAGAGGCGGCAGGAAACTCCGAAATAATATGTTGCGGTTATACACCATTTCCTCCACATCCTAAACTTGCAAAAACTGCTATGGGGGCAGACAAATTGGTCCCATTCAGGCATTTTAAGGAAACAAAAGATGCCGTAATTGCTTTGAAAAACGAAGGAGTAGAGCAAATATTTGTTGTTGAATCTCTTTACGAATCTGGAAAATGTCCATGGAGAGTAAATTTTCCAGATAATGTAGCTTTTATTTTTGGTAATGAAGCTTTTGGTGTTTCTCATGAGATTATAAATATCTGTGATGGAATTATTACTCTGCCGCTCTTTGGAAAAAAAACCTCTATTAATGTTGCGAACTGCGCAGCCGTTGTAATATATTCATTTCTCGCATCAAAAAGATAAATTATTTTTTGTCTATCTATTAGGAATATTTAATTGATTTTTAAATAGTTATGAAAATAATTTTATTCAATATTTGCAAAAAAAAAATACCGAGATTTATTATATACACTTCTAACCACAAATTATAGTGGGAAACCATTAAAAAAAGGAGATGAAAAATGAAAAAAATAATGGCTGTAATTGCACTCGCAATGGGAATCGTCGGATTTGGACTGATTGCAGATGAAGGATGTGAAGTAAAGGAAAAGAAAGAAAAAGCTATTGCTGAAATGAGCGTTGAAGAGTTGAAAGCTGCTCTTGCTAAGAAGGAAGCTGCCCTTGCATCTGAAGAAGATGATGCAAAAAAAGAAGCTCTCCAGAAAGAAATAGCAGAAATTAAAAAAGCAATTGAAGCAAAAACAGAAAAAGCAGAATAAATATAATCAGAGAGCTGTTTTTTAATTACCCCGCTTATGTTAAAAAAAGCGGGGTTTTTTGTATTCTGTTTTTTTACATCAAAAGGCTTTTGTATTTTCTACGGAGATCTTGGATATGCCCATTGTTTACAAAAATTGAATGTGTATATTTCCAAAGTAGAAAATATAAATTTATCACTCTCTATACGTTGTACAATTTTAATAAAGTTCTTTTAGTGGGAATCTATTTATTGATAATAAGTTAATTAGTTGGAATCGAAGATAATTATTAAAATTAAGGCTTCACAAGATTACAATTTGTGTTTGGTGTTTAGGATTTTTTCTGCACTCATTATTACTCTATGATTGCAGATTAAAGCTAAACCTCTTTTTAATTTCTTTTCTTGTCGTTATTGTACAATAAATGCATAAAAATCAATAATAATGCTCCCGAAAATTTTTCATATAAAGAATAGCTATATTAAAGGAAACTAAAGATAATTTTATTTTATCTAAAAAAAAAGAACGCCTGAAAAATTTCAGGCGTTCTTAGCATAATATTTTTATTCTATGATAAGTCCTGTTGTATCGGTAGAACTACCTCCTCCCGTACCAGATCCTCCTCCAGTTGTTACTGGACCACTCACAACTTTAAATGTTGGTAAATACCTGTAATAAACTTCAAGCATGAGGCAGCAAAGTGCAGTAGAATAAATATCTAAATCTATGGGAGTTTTATCAAAAGTTTCGACGTTTTCACCGTGTCCTGTTTTGCCGTCTTTTGAATATTTCTCACGTGGTCCTGTCCAATGCCCATCACTGTATTGTTCTTTAAGAAGGGCGTTCTGGAATTCTTTATTCCATGTTCTCCAGAGGTTACCTGAACCGTCAGTATACTGGAAGATTGCTTGAGTTTCATAGTACCACAAATACAGAGGCCAAGTTTTTGCCTTATAGTCTTTATAGTTGTCGATACCTTTCCATTCACATTTTAAAAGTTCTCCGCCATTTTGTTCTTGAATCCACTTCATAGCAGAACCGACTTCATGACTTTTCCCTTCCCCCATAAGTTGCAAGCAGAGAGCACCAACAGAAGTCATAGTAGATCCACCACCATTTTGTTTTCCTCCCTCGCTTGAATATGCGAAAGCTCCACTTCCTTTCATGAACATTACTTCTTTCATTCCTTTTATTGCTTTTTCTATTGCTTGTTCAATTCCAGGAACTGTAGAACCTGCGGTATATCCCGCTTTGAGAGCCTGATAGTGCCAGCCACTTACTGACAGGTCATATCTTCCAGCTGAATTGTTATGTCCATAATTGTAACCTCCTTGTGCACTTTGCCCCTTTACGAGAGTTTCCATCATTGTATTCATAGCAGTTTCAACCATTGGAATTCTTGTAAGGGCAAAGGCCTCAGAAAGGGCATATGCTACAGCTGCGTGTCCATAGGAATTTCTATCTTCTTTTACAAGGCCGTTTCCACCTCTTGAATTTACCATATCAATGAGACGTCTGATAGCTTTAAGAACACACGCGCCGAATTCCTGAGATGATGGAGTTTCATTATGTCCAAGAAAAGCGAGAAGAGCGACTCCAGTCAGGAAAGCTTTAGTGTTTTTGCCTTCTCCCCAACTACCATCTGGATTCTGATGGTCTCTTAACCAGCGGAGCCCTTTGTTAACAGCGGTTTCTGTTTTTCCGGAACCTCCATATTTTTTAATTGCGGCTTTTCTCCCGGAACCTGATCGGAGAGACATAACACCGGGTAGGACGAGGGCTGAATTTGATGGGGCTATTGCCAGGACATTAGGTACTACTACGTCCTGAGGCGCATCAACCATAGGAGCATCTTCGACTTCTACCTGAACATCGCTTACTACATCAGGGCGCTCAATTTCTATTTCTTGCTCTACTTCGACTTCTTCAGTAGGTGGTGGTTCTGGAGGTTTTTGAATTTCCTTAATTTCCACTTCTGTCACTTCTACTTCAATTTGTTTTTTTTCATCTGGTGGATTAAAAATAATTATTGACCCGAAGAAAGAAATTGCTATTGCGTGAAATATCAGAGATACTACAGGCCCAGTCATATGCTCTTTTATATCCTGAATTGTAATCTTTTTAGCCGCTTCTATCTCGTGATATGAAGGATAGACCGGCTGTTGAAATTGTTGATTTTGATTTGGAGTTTGTTCATTCATTTTTTTATTCCTCCATAAAAATAATTAAGAATTTTTTTATTTCTAATGATACATTATTACAATTTCCAAAAAAAAGCAAATAAAAAAAATGCAAAAACTTTAAAATTAACAAAAAATACTAATAAATATTAGAATATTTATATTTTTCTTTGAAAGAATACCTTTATTAAATTGAGGAATTCAAATAATCTTATTTTATCTGAGAAAAAAAAGAACGGCTGAAATTCAGACGTTTTTAGCATAATATTTTTATTCTATGATAAGTCCTGTTGTATCGGTTGAATTACCTCCTCCCGTACCAGATCTTCCTCCAGTTGTTACTGGACCACTCACAACTTTAAATGTTGGTAAATACCTGTAATAAACTTCAAGCATGAGGCAGCAAAGTGCAGTAGAATAAATATCTAAATCTATGGGAGTTTTATCAAAAGTTTCGACGTTTTCACCGTGTCCTGTTTTGCCGTCTTTTGAATATTTCTCACGTGGTCCTGTCCAATGCCCATCACTGTATTGTTCTTTAAGAAGGGCGTTCTGGAATTCTTTATTCCATGTTCTCCAGAGGTTACCTGAACCGTCAGTATACTGGAAGATTGCTTGAGTTTCATAGTACCACAAATACAGAGGCCAAGTTTTTGCCTTATAGTCTTTATAGTTGTCGATACCTTTCCATTCACATTTTAAAAGTTCTCCGCCATTTTGTTCTTGAATCCACTTCATAGCAGAACCGACTTCATGACTTTTCCCTTCCCCCATAAGTTGCAAGCAGAGAGCACCAACAGAAGTCATAGTAGATCCACCACCATTTTGTTTTCCTCCCTCGCTTGAATATGCGAAAGCTCCACTTCCTTTCATGAACATTACTTCTTTCATTCCTTTTATTGCTTTTTCTATTGCTTGTTCAATTCCAGGAACTGTAGAACCTGCGGTATATCCCGCTTTGAGAGCCTGATAGTGCCAGCCACTTACTGACAGGTCATATCTTCCAGCTGAATTGTTATGTCCATAATTGTAACCTCCTTGTGCACTTTGCCCCTTTACGAGAGTTTCCATCATTGTATTCATAGCAGTTTCAACCATTGGAATTCTTGTAAGGGCAAAGGCCTCAGAAAGGGCATATGCTACAGCTGCGTGTCCATAGGAATTTCTATCTTCTTTTACAAGGCCGTTTCCACCTCTTGAATTTACCATATCAATGAGACGTCTGATAGCTTTAAGAACACACGCGCCGAATTCCTGAGATGATGGAGTTTCATTATGTCCAAGAAAAGCGAGAAGAGCGACTCCAGTCAGGAAAGCTTTAGTGTTTTTGCCTTCTCCCCAACTACCATCTGGATTCTGATGGTCTCTTAACCAGCGGAGCCCTTTGTTAACAGCGGTTTCTGTTTTTCCGGAACCTCCATATTTTTTAATTGCGGCTTTTCTCCCGGAACCTGATCGGAGAGACATAACACCGGGTAGGACGAGGGCTGAATTTGATGGGGCTATTGCCAGGACATTAGGTACTACTACGTCCTGAGGCGCATCAACCATAGGAGCATCTTCGACTTCTACCTGAACATCGCTTACTACATCAGGGCGCTCAATTTCTATTTCTTGCTCTACTTCGACTTCTTCAGTAGGTGGTGGTTCTGGAGGTTTTTGAATTTCCTTAATTTCCACTTCTGTCACTTCTACTTCAATTTGTTTTTTTTCATCTGGTGGATTAAAAATAATTATTGACCCGAAGAAAGAAATTGCTATTGCGTGAAATATCAGAGATACTACAGGCCCAGTCATATGCTCTTTTATATCCTGAATTGTAATCTTTTTAGCCGCTTCTATCTCGTGATATGAAGGATAGACCGGCTGTTGAAATTGTTGATTTTGATTTGGAGTTTGTTCATTCATTTTTTTTATTCCTCCATTTAAAGACTAAGAATTTTTTTATTATTTTCTAATAAATAGATTAGCACAATATCAAAAAAAGTAAATAAAAAAACAGAGAAAAATTTTAAAACTAATAAAAAATACTAATAAATATTAGAATATTTATATTTTTCTTTGAAAGATTATCTTTTAAGTATAGATTAACCTAAGATTATAAAGAAAAAATGAAGAGGATTATAGAATGTGGAATTATAATGAAAAAGTAATGGAGCATTTTTTGCATCCGAGAAATGTTGGGGAGATAGAAAATCCAGATGCTGTTGGTGAAGTGGGTAATATTACCTGTGGTGATGCGTTAAGATTAACTTTGAAGATAGATAGGGAAAGTGAAAGAATTTTAGATGCGAAATTTCAAACGTTTGGTTGTGCAAGTGCAATTGCGTCATCTTCCGTTTTGACAGAGATTATAAAGGGAAAAAAGCTTGATGAAGTATCAAAAATCACGAATAAAGATATTGTTAATGTTTTGGGGGAGCTTCCTGAGGAAAAGATGCATTGTTCGGTAATGGGTATGGAAGCATTGCAGGCGGCAATAGCAAATTACCGAGGGGAAAATCTTTCAAAGCATGAAGAGGAAGAGGAAGAGGGGCGTCTTGTATGTAAGTGTTTTGGTGTAACTGATTCAAAAATACGTAAAGTAGCTCTTCAAAACAGGCTTCATACAGTTGAACAGATAACTAATTATACAAAAGCTGGTGGGGCATGTGGGGCGTGTATAGATGAGATTCAAGAAATTCTTGACGAACTTTGGAAAGAAAAACCGTGTTCAAAAGATGAAAACAAAACAGGTTTTAAATGTATGACAGTTGTTCAGAAAATTATGAGGATTCAAGAAGTTCTTGATAAAGAGGTAAAGCCTCTTCTTCAAAATGATGGAGGTAGTGTTGAGCTTGTTGATATTCAGGACATGAAAGTTATTGTTCGGATGCAGGGGCGTTGTTCTTCATGTCCTGTTTCACACGTCACACTGAAAAATACTATTGAAGCTAAATTGCGTGAATTTGTTTGTCCAGAAATAACAGTAGAGGAAGCAAAATGAAGGTAATTGATAGAATAATTTATTGCGATAATAACGCTACTACGAGAATTGCACCGGAAGTTTTTGAAGGTATGAAACCATTTCTCACCGAATTTTATGGTAATCCGTCAAGTATCCATAATTTTGGTGGGCAGGTTCAGAAAGCTATTGATGAGGCAAGGGCGTCTGTAGCTGAACTTCTGGGTGCTCAAGAAAGCGAAATAGTTTTTACAAGCGGAGGGACAGAGAGCGATAATGCTGCCATTTTTAGTGCTGTTAGGGTTAAGGAACCGAGGAAAAAAGTTCTCATAAGTAAACTTGAGCATCCTGCTGTTTTAAATCTGGGAAAGGAACTTTTCAGGAGAGGGTATAACGTGCTGGAAATACCTGTTGATAATTCTGGAAGAGTAGATATGGATTTTATTGAAGATAATGTTGATTCAGATACAGCACTTGTCTCTGTTATGTGGGCAAATAATGAGATAGGTAACATTTATCCTGTTGACGAAATATCCCGGATAGCCCATTCGCAAGGGGCGCTTTTTCATACTGATGCAGTTCAAGCAGTAGGGAAAGTTCCAATAGATTTATCACGGATGACAATAGATACACTTGCCCTTTCAGGGCATAAACTTCACGCGCCAAAAGGAGTTGGAGTGCTTTATATAAAGCGCGGTGTAAGATTTAAGCCATATCTTATTGGCGGACATCAGGAAAGGGGGCGTCGCGCTGGTACTGAAAATGTAGCTTCAATTGTAGGATTGGGAATTGCATGTAAACTTGCAATAAAAAATATGAAAGAAGAGAATACGCGCGTAAAAGAATTACGAGATAAACTTGAGGATAGTTTGCTGTCATCTATTCAGTGTACCAGATTAAATGGAGATAAGGAAAATAGAATTCCTAATACAACGAATATAAGTTTTGAATATATAGAAGGAGAAGCAATACTATTGATGATGAATCAAATGGGAATTTGCGCATCAAGTGGTAGTGCATGCACAAGTGGTAGTCTTGAGCCATCGCACGTTTTACGTGCAATAGGTGTTCCATACACAGCCGCTCATGGTTCCGTGCGTTTCAGCTTATCAGTTTATAATACAGCGGATGAGATAGATTTTATAATTGAAAAACTGCCTCCAATAATAGATATGTTGAGAGAGATTTCTCCTTACTGGAGAAAACGACACCATTTACAGAAGGTATAAAAAAGCTTACTTAAACAATTCAAGGTCTTTAAAGTTTCTTCAGGTCAGTGGTGTTACTCTGAGAAGCAGGAATTTTTATTATAAAAGTTGTTCCCTGCCCAAGAGTACTCTTTACCTCAATGTTTCCATTATATTTTTTTACAGTTTCCATGCATGAATGTAATCCATAACCTCTTGAATGGCGAGATTTTTCTTTTGTAGAGAAGCCGAATTTAAACATTTTCGGAAGGTTTTCCGGTGCTATACCAGGGCCATTATCTATTACTTCAGATATTACAAAAGTTTTTCCTTCGATATTCTCTTTTTTCAGAGTGATTTTTATGCGTTTTTCTTTTAATGCATTTTCCGCTTCCATAGCTTCGACAGCGTTTTTGATAAGGTTTATATAGACCTGTGTCATCATCGAACTATCGATTAATATTTCAGGTGTATCAGGGGTAATTTCGGTTTCAAGGAAAACAGCTTTTTTATTAAAAGTTTCTTCGAAAATTTTCACTGAAGATTCTATAACAGGTGCAAGAGATGTGATATTTTCCGTACCAAGTTCTCCAACAAACTTTTGTTGTAATTCGATGATTTCACTTATGTGATTGAGTTTATTTGAAAGGGATGATGCAAGCTTAGCATTTTCTTCACTTCGTTTTGCAATATGTCCGACAAGTTCGGAGATAATATCAAAATATTGAGAACCACCAGGGTCTTTTGTAAGAAATTCCTTAATATCCCCTGTATTCACGTGTTTCTTTAATTCCGGAATGAGTTCATTCGTTATTAATGACTCTGGACTATCCGCGTTTAATATTTTATTTTTTTCCTTCAGTTCGGCTACATTTAATTTTGCTACTGTTACAGCATTTCCTATATTATGAATAATTCCAGCAGACACCTGAAGCATTCCTTCTTCCTTTGCTTCTTGAAGATTTTTTTCAAATTCTCTTCTTTGTCTAAAAATTCTAATTCCATTAAGGCTCATTGCGGCAATTTCACAGAGGCGTGCGAGAAATATAGCATCATTTTCATCTATAATATGAGTATCAAAATCATCTCCAGAAACTACTATTACAGCGGCAGAAACGGTATTATTACAATATATTGGAGCTATTACAGTTCTCTTTGCAATTTTGAAAAATGTTTTCTGGAAAAAATTTTCAGGAGCATCTTCTTGTTTTTTGATAAAATAATATCCATTTTCTTTGCATAATTCCTTTAATCTTGAAACAGAAAAGGGAATTTTTATATCTCTTATAAACTGAGTATGAAACTTTGGATGGGCAAGTAATTGCTGTTCTACCTGATTTGGAACGTCTTTTAAAGGAGGGAAAGTCCCCGAAACAGAGCATCCTACAAATTCATCATTTCCCGCCGAGATAAAGACAGCAGACCCTATTCCCCCAAGAGAACGTTGGGCATATTCTCCAAAATGGGCAAGAAAAGATTCATCGCTAGTATCGGAATTAATGGCTTTTTCTGACAGTTCCAGTATTGCTGCTGTCCCTTTTCGTTCACGTTTTATAGCTTTATCTTTTTCGTATAATTTTCTTTCAGCAATGATTTTTTTTGTGTGTAGATAGATCAGAGCTCCTGCCATGGAAACAATAGCTGTTAATAATAATATTAATGTTATTTGCAATTTTGTTCCTCCGCCATATATGAACTTCTAACCAGCGGTCCACTCCAAACACTCATAAAATTTAACTCAATTGCGAATTTTTTCCAGTATTTAAATTTATCTGGCTCTATAAATTTTGAAATTTTGATATTATTTGCGCCTGGACGAAGGTATTGTCCAATGGTAAGCATTGTTGCTCCATTTTTGCGAATATCGCAAATAGTTTCGGCGATTTCACAATCTTCTTCTCCAAGTCCCAGCATTATACCGGATTTGACTTTTATTTTTCCTTTTGAGATGGAAAAAGTATCAGATAATACTTTTAAAGATCGGTCGTAATCTGCCGAACTTCTTATAATGGGAGTGAGGCGCCTTACTGTTTCAAGGTTATGGTTTAATATATCTGGCTCTGCATCGAGTACTATTTTTAGCGCGTCTGTATTTCCTTTGAAATCTGGTATTAGTAATTCTACTTTTACATCGGGTGACTTTTTTTTAATTGCAAGAGTTGTTTTTGCGAAAATCGCAGCCCCTCCATCTGGTAAATCATCTCTTGTAACGCTTGTTATTACTACGTGTCTAAGGTTGAGTTCCATTACAGCCTCTGCGATTTTTTCAGCTTCTGATGGATTTGGCGGTGGTGGTTTTTTGCTATGTTTAACAGCGCAAAAGAGGCAATTTCTAGTGCATTGATCTCCAAGAATCATAAAAGTTGCTGTTCCACGACACCAACATTCTCCAAGATTAGGGCATTTTGCGCTTGAGCATACTGTATGAAGTCCTTTACTTTTAATGATATTAAATACTTTTTCCTTTTCGCCTCCGGCGGAAAATTTTACCCTTATCCATTCGGGAATTCGTTGTTTTTTATTTTTTTCCATAGATAAAAAGTCAAACGCCATTAAGTGGAGTTTTGTAATTTTCTATTAATTTTTCGAGTTCTGAACTGAAGTTAATTTTAAATTTTTTACTTTTTATAGAAATTTCGTTTTTGTCTGTTATAATCCCGATTACGGCAAAAGGGATTCCATTTAAAATATTTTTTATTTTTTTCAAATTTTTTTCCGGGAATGTTGCTATAAATCTTGAATTTGATTCTGAAAATAAGAGCTCAGCAGGATTTTTGACTTCACCCGGGATTTTATCAAGGTCTATATCCATGCCGAGTCTGCCGGCAATTGCGATTTTCGCAAATCCAACAGAGAGTCCTCCAAGTGCAGGAGCGTGTAGAGAATGGAGTAATTCGTTTTGAGTGAGCAGTGTAATTTTTTTATAGATTTTCATTGCGAGTTTCGCATCAACTTTTGGAACATTATTCCCGATTTGTCCTTTCATTGATAGGTATTCGCTTGCTCCCAGTTCTGCTTTTGTAATACCGATTACACAAAGCATATCCCCTGCGAATTTCGCAGATAGGTCCAGGGCTTTTGAAATATCATCTATTCTCGATATTGCGCTGAATAAAAGAGAAGGGAGAATGGATATCTTTTTTCCTCCGCGTGTACTGTCATTTTTCATACTGTCTTTGCCTGAAATACATGGGACACCGAAAATTTTTGTATATTTATAAAGAGCTTGATTTGCCCGGACAAGCTGGGCTAATTTGTATTCACCGTCGGGAGTTTTTTCACTTTGAACAGGGTCTGGCCAGCAAAAATTATCAAGTCCAGCGATATGATTAATATTTCCTCCAGCGGATAAAATTCTCCTCACGGCAAGGTCGATTACCGAGGCTGTCATATGATAAGTGTCAATAAGGCTATACCGGGGAAGTATTGCTGAGGAAAGCACAATGCCTTCTTTTTCGAGGGCTTTTAGAGTTATGACGGTAGCGTCTGATAGGACGTCTCTTTTGACGCCACAGAATGGCTTGATTATACTTATACCTTTTACTTCGTGGTCATATTGTCTGGCTTTATATTCATTTGAGCATATATTTAATCTTGAGAGAATATTTTCAAAGTCGTTTTTAAGTTCTGTAGAAGAAGATTTTATTTTGATTTCCGGGAATTTTGGTGGAGTCCATTTTGCCTTTAATTTCATTCGAGGTAATCCATTATGCATAAAGTTAAGGTCAAGGTATGCTACAGTTTTTTTTCCGTATTTTATGTGAAATTTTCCTGTATTTGTGAATTTCCCGAGAACAGTTGCTTCAACGTCTCTTTTTTTTGCCAGATTCAGGAATTTTTTTATATTGTTTTTGGGGACGGCGAAACTCATTCTTTCCTGAGCTTCTGATAGTAAAATTTCCCATGGAGCGAGTCCGTGATATTTAAGAGGTGCCTTTGATAGATCCATTTCACAACCGCCGCATTGAGTTGCCATTTCGCCGATGCTTGAAGATAATCCTCCTGCACCATTATCTGTTATGAACCTGTAAAGATTTTTATTTCTTGCTTCCAGTATGAAATCTGAAAGTTTTTTCTGTGTGATGGGGTCTCCTATTTGAACAGCCTGGGTTGGGCTTTCTGAGTGAAGTTCTTCGCTGGAGAATGTAGCTCCGTGTATACCGTCTTTTCCAATTCTTCCACCTGCCATTACTATGAGGTCGCCTGTTTTTATGCTTTTTTCATATCCTTTTACTTTAGCGATTTTTTTTGGTAGGTAACCTACTGTTCCGCAATATACAAGAGGTTTTCCAAGATACGACTGGTCAAAGTATTCCCAACCAATTGAATATGGTATTCCACTTTGATTTCCGCCGTCAATTACGCCCTTGTGAATACCATCGCGAAGTCTTCTTGGATGCAATAAACCTTCTGGAATTTCATTTTTTTGAGTAAAAGGAGAAGCAAGGCAATACCCCCATACATTAGATAGCAAATTTGCGCCTTGTCCTGTGCCGAGAGGGTCCCTGTTTACTCCAACAATCCCTGTAATTGCACCTCCGTAAGGATCGAGGGCAGATGGGCTGTTATGAGTTTCAACTTTATAAACAAGGTCAAAATCTCTGTTAAATTCAATTACACCTGCATTGTCGTGAAATACTGAGACGAGCCATTTTTTATTTTTGGCAATTTCCTCTGTGCTTTTTTTTATAAAAGTTTTGAAACAGGAAACTATCTTTATTTTTTTTCCTTTTTCGTCTGTATATTCGATTTCAGCGTCGAATATTTTGTGTTTGCAGTGTTCAGACCACGTTTGAGCGATGACTTCCAATTCCACATCTGTTGCTTTAGAAGATAATCCGTATTTTTTTCTGTTTTTTGCGGTTCTGAAATAATTTCTGATGGATTTCATTTCTTCCAGAGAAAGAGCAAAAAGTCCTTTTCTGCTGATTTCCAATAATTCTTCATCAGAGACTTCGAGGTTATATTCTTTTACTTCTATTTTGTTGCTTATATTTACGCGAGGCAAATTATGTGGAATGCCATCTTTTTCAATACTCTTTTTATCGAATATTGAAATAGTTTCTATAAGCTCATTTGCAATTAGATCTTTCGCAATCTTTTCTAATGTGTTATGGTTGAGTTTATTTGAGAAAAAAAGATATTCTGTGGAGCTAAAAACATCTTCATCATCGAGTAGTTTCCTTCCTAATATATCTGAAATTGCTTCTTTAGCGGTTTTCCCTATATTATCGGTTACTCCGGGTCTAAATCCTATTCTTATAACTGCGTTTGCGTTTTTGCAATCGTTCTGGTTTACGCGCCATTCTTCTGTTACGGGATTTGCGATTTCAGCAGCTATTTTTTTTGCATCTTCTTCAGATATTTTTGCATCTATGGTGAAGACTCTTCTTACTATTATATGACCTGTTTCTATGTTAAAATAATTTTTAGCTCCTGCAATGATAGCCTCAGCGCTTGGGTCTATCCACTTTTCTTTCATGCTTATTTCTATTCTATGCATAAATTCAGAATCTCCATTTGTTTTAAACTTAAATACTTTTAATTTATCAGTATAAGTCATTTTTTCATTATAAATAAATAAAAAAAAGAGGGAAAATGAAAAATAAATTAAATATTAGAGTTCTTGGAATTTTTATTGCTGGCATACTCTGGGGAGTAGTATTTTCTTATTTTTTACTTGGAATTTTAATAAAAAAAACGATAATTTTGGAGTATGAAACTAAGTTTGATAATGTTAATGAAGCTACTGAAGAGATAGTAAAAAAATGTGCTTTAACAAGAGAATGGATTCCAAAAGTTTCAGCGTGTTCACTACCGCAGCCTTCAGATAATAGCAAAATTAGTGTTATAACACTTTGTAATGCGAAAATCGCAAAGTCAATCGTTGATGATTATTCTTCCAGAAAACTCGCATCTATTATACCATGTCAATTTGCAGTCTATACTAATAAAGATGGCAAAATTATCATATCAAGATTGAATTTTCGTTTAGTGGGATGGTTATTAGGGGGGAATTCAACACAAATGGCTGAAAAAGCAGTAAGAGAACAGAAAGAAATTCTTAGAGACATCCTGAAATAACAGTATAAAAAATGCCAGAAAATAAAAAAATTAAGGTTCTTTTTGTTATAGGACCTACCGCTTCAGGAAAAACGAAACTTGCCGTGCATCTCGCAAAAGAATTTGAAGGTGAAATTATCAGTGCAGATTCACGACAGGTTTATATTGGTATGGACATCGGAACAGGTAAAGATCTGGAAGAATATGGGGAAGTAAAGTATCATCTTATCGATGTAATTTCACCAGCAGAGGAATATAATCTGGCAAATTTTAGAAAAGATGCAATAAATGCAATAAGTGATATAAGCAGTAGAAATAAATTGCCAGTAATTTGTGGAGGTTCTGTTCTTTATATAGATTGTTTATTGTCGGAATATGAACTTCCAGGAATGGGATATGATAAAGAAGAAAGGAAAAAACTCAAAACGCTAACTAATGAAGAGTTATTAAAGATTTTAGGAGAAAAATTATCTCCAGATGAGGCTCAGAATAAGAATAGAATCATCAGAAGAATTGAAAGAAAAAACTCAAGCGTTAAGGCTGAACAATTTCCATTTATAATAAATCCTCTCATAATAGGTGTATTGCGAGAAAGGAGTGAAATTCATAAAAGAATAGAATTGAGATTAAAAAAACGTATCAATGAAGGAATGATTGAAGAAGTAAAAAGCTTGCATGAAAAAAATGGACTTAGCTGGGAGAAAATAGAGTTTTTCGGCCTTGAATACAAATATATTGCCCTATTTTTGCAGAAAAAAATGTCAAAAGATGAAATGTATCAAGTTTTACTGGCAAAAATTAGGAATCTTGCTCGAAAACAAGATGTATGGTTTAGAAAATTAGAGCGAAAAGGGCATAAAATATACTGGGTGAAAGACGGAGATGTAAAAATCGCAACAGATCTGGTAAAAAAATTCATTACAGGTTCAATTTTACCAGAACCGCAGATCAAGATTTCTGAAATAAACTATGGAAAAAAAATAAAAACTTGACATAATACTATATGAATCTATATTCATATATATGACAGGAATTTTAACAGGTAAATTTTTTTGCTAAAAGAAAATGGAAGAAAAGAAAAAGAAAATATTGTTTGTGGATGATGATAAAGAACTTTGTGCTTTTTTCATACGTGCTCTTGGTATGGAAGGGTATGAAATTATTTGTGCTGACAACGGAGATGCTGCAATTGAAATACTTAAAAATTCGCAAGAATTAAATTTAGCAGTAATAGATTTTATGATGCCTTTTACAACAGGTTGGGAATTAGTAAACTACATCAGAGAAGAAAGCAAATTTAAAGAATTACCTATAATTATTTTTACTGGACTTCTTGTATCTGAGGAACTACTCGATAAGGTCAAAAAAGATTGTTTTGCGATATTGCAAAAGGGCGATTTCGACCTTGAACAATTCAAAAAGATAGTAAAAGAGGCAATAAAATCCTGTGAAAAATGAGCTATTTCCTTCATCTAATCTCGCATTAATTGTAATTGATTTACAGGAACGTCTTATAAATGCTATGAGGCCTGATGAGATTGCCTCGGTGATTTCAAAATGCGAAATTCTCGTGAATGCATCATTAAAACTTAATATACCTGTAATTTTTACTGAGCAATATCCGAAGGGACTTGGCCCTACTGTAGAAAATTTGAAGAAATATTTTACTGAACCGCCTATTGAAAAAACAACATTTTCCTGTTTTGGTTCTGCGAAATTCGCAAAAAAACTCGAAGAGATGAACATAAAATCCCTTATAATCTGTGGTATAGAGACACATGTATGTGTTCAACAAACAAGTTTTGATGCTTTAGAACGTGGAATGAATATTTTTGTTCCAGCTGATGCTACGTGTTCAAGGGATTCCCAGAATAAATCTATATCTTTAAACCTCATGCTTTACAAGGGAATAACTGTAACAAGTGTGGAATCGCTTTTATTTGCTATTCTTCGTGATTCGATGCATCCATCTTTTAAGGAAATTTCAAGAATTTTAAAATAATTTTTGCTTTTTTACTTGAAACTTGTAGTCTTCCTGCTATAATTATCGCCCATTTTCATGCTTCTGGCTTCTTTGTCCCCATCGTCTAGAGGCCTAGGACACCAGGTTTTCATCCTGGTAACCGGGGTTCGAATCCCCGTGGGGACGCCAATCTGCTCTTTTTTTTTATTTTGCAATTATATTTTATCCAGCCAGGTTCCTGTTGGGCTTATTGAAATTTTCATTTTTTCTAATTCTACCAGGATAATTTTTAGTTTTTGTAGCGTAGAAAATAGAAGTTACTTTTCTATATGCTAAGTTTGGGATTTTGAACACGATATACAGGATTGTAAAAAGCAGAGAGACTGTAAAATTTCTTCTTGATATTTTTATTCCCATAATCCGTAAATTTTTTTGCCACAAGAGGGGCATTTAGAATTTGTTATGTCATTTTTTTCTGTTGAAAATACTGCTCTTGTCACAAGAAGCCTGCCGCAGGAAGGACAAAGCGTATTCTGTCCTTTCTCACTTACGAGATTTCCTATATACACAAAAGCAAGGCCTTCATCTTTTGCAATATCATAAGCTTTTTCGAGGAGCTTTTGTGGTGTGTGGGGGAGATTTTTCATTTTGTATTGAGGAAAAAATTTCAGAAAATGCAATGGGATTTCGGTACCGAGATTTGACTTTACCCATTTAACAAGCTCTCGTATTTGATTGTCTTTATCGTTTAATCCTGGTATGATGAGATTTGTGACTTCAAGAATGGTGTCAGATTCAGCAGTACAAACTATTGCATCAAGAACGGGTCTTAATGTGGCACCACAAATTTTTCTATAAAAATCATTGCTCATTGCTTTAAGATTTATATTTGCAGCATCTATGAAAGGCAATAATTCTTTTAGTGGTTTTTTATTTATGTAGCCTGCTGTGATGAGTAGATTTTTTAATCCTTTTTCTTTTGCGATTTTCGCAGTTTCAAAAGTGTATTCGTATGATACTACCGGTTCTGAATACGTGTAAGCAATTGATGGCACTTTATATTTTAAAGCAGATTCTACTACACTTTCAGGTGGAAGAGCATATGCGGAGCTGTCTTCTGGATTGCATTGAGATATTTCCCAGTTCTGGCAATTCAGGCAATGCAAATTACAACCTACTGTCCCAATAGAAAAAGCCTTTGTTCCTGGGAGAAAATGATATAATGGTTTTTTTTCTATCGGATCGGTATGAACAGCTGATGGAAAACCGAAAGTTGTTGCAGTGAGTTTACCGTCAATATTTATGCGAATTCGGCAGTCTCCACTTTCTCCATTGTCGAGTTCACATTCTTTAGGGCATAATGAGCATTTTACTATTGCAGACATATTATTTTAATTCTGATTTTTTTAGAATCGTCAGAAAAATAATTGTTGTTGCGAAAATCGCAAAATACCCCATAATCCCCGGAATTAGCATTGAAAACCCCATAGATTCAAGTTGATAATCAGGGAAAAGACTTGTGTACTGTTGTATTTCTGAAAAGAATGTTTTGATGTCTGAAGTATAAAGAGGACTTTCTTTGAATGATGTTTTAGCTAAAGCCCATTCAAGACCATCAGGGTTTTCTGAAGAAAATGATGAAAGAATTCCGGCGGATAAGATTCCAGCTATAATTAGAAAAAGAATTAAATTTATATATTTTTTTCTCCCTTTTATAGGATTAGAAGTTTGAAGTGTTAAATTTTCCGCTGGGAGAAGAATATAGATTAATATTGCTGTTATGAATCCTTCTGCAATTCCTATCGCAAAATGTATTGGCAACATAAGGGAAAGAAATTTACTAAAAGACAGTGGTGTTATGAATGAAAAAAAAGTTTCAAGAACGACAGAAAAAGCCCCAAGTTGAATAGCTATAATGGAAGAAATAAGAGTAAGAAAAAATTTTTTAACTTCATTTGTATCAGAATTAATAATAGAGGAAAAGAATGGATAAACAATAAACGATGGAATAAATGCAAGATTGAAAACATTACATCCTAACGCCATAATGCCACCGTCAGAGAATAAAAAACACTGAATTGCAAGTATAAGAGACATCACTATAAAGGAAACATGTGTTCCCAGTAATATTGCCAGCAACATTCCTCCGCAAAAATGCCCGCTTGAACCTGTACCAGGAATAGTAAAATTCAGCATTTGCATAGCAAAAACAAATCCAGCTAAAGCGGCAGTAAATGGTAAATTAATTTTTGCTTTGATTTTTGTAATTTTTGTCGCTGCATTGGAAAATGAAAATATGCTGAATAACCACATTGACGCACTTGTTTCGCCGGAAATTAGATGATCTGACATATGCATATTATTATCTCCTATAAAATTTATACTACGAAGTTAAACTAAAAAAAATGCTACTTTTAAATTCAGAATCAGGTATTATATTTTAAACCTTAATTTGCTTAAATCAAATTTCAAAAAGCCAAAGCCGGTGGGAACGTTTAATGGAGATAGATCACGAGAAAATAGATTCTAATTTTAAGAAGGACCATAAAATTTTTCATTTCCGCTACGTTGTATATGTTATTGTAATTTTGCTCTTGCTGTTATCCTTAATTTCATATGATCCTTCAGATCAGGATATTTTAAGTGGGGGAGTAGATGCACCATTGAAGAATTGGATAGGACCATTTGGAGCTTATTTTTCTGGTATTCTGATACTTTTATTTGGTTTAGCTTCTTATCCGATATTGATTTTACTGATAGTATCTACATTGAGACCATTTCTTTCTTCAATTCCACCTCGCAGGCATGGTTATTCTGGCGCATTAATTTCAGTTATTTTCGGTTTATTAGTTATTTTTGGGATGTTTCCTGCTGAGTTAAGTTCGCTTACAGAGTCTTTAGGAATTGGAACGACAGGCGATAATAAATTGTCCAGTTTATCTGGCGGTGTGATAGGTCAGTTTTTTGCGGCTCCTGAAGGTTCTGTTAGGCCCGGCATACTTTATGGTTTTATCGGTGCGGTAGGAACTTTTATAGTTGGTTCTGTTTTTTTACTGACGGGGCTTGTTTTTATCTGGTTTGCAGATTGGTATAATGTTTTAAAAAATTATCTTGATGAGAGAAGAAAAATTCTTGAAATTACAGGTGAAATCCCTTCTTCTCTTAGTGAAAAAAGAAAGAAGGAGCGTGAGGAAAAACTCAAGCAGATGCTGGATAACTATAAAGGAAATGATAAAGAGTCTGCATCTTTAACTGACAAAAAGTCTGAAACAGGAGAGCCTCTCGTAAAAGAGGAAGTTATAGAAAAGAATGAAACGGAAAAGAGCGTGGATAGAGTAGAAAGTAAAAAAGAAAATACGCCTTCCATAAACGCAATTTCTTCTGAAAAGAAACTTATAAAAGAAAAGAAAGCAGGAAAAACTATTCATTACGAATTACCTCCTCTGTCTTTGCTTGAAAAGGGGGCAAAGATAGAAGGGGAAAGTGGGGAAATTATAGAAGCGTCAAAAAGAGTAATAGAAGAGACTCTTCAACACTTTAACATTGAAGGGCAGGTTGTCGCAGTTGTTTCAGGTCCGAGAGTTACGCGTTATGAAATAATGCTTGCTCCCAACATTAATATAAATAAAATTACCGCGCTTCAGAGAAACTTTGCAATGCAACTTGAAGCTGAAAGTCTTCGTATGCTTGCCCCAATTCCTGGAAAAAATACCATCGGCCTTGAAGTGCCTAATTCAACAGTTTCAACGATTACTTTGCGCTCAATTATGGAGACTGATGCCTGGCAAAGGAATAGAATGGAAATTCCTGTAATATTAGGTAGAGATGTTTCTGGAAAACCTGTAATAACTGACTTAGCTAAAACTCCACATATGCTGATTGCCGGAGCTACAGGCAGCGGAAAAAGTGTTTGCATGCATTCAATAATACTCAGTATGTTGTATAAGTTCAGCCCTTTTGAAATGAGATTTATACTTGTTGACCCAAAAATGGTAGAATTTACGTGGTACAAACCATTGCCTCATCTAAATATCGAAGTAGTTAATGTTGTAAAAAATGTTCCACGTGCACTTCGTTGGGGAGTAAATGAAATGGAAAGAAGGTACAAGTTGTTTTCAGAATTGAAAGCAAGGAACTTACTTTCTTTTAATAGTCGAGATAGAACTAAAGATCCCGAAAGCGATTCGGACGGAAATCCAATACCTGATGCGCTACCTTACATTGTAATTATCATAGATGAACTTGCCGATATAATGATGACAGAATATAAACAAGACGTTGAAACTTCTATCGCGCGAATTGCTCAGAAGGGCAGGGCAGCCGGAATCCATATGATAATAGCAACCCAAACTCCGCGAACAACAATAATTACAGGAGCAATAAAAGCAAATATTCCTACCAGAATAGCCCTGCAGGTTTCTTCTCAAATTGATAGTCGCGTAATAATAGATGGACAGGGAGCGGAAAAACTATTAGGTAAGGGGGATATGCTATTTACACCACCGGGAAGCTCAAACCTTGAACGTGTACAGGGAACTTTTATCCAGGACCACGAAATAGAAAATGTTGTCAGATTCATTTCAAGTCAGGTAGAACAATCCTTCGATGAAAGCATACTTATGTCAGATGAAGATGAAGAAGGAGATATTAAAACAACAGGAAAACCTGAATTAGACGATATTATAAAAAAATACCTTGCGGATTCAGATAATGAACTTCTAAAAAAAGCTCTTGAAACAATACTCCTTGATAAGAAGGTAAGTACAAGCTATATACAAAGAAGATTGGGAATAGGTTATAACAAGGCTGCTGAACTCGTAGAAGAACTTGAAAGACGCGGAATTGTTGGACCTCCCGTTGGAGCAAGCGCAAAACGTGAAATATTAATAGAAGGATATGAAGATATAAAGGCAAAAGAAGAAGAAGTTTAAATTATAAAACAGGAGCTCTTATGCAAAGTCAATATATTTACAACAGAATTTTATTGAAGATTAGTGGAGAAAAATTAAAAGCCAATGATAATGATTCTGTGCCTTATAATGCTGATGCAATAGGAAATCTTGTTTCGAGCATAGGAAATCTTTGTGATAATGGAGTGGAAGTAGCAATTGTTGTTGGTGGAGGAAATATCTGGCGCGGGGCTTTCGTATCAAAAAAATCAGGTTTTAATAGGGTAAATGCTGATAACATAGGTATGCTTGCAACTGTATTAAATGCATTGTGTCTCAAAGAAGCTTTTAATTCTGCGGGGTTTTCATCAGTAGTATTTTCTGCTATTCCTATAGAACCTTTTGTATTAAAGGCAGATCATGAACTGGCAAAAAAAGCTTTAGATGAAAATAAAATCGTTATATTCGCTGGTGGCACGGGAAATCCGTTTTTTACAACTGATACTACAGCGGCTCTCAGAGCACTTGAAATTAATGCAGATATACTTTTGAAAGCAACTAAGGTAGATGGGATTTACAATAAAGACCCAAAAATATTCTCAGATGCAATACGTTATGAAAAAATAAGTTACGAAGAGGCTTTAGAGAAGAAACTCGAGGTGATGGATTCAACAGCATTCTCAATGTGCCGTGATAATTCACTCCCAATAGTAGTGTTTAATTTTTCAGATGCTGAGTCGCTTGAAAAAATTCTTCTCGGCGATTTCTCCTCAGCTACAATTGTAAACTGAAAATGAAACGTGAATTCTGCATTTCTAATTTGTATTTATGAGAAGTTTATATGTTATTTCGCAATCTCTTGATATTATCTGAAGGAGCCTAAAAATCAATCTTTGCAATTTTTACCAGAGTTTTGTGTAAATTTCATAGAGGCTTTACTAAAATAATCTACAAATTTTTTATTTATATTTTATCCGATTTCGGAAGAATTTATGAAGATAAAAATTAAAGAAAATTGAAAAAAATATTTGCAGTTTTTTTTGGTAATAATATCTTAATAACATAATATTGGGAATGTTTAGGTCAAAGACAAACTAAAATAGTAAAAAAATAAAACTCGTGGAGGTAATAATGTGGAATCATATTGGGGAAAGTGATGCTGAATTTCTGCTAATTGCAGTAATTGCTTTTTGTGCGGTCTTAATTTACTACAAGTTAGATACTCTTTGTCAAAAACTTGATAGATTATCTGACAAGTCTAACTCAACAGAAAAAGAAGAAAAAAAAGATTAAAATAACAATTTAAAAAGATATTCGGAGGTAGATAATGAAGATCAAAAGAAAATCAATTAAATCAGCAGCCACATTTATCGAGTATGCGATGTTAGCCGGACTCATTGCAATTGTTGTTGCAATTGCAGCGTCTTTTTTTGGAAAGCAGGTGAAAAGTCTTTTTACTAGTGTAGGAGAAAAAACGCAAGGGGTAAGCTCACAAGTTCAAGGATCTACACTACAAGGCGATTTCTCTCAACCCCAATAAGATATTCGCTTCTAAATAAAAATGTAATATGAAAAAAGGAAGAAAAACAAAGCGACTATTGCGAAAATTACTTGGGGAATCTGGTGCCAATTTCCTTGAATATGCAATGTTATGTGCTCTGATCGGAATTGCAGTTTCTATTGCAGTAGCAAGCTTTGGAAAACACTTAAAGGAGTTGTTCAATACACTTTCGGGGAAAGTTGAAGATGTCAATAATCAGATGAGCGGACAATAAATTCGTTAAGAGATGAAATTTTTTAGAAAAACAAAAAGTTTTTACAAGAGAGTACATTCGGAAAGAGCCTCTGTTTTTCTTGAGTATACACTGCTTTTTGCTTTTGTTGCAGTTGTCGCTTTTGCCCCTCTATTACCTGGAGGTCCAGCATATGAAATTCTCCGAAAGGAACTTATGCTGAGAGTTTTTTTAATTAGCATGCCTCTCTTCTGAGATTTAAAGACTTTTATTTGATTTTCAAAAACAAAATATCTTTAAAATAAAAAGAAAAAATGAGGGAAATTATATATATCCTTCTGGTGCCTCTTTTATCTATTTCGGCCTATACTGAAATTAGATTCCGAACTATTCCAAATTGGCTAACTATTGGAATATTGTTAGCTTCGTTTGTATCTTCCTTTTTAATAGGGGGGTCAATGATGTTAAAATCATCTTTTCTTGGTTTTTTCTGGGGATTTATTGTTTTTCTACCGTTTTGTCTTGCTGGCGTTTTGGGAGGAGGAGATTTAAAACTTATGGGAGCAGTTGGTTCGATAGTTGCTTTTCCGACCATATTGTTGGTTTTATATTATACCGTACTTGCTGGTGGTCTTATGGCAATTGTTTATGCTATCTGGAACGGTGTTTTTTTTTCAACATTATCGGATTTGTTTAAAATATTGATAGGTAGAAAAAAAACAAATCCAAAAGGTCTTAAGAAGGTTCCTGTTGTACCTTATGGAATAGCGATTGGGCTTGGCACATTGTGGACACTTCTTCTGTCTTTAAATATTTTGTAATGAGAATAATACAATTTTTTTATTCTAAATGAAAGCATTTTTTATTGTATGAAGTCTAAAGAGAAAAAAATTCGAAACTATATTTTTTCTAAAGTTTTTTCCGAAAGTGCTGCCGTTTACCTTGAATTTGCTCTTTCATTTCCTTTGCTTTTAGGATTTTCTCTTTTTATACTTGAAATGCTTATGTTCTGGGATGCGTCCGTTATGGCAAATCATGCAGCATTTACAATTTCAAGAATTGCCAAAGTACATTATTATCATGGTAGTAATAAAAATGAGGATAATCCATATCCTGCAGTGGAAATGGGAGGAATTGATATTCCAGCTGATAAGGCTATACTTTCTTTTTTTATGATGCCTTGTACATTTTCATGGTTTGGGCCCCCCCAAAAGAAACTGCAGGTTGATTTCTATGATTATTTTAAAATTACCAAACCTCT
>CAYRRM010000012.1:0-2100 GCA_964426675.1 uncultured Lentisphaera sp.
TTTTTTCATATTTTCCCTCCTGCTTTAAATTATGGCTCCGTTTTTTCTAAGAATCCTTCTTAACTCCATTACATTGATATTTCTTGGAGTTGAATTCTTTTTTAGTGAAATTGCAGCTGCAGTTCCGGCTGCTTCTCCTGTTGCCATACAACATGGCATGAGACGATATGAACTCATAGCTTCATGTGTGCCTGATATACATCTTCCGGCAATTAAAAGATTTTCAAGTTTCTTGGGCAAGAGAGCTCTATATGGTATTTCATACCAATCCCCTACTGGTGGAGCCTTAAAAGATTCAGGAGAATTTGGTATGTGAATATCCATATAATACGAATATCGACAGATAGCATCATTAAATTTTCTTGCTTTAAGAATATCTTCTCCTGTCAGAATATAATCTCCAATGATTCTTCTCGTTTCTCTTATTCCGAGTTGGAATGCTGTATCAATTAGGTAACATTTTTCACAACCCGGAACATAATTTCGATAAAAATCTATAAGTTCATGAATTTGTTTACGACCCTTGATAAGGGCTTTAGTTATATCTTCAGTGTTAGTACCATCAATATTGTATGTATGTTGATGGTTAACTATGAAATTTCCTTTATTAGAAGGATCTCTTGAAATACACCCTAACCCGTTAGGATTGAAATTGATTTTTCCAGATTCAAAGGCTGCTCTGGCAGTTTTTATAACTTTTTGATATAATTGAGAATCTGGAAGGAAATCAAGATAATCAGTTTTTACATTGCCTATTCTGAATACTAATGTAACAGCCTGACAAACTCCATCAGAGTCTCGTCCATTTTTATAATCTCCACCAAGATAGAAAGCAATATCTCCATCACCTGTGCAATCTATAACTATTTTTCCTGCAATATCTCTTAATCCTTCTTTTTGAGCTACTTTCATATTAATTTTATTTTCCTCATATTCTGCTGAGACAACCTGACTATTGTATTGTATTCTTGCTCCAGCAGATAATAAAAGTTGTTCCATATAATACTTGATACTTTCAACGTCTACTTCTATATATCCGAATTGTGGAACAAAAGCAGAACCTTCCTTTTGAAGGATAGAAATAAGCTCTGCGGGGATACCGCCTATGATACGTTCACCTTTATTCAGATTTTCAGGATATTTCTCTCCTTTTCGGTCCATTCTGAATCTTGTCCAATCAGCAGAATTCCGTTCAGCGTTATCAAGAGGTCCTATGAAACCAAGCAAACCGGCAGTTGCCATTCCTCCGACACAGCTATTTTTTTCTATCAGTAAAACTTCAACTCCTTCCCTTGCAGCAGCAAGAGTCGCAGCAAAACCAGCTGGGCCTCCTCCAACAACAATTACTTTATAATTTTCTTTTTTCTTTGTATTATTCATGAGAAAACAACTATTAGATTTTTTCTTATTATTATTTTATTACAGATAAGTTCTTTAAACAATGTATCCAAAAGCTAATTTTTTGTATTTTAATGCTATTTCTATTGTTTTGTATCTCTATGTGATAAAGCCGACATTAATCTGAATTTTTATATGCTTCAATTGCACAGAATATTGTTTGAAGGAATTTAAATATTTATTTTAAAAAAAAGTAAATTTTTTATTTGACTTTTTATATACTATACGTATAGTATAATAAAATTAATATAATAAAATGCAAACAGTCCTTACACAAAAAGATATTGCTTTAAAGCTCGGTGTTAGCCAAGCAACGGTATCTTATGCCTTTACAAATAGTCCTAAAGTCGGAAATGATTTGAGAAAGAAGATAGTTTCATATTCTCTGGAGCACGGCTATAGACCGAATGCTTACTCAAGAGCCATTAAAAAAGGCTTTACAAAATTAATAGCAGTACTATTAAGTCAGGAGGCTCACAGAAGTTATATTCCACTTACCATGCAGGATGCAATAATATATGAAGCACAAAGACATAATTACCTTGTGATTTTTTCTCGTTTTTCAGATAAAATGTTTAGTTCGAGGAAATTCATGCCTCGTGTACTGTCGGAATTTTCAGCAGATGGGATTATTATAAATTATTCTCATCTTGTTCCCGAAAAACTAGATAAAATCGTAGATAAATTTAAAATACCCGTGGT
>CAYRRM010000012.1:2110-49256 GCA_964426675.1 uncultured Lentisphaera sp.
CCTTACGATTGTGTCTGTCCTGATGATAAGAAAGGTGTAGAAGATATAATAAGACAATTGTATCAAATGAATCATAGACGAATAGCTTTTCTACATGCATTTTCAAATGCACGGGCATCTCTTGAACCGCATAGTGTGAGAAATCGTATTGCCGGATATTTGAGTGGAATGAAGAACTGTGGCTTAGAAGCTATGCCGATTTGTCAGTTAAATTGTGATTATAAAGAAAAATCTTTGTATTTTAAACAGTGGTGGGATTCTCTCAAAAGTGAAAAACCTACTGCTATTATAGGTTATCAGTATGCTGATGGGCCTTTTTTTATGAGGCAATCTGCAATTTTAGGAATAAATGTTCCGAAGGAAGTTTCATTTATAGTTTTTTCAGATCATATTGATCGCTCTATGGGGATTCAAATAGACAATATAACGCTTCCTGAAGATGAAGTTGGGAAAAAGGCTGTGGAGATGTTATTAAATAAGATAAAAGAACCGTCGCAAAAATTGAAAAGCTATTTTACTAAGCCTAAATGGATAAAGGGGGATACTTGTATTATTTGTAAAAATAAAAAAAATAAGGAGGAATTTAACCATGAATGAAAAAGAAAAAATCACTTCCATTAAAAAAGTGAAATTTACTTTAATTGAACTTTTAGTTGTGATTGCTATCATAGCCATATTAGCTGCTTTATTATTGCCTGCTCTTAGCGAAGCTAAAGCTTTTGCTCGTTCCATTTTTTGTGCAAATAATATGAAACAAATAGGACTTGGTATGATGATGTACTCCAATGATCATCAAGAATATTTTCCATACGCTTTTAAAGGATATCCTGGAGGTGGTGAAAATAGATGGGTACCCTGGGATACTGCAATTGCTGATTACATAGGATTAGGCAGATATAACAGGGTAAATTATACTTATTACAGACATCCTAAAATTTTAATGTGCCCAGAAGATAAACTTGACAGAGAAGTTCCTGGTTGGGCTTATTCTGCTCCACAACCTGGAGAAGGTATCAGAAGTTATGCTATGCCAACACCAAGAAGCGGTGTCGCTGAACCATATACAATGAGAGGTTCGGGTTCCTGGTGCAGTGAATCGTTTGATACTCCTGGAGTGAAAACAGGTCAGTGTGATTCAGATACATTATTGCTGGTGGAATTTCAACCTACAAATGCAAGTGCTGATAAAGGATTGAATGTTGCAGGATTTCAAATCGGTGCAAATTGTGATGGTCCTAATCATTTTCTTAGTACAGGTTCATCACTTATACACAGAAGAAAACAAAATTGGCTTTTCTGTGATGGTAGGGTCTTGAAGCTACATATAAATGAAACATATACGTCTCCACCCGGTGGCGAAGCCTGGATGGTTACTGGTAAATGGGTAAGACCGGAATTTAGAGGGAATTGACAATGAAAAAAATAATTATTCTTTTTCTGTGTTTAATGACTTTTAGAACTACAGCACAATTAATATTAAAAGATGATTTTGAAGCTAATTTCGTCCCTATACCAGAAAAAAATAATTCATGGCATCAGGGAGCTAAAATTGATGGACAATGTAGTTCTTTTTGGAATGACAATTCCTCTTGGGCAGATGTAGAAGTTTCGTATTTTGAGGATAGAACAGACCCGCATTCAGGGGAAAAATCTCAAAGGATTGAAGTAAAACGGGTTAATTCAGGATTAGTTCAATTTATTTTTCCTTTCATTCCTCAGAAAGGCAAAATATATCGTGCCAAGCTCTATTTAAAAGGAGATTCGAGTTCTTTAATTAGTTTTGGATTTCGTCAATTAGGAACGCCTTATACAGTGTATGGAATAGAAACTGTTAATCTGACACCTGAATGGAGAGAATTTAGTATTGAAACGGAAATACCATCAGATGAAAGGGCAATATTTATCTTATGGCTTAATGCTCCGAAAAAAGTATGGATTGATGATGTATCCATTGAAATGATTGAAAAGTTATCTCTTCCACCACAAGAAGGAAATATTTTATCGAATTCTTCTTTTGAAGCTGGTTTTCCAGAAAACTGGGTGTTTAAAATTGAAGGTTCTGATACAATAAAACTGATAGATCCACGCCCTGTTATAGTAAGAGACGCAAAAATTGGACTTCAATCATTACAATTGAAAATTTCTCAACAGGCCTCAGCATATATTCGTTCTAATTCAATATTTTTAACAAAAGGTCAGTCTTACAGTGTAAGTTTTTGGGCAAGAGCAAATAAAAATGTTAAAATTAATGCTGAACTTGTGGATACCAATATGAGGACAAGTTTTGATGTCCAAGAGGAGTGGAAAAGATTTGAATTCTCTGGAATTTGTAATAAGTATAAGAAAATCACATGGTTACAAATAAACATGCCTAAAAAAAATTTTGATTATGAATTGTTTCTCGATGGAATAATGTTGGAAGCCACAACACATGCATCTGAAAACTTTTATCAAAATTTCCCTTATGAATTTGTATTACAATGTAATAAGCCAGGAAATATATTTTTTGATAAAGATAAAACTTGTCTTGATTTCTTAATTTCTCCAGACTTTGATAAAGAGAAAAATAAAATTAGCATAAATATTGAAGACTTATTTAAAAAACATTCATTTTCTGGAACTGTAAATTACAATGAGTTATCGGAGTTTTTTTCAAAAATTGATTTTCTCCAAAAAAGAGGAATGTTTAAAATAAAAGCATTATTAGTCTCTTCAGATGGAAAAAGGTTATCTGATGAACAACAAGTTACGATAGCACGCCTCCCATATCCAATTGAGCTTGGAAATACAAAAGAATCATATTTTGGTATTCATGTACCATTAGTAAAAGAATATCTGAAAATCGCTAAACTAACAGGTCATAAATGGATACGTCTCCACGATTCGTCTATGATTGCTAAATGGAATAGCCTCGAACCTGAAGAAAATGTATTTAAATTTTACGATGAAAATATTGAGGCCGCAAAGGAAGAAGGTTTTATGATTTTGGGAATGTTGGATGGTGCTCCTCCATGGATGGGAGAAAAAAAACGGGGAGGATATTGGGATTTCTGGACCATTCCTACTCGCAGTGATTGGCAGAAAAAGTGGAGAAATTACTGTGATACTGCAATATCGCATTATAAAGGAAAAATAGATGATTGGGAAATCTGGAATGAACCATGGGGGGAGTGGTTTATTGGCGCTGGAGGTCAACCATCAATGTATGTCGAATTTATGAAAGAGGCAAAGGAATCTACAACGAAAAATAATCCAGATGCTTTAATCATTGGCGTTGACACTTATATGGGACAAGAAAAATGGACTGAAAGCGTTCTGAAAATAGGTGGAACAGATAAATTTGACATTTTTTCATATCATGACTATACTGATAGCCTTGTAGGTGGAAAAGAATCTCGACCTAAATTACAAGCAGAATATTTTCGTAAAATACAATCACAATTTGGTGAAGTTAAACCATTGTGGTGTACAGAAGGAGGAGTGTTTGATTTAGGATCTTTCTTAAAACCAGATTCAGGAGGCTTGCCTTACAATATGCAACCTGCTTATATTGTCAGACTTGATACTTGTATTAGGGCTGCAGGTGTAAAAAAATTCTTTTATTACGCAATTCACTTAGATCCTGCCGAAGGCGAAAACTCATGTAGAGCAACTGAGGTAGGACGTGCCATCAAACCCTTACTTGCGGCAAGAGCTATTTATGCATATTTAACAGATGGAGCTGTATTTAAAGAGAGGTTTGAAGATGATGAACTAGAATACTATATCTTTGATAATCCACAAACAAAAACTAGAATTACTGTCTGTTGGAGTATTTCAGGAAAAGAAATAAAATTAAAAAGCAAACAAGACGAAACTGTTCTAGATATATGGGGAAATAAGATTGATTCTTCCAATGAAGTGCTTATAAATGAAACTCCAGTATATATAGTTAAAAAAATATTATGACACCATATACCCCCACAAAAAGACAAATTTTTTTCCAAAGTCTAGAGGTTGGTATATTCATACACTTTGGGATAAGAACATTCTATACCAATCGCAAAGACTGGGATGGGAAAACACTTAACCCCAAAAAATTTAATCCACTAAAATTAGATTGTTATCAATGGGGTGAAACCGCGAAGAATGCCGGCGCAAAATATATGATATTAACTGCAAAACATCATGACGGTTTTATCAATTGGCAGTCAGAAAGCACTAGATTTGGTGTTGCGTCATCTCCCTGGAAAGAGGGAAGAGGAGATCTTGTAAAAGAATTTACAGAAGCATGTAGATATTATAAACTTAAAGTAGGTCTGTATTACTCTCCTGCTGATATGAATTGTCCATTTTTCCACGATCAAGATAAATATAATCAGATTTTCTTTCAACAAATAGATGAACTTATGAGTAGATATGGGACAATAGACATATTATGGTTTGATGGATGTCATTCAGAGGGATGCAAATATGATTGGAAAAAAATCATTGCTCAGATACGAAAAAAACAACCAGAAATAATAATATTTAATATGGGAATTCCTGATTATCGATGGGCAGGAAATGAAGCTGGATTAGCCCCTTATCCTCTGTGGAATACCATTAGAACCAATGATAAAAAATTAAACTTTTTGGCTGGACAGTTAAAAAGAAAAAAAATGCTGTACTTGCCTGTTGAGTGCGATCTTAGAATTAGAGATTTTAGTTGGTTTTATAACCCTTACGATGAAAATTCACTTAAAACAGTTGATGAACTTATTGGAATATATTATTATTCCGTCGGAAGAGGCGCTAATATGTTGCTCAATATCGGTCCCGATCGTAATGGCCTCTTTCCCCAAAAAGATAGACAGAGATTGATTGAATTTGGCAATGTAATAAAAAAACTTTTTTCTAATCCCTTACTTCAACTGAAGGATTTTGAGAAAAGAGGTGATTCATGGATATATGAAAGCAAAGAAAACAAATGGATATTTTTTGATCATATAGTTCTTGAGGAAGATTTAACAGAAGGACAAAAAATAAAGGAATTTCAAATCAGTATCAGGACATACACAAATGATAGCGATATAGTGATTTATAAAGGTTATAGTGTTGGACACAAGTTAATTTGCCAGGTTCCTATAGTCAGAGCAAAACAAATCAGAATTGAAGTACTCAAAAAAAGAAGTAGAACTAAACTTCTCAAGATGCAGAATATAAAAGTATTCTGTTCAAAAAATATAAAGCCAAATCCTCAAAAATGAAAAAATCTATTGACAAACATCCTCCATAAAAAATAATGTAAGTTATTAAGATTGTATCTGTTAACATAAATTAAAAGAAGTAGGAGATAAAAAACATGAAAAAATCTTTAATAATTTGCTTCTTTGTATTTGTTTTGAGTACGTACTCACAAGAGTCTAAACAAGCCAGAATCGATATAGATGGAACAAATAATACAATTAATCTAACATTAGATGCAAATCTTCAAGGAGGATGGGGTACCAATGCGTCATGGTTTGATGACGATGCTAAAAATAAAGAATATGTACTTGTTATTTTTCAAACTACTGATAACTGGTCTCAATCAAGTTTTTCATTTTTACCAACTAAGGATGGTGAAGTTAGTTTAATATTGCGGAGTCGTTGGATTCCAGACAAAACTAAAGAAGAGGAAGAATGGACTTTATTTGATAATATTGTGGTAGAAGGAGCAGAAATAAAAAATGGTAATTTCGAAGAAGGTAACTCCTCGTGGAATTTAAATGGTAATAGTGAAATAGTTACCGAAGGAAAACAGAATAATAAATGTGTGAAAGTTTCACACGATAGTCCAGCCATTCAAAATATGACTGTAAATAAAGATAAAAAAGTAAAAATAACTTTCCAGCACAAAATTTCTAAATAAACGCGCTATAAAGTCAAAATTTTTTATATATCCAATTTATAGTTGGTTAATTATGTTATTTCCTTTGAAATAAAAAATTACATGATCGTAATGAATTCATCTGAAAATTAAACCATAAAATTGGATGATTTTTACAATGAAATAAATAAAAGAAATTTCCTTAAGAATTGCGATCATTTAACCTAAAAAAAGCAGTTGAAAATTGTTTTTATTTTTATGTATATGAAAATAAGGTTGTTATAGATTATGCTTGGTTAAGCTTTTAGATTGACAATTTTTTTTACGATTTTCAACCTGCAAAGGGTTGGCCGCATTTATCGTATCTACTTTGTTAGCTTCTACTACTAGTTACTCCAGCTTCGTCTTTTTGCCTGGTATCTACAGCAAATGCAGCCAACTGCTTAATTTAGGTTTTACTTGAACATTCCATGAAGTCGGTTTGCTGGAGCAACGAGGATGGTATAGAGCCAGTTGTACTGCAGCAAGTTGAAGAGAGTGAAGTAGGAACATAATCCCTTTTCCCACAGTGTAAAAAATGCGAAAAAATGAAATGTCGAAAATCGCGATTTTGGTAAAAAAATCATAATATCTATAAAAAATACCTGCGTTTTTTTTTGCATTTTTCAAAAAATAAACAGGTTAAGCCAGGCTTTTAAATACAAGTTCCGGTTTTATATTTTCAGGAATACTTTTTAATTGCTTTTCATTAGTTATTCCTGTCAGGAGAAGAGCCGTTCTACAACCAAATCCTATACCGCCCTTTATATCAGAACGAAGAGAATCTCCCAACATGAGAATCCTATTTTTTCTAAATTTTTTGTTTTCTGGGTATAAATTCAAAAGTTTTTGAAAGGCAAACTCGTAAATTAATTTGTATGGTTTTCCGAGGTAAATGGGTTTCTTCTTTATGCCATATTCTCTTAACAACATGCATATAAATCTTGCCTTAGCTCCGGCACCTATACCAATTTCTCCATTAGGACCATTCGGCCAATAGCTATCCGGATTTGGAACTATTAAAGGAGCATTTTCATTCTTTATAAAAAAATTTAATACGGCAAAAAATGCACTTTGCCAATCGTAAGTACCTTCGCCTACTATCACCCCATTGCATTCAAATATTTTCTTGGTATTTCTTTCCACTTTTAATGATACTTTTTCCGCATAACAGGGCTTTCCAAGATCTCCCATTACAAAAAATTTTTGGCCATGGCATTTATACTTTTTTACGTAGGTTTCTAAAGCCATGCTGCATGAAATAAAGTTTGATGTTGGAATGCTTAGCCCAGCAGACGAAATCATCTTACTTTTCTCTTCTACTGAATGATTTCCGTCATTTGTCAGGAGCAGATAAGGAAAGTGCTCAGTATTGAAAAAGTCAATTACTGTTATAGCTCCTGGCAATGCCCGCTTGCCAGCTATAAGAGTGCCATCAATATCAAAGAAAACAGCCTCAATGTTCTCTCTGTTTTTTATAAACCAATTTTTGAAATTTTTAAAAAAAATTATTTTTCTTTTTGTTAACATAATAAGAGATGAGAGAGAAAAAACTATATCATTCCTGTTTCCTGAAAAGTAACCACGTTCTGAATGTGGAAATCAGTGTAAAAAATATAACAAGAGTGACTAATGTATAGATGTTTTTTATCCATAATCCAGGATAATCTGAAAATGTTGAATTTGTTATTTGCAGAGCAGATGCAACCGGGTTTAGTGATAGAATTTTCATACTTAACTCATGAGACAATTTATTTCTCAAAATAAGAGGTGCAAAACTTAAGACGCAGATTATTGCAGTTATTACATAAGCCGTCGCAGTAGCTGTGCTTGTTTTTCTCGAGAAGGCCGAACAAAAAAGGCCCGTGCTCAAAAAAGTTAACGCACTCAGAAGTAGAAGAATAACCCATAAAAAAATCCTCCTATAGGTATTCCAAAATTCCGACCACCATTCAGCATTTTTAGCCCTTGAGATGGTTTCTGACCACCACATACCACTCAAAATTGATGTTTCAGGAAAAAGATTTTGTTGTTCAAGAAATGCCATAGCAAAGAGAACAAAAAAACTGCTAATTAAAAAAATCATTGCATAAAAGAAAGTTGCTTTCAATTTTCCTAAAACAACTGTAATAGGAGAAAGTGGAGTCATTCTGAGCATAACAAAAGTACCACTGGCGATTTCATCTGTTATTAATCCACTACTAAGACCAGGGGCAATTAGAGCAATTACTCCGAGTTGGAAAACAATTGCGGCAAGTCTTACTGACTCAGGGCGAACCATGTTTCCGTATTGTAAGGCCACAAGTGTCATTATAATTAAGCTCAGTATAAATATTGCAGAAATTGTTCTTATTATGAATTTGGGATTTCCGAATATCCTGCTGCGAAGTTCCACAACAAAAACAGGATTTGAAAAGGATGAAATATTTTTCTTCCTTTTTAATGGGTCTATGAGATAAAAAGGCCAGCTTAACTTTCTTTTTACAAGTTTTTTGAAGTCCGTATATTGCTCATTTACTCCTGCCTTTGTTTTAGCCGATGGTCGAAAAATACAACGTTCAAATATCATAAATGAGACAATAGAAAGAAAAATTGAAAAGCAGGTAAAAACAGTGAAAGGATTAAAAAAGTTAGTTGTCATTACCCGGCTTGTAAGGCTATATGCTTCCGGGTAAAGCAAATAAAAAATAACATCATAAGGACTAAATGACCTTATCAGATGAAAAAGCCATTGAAAGTGTTGTAATAAATTACTTAATAACGCAGATGGCAGCCAGCTACCACCTGCGAAACTCGCAATTATCGCATAGTTAAGAACTACCGCAGTTGATGTTCTCTCGCACACAGCACTGGCAGCAAGACCCACCATAGCATAACTGAATGCAGATAAAAATAGTACAAACAAAATCTTAAACAACAAAAGATTGCTTATTCCACCAGTAAGCGAGCAAATTGCCGCTATAGGAGTTGAAAAAAGAACAACCAATAGTAGACAAATTATTGAGGCAAAAAGTTTACCTGACATTATTTCAAAAGGTGATAATAATGTAACAAAAAGTGATGAAAAAGTGTTATTTTCCTTTTCATAAGTAATTGATGATGCTGAGAAAGCCGGAACCATCAAAAGAATGAGTGTAAGATTTATACTAAAAAATATTGAAAATATCTGTTTTCCAGCAGCAGACGCTAAAGAAAGTACTCCTTCAGACGGCCATAGCGCGACTATTGTAATGGAAAGAAAAATAAGATATGAGCAAATTATTATATTATTCTGGATAGACCTTGAAATGAGAGAAAATTCCTTTTTGAAAATAGGATTTTTCAACATTCTAAGCTCTCCTTGTAATGTTAAGAAATACATCTTCAAGGTCAATTTCTTCCTCGTAAAACCAGCGAACAACTACTTTATTCTCAATAAGTATTCTAAGAACGCTTTTTATTTGTTCTCTAGCGCCTGTAAAAGTAAATTGGAGAAGATTTTTTTCAAGAATTTTTACATTTTCAACACAGTCTATTCTTTCAAGTATTCCTTTAGCTTCATTTACATCAGAATCAACTGTTACATTAATAATAATTTTTTCCTGCAGACTCGCGCTTATTTCCTTCACTGTTCCCTGAACTAAAAGTTTTCCTTTAAAAATAATTCCTACAAGATCGCAAACAGAAGATAATTCAGGAAGTATATGGCTTGACAGTAGAATCGTCTTGCCCAGATTTTTTAATCTTGAAATTGTTTGTCTCATTTCTATTCGCGCATTGGGATCCAGACCTCCAGCAGGCTCATCTAAGATTAATATTTCTGGATCATGAATCAAAGTTTTTGCGAGTCCAATTCGTTGTCTCATCCCTCTTGAAAGAGATGTGACTTGATAATCTATCATGTGGGAAGATTCTGTTAAAGCAAGTACTTCTTCAATCCTCTTTTTCCTCTGTTTTACCGGGATTTTAAACGCAGCACCGTAAAAGTCAAGGTACTCCCATACACTCATTTGCTCATATACTCCAAATATATCAGGCATATAACCTATTTTTTTCTTTATTCGTGAGATATTATATGGAGTTACCTGAACATCACCAACAAATGCTTTTCCTGAATCAGGTTTTATAAGGCCACAAAGCATTTTTATTGTGGTTGTTTTTCCAGCACCATTGGGACCTATAAATCCATAGATTTTACCTTTTGGAACATCCAGATTTAGATTGAAAACACCTCGATCCTTACCATAGTTTTTTGTGAGATTTTCTGTCCTGATCACATTAACCTCCGGACAAAGATGAAAAATTTAATTAATATCTTAGAAAACACTAAATATAGTTCTATTTTCTCTGCTTTCCAATTTTCAAAATCGAAATATTTTTATTTTTATGAAAAGGATTTTAGATGAGTAATAAGTGAATTTAAACTAAAAAGATTTTAATTTACCCTTTAATGAAGCCTTTTTATCTTCATTGACAGATAGATATTTCCATCGACTATTTGCAAAATTATTGGGAATAAAATTTTCAATCCAGCCGTGAATAAGTTGATAACTTACTGGAGATGATTCAAATATCCACGGGACTTTCTTTGTAATATATCTTGCGAGTTCAGAGTATTTCTTTGTTCTTTCAGGGCAATCTCCCATAAGAATTACCTTTTCAAATTCCTCATCAAATTTATCATCATGAAAAAAAACCCGATTCGATTTTCCAGCATTGGGACCGTAAAATAATTGAAGGAAATTTTCTGCATCTGGATAATCGCCCACCCATGAAAGCCTGAAAATTTGCATCTTCCCTTCAGATAATTTTTGAAAAAATTTAGGGCGATTATTTAATATGGGATTTATTTTTATTCCTATTTTTTTCATATCATCAACCATTAATTCGGCTAATTGACGATAATAAGGACTGCTATCTCCAAGATCAAAATCAAATTCAAGAGCTCTGCCTGTCTTAGGGGCTATTCCTCCAGGGTAACCTGCCTTTTCAAGAAGATTTTTTGCCTCATCCAAGTCATAGATTAAATTATCGTTTACATAGTCATCTTCATATCCAGCAACCCCAGGGGGGATAGGACCATTCACAGGTCTCAGTGCATAGTTAGAATGTATGATTCTTGACTCTATGTTATACGCTTTGCTAATAGCTTTACGCAAATATAAATTTTCTCCTAATCGCTTGTCAGTAAAACTAAATCCCACATAGTTAATTTGAAATTCGGGAGTGCAAATTAGTTTTATGCCATTAGACTTCAATTCAGGTTTTAAATCCTTTGTATGGGGATCAATTACTGCATCGAAACTATCTCTGTCAACTCCTCCTATATCAAGTTCTCCACGTAAGAACATCAACCATCCAGATAAGGGTTGTTTTACAAGATAACAGGTAATTTTATCAATATATGGAAGTGGAGAAGAGCGGTCGTGTTCATTTTCCGCATATAAATAAAACTGTTTGCGAAAATCGCAATTTTTCAGAAAAATCATTTTGTAATCTTTCTGCCATTTTTGAAGTATAAAGGGACCACTTCCTACTGCAGTCTCAGAAAAATCATTTCCGGAAAGGCCGGCTTTTGATGATAGAATTCCCGAATATGGCATGGCCAGCATATATAAAAATCGTGGATCAGGCCTATCAAGATGGATTTCAAAACGCCTATCATCTATAATTTTTATCCCTTCAATCGTTTCATTATAAATAGTATTGTCATTTTGTTTTAACGTTGATGTTTTTTGTCTGAAATTCCCTATTCCTTTTATTTTATCACGAAAAATCCAGTAACCTGGTGAATTTATTCTAGCATCGGCAATTCTTTTAAATGAATATTCAACATCTTTTGAAGTTACTTTTCTCTCTTCTTTGCTTTTTCCTGACATAAATCCATGTTCGGCGAAGAATAAGTCATTTCTCAGGGAAAAAGTAAAAATTTTTGAATTTTCCGAAACTACAGGCATTTCAGTAAGCATTGCTGGAATTAATCTATAAGGACGTTCAGCATAATCGTATTCGAGGAGTGTATCATAAAGAGCGCATACAATATGCCCGCTTATGAAATCTGCTGCAAGTGCAGGATCAATTGTAGTTACACGTCCACCTGCATTAATTCTAAGTTCAGAGGCAGAGAGAAACTGGGATAATTTAAATATAATTAAAAAGGACAGAAGTATATGTTGTGGAAATTTCAAGGCTAAGAATTCTTTTTTAGGATACAACATTAAAAGTGAGAAAAAATCTTTCTTTTTAAGTTTTTTTGTGAATTTTAGATTATAGAAAAATAGCGAAGCAGGGGATGTCTCCGCAAACTATAAAATATAAGGCGTTGCCGCCCCGTTGCATTATTGTTCAGAGGTTCACCCTGCTTCTATAAATAAATTACTCTATATTTGTTTTTTTGCAATCTGCTTATTGCAAATTTTATAAGAAAAAAGATTATTATTTTATTAGTTCAGCGAGAAGCTTTTTGTTTTCCATAATTTTTATGAATTTTATATTTGTAAGTTTTCCCTGTTCGGAGCCTTTCACAATCGTTTTTATGTAGTTATCACTCCAGCCAATTAACATATTGTTATCTTTTTTTTCGCCGATAAATGTTGCAATTTTATTGACCTGCGACTTTATAAATTGTAATGATAGTTCCTCTTTTAATTTTTCGAGAATTTTCATTCTCCAGAAAACGTCTTTGTTTGCTGGACGATCTGGAAACTTTGCCGCATCTGTGCCGATTCTTGGTGAATATCGAAAGATATGGATGTTAGCAAGAGGTAGTTTTTTTAGAAAATTTATTGATTTTTCAAATAATTCCTCTGTTTCACCTGGTAAACCACATATAAAATCAGTGCCTAAATGTATACCGTCGATTTTATTAACTGCGAATTCTGCGAATTCCGCAAAATCATCTGTATTATGGTGTCGCCTCATAAGTTTTAATATTTCATCGGAGCCGTGTTGAATTGGGATATGTAAAAACCTACACAGTTTAGTTTTTTCTTTCATTAAAGAAATTATTTTAAAGAGTTGTGCGTCTGGTTCAGTAGAACTGAGCCGAATGCGAAAATCTCCATTAAGTTCAAGTATATTGTAGAGCAAGTCGGATAAATCTTTTCCATTGTCATTATAACGACATATATTTACACCAGTAAGCACAATTTCATGGTGCGAAGCTTCAAGGAGTTTTTTGCATTCATCAATAATCTCATTAAAAGCCCTTGAACGGGGTTTTCCCCTGGTGAAGGGTACGATACAATATGCACAGAAGGAATTGCACCCTTCCTGGATTTTCACTAAAGCCCGATTTTTAAAGGGAAAAACTGCCGTTGCATTCTCGATGAAAACTTCTGAGTTTATTAATTGTCTTCTATGAGCGTTTTCTTTCTCTGAAATAATTTCTGCAATTCTATGTTTTTCAGAGCTCTTTATGACGAAATCACATCCACATTCATATTTCCAGAAATTTTCATTTAACTCTACATCGCAACCTGTTACTGCGATTTTCGCAAAAGGGTTTTTTTGTTTGAGTTTACGGAACACTTGACGACTTTTTTGTGCGGCTGAAGCTGTTACAGTGCAGGTATTTACAATTATTAGGTCTTTTTTTTCTTCTTTTGTTGTTGGTTTGTAGCCTATTTCAGATAGTCTACTATAGATTAGGGCTTCATCGGCTTGATTAAGCCTGCAACCTAAGGTGGTTATAAATACTTTTTTAGAAAGGATAGTCATTAAGGATTGTCGTTATTATTCGTAGAAATGTAGTTCTGGAGTTTTTTTACAAGTTCAGGATATTGTATTGCTATATTGTTTAGTTCATTTGGGTCCTTTGATAAGTCATAAAGTACAGGGGAATTCTTTTTTTGTAAAATGAGCTTATATCTGCCGTCAAATACACAGATCCAATTATTTAATCCTGAAACAATATGGTTTCTGTGAATTTCTGTTTTTCCTTCTATGACTTTACGAAGAGAAAGAGAATCTGATTCTGGCAGTAATTTATCTATTCCGGCATAATCGAGAAAAGTTGCAGTTAGATCATGTAAGGAGACGAGAGCATTTTTTTTCTTATTTTTAGGTATAGAGGGACCGGCTAAAATCATTGGAATTCTAATTGATGGATGGAAAGGAACACTTTTTCCCCACAAGTTGTGGTCTCCAAGCATTTCTCCATGATCGCTGGAAAATACAATTAAAGTATTATCTATTTCATTTCTTTCCTGCAGAAGATTCATGTAACGTCCGATATGACGATCAATGTTTTCTATCATTGCCGCGTAGTATCTTCTATTTCTTTGATGGTCTTCAGGAGAGTAATCTTTTTGTTCATTTGCAATAGGGTAGGGGAAATTGATATCTTGCCAATTTTGGTGCATTTTGTGAGTTACATCCATTGGATTATGTGGCCCTGTAAAATTAACCACGAGATGCCATGGTTTATCTTTTGGAAAATTGCGAAGGAAATTGAGACCATTTTCCGCAACCCAATTATCACAATATGCTTCTTCAGGTAGTTCTGTTATATATGCATCTTTATGTATGTGTCTTTTATTATGTTCATCAACGTATTTATTAGCAAAGCCTATTTTATGCAAGTAAGCCATGTAAGGCCCTTGAGGTTTTCCTGTTTGTTTATATGAGGATGTTGCATCAAGTTTTCCCTCATTATCAATTCCTCCAGAAAATCCCCATTCAGAAAGGAGGTGAGAGCCATCAATATTCCAGTATAAGTCCTTTTTATGTAAATCAAATTTTCCAACCCCATATACATAATAACCGGTACTACGAAGGACCTGGTAATAAGTTGGAATATCAAGAGGCATATTATACGAATTATTTGGAACTTTGCATTTCTGGTAATTTAATCCTGTTGCCAGACACGCTCTTGCTGGAGCACAAAGAGGTGATGGGGTAAAGGCATTTACAAAAAAAATCCCGTTAGAACATAACTCATTAAGATTTGGGGTTCGTAGTGGTAAATTTTCATTTATTCCCAACCAATCTGCCCTATGCTGATCGGGAAGAAAAAATAATATATTAGGACGCATTTTCTTTGTGAAATTTTGAAAAAATTAGGTGTAAAATATTGGATAAAATTGTAAAATCAAATATAGATATTCTAAGTTCAGGCGAAAAAAGCTAAAAGATTTTTAAAATATTATAGTGTAGTCTTTAGTACTATTGCTTCTTTTCCCTGAGTATTGGAGGAAATTTGATATTTTCCAAAACAAGAAGGAATAAGGCATGTTCTGCCTGGCTCAAGTTCAACAGTTTTGCCTGCATAACCGACAACAAGGTCGCAGTTTATGGCGCTAATTAAATGAAAACTATTTTTATCTGTGTAATCTATCCATGGATCTATGATTCTAAGTTCGTCTACTTTAAAAAAAGGACACCTGTTAATTATAGGAAATTTTCTATTATAATCCGAACTCCCGTAAACACATGGAATACGTGGAGAAACACGGTCAGTGAAGTTTATACAATCAAGAGCTTCTTTTTTATGTAATTCTCTTGGCTTTCCATCAGGACCTACTCTTCCCCAGTCACTTATGCGGTAAGTAGTATTGCTGTTTTGTTGTATCTCAATGAGAAGTATTCCTCCTCCTATTGCATGGACTCTGCCTGCATTTATGAAATAAGCATCTCCTGGTCTTGCGGAAAACGATTGCAAACAATTTTCAATATCGCTTGAGTCCATAGATGAAAGAAATTGTCTTTGAGTACAATTTGACCTTAATCCCGCAAAGATCTTTGCGTTAGGTTTTGCTGATAAGATATACCACATTTCAGTTTTAGGTTCAGCTCCTGGAAGCCTCTTACACGCATCTTCATCAGGATGAACCTGCAAGGAAAGCCTTTTTCCTGCATCTATGAGTTTTACAAGGAGTGGAAATCTTCGATTAATAGGAAACTTTTCTCCAACCAGAGCCTTACCATAATAATTTATTAATTCATGTAAAGTCTTACCTTTTAATTGTCCATTTGATACTATACTTTCGGCCCCTTCACGATCTGAAATTTCCCATGATTCACCTACTGGAATATCACCTTCAGGGATGCTTCTGCCGAAATGCGATTTTAGCAGGTCGCCTCCCCACATTACTCTTACATATATTGGGTCGAATAAAAATGGGTAAAGTTCTTCTATCTCTATCATTTCGTTTTTACTTTGCTATTTTCTACGTAGCTTGTTCTTTTTTCAGCTTCTGATAGAACAGAAGTCAGGAATTTTCCAAGTATATTGTTTTTTTTCAGAGCATTTAACCAGGTTTTTTCTGATAAAAATTTGAAGAAAATAAATAAAAATGCAGGAAGAAAACACAGAATACCACCAAAACAAAAGCCTATTGGAATCCACAAGAACAACTCATAGAGCTTAGGGTCCATCAATCGCATTGAGACTAAAATGCAAGCTCCTGTTACAAAAAGTGCCAAGCCTGTTCCCATCATTCCGATGATGATAAATGATATGAACAAATACGTCGTAATTACTCGTAAATTTTCAAGACTTATCAGAATTGCTTTTGCAGTTCCTAAACGAGTCTGCCATATTATTTCTCTAATTTTACCGGTAAAAACAAATAAAAATAGCTCCGTGCAAATTCTTTTTACCAGGCTATTCATCTAATAAAAAACCTATTTTTCACTACTTTTTCTACCTAAAATGTAACCAAGTAAAAGGGCTGATACAGCGATTCCTCCAATGTAATACCATGGATTTTTACGCACACTTTCATCTACGATAGCAGCAGCTTCCTTGCTTTTTTCAACTGTTATTTCACCAGCTTTCTTTGCCGCTTCGATAGCCTTCTTTTTAATTTCAGCGACATTATCGGCAGTATCAGCTAATACGCCCTTCAGTCCATGATATTTTTCTTCTATAAGTTTTTTGATATCATCTTTTTTTTCTTTTGCCGCTTCCTCCAGAAGTTTGAGAGCTTCAGAAATCTTTTCTCCGCTAGTCATATTTTGAGAATTCATGACTATACCTCCATTTTTTTGTTTTTTTTGATATTATAACTAAGTACTAGATTAGCACAAAAAAGAAAAAAGACAAATAAAAAAAATTTTTCCTTGAAAATTTTTGGAAGGAAATTAAAATATTTCTCTAAATATTTCGTTATTTGGCGAAGTATAGGAGATATTTTTATGAAAAATTTTATACTTTTAGCTCGGGCTTTGTCTGATCCAAATAGAGTGAAAACTCTTATGGCTATTTTACGTTATCGTGAGCTTTGTGTCTGTCAAATTATAGAGTTTTTGAAGCTGGCTCCATCAACAGTTTCAAAGCATATGTTTATTTTAAGAACTGCAGGACTTGTTGAAAGCAGAAAAGATGGACAGTGGATTTATTATAAAATTCCATGTCATATAAAATCAGAAGCAAAAGCGGCTATCAATTGGTTAGAGTCTTCTCTTTCAAAAGATTCCTCTCTTAAAAGGAAAATTTCTAAATTAGAATCAAACATAAAAATGAAAATGGAGAAAAAATGCAAGCAAAGAAGGAAAAAATAAAAATTTTATTCTTATGTACCGGCAATTCTTGTCGTAGTCAGATGGCTGAAGGATGGGCCAGAAAAATTTTAGGAAATATAGTTGAGCCATATTCGGCAGGAGTAGAAAAACATGGTCTTAACCCAAATGCTGTAAAAGTCATGGCTGAGGCAGGAGTTGATATTTCAAAACACTATTCAAAACATGTAGATGAGTTAAAGGGCATCAATTTTGACTATGTTATAACTGTGTGTGATAATGCAAATGAAAGTTGTCCTTTTTTTTCAGGAAAAACCAGGGTTATACACGTTGGTTTTGAAGATCCCCCAAGGCTTGCAAAAAATGCAAAGAGCCAGGAAGAAGCTCTTAATTTCTACAGGAGAGTTAGAGATCAGATTAGAGATTTTATTCTAAAAATCCCGTATACTATATTGTCAGAAGATATTGATATTACTGAAAGTGAAAGGAAGGAGCTTCAAAAGAGATATTTTGAGATTCTTGCTCAAAAGTGGGATGACAATCCTGATCATATTGCTATTGCAGAAGCAGTTTATGAGACAATAATGCAAAATTTAGCTATTTCTCCACAAACTAAAATTTTTGAATATGGCTGTGGGACTGCGCTTATAAGTTTTTTATTGGCTGAAAAATCTGGTAAAGTTGTAGTAGCGGATAACTCTGAGGCGATGCTTGAACAGGTGCGAAAGAAAATTACGAAAACTGATAGTAATTTAGAAACAATTTTTCTTGATCTTGAAAAGGATGAAATTTTAAAAGACGAAAAATTTGATTTAATAATTTCTATCATGGTGCTGCATCATATTGAAAATGTTGAAATTATCTTACAAAAATTTAATCAAATGCTATGTGATATAGGGAAGATATTCATTGTTGATCTTGTTAAGGAAAACGGAACATTTCATAGTAATATAAAAGTTCCACATTATGGATTTGATATAGAAAAATTAAAAGAAAAATTAAAATCTAATGGTTTTGAATTTTATAAGTCGGGTATTATTCACAAGATAAAAAGAAATAACAAGGACTACCCTGTTTTTTTTATTATTGCGGAAAAAAAATGAGTCAAAAATATGTTTAAAATTGTAAAAATAGAGGAGAGAATATATGAAAGGAAATTATAACGAACAAATCGTGGAAAATCGTAAGATGACAAGCATTTTTGAACGTTACCTTACTATCTGGGTGGCACTGTGCATAGTAGGTGGAATTTTATTAGGGAAAATAATGCCAAACCTTGCTAAAACTCTTGATGGTATGGCTATTTTCATAAATGGTGCACCTGTTGTTTCAATACCAATAGCAATATGTTTGTTTCTAATGATGTATCCTATAATGGTTAAAATTGATTTTGCTTCCGTTATAAAAGCTGGAAAGAGTGGGAAACCTATTTTCCTAACCCTTTTCATAAATTGGTGTATTAAACCATTTACAATGTATGCAATAGTATTGTTATTTCTTGGATACCTATTTAGGAATTTGATAGGAATAGACGCTGTTGACTTTGTAAAAATGCCTTTTGGTCTTGATTTACCAGTTGGTGCTGTGCATGGAGCTGGGACTGTGGTATTGCACGACGGAGTGAAAATGCTTCAAGTTCCACTGTGGAGGAGTTATTTTGCCGGCTGTATACTTCTCGGTATAGCGCCATGTACTGCGATGGTTCTTGTTTGGGGATATCTTGCGCGGGGGAATGATGGGCTGACTCTTGTTATGGTTGCAATAAATTCGCTTACGATGCTCGTATTGTATGGTCCTCTCGGAGGTTTCTTACTTGGGGTGGGACGTCTTCCTGTCCCATGGCAGGCATTATTGCTTTCTATTGCAATATATGTGGCATTGCCGCTCGTTTCTGGTCATTTTTCAAGGAAATTTATAATCAAAGCAAAAGGGGAACAATGGTTTAACGAAAAATTCTTACACATATTAACTCCTATTACTATTGTTGCTCTTCTTGCAACCCTTGTTCTCCTTTTTAGTTTTAAAGGGGATATTATAGCTTCAAATCCTCTTACAATTTTATGGATAGCGATTCCTCTCTTTATTCAGACGTTATTTATTTTTATTCTCGGTTATTTACTTGCAAAAATCTTAAAATTAAGTTATGAAGATGCAGCTCCAGCGGCTATGATAGGAGCATCAAATCATTTCGAAGTGGCGATAGCTACTGCAACTATGTTATTTGGATTATCCTCTGGCGCTGCACTTGCCACAGTAGTTGGTGTTTTGATTGAGGTTCCAGTGATGTTGATGTTGGTAAAAATATGCCTGCGCACTCAAAACTATTTTAGTTGTAAAAAGGAATAGACAAAAAATAGATAAAATACAAATCTTTTTTTTCCTTAATATGCTCACTTAAAAATAGCGAATTCACAGAGAATTTCCTGGGGGACGTTTTTGACCCATTTATTACTGGCAAGCGCTTTATTTTTATTTTACTATTCATTAGATTCCTTCTTCCTTTGTTTTTGGAAGGCCTTTTCTACTCTGAATATTTCAAAGATTTGAAGTAAGCTTGCCCAAGATTTATTTTTAAATGAAACATTTTAATAAATATTTTGTCAATATTAATTAGATAAGCTAAATTAAATAAAAAAAACATTTTTATGGGATTTCTGAACTATAATATTTTATTGCATCTGTTATGGATTTCTCCGCTTTTATCTTTTTTATTTATTTTTTCATGGCGAAGAAGACAAAAAGTTTTTTCTTTACTTGTAGATAATAGCTCTATTTACAGTACTTTATCGAAGAGGAAAAGGTTCTTAAGGGAATTTTTTCTAATGTTTGCGTTATTTCTTCTCCTGATTTCTGCAGCTCGTCCAACCTGGGGAAAGAAGATTATCTCTATAACGACTTATGGTAGAGATATAATATTTATCATTGATGTATCGAAAAGTATGCTTGCTTCAGATGTTAGCCCATCTCGTCTTGAACATGCGAAATGGTTTATGAGGGAGTTATTGAATCAGTGCTATGGAGATAGATTTGCTATAGTTGCTTTTGCCGGGAAGGCTTTTTTGCAATGTCCTTTAACATCTGATAAAGTATCGCTTGTACAGATGATTAATGAGTTAAGCCCCGAACAAATTCCTCTTGGTGGAACAAATATTCAGGAAGCCTTACAAACGGCTTTAAAATCATTTGATGCGGCAGAGGGGGCGAATCGTGCAATAGTTTTGATTAGTGATGGAGAGGAACTTTATGGCTCTGTCGCTTCAATTCTGAGCGAATTAAAAGAAAGGAAAATCCCGATATTTTCAATTGGTCTTGGAAATCCAAATCAAAAGACTCCTATAACTATAAAAGATGATAAAGGTAGGACAAATTTTTTACGGGATTCGAAAGGAGAAATAGTTAGTACCAGGTTAAATGAGGATCTTCTGAAAAAGATTGCAATTGCTACTGGAGGAGTTTATGTTCGTTCTACTTCTACTGATTCTGGACTTGAAAACATTGTTAGTGCAATAAAGGATCTTAGTTCGGAGAAATTATCTTCAAAGGAAAGTTATCGGCCGATTGAGAGGTTTCAACTTCCTCTATTTGTTGCTCTTGTTCTGCTATTTTGTAGGTTAGCGATAAGTGAACGTAGGAAAGTTTTTACGATTCTCTTTTTACTTTCACTCGTATATACAAATGTTTTTTCAGATAATCAACTTCCTCTTCCTGAAAAAAAAGCGGACTCTACGGAAATAAAAAGAAATAGTGCAGATTTATTAAAACAAAAAAAACTTTTGCCTTACGAATTATATAATTATGCTCTTGAGAAACAGAAATCTAAGCAAGTTGAAGAAGCAGAAAAACTTTATTTTGATGTGATATCCTCTGTTGATGCAGATAGTGATACGGTTCTGAGAGCCTATCAGAACTTAGGCGTTATTGAGCATCAGAAAGGCAGGAATTTGCTTAAATCAAATCCACAATCAGCCCTTGAATCTTTTTATGAAGCACGGAAATTTTATAAAGAGGCAATGCGTTCTAAGTCGAGTAAGATTCAATTTGAAAATATAGCAAATAACCAACAACTTCTCATTAATGATATTGAAGCGGCAAAGAAAGTTATTGAACAGCAAAAACAACAACAAAAAAATTCTGAAGAGGCCAGAGAAGAAATGAAAAAGGCCCTTGATGAAAATCAAAAATCGGAAAAATCACCTCAGAATAAAGAACAAAAAGAAAAAACAATTGATCAGAATCAGAAAGCCCAAAATGCTCTTAATAAAGTTAGAAATCAAATCCCAGATGAAGAAAATCAAAGAAAGGAACAAGTAGAGCGGGCTATTGAAGAAATGAAAAAAGCCCAGAAAGAGCAGGAAAAACAAGACTTCTCAAAAGCAAAAGAACATATTAAAAATGCTATAAATCAATTTTCAAAAGCAGATGAAAAAAAACAAGAATCTGAGAATAAATCCCCGAATGAAGAAAAAAATAAAGATAATTTAAATGCTGAACAGAATAGAAAACAGGGAGAAGATAATAGTAATCAGAATAAAAATTTAGATCCCCAAATGGCAGAGACAATTCTCGATCTCATAAATAAAGATGAAAATAAACTTAGAGAGGAATTACAAAAAAGAGAAATTGAAAATTTCAGAATAAAAGAAGTCGAAAAGGATTGGTGATATACTGTTTTCTTCTTTTTTTCTACGTCTTCAAGTATCAGTTTTATTTTTACTTGAAAATAGTTTTTCCTTTATATTCTGGATATTTCATTGAAAGTTCACGAAATATTTACGTTAATAAGTTCAATTAGTATGCAGTATTTTCTTCTTTGTTTTGAATAAGAGAAAAATTCCTCCAGAGAGATTAAAAAGTATTATCAATCCTGTATTCATAATACTTACACTTATCGCTTTTTCCTTGTTTAGTCCTGATAGAGTAAGAAGACTGGTGATAGCTATATCTCTTGTGCCTAATCCTGATGGCGTAATTGGTATTGCTCCCAGGGCATTTGCTAAAGAAGAAGTTAAAATTACGTAGTTGATTTTTTGTCCATAATTACCAGTGCCGTTTATCAGACAGTAAACCGCAACGCCCTGGGATGTATGGACAAATATTGCGCTTACAAATATCCATAGGATAAGTTTTACGTACGATTTCCTGTACTGGTCTAATGCTTCCATTAATCGAGATGGCATACCATTGGTATACTTATCGGTAGTTTCCAGGAAAATTTTTAATATTCGTATTTTTTCAATAGAACGGTGAAAAAAAATCATTCCAATGCCTATAATGGCGATTATTATCCCGATACTTATTACAAATACTATAATTTTTGCTGAGCTTGCGAATTTCGCAATTTCTTTAAAGTTAATGATTCCCAAAACGGCTGCGAGAATAAAAAGCCCAAGCAAACCTAATATTCTGTCAATTAATATTGAAAATACAGCTTTTGTTTTCATTCCCTTATTTGTCTTTGCTGAAATGAATCCGGCTTTTGCAAGGTCGCCCCCTACCGCACCAGGTATTATAAGGGAAAAAAACATTCCTTTCATACCGAGAGAGAACGTTTCAAAAAACGAAATATTAATATTTTGCAATCTTAGCAAAGAATACCATCGAGCAATACATATCGTAAAACTTAAAAAAAAGAAGATTATTGCAAGTATAAACCATTTTGGATTTACAGATTGAATTGTTTGCAAGATGAGTTTTTTATTTCCATAGGTAAGAAAAAATATTATAGAGACTGCGATTGTAAAACGCAAAATAGAAGAGATAATATTTTTATTTTTTTCTGTCATTTTCATCTTTTTGTAATGGGATTTCTCTTCCTTATTTCTATCTTTATTGGATTGCTTAGAAGATTGATTGAACTAAGATTAAGAGCTGCAATTATCGCTACGAACTGGTGGTTAAAATCGTTTTTTGCTTCCAAGCCAAAATCAGATATTTTAAATGTCTTGTCGATAAGCACTGAATTCCTATTTGCAAGTTCAAGCGTTTGTCTCGGAGGATATTTCTGTAAGTCAGGTTTTATAACTTTCCATTCCTTTATTGAGGAAGGAAGAGGTGAGTCGTCTGGACAGGTATAATAATAAATAAAGATATTATCTTCCTGTTTTTTCATCCACTCGTATATTACAAGTCTTTCATGTGAAAGATTTGTTAATCGGAATGTGAGTTTTATCTCTTCATCATTATAAAATACTCTTTTTGGAGATACACAATCGAGTTCGGCCAAATATTTTTTTATTACAGGGAACTTTGTGGCTATTCTGGAGGGTTTTATATTGACCTCATAACTTTTTTGATTGCAGGAAGAGGAAAGAATAATAATAGTAAAAATATTTATTAATGTATAAATATAATTTTTTACCCTTATAAATTTCATTTTTAGATTGTTAAAATTTTAAATCTTCTATCTTTAAGGTATTTGTTCTCATCAATGTTTCGCCAATAAGGACAGCATCATAACCGGCAGTACGCAGTTTTTTACAATCGTCAGCTCTTTTTATTCCACTTTCAGATACTTTTATCTTATCTGATGGGATTAGATCTGCAAGTTCTAATGAGAGATTTATGTCAACCTGAAAAGTTTTTAAATTCCTATTATTTACACCTATTATCATTGCTCCTGCATCAACAGCCATTTTTATTTCATCAGGAGAATGAGTTTCTACGAGAGCTTCCATTTTTAACATTCTTCCGACTTCGATTAGAGACTTTAATTTTTTGAATTCAAGTATTGCGCAAATCAATAGAAAACTATCTGCTTTTAAAATTGCGCTTTCATAAATTTGTATAGGATTATAGATGAAATCCTTGCGAAGTATTGGTATATTTGGAGCATTTTCTTTAGTTATCTGGATATATTCAGGTTTTCCGAGAAAAAAATCTTCTTCCGTTAAGACGCTTATTGCATCTGCTCCCTGCTCCATATATAACTTTGCGATTTTTGCAGGTTCAAAATTATTTTTGATTATTCCTGCTGACGGAGAAGCCTTCTTTATCTCTGCAATTACGGAGAGTTTTGTCTTTTTTAATGCATTTATAAATGAGATAGGGGGATTATTTTCTACAAGATTAATAGCTTTATCACGGAGTTTAGAAATATCCTGAGATTTAAGGGAATTTAGGCGTTTTTCTTTTGCATGTAGAATTTTTTTTAAAATGTCGGGAGGAGAATTTTTCATTTTTTAGCGCTCAGCGCTTTGTAAGGCTGTCTCTGAATACGTAAATAAAGACACCTAAAATGCAGATTACTTTAAGGGGTAGACAATATGGACTATTAAAGATGCTTATTGTAGTTGTTTCGGGATCCCAGTTTCCAAAATGAGTTCCAAGAAACGTTACAACTCCAACAATAACATAGAGAGCTCCTAATGCGATAATTGAATAGAGAATCGCAAATATGAATTTTGAGAAATTATTCGTTGCAGATTCCTTTATGTTCTGAGCGGGAGATCTTGTATATGTTGGTCCTAATTTTCTTCTCTTTAACATAATCATTATTTTTTTATAATTAAAATACGATAATATTTTCGGTTAATTTAATGTCATATTTGAGTAAATTCAAGGGGACTCCTTTCTTACTTTCAATATTTTTAGGATTAGTCTTCTCAAAGATGAGAAAAGAATTAAATATATTTTAGAGTTTTTCCTCCGATTCTTATATCTAGACTATATGACAGTTTTGCCTTTCTTAATCCTGGAATACCTAAATCCTGTTCACGATTCAAGAATTTAGCTTTAGTTCTGAGGTATTTTGCTGTTTCCATATTGATTATCTGGGCTGAACCTTTTATTTCAGAATCTGCTTTTTCAAAATGCTCGATATATGTTTCATCATTTTGTCTGGAAAAAATTGAAAAAGCGCAAATTTTGTTTTCTGCAAGAATCACAAGTCCTTCTAATGAAAGGGATTCAAAATGTTCAATTGCACTATTAAGCGCAAGTTTTTCGTGCTTGAGCCCAATATGGTTTGTATGTTGTTTGGCGTACCATTTGTCGGATAATTCGAGGATGGATGTTTTGAAGTTATCCGTTATGGGTAAACATTTGTAATCAGGATGATTTCTGACAAATTGAGAGATAAGATTTTTCTTTTTTGCCAGTTTTGAGCCTTTTAATTCCACGAGCCTATCAATAAGATGAACATAATCTACAAAATCTTCATCTTCTATTACCTCAAAGTAACTGGAAATGTCCTTATTGGAGTGAAAATATTCCTCATTTACATGATTAATATGCAGATTTTTTCTAGGAATAGAGAATAAATCAGGAATATTAGCTAATTCTTTTGGTGGTATATATGGGATAGGCATCAGGAGAGAGTTTTCTTCTGCATAAAAGATATATAAAATGTCATTCTTTAATTCCCATCTGGTATCGTATATGTTTCCCCAGATAAAAAGATTAGCAAAAGAATATTCACAGCAGAGACCTCTTTTTGATGATAATATTTTCTCCAGGATAGATTTGTCTGAGATTTCAATTTTTTTCATTTTTTTAATTAAATAATAAAAAAATCCTATTTATAGAGCTAAAAGCTAATATATAAAGAGAATAATTTGTGTTTTTATTTTTTTTTTAACAAAGAAAGTGTTTAACTCTTAAATTAATTGAAGAATTCATTTTGACAAGAATAGTTTTTTCTGAGAATATCTGACGACATCGGTAAAAAAGAGAAAGCGGGCTCTTTTGGAACCCGCCTTCTGAGATTTTCAGGGGGAATGTATTTTATGACTTATTTATTTTTATTTTTTGATGGTGATGAACCTCCGCCTTTTGATTCGTCATCTACCGTGGGATCAGTATCATTTTCAGCAAAAGGTGCTTTGCCTGGATTAGAGCAATCTACTCCATCTGCATTATTACCGTGTCCATTATTATTCTTTGCTTTATCGGTTCCTTCTTGATTAGCATTATCGTTAGCATTATCATTACCGTCATCGGTTAACTCTTCGCCATTATAGGTATCTTGGTTTTGATCCATATTTTGAGTGGTATTGCCTTGATTTTCTTCCTGGTTTTGTTCGCGATTTGGCGTACCTGATGAAGCAATTTGTTGTCCGGTATATATTTCATCGCCATGAGCTTCATGAGCTGGCCATGCATTTCTTGAAATTGAAATGATTTGTGGATTATCCGGATTTCCTGGAGGATAATGGATTATGGTAATTTTTTCGCCATTTTCTCCTTCGTCAGAGCTATCGTCTTCCGAAGAGATTGGTGTATCAAATTTTCCTGCATATTTATCCTGATTTAAATTTTTGCTTCTATCGGGAATGTCACTTGCATCAAAATTAAGTGTACCTGCGGGTGTAAGGAACCAGTAATTAGTTCTTTGTGTATATGGTATTGTCTCTACATGTCCTGACTCTACGTGAACTACATTGAAACGGCCATAATGAACGGTGTCAGATTTATCATAAACCAGTTTTTCTTCCCTTGCAGTGAGGTGATTAATTATACTTGGATTACTTGCATCAAATCCGTATTCACTGCCATCTCCACTTGCGAGATTATTTTGCTGCCAATCCCATCTTGAGCCCATATAGTGATAACTCGTTCCACCAATCAACTCTGCAGATGAATTAACATTATCACTTGTATCAGGGCATTCCATAATGCCATATTTGTCTTTTGTGCTTTCAATGTATGTGGTAAGGAATGAAAAATCAACAAGCCATATTGAGCTATAGGGCGGAACATTTTGATCATTATTATACATGGCAATAACTTTGAAGGTCTGGTTCAGATTATTCATACAATAGACTTTTTTTGCCATTTCCTTGGCTCTCAGAAGTCCGGGAACCAACATTGCAAAGAGTGCAGCAATAATCCCCAGAACGATCAGCATTTCTATATAAGTGAAATGCCTTTTTTTATTTTTTCTTTGTTTTGTTTTCATAATTTCCCCCTTGCCTTACTCAGGCTTTTATTCTTTACCTTTAGTATCAGCATAACGCGTGCCAAAGTCTATTTATAGAACTTTAAAATTTACTTAAATAATACGGGAAAAACATACTCGGCATATCTCATATTATCGCGGTCAATTAAAATGAACCTTTCAAAAAATTCGATTTCCTCTTTATCTTCTGAAGGAGGTTTATTTCCAGCAAGACTGGAGCCAGGTAATCTCACAATTGCTGCTGCTACCAGATCATACTCTATGGCAGTCTTAAGATATTCGAGATTTCCTCCGAAAAATATAAAATATGGCATGTTTTTTAGATTATCCTGACATTTTATGTTCTCTATGTCATATGGTAATCCCACCAATGATATGAAGATATCAGCTTCAGGATGGGCTAAAACTATTCTGTCAAATTCTTCAGCGGATAACCAAAAAATAGAGTTATCTTTTGGAATTGTTTCCTCTATTTTTATCTGGATTTTATCTTTTTTAGCTTTGTAGAAGGCCTCTTCGAATCCTTTTATTAAGTATTTAGTGTATTTAGATGCAGCAAAGTATTTTGGGTAATCAATAATAACTATATTTGTTTCTTTTTTTTTGATTAGCTTTTGTAGTATGTATTTTCCGACATATTTCCCCCCTAATTCGAGGTACGCATCTTCATAATGTTTAAAATCCTTAGTTTTGAAAAAGTAGGCAGGAAATAAATCAATGGAAAATTTGAGTATGACCAAACACAATGATATAACGGAGAAAAAAGAAGCGAAATATTTAGCAAAATTCTTCTCGTATATCTTATAGATGAATAGAAAAAGAAATGCACTTAGTCCAAATGTTATTATACATCCCCACAACAATAACATCGTAATAATCCTTATATTTGATTAAAATGTAAGAAATATCCTGCAAATCCTGCAAAGTCCAAGCGAATCTTCTCTCTAATCTATATCTTATTTTGTATGATGTCAACTGGGTATTAGTAAATTTGTTTATCTAAACTGAAAGTATTTTTCTTGTTAAAATTTTTGTTTCAGCAAATATGAAATTTAGTCTGTAGGTTACAAGTCACTGATAGATATACAAGAAAATAGAATAGAGCTATAGAGTGGGCGTATCAGCATTGTTGTTCAATTCATTTCATAAAATTTTATCCTTCCAATTTTTAGCTTGAAACCTACAAGAGCTTGTCTATTGTAGCGTATCTCTTTGCAGATGAAAGAATTGGAGTATTTTACCCGCCATCCTTCACGGATTTACCTCATTGCACTTAGCAAATGCAAGATATGGCTTATTTCAGTAAATCTAAAATGCTAAGAAAGTCCAACCCTGGAACAAAAAAAAGATATGGTTATTTATATTTTTTAAGCAGTTTTTATAGAATTTAGAATCGATTTAAATTTTAGAATTTTCAGGAGTAATAGAGAGGAAATGCAGGTGGATATAACTTGCAAAGACATTGTTTATTTTGACTCCGTCTTGCCATGTATTACCATTACTGTCTTTACATTCGAACAAGAAATTCATTTTGTTGTTAGCAAGAAATTCGCTCCAGTGAAATTCATGTCCTCTTATGATTGTATTTTTTTTGCAGAATGGCAACTGATGGAGAGTTTTTACTTCTCTATAGCCGAGAGCTTTGCATTTTTTGGTCATTTGTGTTTTACCCGGGATAACATTACACATTGGGAAAATCTTACCTTCTGAATTTTGTAATTCAGTGCTTAGATACATAAAGCCGCCGCACTCTGCGTAAATTTTACCTCCTGATTTTGCGAAACTCGCAACTGATTTGCGAAATTCGCAATTCTCTGAAAGTTCTTTTGCAAAAATTTCCGGGAATCCCCCGCCTAGATATAGAAGATCCAATTTTTCTGGGAGTTTTTTATCTCTGATTGGTGAAATTTCAACTATTTTAAAACCAGACATACGGAGAAAATGGATGTTATCATGATAATAGAAATTGAAAGCTTCATCTTTCGCGATTGCAGCAAGGTATTTTGGTGGAGGGTATATAGGTTGTTTTAATGAATTTGTTTGTGTAAATTCTGAAAGATTGATAATTGTATCTATATCCAGATTTTTTTCTATATCTTCGGCGAGACCTTCAAAAAAGAAATCTTTGTTTTTATTTTCAATCCATGGTAAGAGCCCAAGATGTCTTTCCGGAATATGAAATTTGTAATTATTAGGAAATGCGCCGAGTAGGGGAGGCAAAGAATTTTTCTTTAATGATTCTTCGCAGATTTTTCTGTGTTTTTTACTTCCGATTTTATTTGCAATGACTCCACGTATTTTTACCTGAGGATTAAATTTGGTAAAGCCGTAAACAAGGGGGGCAATACTAGCGCCAAGTCCTGAGGCATTTACTATTAATATAACTGGCAAATTAAGAATTATTGCGCATTCTGCAGTGCTGCCTGTCTGAGAAGAAGAGGCTCCATCGAATAACCCCATTACTCCTTCTACAACAGCTATATCTGAATTAGATGAATTTCTTAGAAAGCTCTCCTTTATAACCTTGTCACTCATTATCCAGCTGTCAAGATTTATCGAAGGATTTCCTGATGCTGCGCTATGATATGAAGGGTCTATGTAATCAGGCCCGCATTTGAAAGGAGCTACATTCAGTCCTCTTTTTTTGAGTGCCCAAATTAAGGCGGTTGTGATTGTTGTTTTTCCACAGCCTGAATTTGTTCCTGCTATACAGAGAGCAAAGAATTTTTTTTTCATCGATAAAGATGAGTTGTTATTATTTTTTCAGGAAAAAATTTAAATAATTGAAGTGTTTTTTTCAGGCCTTTATGACATTTTTACCGTTTACTACATTTCTTGTATCAATTACTAATTTTGCGATTTTCGTAAAGATGCTGTGATCTACGCAATCGTGGGCTGTAGCAATCAATGCAAGATCATACTTTTTGCCCTTTAGATTTTTTACTGATTTCTTTCCGGTATATTCAGGGTATTCACGTGTTTTTGGAACGATTGGGCAGTATGGATCATAATATTCGACTTTTGCTCCTTTTTCATCTAATAGGCGCCATAATTTGAAAGAAGGGCTTTCTCTTAAATCATCAACATTCTTTTTGTATGCCAATCCAACAAGCAAAACTTTACTATTTTTCAAAGACATTTTTTTGTCATTTAGAGCTTCGAGTGTTTTAGATAACACATAATAGGGCATATTTGTATTTATTTCTCCGGCAAGTTCGATAAATCTGGTAGGACAATCATATTCTCTTGCTTTCCATGTCAGATAAAAAGGGTCTATCGGGATACAGTGTCCACCAAGTCCTGGTCCTGGGTAAAATGGCATGTAGCCAAATGGTTTAGTCTTTGCGGCGTCAATGACTTCCCAGATGTCTATGCCCATTTTTGAAAAGATAACTTTCAACTCATTTACCATTGCAATATTTACTGAGCGAAAGATATTTTCTACAAGTTTTGTAGCTTCGGCAGTTGCTGTAGATGAAACGGGGACGGTTTTGCAGATTATACAATCATAGAGGGATTTTGCAAAGCTAAGGCTATTTTTGTCATCTGCTCCTACTACTTTTGGTATTGTTGCGGTAGTAAAGGCTTTGTTATTAGGGTCTTCCCTTTCTGGTGAAAAGGCAATAAAAAAGTCTTCTCCTGTTTTTAGCTTTGTTTTTGACTCGAGGATTGGCTTCAGAACTTCTTTTGTCGTGCCGGGATATGTAGTTGATTCAAGTGAGAAAAGCTGTCCTTTCCTGACATATGGAGCAAGAGATTGGGCTGTTGATATAATATAGCTCATGTCAGGCTCTTTATGATGTGTGAGCGGTGTAGGAACACAGATTATTATGGCATCGCATTCTGAGGATTTTGAAAAGTCGGTTGTGCAGGAAAATAAGCCGGTAGAATTCATACTTTTTATATTTTCTGAGGGGATGTGTTTTATATATGATTGGGATTTTCCCAGAAGTTTTACTTTTTCTGGATCAATATCAAACCCAATAGTAGTGAAACCTGCTTTTACGAATTCCCCTGCCAGAGGCAATCCGACATATCCGAGTCCAACTATTCCTACTTTGATTTTTCGATCTGAAATTTTTCTTAATATTTCTTTTATCATGAAGTTCTCCATATATTTTTTAGGGTGTGAATATATATTCATTTTACTTTATTTCAAAAGGAGAAAATATAATATTTTATTTTGGGCTTCAGATGAAAAATTAGGAAAATACAAGAAAACCTTCTTGATATTTTATTTAAGTGGGTTATTTTTACTTCTAAATCTTTATATATAAATTAAGAAAATAAAAAAAAGAGGTAAAAAAATGAGAAAAATTTTAAGTTGGCTCGTTTTATCCGTCGTTTTATCAGGGCTCTTTACGGGGTGTTCTATAATTCAGGACATGGGCAAATCGCATCATGAAAGTCATGCAACGATTGCCGATCTAAATGCTCCAATAGATAAAGTTGCTGAAGCAGTTGCAGCAGCTTTGCCGAAAGTTGGGATGACAGCTTCTAAAGTTCAAGATACAGTTCTGGAAAAGGAATTTAAGGGCGACGATATCGATATTACGATGAAGAAAGTAGAAGATAAGTTGACAAAAATCTATATCAGACATGGTTTGAACGGAGACCCTGTAAAAGAAGCAGCATTACTTGCAGAGATAAAGAAACAACTCTGAAATTAATGTGAAAAAAGCTGATCGAGAGAGAGAACAGTTTCGTTCATGTAGACCTATATTAATTGACCAGTATAGTATGGTGCATTTGAGGAATCAAGGCGACGTTGTAGTAATTACTGCAAGTCGAAGCTAACGAATTTTGATACGATAAATGCGGCCGCTCCCTCGTGGGTTGAAAATCGTAAAAAAATCGTCAACTTGAAAAGTTGCCCCATAATCTATAACAACCATATTTTAATATAGATAGAAATAAAAACAATTTTCAGATGCTTTTTTTTAGATTATCAGCATCTTAAACGCTCTTACTGCCTGATTGAACCGCAAAATTTTGGTTAATATGAATTTTACCTGGAGTTAATTTTTTCTTTAATGTATATTTTCAGATATACTTTACTGGAAAATTTTTGTTAGAAATAGTAAATGTTTTTAGCAAAGTTTGACTTTGAATTTTTTAGGAAATTATTTATCTTATTTATCTATTAATCTATTATTATTTTTTTATCTGAGAGTTTATTTTTTTTCTTCTTTTTTGTGATTTTGTTGATGAATTATTGTTTTCTGGGAAGAAGATTATTTTATTATTATCCAGTTTTGCTTTTATAGTATTTACATTTTTGAATATACCTCTTAGTATTTCTTCAGCTAATGGATCTTCTATAAATCTTTCTACATTTCGTCTGATTGGCCTTGCACCGAATTCGGGTTTATAGCTTTGTTCTATTATGAAGTCAATAATTTCCGGGCTATATTCAAATTTTATATTTTGTGCCATCATTTTTTCTGATACTTTTGTTAATTCTATGCTAACTATTTTTCTTAGGGCTTCTTTATTAAGTTTTCTGAATACAATAACTTCATCTACGCGATTTATGAATTCAGGTTTGAAGTATTTTTTAGCTGTTTCAAGGAGGCGTTCTTTTATTTTTTCATAACTTTCATTATCTATGGCAGAAGGATCGGCGCTGAATCCGATTCCTCCGCCTTTCATTATCTGGTCAGCGCCAATGTTACTGGTCATTATTATTATTGTATTTCGGAACATTATTTTTCTACCTATACTGTCGGTGAGTTTTCCTTCTTCCAATATTTGCAGGAGGAGATGCATTACGTCAGGGTGTGCTTTTTCGATTTCATCGAATAGGACTACGGAATAAGGTTTTCTTCTTACTTTTTCGGTTAATTGACCGCCTTCATCATGTCCTACATATCCTGGTGGAGAGCCAATGAGTCTGCTTACATTAAATTTTTCCATGTATTCAGACATATCAATCTGAATTAGGGCGTCGGGGTCGCCAAACATAAATTCGGCAAGTGCTTTTGCGAGGAGAGTTTTTCCTACTCCTGTAGGTCCGAGGAATATGAATGATCCGATTGGGCGGCGTGGATCCTTTAGGTCTGCTCTGGATCTTCTTAATGCTCTCGATATAGTTGTGATAGCTTCTTCCTGTCCTATTACTGATGAGGAGAGGGCTTCTTCCATTTTCAATAGTTTTGCGGTTTCCCCTTCTTCCATTTGTTGAACTGGTATTCCTGTAAATTTAGCGAGGACTTCAGCAATATCTTTTTCATCTACTATGGGGATATTTTTTTTCTGTTTTTCTTTCCATTCAGTTATTGCTTTTTCGAGTTCTGCTTTGAGTTTTTTTTCCTGATCTCTCAATTTAGCAGCCTCTTCAAAGCTTTGTTTTGCGACAGCCTCTTTTTTTTCATCTTGAACTTTTTTAATTTTCATTTCGATTTCACTAAAGTCGGCAGCTACAGAAGATGCATTGATTTTTGCTCTTGCTCCGGCTTCATCTATGACATCTATAGCTTTATCCGGAAGGAATCGTCCGCTAATATATCTGTCGGATAATTTAGCTGCTGCGGCAAGTGCGGCATCTGTATATTTGCAGTTATGATGTTTTTCATATCTTGGTCTTAATCCTTTTAGGATTTCAAAGGTTTCATCTACGGAGGGCGGATTGACAATGACTGGTTGAAATCTTCTTTCGAGGGCTGAATCTTTTTCTATTCCTTTGCGGTATTCGTCCATAGTAGTTGCGCCAATACACTGCAATTCGCCTCTTGCAAGTGCGGGTTTTACAATATTAGCGGCATCCATGGCGCCTTCAGCTCCTCCAGCACCTACTAATGTATGTAATTCATCTATAAATAATATTACGTTTCCGGAATTTCTTATTTCGTCAATTACAGCCTTTATTCGTTCTTCAAATTGCCCTCTGTATTTCGTTCCTGCTATCATGAGTGGCAAGTCGAGGGCATAGACTTGTTTGCCGTGCAGGTGAGGGGGGACATTACCCGTTACTATTGCCTGGGCAAGGCCTTCTACTATTGCAGTTTTTCCTACTCCTGCTTCTCCTATGAGGACAGGGTTATTTTTGGTTCTTCTTGATAATATCTGGATAACTCTTTCGATTTCATCTTTTCTTCCAATTACTGGGTCGAGTTCTCCTTTTGCTGCGATTTGGGTAATATTTCTGCCGAATGCATTTAATGCTGATAGTTGTTGTGTTCCTCCTTGCGATGTGGGATGAGAAGTTTCTGTATCTTTTGAGTAGTTGTCCTCTGGTGGTAAATAGTTTGGATCGAGGGCCTTTATAACTTCTTTTCTGACCATTTCAGGGTCTATTTTAAGGTTTTTTAGTATTCTTGCGGCGACGTTATCCTCTTCGCGTAATATTCCAAGCAAAAGATGTTCGGTTCCTATGAAATTATAATTTAAAGACTTTGCTTCGCGTGCGGCTAATACGAGGATTTTTTTTAGGCTTTCTGTAAATGGTAGTTCTCCGTTAACTTTTGTTGATGGTCCTGTTCCTGAATTCTTTTCAACCTCCATACGCAATGCGTCGAGATTAAGTCCAAGTGATTGCAGAACGGCTACTGCAACCCCCTGTCCAAGGCGGAGTATTCCAAGAAGTAGGTGTTCAGGACCTACATAGTCGTGATTAAATCTTGCTGCTTCTTTTTGAGCCAGGAGGAGGACCTGTCGTGCTCTTGGAGTAAGCATTCCCATTCCATTCTCATCATTGTTTTCATTTTTTTCTTTATCTTCACTCATTTATATAAATCCTCTTTTAAATTAAAAGTTAGTATTTACAAAGAGATTGAAATATAGTTCATTTTTTTTCCTTTTCAAAATTCATTAAAAGGGTCTTTTAATGCGTATAAGAGATCTCTTTGAGTCCATGTCTTTATTGTTTCTAAGTTGAACGCATCTTTTACGGAATAATCACCTGATTTTATTCTTCTCAGAGATTTCATTGCCGCACCACAACCGATTTGTTGACCAATGTCGTGGCAAATTGATCTTACATAAGTGCCCTTTGAACATTTTATAGAGAAATATATGAAGGGAATTTCAATTTTTTTTATATTTATCCAATTTATTCTTATCAACCTTTTTTTGCGTTCGACTGTGATTCCCTTTCTTGCAAGCTCATATAGTTTTTTTCCTTCTTTTTTGCATGCTGAAAACATTGGTGGTATTTGTGTTATTTCTCCGATAAAATTCTGAAAAATAGTATGAATTTCATCTGTAGAGATATGAGGAACTTTTTTTTCAATAATAATTTTTCCGTCGAGGTCATACGTATTCGTTTCTATTCCAAGTTGCATTACTACATCATAAATTTTTTCTTTTTCTGACAGAATTGAACTGAGTTTTGTTGCATGGCCTATTAAGATTAGTAACAATCCTGTAGCGGAAGGATCTAATGTACCACAATGTCCAACTTTTCTTATATTAAATTTTTTTTTGATTACTGCAACCACATCATGGCTTGTCATAGCTGAAGGTTTATCAACAAGTAGTAGACCGCTAAATTCAAAAGGAGAAATGTTTTCTTTTTTCATTTATCTTTAGTCGAAAGGGCTTAGCTGTAATTCCTTTTTTACTTGTGAGAGGAGAATTTGTTCTGCTTCTGAAGCAGATTTTGTCCTTATAAAAGTTCCTGCTGCTAACTCGTGTCCTCCACCACCAAGAGCTCTTGCTATTTTTCCAACAGATATTTTATTGTTAGTAGAGCGCAATGAGACTCTGTATCCATCGCTGTTTTCATAGATGAAAGCTACTACATAGCTACCTTCTACGCATTTTATAATGTCGATTAATCCTTCGCTTTCTCCTGGGGGTACATTATATTTAGAAAATAATTTTTCATCCAGTATAGCATAGATAAATTTTCCAGAGCATTCAGACTTGAGCCTTTTTTCTATAATTTCTCCTTCGAGTTTGAGTAAAGGCAATGGTTTTGAGAAGAAAAGAAGCCTCATTGTTCGGACGTAATCTACTCCATAATCAACGAGGTCGGCAGTTAAACGTAAAAGGTCCGCATTGGTATTGTCAAATCTTAAGCCTCCGGTATCGGATAGAATACCGATGAGGATATATTCTGCAGTTTTTGGGGAAATTTTAAGATTTGCGAATTTCGCAAAATCATATATCACCTCGGCGGTTGAAGATGCATTAGCTTTGACGAGGTTAAGATTTCCGAAAAGTTTGTTATCGGGATGGTGGTCTATATTTATCGTGAAGATGCCAAGTTTATCGATTTTAATATCAGGTGGTAGGTTAGCGCGCAATGGATTTGAGAAATCCAGACAAATCATGGTAGAATATTCTGATAAATCAGGAAGATTACCGGTGATTATATTTTCTTCAATGAGTTTTTCATATTTTAGAGGAATTCTATGAGGGATATAGAAATCGGCCTTTTTTCCGTTATCTTTGAGAAGTTTTAAAAATGCCATTGAAGAACCTATTGCATCTCCATCTGGATTACAATGGGTTATTATCAAGAATCTATTGGACAGATATATATGTTCTGATATTTCTCTTGTATTATCAACAGTCACATTCAAAACCTCATTTTTGTGATTTTAGACTTTCTTGCATTAGTTTATAAGTTAACTTTGCTGTGGAATAATCTGGATAATGGAGTTTTGGAATAGGTGCTAATTCAACGATATCGAATGCGACAATTTCGCAGGATGCAGCTATTTTCTCTATTATTTTTATTGTTTCATCCCATAATAAGCCTCCTGGTTCCGGTGTCCCGGTTGCAGGAATCACAGATGGGTCAAGTCCATCGACATCAAAACTGATATATGCTTTACGGGGAAAATTATCAGGAATAATTTTTTCAGGAATTCCTGAATTGTGAATTACCGAAGCATCTATAGACTTTATCTCGTTTTCTTTTCGGTAGTTATCTTCTTCTTTGCAGTATGCCCTTGTTCCTATCTGTAAGATATCAAGGGAAAAGTCCTCATGAATTCGCCTCATTACGCAGGCGTGACTATATTTGTTTCCGTAATATTCATTACGCAAATCAGCGTGTGAATCAAAATGGATTATAAAGAAATTTTTTCCATATTTTGAGTAGAGAGCTTTTGCCATTCCATAACTTACAGTGTGTTCTCCCCCCAAAAGGACGGGTATTGCATTCGTAGAGATTGATTCTGAAATTTGATTTGCTATTTTGTCCAGGACTTCTTCAGGTTTTCCTTTGCATTTTAGAGCTTTTTTTGTGTGAATTCCCAATTTAGCGGGTTCTTTTTCTTCTCCATAGATTTCCAGATATTGGGATGCAGCAATTATTGCTTGAGGACCTTTTGAGGTGCCTTTGCCATATGAGATATTATTTTCATATGGAGCTGAAATTATATGGAATAATGCCTTTTCTGGTGGTGGTGGTGGGTAATCTTTCTCCAGAAAATTTGTATATTTTGTTTTTTTATCTTTCACGTTTGCTTTTTGATATTTCCAATTATAGTTTTAACTTAGAAAATCGGAATTTCCAGGAGAAATAAAAATAACCCGCCAATAGAAATTTGCAAAAGGTATAATGCAAAAAGTTAAAATCTTAAAAAAACATATAGTAAGATATGAATATCTGGCATTTTTATTCGCTATTTTTTTTAGCGTTTCAATTTTTGCTCTCTTGAATACGGCTATACATAAGCGTGCTTTTTATATGAAAAATTGTGCGAAATTCGCATGGACTACAAGAGTTATTCCCGCTGCTCGAGGTGCAATTGCAGATAAAAATGGAGTTTTACTTGCATGGACCGAAAGACATTATAATCTATATCTGCAAAAAGGAGCCAATCCAGAAAGAATTATTCCTGAACTTCAAAAGAAAATCAGCCCAAAAATAAAAATAGAGAAGGACATGCTTTTAAAGAAAAATCTAACAGCGGAAGAAATATTAAAGATAGCAAAGTTAGATAACGAACTCAATTCAGCCATAGTTATAAAAACACATTTTGAAAGAAGTGTTGTTGAATATCCAGAACTCAAGTTGATTGTTGGCGTTGTTCCTGAAGCTAAAAAAGGTAGTGGACTTGAGGCATATTATGATAATGAGTTACGTGGAAAGGACGGTATCTTTTCTGTTATGCTGGATAGGGAAAAAAGGCCTATCTGGAAAACGATTATTTGGCGACAGGAATACATACCTGGAAAAAACGTAAAAATTAATTTAGGTTTTGAAGATTTGAGAAATGGAATGATACCAGAAGAGATAAAGAATGAAAAATTTTTCTGAAATATCATTGTTGAAGTTTATATTTGTGATACTTGGACTTATTGGCTGCCTTACGATTTACAGTGCATATTCAGATGCTGGAGGGGAACTGTCTCCTTTTGCAACAAAGCAGTTTTTATGGCTTATTTTTGCTATCATTTTTATGCAATTTTTTTCTATTTTGCGATTTTCGCAACTCTGTTTTTTTAATCCTTTATTTAGTATTATTTCATTAGTTCTTCTGTTGTTAGTTCTTCTTTTTGGTGAAAATATAAATGGTATGCGAGGATGGTTTAAATTTGGAGAGTTTATGTTTCAGCCATCCGAATTTGTGAAGCCTTTTTTTATACTTGCTCTTACAAATACGATAGGAAGGAAGAGGGAATTGATTCTATCATTGTGTTTGAGTTTTGCTTTTGTATCGCTGCTTATTCTTGAACCTGATTATGGTGGGGCTTTGATTTATTTATTTATAGTTTTTGTTTTTTTTTATTTAAGAACTGATAGGATTTACAAGTTCTTTTTTTCTATTTTAGGCTTTTCTGTGATCTTCATTTTCTTGATATTAAAAAAAACTTATATTGTAAAAAGATTTTTAGCTTTTGTTGATCCTTTTATTGATCCCTATGGAGCGGGTTGGCACAGCTTACAGTTTAAATATACAATAGCAAGAGGGGGACTCTTTGGTTCGGGATGGGGGAATTGTCTATGGGCTAACAGTTACTTGCCACTCCCTCATTCTGATTCATCATTTGCAACGCTTGCTGAAGCTTCGGGTTTGTTAGGGACAATGCCATTAATGTTTTTTTTCTCTATTCTTCCTTATATAGCCATTCATTTTGCAAATAAGCAACGAAATTTAGAAAATGCTATTTTTATCTTACTTGCGTTTTCTGCGATTTCGTTTCAGGCTTTTGTTCATATAATGGTTAATTTAGGTCTCTTTCCTGCTACAGGTTTAACTTTACCGTTAATAAGTTATGGAGGTAGTTCTCTTATTTCGACTTTTATCTCTATTGGTATGATATCGAGTGCGGCAAAGGATTAAGTTCTTGTCAGGATTGTATAAATAGCTAAAATTACTGGTACAGTTATAAGTGAAAATATATGAGTTAAAAATACTGAAGCGGCAACAAAGTCTTTATCTCCTCCATAGATTTCAGTTAAAAGGATACTTGCAACTGCTACAGGCATAACAGCCACGACACACAAAGTGTTTTTATAAAGTATATCTATTGGGAGATGGTAAATTGCGAAAATCGCAAAGAGAGGTATAACTATTAGTCTCATTGTTATTACTGTCCAGAGCGATAATTTATTTAGTTCGTGCAGGGGCATTAAAGCAAGTCTTGCTCCACATACAATCATTGCAATTGGAATGGTTGCAGAGCCAACTGTTTTTATTGAAAATAGGAGGGATGAAAAAATTTTATTCGAAGTGATGAAACTTTTTAAGTTAAATGAAAAGATTTCTGAGATAATGATAAGTGACAAAGCAAAATAGAGTGAAATAAGAGGGGGAGCAAAAAACTTATTTAACTGGGATTTATCAAAAAACTTTCCGCGCAATGAGCCGAGTCCGAGAGTCCACAGTGCAGTTTCTGCTCCAATCGAAGAATAAATAACTATTGCAGTTCCTTTTTCTCCGTATAAGCAATATGCAATTGGTAGCGGCAAAAAAGAATAATTGTTGATGGTGCATTGCAGGAGAAATGCTTTTCTTTCTTCTTCACTGGAGAACAGTGGAATTTGCAAAATGATTTTTCCGAAGATAAAGCCGAGAAGCATTATTCCAAAACAAATCACAGGAAGATACCATAGAGAAGATAATTCTTTGAAATCAAAAGAAGAAATTAACGAAGATAATATGAGGCAAGGATATATGAAGTTAATATGAATTGCAGATAATTCACGAAGGGTATTTTCTCCGATTAATCTTTTTTTTGCTGAAAAATACCCCGGCAACATCATCATAAAAACTGAAATTATAATAATGAATAATTCTAATAACATATTTTCCTTATCCTTTTATTACGCCGAGAGGAAATAATTTTACGATAGGTTTTACTAAATCAAGTTCGGATGAAATTACCTCTTCAATATTTTTATATGCTTGAGGAGCTTCTTCAAGATCATAAAATTCTCCAAGATTTTTTCTGTTAAATCTATTACTTTTTCTTTTGAAACCATCAAATACAATTCCTTTCATTGCTCTTTCACATTCTTCCTTATTCAAAGTTTTACATGCTTGTAAGCGACCTAATTTTCTACCTGCTCCATGTGATGAACTCATAAATGATTCCGCATTGCCAAGTCCTTCAACAATATAAGAAGCTGTTCCCATGCTTCCTGGGATTATTCCGTATTCATTTTTTCTCGCAGAAGTAGCGCCTTTCCTGTGAATCCATAATTTTTCCTCAAAATGCAATTCAAAGGAGGCGTAGTTATGATGGATATTGATTTCTGATAAAAATTCAGTATTTTTTACATAATAGACAAATTCATTTTTAAAAACATCAATTATTCTTCTTCGATTTTCACGTGCGTATTCGAGGGCAAAATTCATATCTTCAATATAATTTTGTCCTTCTTTTGAATCAGAATGGAGGAATGCTAACTGTCTATCAGGCAATTTTTCATTATATTTTTTATCTATTTCAATTGCCAGTTTGTGATAATATTCAGCAATTCGGTATCCAAGATTTCTTGATCCACTATGAATCATAAGCCATATAAACCCGTCATTTCCATGTTGAATTTCTATAAAGTGATTTCCTCCTCCGAGAGTTCCTAAATTGCATTTAGCCAGATCCCAGCTGGAATTATCAAGCCCGGCAGGACGCCTTAATATATTCTCGAATCCGTCCCATTTTTGAGGGGATTTATGAGCGTTTCCCTCTCCTATTGGTACTGAACGTTTCAATGTATTGAGGATTTTCTGAATAGTTTCTTTGTTGATTTCAGATGAGGGGAGATTAGTTTTTACAGCACAAACTCCGCAGCCAATATCTACTCCAACGGCATTTGGTATCAATGCATTTTTACAGGCAATTACTCCTCCAATTGGAATTCCATAACCGACGTGACAATCCGGCATTAACGCAATATGTTTTACAACTACGGGGTGATTTGCGAGATTCGCAACTTGTTTTAAAGCATCAGCTTCGGGTTCTCTACACCAACTTTTTACAGGAATTTTTCCTAAATTTTTATTAACCCATTCCATAATCTAAACATTAAAACGGATTTCAATAATGTCTCCTTCTTGAATTATATAATCTCTATCGACGAGTTTTACAACTCCTTTTGATCGGGCTTCCTGGAGATTGTGTAAATCTTTGAAGTCGGAATAATTTACTACATCTGCTTTTATGAATCCTTTTGCGAGGTCGGTATGGATTTTCCCCGCGCATGAAACGATATCCGAACCTTTTTTAATCAGCCATGAGCGTACTTCTTGCTTGCCAGCAGTATAGAAGAAACTATATCCTGCTTTATCGAGAAGTTTTCTGATTAGTTCATTTACATTTGGCTCTTTTTCATTTAAGGGTAAAGTTGGTTTCCAGCTTAGTGGTGCAATCATATTCATAATTTTTTCCTCATCAGAACTAATTGAAAGATCGCATAAAGGCTTTTCTTTTTCAAGATGTGCCAGAGATTTTCTAATTAATTCTTTTTCTTTTGGGTCATCAGTTCTTTCAAATCTTGTTTCGAGCTTTTCAATATCTTCGATAAGCAAATCAAGAATGGAGTCTGCGAAAATCGCAATAGCATCTGATTTTTCAAAGGATTCTTTTACAAATTCAGCGAAATACGGAGTGAATTTTTTAGGAGAGAACTTTTTCTCCAGGTCTAGCAAAATAGGGTCATTGTATTTAACTTTACCTTCTGGTAAATTAAGGTGATAAAAAGAAAATTTCATATTTTTTTCCTTATTCTTTTAAATTGAAAATTTGAAAATACGAGCAAGGTGTAAAATCCATCAAAATACTAAAAATACAAGTAATTTTTAATTGAAATATTTACCTCAGATAAAAGTAAAAAATAAGGGCATTTTTATTATTTCAGGATGATAAAACATTTATGGAATTTAGAATTATTTTTTTGACAAAATAAAATAATTAAATAGTTTATTACGTTTTAATAAATTCATAAACTTTATTGGCATATCTAATTGCTAAGCTAAAAAAATTCTATTTTACCAGTGTATTAAATAATTTTATATCAGGGGATAGTATGAAGAAGTATATCATATGTATTGTAACTTTATTTTTTGGGCTATTATTGTTTCGAAGTAATGCAGATACAGAAAAAGGGCAATCTGAAAATAACTTAAAGACAGAAACAAATAAAGAATCTTTAATTGAGAGTATAAAAAATATAATGAAATCTTCAGAATTGCCGAAGATAGAAGACAATAGTATTAATGATGCTCCATATATCAAGGTTATACCTGGTACTGAATCTCGCAATACGATTATCTATAGATTTAGAAATATAAAGTCAAAAACTGCGATAGATGCGATTGAAGGACTTTCCTCAATTTCTGGAACGGTAGAAGAGATATCAGAGCAAAACATTATAGTGATTAATGACTCTGATAAGAAGACAGAAGAAATAAAAGAGGCTTTGATGGCTATTGATACTCCTCTTCCCCAAATATTAGTTGAAGCAAAGGTTATTGAGATCTACATTGATGACGGTATGGAGAGGGACCTTCAATTTGAGTATCAGAAAACAGATCCTGGCGATGGATTGGATCAGTCGGCTGGCTTTACACTTAACGCTCCTGGTCAAAATACCCTTTCAAATCAAGGAGGAATAATGGATTTATATCCGTATTCAAGCGGATTTCAAGGGAGAACGGTAAAAGACATTAATATTTTTCTGAGGTGGTTAAAAAAAGCAAGAGATGCAAAGACTCTATCATCGCCGAATTTAATAGTTGATCTCGGTGCTACTGCGAGTATAGTGACAGGGGAGGATGTTCCAATAATTCAAACGCAAGTTAATGGTGGCACAGTGACAACCTCAACGCTCTTCAAAAGGATTGGAGTAAAACTCAATGTAACACCAGTTCTAATAAATAAAAATAATGTTCGATTGAAAATAAATCCTGAAGTTAGTTCAATAATCAGATATGAAACCTTCACCCAGAATAATTTAACTGTCAATAATCCGGTGGTATCAATAAGAAATATAGAAACTGAATTAGTTGCTGAAGACAATTCAGCAGTATTAATCGGCGGACTTTACTCCAGTGAAAAAATAAAGTCTTCTCGTAAAGTACCGTTTATTGGAGAAATTCCTCTTATTGGAGAGTTATTTACTTCTGTTGATGAATCAGATGTGAAGAAACAACTTGTATTTTTTATGAAGATTAAGATCCTGGAACCAGGTTCAAAATTTTTAATGAACGATATTGAAAGGTCGGCGGAGGAGATTAATAAAATCGGAGAGGAAATCAGAGATTCAGAAAAAATATTTCCACCTCAAAAGTTAAAGGATAAAGGGCAAGAGTGAGGACAAAAAAAATAGTAAAAATAATCCTGTATTTAGTTTTGGTATTGGCTTTTGTTTTTGCTTCGGGATATTTCCTTTTATCAAAGAAGAAAAAAAATAAAGATAAATCTGTTGATAGTTATTTTACAGTAAAGAGAGGAGACTTACCTATTGGCGTTTTTTTGTCAGGAACTATTAATGCTAAAAAAAAACATAAGCTATCTCTTGAAGCAAATATAAAAACCACTCTTACATGGATTGTTCCTGAGACAAGCTCAGTAAAGGCTGGAGATATTGTTGCAAAATTCGAAACAGATGATTTAGATCAGAAAATTGAGGAATTAGAGCTTTCTCTTCAAAACCTTTTGAAGGAAAAAGAAATAGCACTGGAAGAAATTAGAATCCAGAAAAGTGTAAATGAAGCTCAGATAAAAATAGCGAAGGATAACTTGAGTGAAGCGCAGGAAGCTTTCCTGAAGTATCGCAAATTAGAAGGGCCTAAACAACAAGACACACAAACTGTAAAAGTAGAAGAGGCTGAAAAATTACTTGAAGAGGCTAAAAAAAATTATGAGGACGCTCTTGCAACATTTAAGGAAACTGTTTTTATGTCTGAAGACGAAAAAAAGAAGGAATTGGATAAGCTGAATTCCCTTGAAAAAAAAGTTCAAACTGAACAAATAAACTATAATAATGCTATTTTAGATCGCAAAATACTTGAGAGATTTACATATCCTAATACTCTTTCCCAGCTTTTAAATAAGGTTGAACAGGAAAAATTAAATCTTGAAAAAACTATTGTAACGGCTAATTCACAGCTTCTTCAGAAAGAAAATCAACTCGCAAAAATAGAAGCTCAAATTAAAAAAGTTCAATACGACCTTGAGAAACATAAAAGTTATCGCCCTATGATGGAATTAGTTTCTCCAGTTGATGGAGTAGTAATCTATTCAGATCCAGATAGGCGTTGGGGACCTCAGGAAATCAAAGTTGGGATGGAGATAAGACCAAGAGATATTATTGTTACTATCCCTGAAATGAGTGCTCTCGTGGCTGACTTTGATTTACCAGAGCAATACAGGGCAAAGGTGAAAGTTGGTGATAAAGTTATTATTCAACCGGATTCTATTCCTGGTTTAAAAATAGAAGGTATTCTTTCTTCAATAGCACCTACACCGATAAATCAGATCCTCTGGGATAGAAATTCTCCCAAAATATTTCCTTCTAAGATTGAGTTTAATGAGAATCACAATAAACTTGTAAGTGGAATGAGCGTAAAAGTTGAAATTATAACCGATATACTGAAGGATATTCTTTTTATTCCGATTGAAGCTGTTTTTGATGAAGGGGGGAAATTTTTTGTATATCTTAAGACAGATTCATCTCCTGAAGTAAGGGAAATAAAGATAGGCTCTTCTAATGAATTTTATGTCGAAATAAAAAATGGTCTGAAAGAAGGTGATGTGGTGTGCCTTTTCAGACCATATCAAAATTAGTTCCTAAATTTTGGTCTTATATGACAAGCGTAGTAGTAATGAAGGAATTGCATAAGAGTTATCCAGTTGGAGAGGGTATTTTACATGTTCTTAAAGGAATTAATATTACTATAAACGAGGGAGAATTCGTTGGAATAATGGGAGCATCAGGTTCAGGAAAATCAACTTTATTAAATATTATAGGACTTCTTGATGTTCCAAGTTCAGGCTCTTATAAAATACGTTTAAGGGAAGTAAGTGGCTTATCGGATGATGAACTTGCAGAGCTCAGAAATTCATATATTGGTTTTATTTTCCAGAGTTTTAATCTTTTTCCACACCTAACAGTTCAAGAAAATATTGAAGTACCATTAGTTTATGCAGGGATTCCTGCTTCAGAGAGACATAAAATATCTGTTGAAAAAGCGGAGAAAGTAGGACTTAAGAAGCGTTTAAATCACCGTCCGACTCAACTTTCTGGAGGAGAGTGTCAAAGGGTAGCAATAGCTCGAGCGCTAAGTAATAATCCATCATTTCTTCTTGCAGATGAACCTACAGGAAATCTTGATGAAAAGACTGGAAATGAAATAATGGAGATATTTAAAGACCTCCACAAAAATCATAAAACTACTATAATTATGGTTACTCACAATCCCGAATTGACTTCATACTTTGATAGGGTGATTTATTTAAAAGATGGATTGGTAGAAAATGCTTAAATATGATTTAATAAGACTTTCATTTCACAATATATTCCTTCACAAGGTGCGTTCTTCCCTGACATCTTTAGGAATAATCTTCGGTGTTGGAAGTGTAATTTCAATGCTTGCAATTTCGGAGGGAGCAAAACGTGAATCACTCTCTCAGATTGAGGCGATGGGGACAGATAAAATTATGTTATTCAGTAGAAAAGCTCCTGTCAGTTTGTCTTCAGGCTCTTCAGACAGTGGAATGGTTCAGCAATATGGAATTACTGAATCGGACTTATCATCAATAAAAAATTTTGAAAATGTGTCAGGAGTTACGACTGGACGTAACGCAAGAAAAAAAATAATGCGTGGAGTTACCCCCATAAGGGCAAAGGTTATTGCGGCCTCCAGCACATTTATGAAAGATGCAAAGTTGAATATTTTGGAAGGTAGATGGTTTCAAACTGTAGATAGAAAGAACCTTTTACCGGTATGCGTAATAGGGAAAACACTAAAAAAATCACTTTTTCCTCTCAGTAGAAAGAATATAATAGGCGAAACTATAAGAGTTGAAAATAATGTATTTAAGATTATTGGAGTTGTAGAGAACACAGCTGGCACGGAGTTACCAGAACTCGGTAGTCCAAATGATATGTTAATTATTCCTCAAGAGACTTCAGATGCTATTTTTGGGAGAAATTCATACACAATGCGTTCTTCAAGGCAATTTGATATCGAGGACGTTGATTATGATTTACTTATAATTACAGTTAAAGACCTATCTTTTATAGATAACACAGCAAAAAGGATAAAAAGTTATATGGAAAAAACTCATAAAATTGAGGATTGGGGTATATTAGTGCCATATGAATTATTAAAACAAAGAGAAAAAACACAAAATATTTTTACTCTGATAATGAGTTCAATTGCTGGTATATCTCTGCTTGTCGGAGGAATAGGTATTATGAATATAATGTTGGCGAATGTTTATGAAAGAAGGAAAGAAATAGGTACAAGAATGGCTCTCGGAGCAAAGAAAAAAGACATCCTGTATCAATTCCTTGTCGAAACAATAGTCCT
>CAYRRM010000012.1:49266-74287 GCA_964426675.1 uncultured Lentisphaera sp.
TACCTTAAGTGGAGGTATTGTAGGGGTTATTATTGGAGTTTTCATCTCAGAGATTGTCACTTATTATGCAGAATGGAGTGTCATCTATACCTTCTGGAGTTTTACATTATCATTTGTTATTTCTACGATAGTTGGAATTGTGTTTGGAACATATCCTGCATGGAAAGCTTCTCAACAAAATCCTATTGAAATTCTCAGGACTGAATAATCCTGGTATAAATTAAAAAATGTCGCTTTGATATGTTCCAGAAAGATATTCACCGTAATAACGGATTTTTATTTCATCTTCATTATATAATTCAGATATCAAATCTTTTATTGAAATTACAGCGATCAGTTTTTTATTAGATACAATTGGCAGATGACTGATTTTATTTTTTATCATTACATTTAATGCGTACTGCAGTGAGTCATTTTCGCTTGCAACAATAAGATTTTTAGTCATAAGTTCATATATTTTTATTTTTGTAATATCATCGTATTTACATAGAGATGAAATAATATCCGAATCGCTTAAGATACCGGTATAGTTTTTTTCCTGGTTGTTGTTTGAACTTTGATAGACAAGGATTACACCAATTTTTTTTTCACACATCAATTTTGCAGCTTCTTTTATATATGCATCTTCTGGTAAGTCAATAATTTCGCAATTGCTTTTTTCAGAAAGGAGTTTAGATATTCTCATTAGTTATTTTTTCCTCCAGCTATAATTTTATTTTTAATCTCTTCAATTAATTGATTGCTAAGTTCTGACATAGTTTCTGCTATTGCAGAAGGCTCTGCGACTTCAATTTTTTTGCTTTTATCAAATTTTTCCCATTTTTCACTATTGTAGTTTATAGAATATAAAACAGAGAGACAAACCAGATTTTTCCTCGTATCAAATTCAAATTTCAAAATTTTAACTCTCAACGAAGGTGCATTATTTTCTTCCTTGAAAGCCGTTTTTAATTTAGCATATAACATATTTTCAGGTAAGGCGGCCCATTTATTAAATTCGTCCTTTTCAATTTCGGTATCGCTAATTCTATATGTAAAGTTATGTTTTGAGGAACTTAGATTCTCTATATTAGCAACTCGCAGAGAGTATTCACTCGGAGCAGATAAGCCAATATCGAAAATACGTGTTCTACGAAATGGCTCTGTTGAGAGGAAACACGAATTTAAAATTATAATTATGAAAATAGAGGGAGAAAAAACTTTTATAGTTTTTTTCAAAAAACCTGGCATAATTTACTCCACTTTCTAAGGTACAATATATCGATAATTTTTTAAAGCAAAGAGAAATTAAACAAAAGCTCTATTATTGTTTTAATTCAAAACTATCAAGAATAATTGTTACAGGTCCATCATTTTCAAGACAAATTTTCATATCGGCGCCGAAAACCCCTGTTTTTACTGGTGCGAATTTCGCAATTTCATTAACAAACTTTTCATAAAGAGGAACTGCTTTATCAGGTGGAGCAGCTAGACTGTAGCTTGGCCTACGTCCGCGTCTGGCATCAGCAAAAAGTGTAAATTGAGAAACAACCATAACCTCTCCCTTTATGTCAGTTACCGATAAATTCATTTTTCCATTTTCATCATCAAATATTCGAAGATTTATACATTTTAATGCTAGCGTTATTGGTTCAGAGTCAGTGTCGTAAACGGAAATACCAAGAAGTATTAGTAACCCTTTTGAAATAGAAGAATGTATTTTAGAATTAATTTTAACTTCAGCATTGTTGACTCTTTGAATGACTGCTTTCATTATATTCCTTTATTTTTTTTGCCAAAGTTTCAAAAGCTAATATGGATATTTCAAAAATCAAGACAAATAAAAATCTTACTTGATTATTTCAGTTTTTATTTTATTTTTCTTATTCATATTATTACGTATAAATAAAAAACTTAAAGAAAAATTCATGGAAAAAATTGCTATAATAGGATCGGGACCAGCTGGTTATACCGCTGCCATATATGCCTCCAGAGCATTACTACAGCCAATTTTAATAACAGGTTCATTGCCAGGAGGGCAGTTAACCCAAACAACAGATATAGAAAATTATCCGGCTTATCCAGACGCAATAAGCGGATTTGAATTAATGGAAGCCTTCAAGAAACAAGCAGAAAAATTTGGAACGAGGATTGTCTTTGATAATGTTGAATCTGTTGAATTGAAAAATGGTGGGCCACATAAGTTATTACTTGCCAATGGAGAGGAAATCATAACTAAAGCCCTTATAATTGCTACCGGAGCGTCGCCTAAATGGCTTGGACTTGAATCAGAAAAAAGATTTATGGCAAAAGGTGTTTCAGCTTGTGCTACGTGTGATGGTGCATTTTTCAAAGGACAAAACGTGGTAGTAGTAGGTGGAGGGGATACGGCTATGGAAGAGGCTATCTTTTTAACACGTTTTGCTTCTAAAGTTTATGTCGTTCATCGTAGAGACAAACTCCGTGCTTCTAAAATAATGGCAGAGCGAGCAATGAAAAATCCCAAAATAGAATTTATATGGAATTCAGTGGTTATTGATATATTTGGTGAAAATCAAGTAGAAGGGGTAATAGTTAAAAACGTCCTTTCTAACCAGGTGTCCGAAATCAAAGTTAATGGATATTTTGCCGCGTTAGGACATACTCCAAATACATCTATCTTCAAAGGAATGCTTGAAATGGATGAATATGGATATATAATCACAAAAGAACCGGGGACAAGAACAAATATAAATGGAGTTTTTGCTGCAGGAGATTGCGCTGATAAAATCTTCAGACAGGCTATAACGGCGGCAGGGATGGGTTGTAAAGCAGCTATTGAGGCAGAGCGATGGCTTGAAAATTGAGAATATCAAAATAAAAATATTATGTCAAAAACAAAAGAAACACAGATTTTTCAGAAAATTAAAAGGACAATAAATATTTTGTCAATTGGCAGGACGGAAACAAAGACTAAAAAACTCCATCCTGATAGTCCCAGTGTAATGAATATACCGGCATTGATGGGAAAAAGAGATGCCCTTTATGAAAAAGCTATGAATATCTTAAAAACTGATATAATCCAACTTCCAATAAATGAACGCAGCAAAAAATATGAACAAGCTTTTCTATTTTTGATTTCGGGAATTGAAACGAGCAGGCAAATACATTTTCACGATGAATTAAAAAATAAAGAGCAATACAAAAATTCCCAACTTGATCACTATATGATATTTCTCGCTGATACAGTTCAGACGACTCTTACGTTGTGTAATCACCAATTAGTCTTCTATATTGAGAAAGAGAATGTAAAGAATCTTATTGGTAAACAGGGCTTTGATGAGGTAGAGAAAGAGGATATCATATTTTCTGAAAGTGAAAAAAAAGTTTTTGAATGTATAAAAACTCTTATTCAGAAAAGTGAAAATTCCCTGACTAAGTATCGAGAAATAATGAAACGTTCTATGACGAAGGAAGATGAGAGTAGATATAAAAAAGCATTTATTCAATTTTTGGCTGAGCCTTTACATTCACCTGAAATATCATCCTCAAAACAAAATAAGTAATTTATTTCTGGATTTTTTATCATTTTATCAATGAGCAGAGTGAGAAAATGATTTCTCGAATCTAACTGCACGGGAAAATATTCTAAGATTCAAAGTTTTTATAACTATAAATTTGAAATATATATAATTTGCTTTAATCTTTGTTGGAAAAGTTATATCATTGCTTATTGATAAAGATCTTTGTGCAGGACTAGAAAAAAATAAAATAAGTATCAGGAAATTTTCCCAAAACTGATATCGAGTTGGTCTTTGTTTTTTATATCTATAATTTTCCCGTCTTCAAGGTAAACGACTCTGTCTGAAGCTGCAAGCATTTTGTGGTCGTGAGTAGCGCTTATGACGGTTACTCCTAATTTATCTTTTAGTGATTTGAGAGTATTTATAAGGTCTTCTCCAGTTTTAAGGTCCAAATTGCCCGTTGGTTCATCGGCGAGAAGAATGGATGGAGTGTTAGCTAGTGCTCTTGCGACCGCGACGCGTTGTTGTTGTCCGCCGGATAGTTGTCCTGGTAAATGGTCAAATCTTGAGTCAAGTCCGATTTGTGAAAGTATTTCTTCTGCGCGTTTTCTTGCTTCGTTATCAGGGATACCGCTGAATGTCATTGGTAACATTACATTTTCAACAGCAGTCATTACTGGTATCAGGTTAAAAGTTTGAAAAATGTATCCTATTTTTTTGCATCTTACATAGGCGAGTTGTTTTTGATTCATTTTATCAAGGCGCATACCATCAATAAGAACTTCGCCTTCGCTTGGCATATCGAGCCCTCCAATCATATTAAATAGAGTTGATTTTCCGCTGCCTGAAGGTCCCATTATAGAGATGTATTCTCCTTTTTTTATTTCGAGGGAAACACCAGCTAAAGCCCATACAGTTTCTTCTTTGAGATTATAGGATTTTTTTACATTTTTTATGGAGATTATAATATCATTTGACATTTAATTTTCCTTCTTTTATGTCAAGTTCATAACGTTTTTGGAATTTTTCAATTTTCCCATCTCTTACCCATGCGATTCTATCTGATATATCAAGCATTTTATAGTCGTGAGTGGCTGTAATTATTGTAACTTTTTGAGTTAGATTAATTTCCTTTAAGAGTTCAATTATTTGAAGACCTGTTTTTTTATCGAGATTTGCTGTTGGTTCATCTGCAAGTACTATTGAAGGATCATTTGCGAGTGCCCTTGCGATAGCAACACGTTGTTGCTGCCCTCCGGACATTTCTAACGGTTTATGTAATATTCTTTCACCTAATCCTACTCTTTTTAATAGTTCTGCTGCTTTGTCTTGAGCATCTGATTGTTGGATTCCTGCAAATGTCATTGGAAGCATTACATTGTCAAGGGCGGTTGCAACTGTAATTAAATTATATGTTTGGAATATATATCCTACTTTGTGACATCTGAGCCATGCTAATTCGATTGGATTTAGAGCAGCTATATCTACTTCATCGATATAAATTCTGCCTTCATTAGGTTTATCGAGCCCTCCAATCATGTTAAATAGAGTTGATTTTCCGCTGCCTGAAGGTCCCATTATAGAGATATATTCGCCACGTTTTACAGAAAAATTTACTCCGTTCAAAGCATAAACGGGGTGAGACCCCATCATATAAATTTTTTTTACGTTAATAGCTCTTACTACATAAGCGGATAGCAATTCATCATATTTTGTATTTTGATTATTATTCATATTTTTTTATAATTCTGCTCTGAGAGCAACTACTGGTTTCATTTTAGATGCCTGATAAGCTGGGTATAATGCGCCAAGTATAGTTATCGTTATTCCTATTACAGAAGACAGGATGAATACAGATATAATCACAGAATTATTAGAGAGATTAAAAACTTCCTTTCCATATGTAAAACTTCCTTCAATAAATGCAAGAATTATTCCTATTAATCCTCCTGAAATAGAGCCTACTGTACCTATAAAAGCACTTTCAATCAGAAATAATTTTAGAACGAAACTATCCAGAGCGCCAAGACATTTCATTGTCCCAATTTCTCTAAATCTTTCTGATACGCTCATAAGCATTGCATTTACAATACCAACGAAACTGATGAGCACAGCAAGTGTGAGGAGCCAATATGTTTGAATATTCTGATTTTGAATATTATCTGGATCGTAATTGCCTGTTCTGATTAATTTTTCAATTAATTCCTTTGAGGCATGGGTTTCAAGATTTCTTTGTAAGGAATTTGATGTTAGAATATATGACAAGAAGGCAATTGCAAGATTTATACACGCGATAAGAATGAGGGAACGCCAGAGTCTGATTTTTATACCTTTTAATGCGATTTTAGCAGTTTTTGAGAATGAAAGTGATTCCACCTCAGAAGCTAAATTTTGATTATTGTTGATGTTAATCATTTTTCTATTTAATATTTATTTTCTTTTTTAGGATTATTTATTTTTGTTGAATGGTTAATTTGAATTATGATTATATTTTTCTCTATGAGAGTTTTTAAGAATTTTGTTACTGCTAATTCTGCTTCGGCTTTATTTACTTTATATTTTTCAGAAAATTCAGTTATTATATTCTGGACGGAATTTTTACCATCACAGAGTTGATATATTTCAGTTCCGATAGTATCTAACGCGAATGTTTTCTGACATTTTTTTTCAGAACCAAGTAATTGTTGCCACTTGGGCCTTTCAAATTCGAAAGTTAGATATAATTTTTTTTCTTTGAATTCAGATTTTAGAATAGGCGTTTTTATTGGGATACTTCTTAAGGCTTCCTCTCTATTGATAATTTCATTTGGTAATGTTTTACTCATAGGTTTGTTCTAATTTCCTTGATTGATTGTACAAGATAATTATATGAAAAACCCTCTTTAAAAAAGTTTTTTTCTGCTGAAAATTCTGAAATTATTACTTTATCACTTTTTTCATCATGGGCAGATATTAGTTCGGAAAAGCGTGATTTAAAATGTTGTAGAGGCACAGGAAGTTTTTTAATAGTTTTTAATTTTATTCCTGCGATTTTGTTTTGTATATCCTGGAAATTTTCCTCTGAAACTTTGAATATTTTGCGTTTTTCTTCAAAAGGGCGATTGTTTTGCCAATCTGCAAGAGATTTTCTTGTAAGTGCAAGTTTAGCAGGATAAATTTGACGCAGAGTGAGGATCTGAGAATTTTCTCCTGCGAATTCAAGGGATATGTCGCCACAAGCAAGATATTTTCTGTTCAGTATGAATTTTTTCGGAGAGACAAAAGAGGCGCTTCCTATTCTCCATATCCAGTCTTCATTTTCAGAGAATAATTTTGTATTTGGTATTAGTTCATTTGATATTAGATTTTGAATGGGAGAAGAACATAGGTTAGATGAAATAATTTCGACGATAGTTTTATTGTCATTTCCGACTCCGATCCAGATATTCAGGTATTCCCTCTCATTTAGATAATGTTTCAATTTCCATGCAGAAGATAGAAAGCTTTCTGGTAGAGGAGGGGATTTGTCTGGTTTATTGATTTTAAATTTTTGTAGAATCCAACTTTGAGCATCAGGAGATTTTTTCTTTGAGCGATACCATTTCAGATGTATTATTGGGGAATTGTCGTATCCGATGAATATAGAACCTTCATTGATATCTCCTTCAATCTGAAGTAATTGCCATTCTGGAATAACAGGAAAAGAAATCCCCTGCCATGAGATTCGTTCAAATAATTTTTGTTCTTTATTGAATATCTCTTTCATATTGGTAAAATATTTGCACTTTTTGTCATAAATACAAATCCAAGTGCAAGCATGGTAATAAGTCCGACACCCGCACCGAAACCAGCAGCAAAGACTATTCTATATTGAGGCCAATTATCCTTATAGATTTTTCTGAATACAAATCTTCCAAGGAATGCACCTATTATTGCTGGAATGACCGCATGTGGGAGAGTTTGATCGAGCCCTCTAATTATTCCATAAAGGAGAAAAATTGGCAGATTAAAATGAGCGAGGATTGCATATAGAATCATAGCAAGGCTAAAACCCGCTCCAATATAATCGAATCTAAATGATTCTTTAAATGGATTTAATGTTTCTCCTGGTAGGGTAGCAGACCACACAAGCCCCTGATTATAAGCATTTAATTCCCAGAATTCATTTGCATATGGAAAAAGTTGGCTCGGGACAGGGCCTATGGACCAAATGAATTGAGCAAATAGCAATATCCCTATAATTTGTATTGGGAATATCAATGCTTCTGATTTTATTAGTGACGAAAATTTTGTCCCGGTAAGTTCCATTTGTCGGAACTGAACTACCTGATTTGCGTAGTTATGTAGCGGGATTGGGGCAAACCATATTGCAGCTCCTTTATAGCCTGATAGTATGAATGTCGATTCCCTAACAAATGGAATGCTGAATTGTTGCCCAACAATTCCTTCCATTCTTGCAGAAATGTAGGACATAAATGGTGTCCAGATGAAACCATAAAGGAGTAAAATCCAGAGAGGGAATGGAGCCAATAGTATTGGACCTGAGCAATGGTTTACCAGATAATATGCTATGATTATATATGCTGATGTTGAAAGGAGGTATATTGCGATACCAATCCAGAGAGGAAAATCACCTCTATTCTTCGGAGTTTCCCATAATTTTTGCCAATTTATTTTAGGTCTTCCGATTTCATCCATTTCCTTTTTTTTCTTTTTAAAGTTGGAATACATATGAATTAATCCTATTACAGCAACGGCAAACATTAAGCCAAGATTAAAACTGAAATAGAAATCAAAGACATTTGATCTTATTGTTTCAATTCCACTAAGTCCTTCTTCCCAACCAGTTAAAATGGACATTTTATATAATAATGGATTAAATATAATAGTGAATATGAGACCAAAAAGTGTTCCCATTACAGCCCAGAAAGGCATTACCATTCCAGTAATTAACATACCAAGATCGAAGGAAATCATGAAGGGCATTGTTGGTAGGACTTTTTGGGTGTATGAAGTTAAATCAGTAAATGGTATGGGAATTATTCTTATAGGTTCTGTAAATATAGCCCCTGTTATTGATGGAATTGCAATATAAAGGAAACCAAATGCAATACCAAGTGCAGCGCCAAGGGTAAAAATTTTATATCTCCACGTTTCTCTGTCATTTGATGAATCTGCAAGAGCTGTCATTCCAGACGCACCGACTGGAGCCATTGGAAAAGGCAATTCCTCTACGTCGGCAGTAAGCCTGAACATTACGTAACCAAGACCAAAATGATCGATTCGCTGTATGAATAGAGTTAATGCAGTAAGCAATATCGGCCAGAGCCATTGTATCATGAAGAAGTTTCTTTGTTTTAGAACATTAGGGTCATTCGGGGCATACCAATTTGGAATGTATTCTATAATACCCATTTTTCTAAGTTCTTCACTTTGGACTATAAATTGCCTCCACAGGAAATCCTGTCCTCCTGCAGCCATTGCTGCTCCAACCATATAGAATAGAACGAAAATCTCAGGACGTTTTAATCTTTTAAACGCCCTTCTTGCTATTTCTACATATAACAAGACGGTTACCCATTGAGCTGCAGCACCCATGTGCAGTCCTGCAACTAAATTCATATAAACAGAAGCAGGAGCCATAACGAAACCGACGAATAGAGCCATTATAACAGTGCCCCAGTTAAATCCGTCTTCGAATTTTTCTGGTCTTTTCATTAAGTTTCTGAATTCTGAAAATTCTTTATCTTCACGCATGGTTGAGAATCTTTTCTCCTTTTTCAATATATTCAATTATTTTTTCTGTCGGTATATTTCTCCAGCCGAGGAGTTGTTTCCTGATATCATTGAGGAAAATTCTATTAAGTCTCCACCAGGTTCTTTCTTGTCCAGATTGTCTTGTTATCTTAATTTTTATTGAACATATTTCATCTTCTTCGGGTAATATAAGAATTTTAATTTCTTGTCTTATACCGAGGTCATATGGAGCAAGCCATATTGTTGCGCTTACAGAAACGATGGACTTGTCTTCCTCTCTGTTAAGAATCATTTTGTCGGATGTAAAATTTCCTATGGCACCGTCTTTATGTATATCCAAATATTCATATATAAAGAGAGCAAGAGCTTTAGCTGTTTTTTTTGTTGTTGTAAATGGTAATAGATCTGTTATTTCATCATTGACTGGTTTTGGTACTTTCCAATTAGCCTCTTTTGAAGGCGTTGCAATTTTTGCTGCCATTATAGCGGGTACGATTGCAGATAAGATAACAATGAAAATGACCAGTCCCATTGTCATAATAACATTAGTTCCTGAATAATTAAGCGTAACTGCCCCCATTAACTGCATGGAATTCAGGAATTTTGCGAGCCCCTGTCCTACGATATAGCCAAATACGGCTCCCATCATCCCATAAGTTAGTGCTTCGGCAAGAAAGAGAATTCCTACATGATGAGGGGCAAGTCCAATGCTAGTATAGATATGAATTTCACCTTTGCGTTCAGCTACTGAATTTAGAATGGTATTGAATATTATGAGAGAAGCTATTAATATTGGAATGAATATCTTTGTCGGAACTTTAGGTATTAATGGTGTGGAAACTATTGCTCTTATATTTTTTCCGTCATTGTAATACACAGGATATACGATAATCTGCATAATTTTTTCAGCGCATTTACGAGCTTCTTCAGGTGGGATGGCAACGGCTATACCTCTTAGTTGAGCATTCATCTTTTTTGAGAATGACGCTGGTAATATGATTATATCATCTGAAGAGCAAAAATTCATTTTTTGATCTTTTTCGAGGTCTCCTGTTGTAGAGATTTGTCCTTCAAGCGCTTCTTGTGACATAGCCCAATTATCTGTTTCAATGCTATAGTCGAGGGGTAGTAAGCTTTGCCCATCGAGTTTTTTTAATTTAGTATCCAGGACTTTTGAATCATAGATATCGAGAATTTTGAAGTCAAAACCTGCTACAGAGATGATATCTCCTACTTTTAGTTCGAGGGCTTCAGCGTTTTTCTTTGAAATATAACAACCGTTAGTTTTTTCAAAAGATTCCCATTGTTCAAGGAAGTTTTGTGGATTTAAAATGAAACGTTCCTCTTTTGAGAGAAAAAGAGCAGCTTTTAAAGATATGGCTCTTGAATTTTGCGAATTTCGCACGATTAATCTCCATGAAGGATTCGTAGAAGTCAGCCAATATCTACCAGAAACCGGGTATTTATTTTCAAGAAAAAGTTTGATATTATCTTCTGTTTCCTTTGCCATTTGTCTGAGGGCTGGATGTTGTATGTATATCCCGGTTGTGAAATCAGAAGGGTTAAGGGAAAGATTATAAATCTTTTTATCATTGTAGGTTGAAGAAGAGGTAAAACAAAGAAGGGCAAATGTTATTATTACGATGCTTGTGGCTGTAAGTAAGGTTCTCAAAAGTCGCTTCCTCATATTTGCAATTCCGAGCCATATTGCGCTCCATATTACGGCAGATTTTGAACTTTCAGCCCTGAGACTCTCTACATTGCTTCCTTTCCTGAACTCGTCTAGAGTGTATTTAAATTTATTCATAACAATTATTATTACAGTCATACTCAACAATAATATAAGGAAGGCTATTAATATAATAAGGGGTTGACTACTGATTTTGAAACCGGGATGGAAGCTCCATAAAATTGCTAACATAATTGCGAAAATCGCAATACTAAATATTATTTGTTGTTCTATTTTTACTCTGGCAAATAATAATCTTTCCATTGAAATGGAAAAAGGGACAAGTAGTATTAATAAAAAGATTACTCCACGAGTTACATCATCTGATTGAGATTGTATAGCATGATATGCTCTGAGTTCATTAGCGAGAGCCTCTCTTGAAAAATTAATGGTTTCAGTTCCGTTATCAGATTCATATGATTTTTTGGCGTGTTCTATTAATTTTGCGCTATGTTCATGAATTTGTTTGATTACTGGAAATGAAATTCCTGCATTTTCGAGTCGTCTTAATCTCCATGAATCTATAAGAAACATATCTGAGGCTGATTGCAATTCAGGTAATGCTGGAATTTGTGTGGTTGCGGGGAAACCATCTTTTATGCAATCTATAAGGGATGAATTTTCCTCTTCGATTTTTTCTGATACATTCATTAGAATCATTCTGTTTTTCTGAAGACCAGAACTTATAATTAGTTGCCATGCTGATTCTGGTGGGAGGAGTCCAAAACTTTGCCCTCTGAATATACTGAAGTGGGCCCTTTTGTGGGGGCCTCCTCTAACAGGGTCAATAAAAGAATAGTTTGAGAGCAAAGTTTGATAACGTGGATCAAAAAACTGAGGACCATTTAATTCTATACAATCAAAAGCAAGGCGTCGTATAGGATTAAGAGGGGGGCTAGAACGAAGTGAAATTACTGAAGCCATATTTCCTGAGAGAATACTTGTAGAATCTGAAAGTCCCTGAATTATCTGTCCCAATTCATTGAGTTTGAAGGCCTGAACCTTGCGTCTGTCATCAACCCACCATAGATGAGGTGAAGGACAGGGGTAGAACCTGAATGAACCATCAATTTGAGTTCTGACAAATTCGTGTCCACGAAACCCTCTAACATTATTAAGACTTGCCCAATTGTTATTGGAAGAGAGAACGGTAAGAAAGTCCGGCATTGGTGTTCTTGCTATTGTTTCTGCAACTGAATCGGATACTATTGTGCCATGTGGGATTCTCCATCGTGGCATACCACTGATATTTAGCGGGGAGGTGGAAAAGGAATTATCATTAAGGAATAAATCCATAATTATGACTGTGGCAATAGCTTGAGGGATGATTTTTTCCCAGGAGATTGCGTCAAAAGTGTCTTTTGGAGTATCTATTTTTTCATATGTTCCTTCCATTGTTGCCCATGTTAGACCTTTTAATCGGAAGCTTCTGGCAGCACTTGTAGGGAGGAATATAGGTTGTTGTGAAAATGATTCTGGTATTTCTCGTCCCTCAATTGCTGATATATTTAAAATATTATTTACGAGTTTTTGGAGGATTTTTTCATTTAGGTCAGGTATTGCTTTTTGAATTATTCTTTTTAAGTCATTATAGTCGGTTGTTTTCAATGAAGAAATTTCTATACTCAATTCTTTTAATTTGTATTTATCTATTTGAGGAAATGTTGTAATGAATTCTTTATAGATTTCCGCTTCTACTTGCGATATATTATCAAGAGTCAGGATTTTATTTAAGAAATTTTCCTCGGAAAATTCTTTTATTCTCAGAAAATCTATTTTATCCTTAGTTATTTTTTGTGTAAGATCATTATTTTCGGATAGAGTAATTTTTAGCCATCTAATAAAATCTTCTGCTATATCTTTATCATTGCTTCGGTTTTGGTGACAGTAAAGAGAGGGGGCTATTAACCTTCCTGAATCAGAAAGATTTATTGCAATTACAAATGTGAATGGATTTTGTGTTTTATTATAAGGCGAAATATAATTGATAATTTCTTCGCGTATTTTATCATTAGCGTGGAAAAATTCTATACGTTTTTCCTGTAGTTCTTTTTGTTTTAATATTCTTTTTTTTACATTTTCGATTACTTTGTCTGCGTAAAGTTCCGTCTCATTTTCATAATTTTCATTATTTGAATTTTTTATATAATTTTTCTTCCCATTCAAGATTCTGAATAATGTTCTATTAAGGAATTCAAGTCGTTCTGTATTTTTGCGAATTTCATCTTCAAGCTCTCTCTTATTATCAGGATTTTGATTGATTTTTAATCTTAATATTCCATTTTTTTCTCGTAGTCTCATAATTTCCGGACTTAACTCGTCTTTGCAATAACGTTGGATTTCTCTAAATTTACTCTTATCAGGGAGTTTAGTGAGTAACTCTTGATTGTCAGCAGAATCAATTAGTTCTGCAATTTTCTGATATTCTTCGAGAATTTTTTCTTCCATTTTAATATAAGATTGTCTGGTATTATCATTTTTATCTGATGACAACATAGAGAAGATGAGTCTTGTCCCAAGATTATTTAGATACATTGCATCAGTAAAAACAAAAACTACACTGCGTTTGGGCTGGAAAGTGCTGAAAAATTTTACCATTAAAAGTAGAAATGAGGTGTCTATGGCAGTGTCTGCTCCTGGAGCGAGTTGTGGTACTATGCTCATTGAGTCATAACCTGTGAATATTACGATTGGCTGAAGTTTGTCGTCTGTTCCTTTTATTATAGCGTAGATATTTTCGCCCAGAGAACTTTTCCATTTTCCATCTGAATAAATTTTTAGTGATGATATTTTATTGGTTCTAAGAGCGTTGCAAAGCTCTGTGTCTTTTACATAAAATCTTGGTTTGTAAATAGCTTGTTCTCCGGGCAGTTCAATCTCCTCATTGTTGCTTGCTAATAATAATAGAGCTGAGGCGCCCATCATGAATGGATTTCGCCAATTTTGATAATCAGCCATTTCCATTACTGCAATTTGAGATTGAAGGGCTTTTCCAGGCAATTCAGTCATAGAGGCTTTACCACAGTATACTGGCTTTCCATTAATACCATTTTTTGGAGTTGTATTGAGTCTTACGAGTTCAGGCCACAATGGATAGATAGGGAATTGTTTTATTTTTCCATTAATATTGGTTTCAATATAGGAATTGTAGTATAAAGGCGTTTCTACTTCAAAATATTGGCTTATAACTTTGATATTGCGAATTTCGCATAGATTGTTTTTTATTATTTTTGCAGCTTCTTTACATCCTTCTGAACCTGTGATTCGAGATGATATTTCTGAAAATATTCTGGTATTTGATTTTAGTCTGTCTGCAAAATCATTTGCATAAGATAAGCTTGAGAGCAAGCAAATTCCTATTATTATGAGTAAATTTAATTTAATAATTTTATTTATATTTTTCATTGAGGTATGATTATTATTCTTCCTACTTCTGCGGGATCTCCGCCAAGGAAATAAATATGGATTAATGGAACTATTGCCCAGATAATTGCAGCGAAAACTTCTCCAATTATTAACCCTAAAAAAATTGGACGTGCAATGCGATATCCTTGAGCCCCCGCGTAATTTAATATAAGAACTTTTAAAATCCAGCCGATAAAGATACTTAACCAGCTGACACCGAGGAACCAACTATTCGCTATTAGTAACCCCACAGGATGAAATGGCCATGATGGTGAGAGGAGGCAAGCTATCTGGAGTATTATGCCTAAGAAAATTCCAAAAAATAAGTGAAGATACTTATCATGAAAGTCTGGATTCCATGCACCACGGAAAAGAAGTTTTAAATCATTATTAACAGGATCTATTCTGCCGGCTCCCCAGTCTGATACAGGGGTTCTGAGTCCGTCTATAGTCCCGGAATACTGATAAGTCATTGCAATATGTGTAATCCCACATAATAATATTCCTAATATCATAACAAAGATAAAAAGATAAGTGAGTTGAACCAGGTTTTTAGCTTTGTTTTTTTTGTCCAGCCCAAGGGCATGTATTGTAAGAACAGCAGCAGATGTTCTTGATCCTCCTTCGCTTATCATCATATCCAGAAAACCTCCAATATAACAGGATGAGAGATTGATAAATTTAGCTGGTAATAAGCTCATAATATATCTCGGTCCTGCGCCGTATATTGCAAGGAATGGTAATCCCGTTTCACAAACTATTCTTGCAAGTACTACAGATGATAGAATTGTTAAAGCGACGCAAGTAATTGCCCAGGGGATTGTAACTCCTGCCCAGAGAAGCCAAAAAAATAATGATATACAGCCACTAAGAAATATTATTCCTGATATTCTATTTCTCTTTTCAACGTCATTTTGCGGTTGTTTTAGAATTGCGAAGAAGACTCTCTTCCACTGTTCTCTACTGAGCCATATAATGATTAATGAAACTGCGAAAATTGCACCTGATCGTTGATCATATACTTTATAAAAATCAAAAGGTGCAAAATATTGATAACCTATCATTCGATATATTTGATAGATAATGAATGCAAACCAGAGAGAGAATCCTACTCTGTTTGGCATAAAAAATGTAATTCCTATGATTATAAAAAGTATTCTACCACTTTTTACATACCAATCAGTGTGTCTCCATATTCCATCGGAAAGTGTAGACCATAGGTTCCATTCGAGAGGGAACTTTGGAATCATTCCTCCCGTATGGTGGTTTAAACCATTCATAGAATGAATAAAAAGAACAAGTAGTGCAGAAAACCAGAATGATTTGTTGTAGAAGATGGGGGGGAGTAATTTATTCTCTTCAGGCTCCTGAATTAACTCCTGTTGTACTGTAAGAAGTGGGAATGGGAGTCTTTCATTTTCTTTCCATTGTGGGAATAAAATTAATGCTAAACCTGCGAGAATTATCCACACAGAAGCAATCATAGTTCCCCATCCAAACAGAGGAGGAGTCCAGGCTTTCCATGGGATTTTATTGCCTATATCGAGTTTGTCATAAAATTGTTCTGATGCCGGAGCTTTTTCCCCATATTTCACTGCATCAAGATAGAGACATTGTGGTAATTTCATTTGTCTATGAATATCAGCTAATTCTTTATCTTTACATGCGTCCATATTTCCTTTTGCGAGCGCATGAGGATATATTCGCATTGTTTGACTCAGGGAAACGGAGACAAGCATTATCCCGAAGATTAAAGAGAGTTGTCTGGTATCCAGGCGAAGAGAATTTTTTATAAAAGAGATTATGGGATTGACGAGCAAAACGAGGATTAATATTGTTGCTACGACCAATTCTGGAATATAGTTATCCGCTATGTAGGAGTTATTAAGTACAAAGTTATTATATGGTTGAATTAACCATACAAGTTCTGCGCCTAACAAGCCTATGAGAACGGCAAATAATATTTTAAATTGAGATAGATTATTCAATCCTTTCCTCTCTCGGAATTATACAAAAGAAGTTCTAAATTTAATATAAAATATTTATTTTACAAAATGTAAATATAAAATTTGTTATTTTTGTATTATCTCATATTTTCCAGAAGGAATATTGTCCATAAAAATATAATTGTTAAATTCATAGTCAGGTAATATTTCCTTTCCGTTAATTAACAATTGGGTGTTTTTAATTTTAGGGAGTCCGATTTTTGTAGTTGTTGGTGTTTCACAAACTAATATAAATTTTTGATTTTGAAAAGAAAATTTTACATATATTTTTCCTCTTACAGATGTTATATATCCTTCTGCCCAGGTAAGATGTCCTGGTCTTGGTTGGATGAGTGTTTTTTCAAATCCAGGAATCAAAGGTTCTATTCCGAGTATTTTTCCTGGTATAAGATTTGCAGGAGCTGCTCCCCATGCATGATTCCAGTCGAGGTTTGCTTTATATTTTTCATCCCATGCTTCAAATGTTATGGTTGCATTTTTTTTTATCATATTCACCCAAGATCGATCATTATTTGCAGTCATTATTTTCATGGCGTAGTCAACTTCATTATAATCGAATAGAGTTTCTAATAGGAATTGGGCGGCATAGACACTACATGCCATTCCTTTTGTCTTTATAAATTGCAAGATAGGTTTTGTTTTATCCTGAGGAGTGATTCCAAATATTAGAGGAAAAAAATTTGCATGAAGTGAACTATGGGAACTACCTTCGCCATCAATATAAAGTGATGTTTTAGAATTTACTAATTTTTTATTGATGCTGTTTTTTGTTTTTTCTGCACTATTTCTAAATATTTTTTCATCATCTTTTTTATTTAGTGCATTGGCGATATTTGCCATTAAGTCCAATACATGATAGTGAAATACATTAACAACAGTATTAATAGGTTTCATATCATAATTATCTCTCTCTCCCGGTGGCCAATCAACGATATCATGGATTTGTTTGATGCATATTTTTTTTGCTAAATTTTCTGGAAGTTTTTCTGGTGTGCTTATGAGTCCGTCATCTCTTTCAAGATCGACAAGAGTCCTGTACTTTAAATATTCATAGAATTTTTTTAAGAAATCTATGTTACCTGTAAATTGATAATCTTTCCAGGCTATCATTATAGCGAACATTATCCATTCTGTAGGCCATGTTGGCTTAAATATTAGATATTCAAGGGATTTTCGAGGTATGGAAAAATCATTATTAGTGTAATACCAACCGAGTTGATTTATATATGTATCTGCTTCATAAGGAATTCGTTCCCGATCCCCATCAACAAAAATTCCAGAAAAACTTGTAGCTTTCATTGTATGTTTACATAACTCCCAGATTTTATCTAATTCTTTATCCGATGATTTGAATGATGATGCGTTTTCATTGAATGGATAAAAAACAGCTATTTGTTTTATATCATTTTTATTTAATTGAGGGCAGTTCTCGATTTCCACATATCTAAATGGCATAACTGGTCCGATATTAGGTGGCATCATCCTAGCATCTTTTGAGGGTAATGGAATGAGATAGATTTGTTGATTTTTCTGAAGAGTTAGTTCTGTTTTCCAATATCGTATATTAGGTCCTGGTTTTTTATTTACAGCAAAATTCTTTGTTTTATCTTCTCCCATATGAATGATTAATTTTGTTAAATTTTCTGTTTTTTTTATTTTTAGTTCAAGTTTAGCGAAGTATGTTTTTTCAAATTCGATAAAGAGATTTCCATTTACATTTCTTTTTATTTCTACGGGGAAGTAGTCTTCCTGTTGAAGAGGACGTTCATCGAATAGGGGGTGTCTTTCTTCGCTGTTTAATGAAAGGATTAGAGAGATAATATAAACAATAAAAGGAATTCTCCATAAAGAGGATATTATTCTTATTATAATGCAAGTTATTATGGAATTAAATGATTTTGTAAATGAAGGGAGTGTAATATTAAGAGATTTATTATTTTTTATATGTATCATTTTTATCCGTATTAAGGTTTTCAATCCGTTCACCCCAAATTCTTAGCTCTGAAATTTCAAATATATGGTATGTTTTTGCTGGCATAAGAAAACGAATGTATCTGTATGCATTATTTTTTTCTTCTTCTTTGGTTTTCAAATATTGCATTTCAGAACTTTTGGTTGTTGAATTTTCGGTGAGTGGAATCCATTTTATTGAGTCATTTGATCCCCACACAGTTACATCAGAGGCTCTTATTGGAAAACCATCACGGCATTGAATTGCAAATGAAGTAGTTTTAATTTTAAAATCATTTCCGAAATCAAACACTATATTCTTATCATCTCTCCCCCATATACCGCTCCAGGTAAATGTATTATTGTCTGTTAAAAGATTGATATTTTTAATATTAGATGTAGAGATTTTAGGGTAATCTATACTATTGTCTGAAAGGCGTGGGGTAAGTAAACTTAAATTGGTTGCTGCATCTACCAGATTATTGAGATCGTTTAATTTGATAGCTGTTTTTAAACGATTTATTGATGATGAAGAGTATTTTTCGTTTTGATCATAATACTTTTTTAATATATAATCAATAGCATTTTGTTTATTTTCGGCGATATGAATAGATAGGATTTGTGTATCAATAGAGTTATCGGTTTCTGCTGTAACGTATAATTTATAATCACCGACTTGGTTTAAAGATGGTTTCCATGTTAATTCTCCTGTTTGAGTATTGAAATGCGCTCCTGAAGGTAAATTGTAAATAGAATACGTTACTTTTTCTTGTCCGGAATCTATGAAAGATTTATTTAATTTAAAAAGAGTGTTATTTATTTCTTTAGAACTTCTTCTCCCATAGGTGAATAGGCGGTTAATATCCTCGGGTGATAATGCTTTATCGTAAACTGTGAAATTACTTAAGAAACCGCTAAAATAAGGGTCCCTAATATACTGTGATTTTCCTATATAGTTATTCGTAGTTTCTCCTAAGTCAAAAGGAACAGTCATCTTAGTATTTTCTCCTGCTTTAATTCCATCAATGTAAATGGTTGCAATATTATTTGAAAGAGTTATTGCTATATGATGCCAGGTATTAACGGATAGAGATATTTTACTCTCTACAATTTGTTCTCCAGATTCTTCTGATTTTTTAAGAGCGAATTGTGGTAAATTTTTTCTATTAGAAGGAGTTAAAAACATGTATTTGGATATACCAGAACCAAAGTCGAAAATTCGTTCCCATGTGTTTAGGTTTTTGGAATATATCCATGTGGAAATAGTAAAGGCGTCTAAACCTTTTAATATATTGTGTTCAAGTCTGACATACTGTTGCTTTTCGCTATTTAGTTCTAATGAAGATGAATCTAAGAAATTATCAATGCCATTGGGAAGATATTTATTGGGGGAATTAGCTGTGAAAGTTTTATTAATAGAGGAGCCGCAATAAGAAACGATATGTTTACTTATCTTATTAAATTGTACTGGCAAAAACGTATCATGGTTGAAATCGATCCGATCAAAATCAATAACTGAATTTCCATTCAGGGGGCTAACTTCCATGTAAAAGATACTATCTGTTTTGAAATCAATTGATATATATTTCCATTTGTTATTTGTAGGTGCAACGGTACTTTCAAATATGGGTATTTTATAGTCAGGATGGGAATAGAGACAGAGATTTACAAGATTATTGGAACGAATTCGGAATCCAGATTTAGAAGGTAATGAATAAAATAAAACAACGATTCGTGGTTTTTCTTCCAATTTTATTCTGAAGTATTGAGTATTATCATCATCTTTTCCTATTTCGATAGGTATGTCATATTTTGATCCGGGATAGATATCGTCCTCTGATGCATTTGTAGATAGATCAAAGAAGCAATTTTCAAGTTCTATATTATCTGATTTTATATCGAGAGGTGGAATTTTAGCAGATAATGCTCGTTTTGCTTTATTTTGGTCTGGTGTAGAATTTGAAGCCTTTTCAGGTAAACCAATCCAGAAATCAAATATATTATTATGGAGTGTATCAATAAATTTTCCGGATCTAGCATTATATTCCAATTGTGTTTTGAATGTTTGTAGAGCTAGCCTAAGATATCTATATGGCCCATTATCTACATCAAATCCCATACCTTTGAAATAATAGTATGCCGCAGCTCGTCCATTTGTTGCCAGTCTACCTCTTAGACTTGGACTGATTTTATCATATCCTGCATAGTTTGGGTTTAAAGAATCAATTATTGTTGGAACCCAGGTTAAATCATAGCCTAGGTTGTATTTGGTGAAAAGAACAGAACCTTTTATTAATCTATCATCAAGAAAATGGATGGGAGAGATAGCATTTGTTTTATTGCTAACTATTCCTGAAATAGGGTCAATTTTTGTTTTTTGAAGTTCCATTGTTCTAATCATTAACAATAGGTTGTCGACATTTCCCCCAGCATGTGCTTGATCTCTTCCCATTTCGACTACTTGTAAATTGGGATTAACAGGCATACCAGTTTTATCATTACGGATTACAAGACGTATTTGGTTTTTGATATCACCACTTCGTGCCCAATTTACAGTGGTTGCATTTACTGTAGTCCATTCTACTATTTTTTTATAAGTATCTATATCATCTGACAAAATGGCTGAAGCCATAACACCCATAATGGCATAAGTATGTTGATTCATGAAATAAAAATTTCTTTCTATACAATTTGAGCGGATTGGCATAATACAATTTTGATTCAGATTGTATACTATTTCATCTGATATGACGAGATCTTTATTTTTAGGGGTGATACAGCGTAAAATATCTGTTGTCGCACAAAGAGTATATACGGGCTTGCCCATTTTTATATGACTGTCTGGAAATGCGTGAGGGAAAAAAATATCATCTTTTTTTTCGGAATACCATTTAATAACTTCAAAAGGGATTTTTCTATAATCTTCATTTCCCGTTACGAAGTATAAAATGGTTTGAGTCCAGGCCATTTCAGCGTCAAAGTTAAAAGCTGAAATATGTCCGTTATTAGTGATTTGTTTCACTTTGCGAGGGGTATTATTAAGATCAGCATATCTTGTTCTGCGTAATCCTTCGAAATAATCTACCCATGGGGAGACCCCATTAATCACTTTTTGACGCATAATTTGCAGTGTTTCTGAGCTACATCCGATACCAGGATGCCGGAACCCAGTTGAGGAGATTTTTCCTTCTATAGTTATTTGGTTATCTGTAATAATGCTTTCTGGTTGTGTGGCAAATAATTCCGAATTATTTAAAAAAAATAGGAGTGTTATGGAAGTTATATTTATAACTGATATGAGGTAATTTTTTGTTTCTTTTTTCATTTATTCTCTCCAGCATTTGTTTTATAACCTTGTACTACAAGATCTGAAATTTCTTTAGGGGATAAAGGATAATTATAAATTCGAAAGTCGTCAATATATCCATGAAAATATGGATCGTTATTATACATACTCCTTCCGAGGTAACAAAATATCTGAGAAAATAAAGGATCAATTAAATCGTTTGTTTTGTAATCAACGGGGATTCCATTTACATATAACGTCATTATATCGCCATTGATGGTAAAGGCTAGATGTGTCCATTTGTTGATTGGCATTTCTGGGCCTATAAGGTAATACGAGGCATCTCCAACAACATTACCTCCACGTGTGGTAGTAAAACCAAGTTGGATTTTGCCTTCTCGATTGGCAGGAGTTAAAAAAAGTGTTTTTTCAATTTCACTTCCGAAGTCAAAAATACGCTGCCATGCATTTCCACCACTCCAGTTGACCCACGTTGCAATAGTTATGTCTTGATAATTTGCTATTCCAGATGGTAGTTGAATATAGTCATCTATACCATCAAGGTAAATAGATTTGCCCTCTGGAAATCCAATGGCATAACTCGGTAGCCCAGTGTTACCACCGTGAGCCCTTCCATTTTGTCCGTTGATAATATCAGATAGGTTTTCTTCAAAAGGAAAATGGTGCTTTAGTTCCTGTTTTACCTTTAATTCGGGGCTGTTCTCTGTTTCTCCGGAAGGAGTATTTGCAGATATGACATAATAATAGGTAGTACCATTTACTACATTTGTGTCAGTGTAAAATGTATTTTCCTTTTCTGTTTTTTCAATTATACTATACGGTCCCCCATGTGTAGTTGCACGTTTTATATTATAGCCTGTAGCATAAGCAGTACCAATCCAGTTTAGAGTAATTTGCCCTTTACTCCATTGATATGCTAAATTGTTTGGTCTTACGCCTTTTGGAATTGGATCGCGACTATATGTTAAAGAGCCGAGTCCGAACCAGTCCAATTGAGATGGATGAAAACGTGGATTAGGTCGTGGTTCTGGACGTGTTGCGATAGCAGCTTTCTCACTCCATGGAGCACTGATACCTTTAATATTTGTATAATGGTTATAGACTAATTCCCATTGATAATATCCACCTAATCCGCGTTGAGCAACTGAGATAGTTCCTTCAGTGTATTTTAAGTCGCAGTTACGGTGTCGTGCATATGGTACCTCGTATCCTAGATTATACTTTGCATTGTATTCAAATGCACGTAATACACGATAATTGTCATAGCTAAAGAGGTCGTCCCCTTGATTCCATGCCATTTGACATAGTAATGCGATGGCATGCCATGCGCCAAGATTGTGAGCCTGATCTCTACCTGCTTCCTCTCCTTGTGCTAAACCGTTTGGGTGGATATACCAGGCTGCACGTTCTATTCTACCATTTCCTGGACCATATTTAAAAAAATCTAATGCCTGTAGATATACTGCTTTGTTGTCACATAAGATGCCAATGGCTGCCAGTGCAGCTATTGCAGCAGTATCCCAATTGCTACGATAATGTGTATTCCCTCCAGTACGCCAATATGTATCGTAATGCCACCAGAGAAAATTCATATTTGCAGGATAGAATATTTGCATCATCATATCCATATAAGCTTTTCTGTCGTCAATTGTCCAGTTTTGGTAGGTACTCAATATTTCTCCTCCAACAGCAAAGAGGTAGCCTGGAATACTGCATCCCAATGCAGCGTTTGAATCTCCATTAATACCTTTTAGTGTTTTAGCCCATTCATTGGCAATCATTACTGCGTGGTCTGCGTAATTAGTATCTCCTGTAATTTTCCAGCGCAGGGAGAGTTGATAAATGGCTTGAGCATCCATTTGTGTGCGAGTATAATTATTTAACCATGGATGAGCTCCAGTACGAATTATAGTTGTAACTGGGGCTGGACGCCAATTCGTTTGAGCATAAGGGCTTGAAATTAGTATGTTATAAGAAGTTTTCCATGGTTCTTCACCATTTGCTATTTTTGTTCTCATCCGTTCAAAGTCAGATTCTGTGTGAAGGGTACCTGGATGTACAAATGAGGGTTGAGAGGTTACAGAAGGCTTCATATTTAGCATAAAAACTCTGTCACCTGATAGCGTTTTAATTCTATTTCCAGATCGTGTATAAGCAGTCCCTTCTGGATATGAATTTGTGTTAGTCCCGAGCCATTCAAAATAATTGTTTGCTCCATTACCGATTGCAAGATCAAAACAATAGATGGTATTAGGTTTTAGGTGTACTTGAAAAGGAAGGAGAAAAGTAATATAAGTTCCTGGACCATTAGCATTACTTCCTGAACCCGGATTTCCTTCTCCGCCTGCTGTAAAACATTGTATTGATGTGATCTTTAGCGTTGTTTCATTGATTTCTCCGATTGTAAGTAAAATAGGCCCATTACTTGCTTTCATATTCCAAAATGTTAGGTTATCTTCAGTAACTTTATTTATCGTATATCCAACCATTTGTATTGTAATGCTTATTAAATCGTAGCCATCAGGGTTATTGCCTGTAGTGAATGTTTGTCCTTGAGGTGACCTGTCGTGTGATACGTAAGTATATTGGTCATTACTCGTTCCATTGTTTGGAGAACCGTTGATGTTTTCACCTGAACCTCCAATATTTTCAGCATCAAATCTAGCTCCTTTCCAATTTGCTATACTTATATTATTTTTTGGTGGGGGTTCTTTAGAATATTTTATAATTGAATTAAATTCTAAAGGATGTGAAGATACTCGTATAATTCCTAAAAAAAATGATGCGATAATACCTAAGTTGATAATTTGTTTGTAAAAGATGTAATGTAACATTGATCCTATTTTACATAAATGTTGAGAGAATATGAAAAAAAGATTTGGTGATTTTAACTGTAAACGAATTTTTTTTTCTGGGAATTTCATATAGGGAAATTCATTATTTAATGTATTTATTTTTTTATACCGTTAATATTCTATTAGAAAACTTCTTGTAACATTTTGTGCTGTTTTTATTTTGGGTTCAATTCCTGTTCCCCATTGCCATGCGACTATTGTAACCTTGATTGGGAGTTTAGAACGAGGGGGGATTTTTGTAAACTTTAAAGTGTTGCCTTCAATCTCTGCTGGGCCCTCAAGTACATAGTATTGAACAGGAAGTCCGCTAGTTGACGTTGCATTAAGCTTAATCGATTTTGTTCCTACTTTTTGATTATTAATTTCTGGGAATGTGATTGTTTGTTCTTGACCTTCTTTATTTGGTAATACCTTGAAGAGGGCTTGTTGAACCATGCTTTTATATTTCTTGTCTCCAGGATGATTAGCATAAATCCATATATCATTATTTCTCCGATCAGGGACATATTCGGCTCGGCTGAATTGAATACGGAAAGTATCTGTTGCAGATT
>CAYRRM010000013.1:0-66856 GCA_964426675.1 uncultured Lentisphaera sp.
TTTATTATTACTTGCAAAGATCTCGGTGATTTTTTTTCCAAGCAAACTATCTTCCCTGTCAAATAAATCCTTCAGCAAGCTTCCGAATGCTGTTTTAATAATCTCATTTTTATCTATAATTATGAAAAAAAATGGAACTGTTTGTTCCAAAATAGAAAAGAAACCTTCTTTTTCTTTTAATTTATGCTCATATTCCACCAAACTGCTCTTATCCTCGTATATACAAACAACATCACCTACTGTATTTTTGAAAACGTAATTCTTTCTCCAGCCAGAACGATTTTCATCCACATACTTAGCAGTATCAAAACATTCAGCTACACCACTAAGATAAACCCTCTTTATAACATCATATAAACCAAATTTTTCAACTCCCGGAAACACTTCTCTTATCTCTTTTCCTATTGCATCATGGCTCACATTTTCAACTTTTCGAGCTTTATCATTCAATGCTTTTATTATGAACTTATTTCCATTATCAAAACCTGAATAAACCGCAACGCAAAAATCGGTAAAGGCAAAAAGGTCTATTAAGTCTTCAGTATCCTTGACAGATTTATACTTTAATATATTTTCTGTATCATAAAGGATTCTTAAAAGCAAAATAAAGCTCATTGATAAAAAATAGATTATTATTCTGGTTATCAGATCTCCATTTGCAAAAGAAATGATAGGCTCTTTTTCCATTAGATATTTAGAGGCTAAATAGTCCGCTTCCAGTATAAGAGAGCCCAATAAGAACCCCCAAAAAATACTTGTTAATATGACTTTAAATTCAATTTTTACTTTTATTTTCATAAAGCTTCTTTCTTTTTACTTAATAGCATATTATTTAATATTATATAGCCATCTCGGACCTTTGTCTATATACAAAATTATATAAATCCAAATTTTATAGTAGATTTTCTGTTTTTGTGATTTTTAATACTCAGTAGAAGTAAAAATACATTCAATTCTACTATTGCTACCCTTTAAAGCAAATTTTCTATTATTGATTTTATTTGAAGCAGAGCTATAATTTTTCATACTTAAGTAATAATAAAAGAAATAATATGGAAAATATTATTACAGATAAAAATGGCCATCGAGAAAGACTGAGAAGAAGATTTAGAGATGGAGGTATAAAATCACTCTCCGACTATGAACTTCTGGAATTGCTTTTAACCTACTCGATTCCAAGAAAGGACGTAAAGCCTATTGCAAAGTCGCTTTTAAAAAAATTTGGAACTATTTCGGCCATATTTAATGCTGATGAAGATCAACTGATATCAGTGAAAGGTATTGGTGAAAAAAGCATTGCTCTAATAAAATTAATTCATGCGTGTCATATAAAACATTTTGAAGATAAGATGCTTTCTTCAAATCCATTATCAAATCCGGAAGATGTTGTAAATTTTTCAAGAGTTTTTTTAGCGAATCGAATAGAAGAAAACCTGATGGTTTTATTTCTAAATTCCAAAAATAAAATTATTGCATATAAAATTATGGATGAAGGTGACATCGATCATGCAGTTGTTTACCAGCGAAAGATACTTAAAAAAGCAATTGAAAAAAGCTCAAATTCTATTATAATCATTCATAATCATCCAAGCGGTGAAACAAATCCATCACAGGAAGATATTGATATTACGAGGAGAATGAAAAATACTCTACAGGAACTCAATATAAGATTGATAGACCATATAATTATTGGAAAATCTACATATTTCAGTTTCTTAGAGAAAGGCATTTTATGAAACTTCTTATACTAATATGCGCTGCTCTCGGATATAACAGTTTTAAAAGGAATAAAAAATCTGATTTCTGGAAAAAAATCTCTGTAAATTCCATACAAACTGTTTTTCCGGCACTGACATGCCCATTTCAGGCAACTTTAAGGACAGGCGAAAAACCAGAAAACCATGGAATTATTGCAAATGGTTTTCTAAATTGCGAAATTCGCAAAAGTTTTTTCTGGGAGCAATCCTCCAATCTTATCAGAACACCCTATATATGGGAAAATTTTCAGAAAAGAAATGGAAAAGTTGCCCAACTCTTTATGCAACAATCCCTTTCTGATAGCGATATTATACTATCCCCTGCCCCCATTCATAAACATCATGGTGGAATGATTCAAGATTGTTATTCAAAACCTGAAGATTTATATAGAAAGATTTCATCTCTCACCGGGAAAAAATTTAGCCTTTCTAGTTATTGGGGCCCTTTTACATCTACTAAATCAAGTTCATGGATAGCTTCAGCTATTGAATTTTTGCTGAAAGAGGAGATGGCAGACCTCATTTTTGCTTACTTGCCTCATCTCGATTATGATTTACAAAAACATGGTCCAGAAAGCGAAAATGAAAAACGAGCTTTTCTTTTTCTGGAAAATCTTATTGAGAGAATTTGTAATTCTGCGAAAATTGCAGGATATAATATTTTGATAATCGGAGATTATCAGATTGAAAAAGTAAATTCATTCATACAACCTAATAAAATCCTGGTTCAGGATAAATTGTTTTCTACGAGAAATATCAATGGAATGCTATATCCAGATCTTTTTTCTTCAAAAGCTTTTGCTCTCTGTGATCACCAGGTCGCTTTGATCTATATTTTTGACAAAAATGTAAAAAATCAAGTCTATGATCTCTTCAGGAAAACAGACGGCATCGCTGAAATCGTAGAGTTAAATATTGGGAATAATCATCCTGATTTCATAATCAGTTCTAAACATGGAAAATGGTTTTCATATAAGTGGTGGAATTTAAGAAGAGAAGCTCCAGATTATGCAAGACATGTAGACATACACAACAAACCCGGTTTTGACCCTTGTGAACTATTTATGGCTCTATTTCCGCCAATGTCAATTTCTTTAGATGACAATAGAGTAAAAGGCTCACATGGGTTGATTGATGGCAACAGCGGACAGGTACTTTGCGCATCTGATTTTATCGAAAAAGCTGGCGATATATTTGAATTGACTAAGTTAATAAAAAGAACTCTTGGGTAAACTATATACCTAACAAAGAGAAACTTTTTCAAAATATTCAAGGTCTCTGGATAGAAATCTCTTTGCCTGTTGATAAAAATTTCCAGGCATGTCAGTTACATAAAATTTTTCAAAACCTTTTTGTCCACAGCGTGCTTCCATTTCCATCTCAGCTAATTTTTTCATTGTAAATTTTGCACAGGATTCGGCGCTGTCAATTATTTTTATTTTTTTTGGTAGTAGTTCTGAGAGTGATTTTTTAAGCAGTGGATAATGCGTGCAAGCAAGTAATAAAACGTCCGATGGTTTTTCTATTACTCTTTGCAAATACATTTCTATTGCGATTTTCGCAATAAAACTATCCTGCAGTCCTTCTTCTACAATTGGCACAAATAATGGGGTAGCTATACTCTGTACATGTATTGAAGGATTTAAGAAATGAATGCCCTTTCTATAAGCATCACTTAAAATTGTTGCACGAGTACCTATTATTGTTACTGAATCTGGCTTTTCATCTATACATGCTGTTACGCCAGCTTCGAGAACACCGAAAATAGGTATTTTGGGGAAAGAATCTTGCACTTTCGTGAGAGCGACAGCAGAAACTGTGTTGCATGCGGCAATAATTAATTTTACTCCTTTTTCTACTAAAAATTCAGCATCTTGTATTGCGAATTTCGCAATATTTTCAGGAGATTTATCGCCATAAGGAACCCTTGCGGTGTCCCCTAAATATATAATACTCTCACATGGCATTTCTTTCCGTAATTCTGCTACAACAGTGAGCCCTCCAAGTCCAGAGTCAAAAATACCTATAGGTCTATTATCGTTTTTCATATTTTCATCAGAACAGCTATTTCGTCACAATTATCTTTTTTTGAGCAATTTATACAATCAGCCCAAATCTTTTCGGGAAAAAGTTCTTTTGAGACGATTTCAAAACCGATTTTTTCAAAAAGAGAGGGTCTGTAGGTAAGCGCAAAGATTTTTCGGGCATTTTTCTTTTTTAATGCAGATATCCATCGTTTTACTAATTTGGTTCCAATACCTTTTCCGTTCAAAGTTTTTTCCACTGCAAGTGAACGGATTTCAAATAGGGCATTTCCATAATCCTTCACAGCACAACAACCTATAATTTTTCCATCTTTTTCTGCAACTTTAAATGATGAAATATTTTTTTCAATATTTTCCCTGCTTCTTGGCAAAAGAAGTTTTTTTTCTGCATACTTAGCAAGTAATCTTTGAATTTTTCCGGCTTCGCTTTTTTTTGCCCTTCTAATTTTGCAAATAATATTTTTTTTTATTGAGGGGAATTTTTTACTATGCATTTGCACTCCAGAAGAGCAATGTTATTCATTAAAAAAGCCAATTTTACGATATTTTAAATAACGATTTTCAAGGAGGTTTTTTTTACTTACAGAAAATAATTCTTCTATCTTTTGCTCGAGATACTTTTTGAGTATGCCTGCTGCCTCATCCCAATTCCTATGAGCTCCACCTAATGGCTCTGGAATTATATCATCAATTATACCAAGTTTTATGAGATCAGAGGCTGTTAGTTTCAAAGCTTCTGCAGCTTTTGATGAATAAGCTCTATCTTTCCATAATATTGCGGCACACCCTTCTGGAGTTATAACTGAATAATAAGCATTTTCAAGAAGCGCAATTTTATCCCCTACACCGATGCCAAGAGCTCCACCACTACCACCTTCTCCTATTACAACAGCAATAAAAGGCACTTCAAGAGAAAACATTTCTCTCAAATTTACGGCTATTGCTTCTCCTATATGTCTTTCTTCTGAAGCAATTCCGGGAAAAGCTCCGGGAGTGTCAATGAAGGAAATAATCGGTTTTCCAGCTTTTTCGGCTAATTTCATAAGGCGCAAAGCTTTACGATATCCCTCTGGATGCGGACAACCAAAATTTCTATGAACGTTTTCTTTTATATTTCTGCCTTTCTGTGTACCAATAAGCATCACTGGCTGATTTCCAAGTTTTGCAAAGCCACCTACAATAGCAGGGTCTTCTGCATAACGTCTATCACCATGTAGTTCCATAAAATCTGAAAAAATTCTTGATATGTAGTCAAGTGTATATGGTCTATCAGGGTGTCTTGCAAGCTGAACCTTCTGCCATGGATTAAGTTTTTGATATATACTCATCTTCGTTTCATTTACCTTTTCACGCAGTTTTAAGATTTCATTTTCCACATCTACATTAGTGGAACTTCCTATTCTTTGCAGTTCTTCAATCTTTGATTCAAGCTCATAAATTGGTTTCTCAAAATCTAGAATAACCGAAGCCATAATTAATCCTCAATTATTACAGTTGTTTTTAATGGTATTATTGAAAAAAGTTCTTCCACATCTTCATTCTTCATCCTTATACAACCATTACTTGTTGCACTACCTACACTGTTAGGTTCCCATGTCCCGTGTATGCCATAGCCCTTCAAATTTTTATCCGTTGTTCCAGCTGGAGTGAGAGCGAGCCATCTCGTTCCGAGAATATTTTCAGATGCACCAAATGGAATTGCCTTGCCTTCTATATACCACACAGGATCTTTCTGTTTTGCGGTGATTATGAACTCTCCACTAGGGGTTCTCCCCTGTTTTCCGATTCCTACTATATAACGTTTAAAAAGCTTTTCTCCATCATATAGACGCAAAGAAAAATCTTTTTTAGAAACAACTATCTTCCACTGCCCTTGATAGATGCACAACGTTTTACCTGGAAAGATCAAATGGCTGCCTGGATCCATTCTATTTGCTCTTTGAATTGCCTCTACAGTAGTGTTGAAATCATCCGCAATTTTTACAAGAGTATCGCCTTTTTGAATAGTGTAGAGTTTTTTCTCTGGACATGGTATATCGCTATTAAATATTTCTATATTTACATTTCCTATTAAGTTTTCAATTTCATTCTTTTCAACAAGGTTAAAATCTCTTTTCCCATATAATTCATATAATAATTTTCTTCCCTCGATCATATTTCCAGAATTGATAAGATTCTGAACCGTTTTTATTTTCGCATCTATTTCAGCAGATATCTTATCAGTAAGAACATCCTTTTTAACAGAATCCTCTATTTTATTTTGATTAAGAGAAGAAGTTTTTGATGAGGAATCCTCTGGAGTTTTATTCTGATTCGTATTTTCCTCTTTGGAAATATCATTATTAACTTTTTTATTCAAGGAAGAACCTGCGTTCACTATAAAAAATAATATTACGACTGTTATCAGAGCTACTATTAGAAGAATGGCCCAGAAAAAAGGAGACCTTTTCTCAGTTCTATATTCACCTAAAGACGGATCTTTCTGAGTTAATTTTACGAAATCTTCTTTTTTTGCCATTTCAGAAATTTCCTAAGAAAATTAAAATGAAAATAAAATATAATATGAAATGTTCTTTTTTGCAAAACTCATAATAACTAATTAAAATACAGTTTTTTTGTTAGAACATTTTTCAATGATGAGAAAATATTCTTTCAGGAGCATGATAAAGAGCAACACTTAGTTCATTCGCTTTTGCTATAACTTCAGCATCCTTTATCGAACCAGGAGGTGATACTATTGCTTTAATTCCTGCTTTTGCAGCTACCTCAATACCATCAGGAAATGGGAAAAAACCGTCACTTGCCATAACTGCACCATCAATAGTTTCCTTCCCTCCATATTTTGCATGAAATTTTGCTATTGCCTGCTCTATCGCCCCCACTCTATCCTGTTCACCTGTTCCAACTGAAAGTGTTTGACCATTTTTCATAATAACAACGCCATTTGAACGAACATTTATGTTCACATACCACGCCGAAACGAGATCATTCATTTGTGTGTCAGTGGCGCTAAATTTCGATTTGACATACCCTAATGTTTTACTTTCCGCTTCGGCAGGTTTCAAATCAGAAGGCCCTCTAACATTTGTTAAAAGTGGCTGAGCAATTATCAAGGAGCCATCGGCGAGAACCTTTATTGTCTCATAACCTTCAGTATTATCTCCCACAAATGCGGGAATAGAAGATAAATCACCACAAAGAATTATCCTTATGTGTTTATTTAGTTTAAATTTTTCACTGTCGTTGAATACTTTCAATGCATCGTGTGTAAAAGCTGGAGCAACTACACATTCTACAAAAGTACTCATTATTTCATCTGCTGTTTCTGCATCAACTTTACGATTAAAAACTACTACACTTCCAAATGCCGCTCGACTATCACAATCTCTGGCTTTTACATATACTTCTTTGAGCGACTCATCAGAAATTTGCACTGCAACTCCACTTGGATTCACGTGTTTCATCACTGCACAGGCTGGTCTGGAGAAGAATTTTACAATATTTAAGGCATACGATATGTCCTCAAGATTTGTTTGAGATAATCCGCTTTTTCCCGTTTTTAAAATCTTCATACCACCGATCGGGGAACTTTTTCCTTCCGGCTTATAAAAAGCTGCTGTTTGATGAGGATTAGTTCCATAACGTAAATCTTCAACTTTTTCGTATACCTGCCCTGCAATACCGATTTTTTCAGGATAATTACCTTTATTTTTATTTAGATAACTGTTTCTGTTTAATTCTTTTGTCATATTTTTTCTCCTCAATAAAAAAACAAAGCAATTTACGATAAATGTTGATTTTTTCAACAAAAAAATTCATATTAAAGTATTTTTTAGAAAATTTAAAATAAAACTTGAATTAATCATAAAGAGAATAATCTTAATGAACAACAAAATAAAACAATTTCTTATGGAGAATGAAAAAATGAAAAGCTGGAAATTAACTTCAGCGATTGCTTTAATAGCAATTGCTACTGCCGCAATCGCATTCCTATATGGAAAAGATGAAGCAAAAGAAAAAGAAACTACAACACAAGTAACGCAAAAAGAAGAAAATTTGGACTTCATTCCAGAAGTGGTTGCTACTTATGGAGATAAGAAAATTACCAGAGAAGAATTAATCTCTCTCATTAAGGAAATTTCAAAGTCATTCCCGGGAGCAGCGAATAAAAATCTTGATCCTGAAATCATAAAAGTAGTGGCTCCTAATATCGTTAATGGTATGATTGACAAAAAAATCCTCCTCGATCTCGCTGCGGCAGATGGAATAAAACCATCGAAAGAAATTGCCGTAAAACTATTTGAACAGTCAATCAGTAAAGTTCCTGAAAAACAAATGGAAGAATTTAAACAAAAATTGGCTGCAGAAGGCAAAACAATTGATACATTTAAAGAAGAACTCACTCAACAACCTATGATGCAAGAAGATAGTGCCATAATGATGTGGAGGGAAAAGAATATAGACCCCAAAATAAAAATTACAGAAGAAGATGTAGAAAAATTCTACAATGAACATAAAGATACATTCTCTACCCAGGAAACCGTCAATGCGTCACATATACTGGTAAAGAGCAAAAGCGAAAGCGAAGAAGATATGGAAAACGCAAGAAAAAAATGCGAAGAAATTAAAAAGGAAATAGATGAAGGTAAAATTACCTTTGAGGATGCTGCTGAAAAATACAGTGATTGTCCAAGTGGTAAAGAGGCTAAGGGTAATCTCGGCAAATTCGGCAAAGGCTCTATGATCAAAGAATTCGAAGATACTGCATTTGCAATGAAATTAAATGAAATTTCAGATCCAGTTAAAACTACTTATGGTTACCACTTAATAAAGGTTCTTGAGCACAATAATAGCGTTGTAACTCCACTCGCTGATGTAAAGACGAAAATTTCAGATTACCTTAAGGAAGAAGAAGCAAGAAAAGAAATTCAAAAAATTTTGGAAGAAAAAAGAAAAGAATTAAATGTAAAAGTTTTTCTCCCCGAAGCTCAAATACCTCCAATTCAAATACAACAAAATAATAAATAAATTTATAACGAGGTAAGTGAGGCGATAAAAATATTCTGGTAGCCCCTGCATATTTCACGAAATTAGCGTACTGGACCGATACGTCGAATGAGCTCTATTACTGCAAGTTGAAGATAACAAGGTCGGGACACCCTGCAATGTGGATTGACCTTCCAGGTAAAAAATGCGAAAGATGAAATATCGCAAATCGTAATTTTTGTAAAAAATCATACTCTAAAAAAAGACGTCTCTGTTTTTCGCACTCTTAATGAAATTGATGAAATTGAACAGGCTAATACTGTCGCTTTTTTATCAAATTCAATTTATTGAATACATCAATACGCTAAATCGTAAATTAAATAAGAAAAGCTGCTTGCTATATTTCAATTTTCAATGGGTAAAGTTTTTCTGAATAAATCTGATGGAATCCCATCGCTTGCAGAACCGACTTTTACATCCGTAAAAGCAACTTTTGTTCTCCATCCAGGACCATATATTAAAATCTCATCAACTATCCAATAGTTATTTTCTTTTTTGAACGAGCCTATTTCCATTGTCCGTAACAACTCATTTTTATTTTCAAACCATTCAACTTTTAGAGGAAATGCATATTCACGATTCAAAAGGACAACTGCTCTTTCATTTGCCTGCTCAGAGAAAAATTCTATCTCAGCACACTTTGACGTTTTGAAAATTTTATCTCCTGAGAATTTTACTGGTTCCCAGAATAAAAACGACATAGTTAATTCTTCGGGTCTGAGTCCAATCTGCTCGAGAACTTTTGAATTCATATCACCTTCTTTTATAATAGTTGGAGTTTTTGAATTAAAACCTTGACTTATAGTATATGTCTCAATATTATCAATAGTTATCTGTGCAAATATCATTTCAGATGTAAATCTCATCCCAAGATAAATACTGTGTTCTTTTGTTTCTAAGTTTCTCTTTTTATGATAGATTTTTCCTGATAGTTGAGCCCAATTTTCTGATGCAGGAGCACGCCTTGCACGCTCTATTAACTCAAGTTCAGCTTTTGATATTTCATTTTCCTTCGCTGCCAGCATTTGAAGAAAGAAAGAAATGTATAACAATAGTAAAAAATATAAAAGTTTTTTCATATATTATATATCCTTTAAGAAAACGTTTATTTTTATATGGTAAATTCTAAGTTTTAAATTAATTTAACTCAAGTTAATGAAAAGAAAATTAAAAAAGTATTGTATGAGTGAAAAAATATTTGATGTTCACGGCGGAAATATAACCGCTGCTGCTAAAGAATTAAAAGTAAAAAAAATACCAGAAAATATCATTGACTTTAGCGTGAATATAAACCCTTATGGCCCACCTGATAAAATAAAAAATCTCATATCTGAAGTAGAATTTGAAGATTTTATAGAATATCCCAATATTAATTCTGAAAAGGAAGAAAAAGCAATTGCTGATTCACATTCCTTCCATGAATCAGTGATTTTAGGCAATGGGACAACAGAACTCTTTATCGCAACATTGAATGCTCTTAAACCTACAAAAGCTATCTTTGCTGCTCCGTGTTATAGCGGTTATCAGGAGGCCTCTATTTCCACCGATATAGATTATGAATACACTATCTGCGCCTCTTACAATAATAATTTTAAATTTGATTTGTCAAATTTAATCCCAAAAGAATCAGAAATAGTATTTATCTGTAATCCAAATAATCCTACTGGTACTATAATCTTAAAAAATGATATTTTGTCCTTTGCAAAAGAATTTCATAAATCATTTATTGCGGTTGATGAATCATTTATCGATTATCTCGATAATACAGAAAATTATAGTTTAATAACTAATACAATCCCCAAAAATCTGATTATATTTAAATCATTTACAAAATTTTTTGCTATCCCGGGAATACGGCTCGGAGCTATTTTCGCAAATAGAGATATTATCGCAAAAATAAGAAAAAAAATCCCTTCGTGGAATATAAATTCACTTGCGCACCGCATAGCCCCATTACTTTATTCAGATGCAAAATATATTTGCGAAATTCGCAAATTAAACGCTGAAAACAGAAATTACATGATAAATGCATTTTCTGAAGCGGGAATCAAAATTTTCCCCTCTCAAACAAACTTTTTACTCGGTTATTTTGAGAAAGAAGATATTTGTAAAAATTTCTTGAGGGAAATGCTAAAAAATGGATTCTTAATTAGAAATTGTAGCAAAATCAATGGACTTGATGGACGTTTTTTCAGAGTTGCAATCCTCGATGAAGAGAAAAACAAAAAACTATTAGAAACTGTAAACGCATATTTTAAAGGTAAAAAAAATCTAAAAAGAAAAACCGTAAACAAAAAAACAAAAGCAATCATGATCGTCGGAACAAGTTCCGACAGCGGAAAAAGTCTAATAACTGCTGCCCTATGCAAAATTTTCAGTGAAAAAGGTGTGAAGGTTGCCCCCTTTAAAGCCCAGAATATGGCTCTAAATTCCTTTGTAACGAGTAATGGAGGAGAAATTGGCAGAGCCCAGGCTTTTCAGGCAAAATGCGCAAATATTCATCCATCCACTGATATGAATCCAATCTTGCTTAAGCCAACAGGAGATTCTCATTGTCAGGTAATCGCCAACGGCAAAGTCTATAAGAATTTAAGTTCGGCAAAAGAATATTATAAAATCAATAAGGAAGTAAGAAAAATTGCCTTTAAAGCATATGACAGACTCTCAGAAAAATTCGATTTAATAATTCTTGAGGGAGCAGGGAGTCCAGCTGAAATCAATTTAATAGAAAGGGACTTTGTAAATATGGCAATGGCTGAGTATGCAAATGCAGACACATACCTCGTTGCGGATATTGATAGAGGAGGTGTATTTGCTCAAATTTACGGGACAATAAAGCTTCTTCCACGAAAATGGAGACGACTTATAAAGGGCGTTATTATTAATAAATTCAGAGGAGATGAAAGCCTTCTCGTAAACGGGCTAAAAAAAATTGAAGAACTCTCTGGAGTAAAGGTAATTGGAGTACTCCCATTTATAAAAAATCTTTTGATAGAAGAAGAAGATTCTCTGGGACTTAATAAATTCAAAATAAAAAATAACTCTGAGGATAAGTTTAAAATAGATATTGCAGTAATCAGGTATCCGCGTATCAGCAATTATACTGATTTTCTCATTTTTCAAAAATTTCCCTGCTGCAATGTAAGATATATTGAGAACACAGATTCTTTTGGCAAGCCAGATATAGTTTTCCTTCCCGGTACAAAAAATACACGAGCAGACCTACAATGGATGAAAGAAAATAAACTTTTCGATAAAATTCTCGACTACAAAAGAAACAATGGACTAATATTTGGAATCTGTGGAGGTTATCAAATGCTTGGAAAAGAGATTTCAGACAAAAACGGATTTGAAGGAAAACCCGGGATAACTAAAGGTTTTTCATTTCTAAACATAAAAACTATAATTCAAGAAAAAAAAGAGTTAAAACAAGTTGAAGGAGTCGTAAATATTGAACTGCCTTTTTGCAAAAAAGGAGTAAAATTTAACGGATATGAAATCCACATGGGAAAAAGTTTCGGTTCAAAAATGGAAATACTGAAATTAAATAAAGCCACAAGAAAGAATATTGCGTGTTTTTCTGATGATAATACGGTATTCGGTACATATATTCATGGTCTCTTTGATAATAAAATAATTGCAAGCTCTCTCATTAACTGGATAGCAAAACGAAACAAAAAAAACATAAATATATCATATCATGAAGACGATAGTTTTGAACAATTCACTAAAATCCTCGAAGCAAAATTAAAAAAAGTCTTTCAATTTTAAACTATACCAAATTGCCTGTAGACTTCATTGACAATGATAATAAGTATCCTTCGCTAAGGAGTACTCTCAAAAATACTCAAAACTTATCTAAAAATTTCTTCTTCTAAATAAATCTTTTTTTAAAGTCAATTATTAAATACAAAGACTTTTTTTGCTTCAATTTCTTTTGCAATTTTCGCAAGCAGTTCTGATGGTACAGGAATATTCGTTTTTACCACAGCCAAAGCATAATTTTTTTCAACATTCTGAGGAGCTCTTATATCAATAATATTAATATTATTTTGGCCTAAAATACTTGCGATTTTTCCAAGAACACCTGGTTTATCGGAATATTCCGCAAAGAGGTTATAGCCAATCGGTTCAAGATATAGTTTATCAAAATCATTAATTCTTGAAATCATTAGATTGCCCTCAGCAATTGTCCCGCGAATACTTACTTTTGAAATAACTTTACTCCCCTCAAAAAGGTCAATTGTCATCGATTCTCCATAGTTTTTTCTCTCATCTATTTCACGGTTTTTATAAACTATTCCCTTTTCTTTTAGAAATGATTCTGCGTCAGATGCATCAGGATAACTTTCGAAATCTGGCTGAAAACTTGCCACGATAGGAGGTAAGAGCCATTTTGCAAATTTTCCAAGATTGCCGTAAAAACTCGTTTCAATTTGATGTGGTTGAATATTTTCGCCAAGATAAGCCCTTGCAACCTTTGCGAGTATAAATGCAAGCTCCTGATATTTGGGGTCAAGATCGTCTGGCAAGCCCTTGTTCACTACAAATGTATCAATGCCTTTTTCAAAATAAGCAATAATCTGTTCTGCTGCCCTTCTCGCTGCTGTATCATTTGCTTCATAAGTATTTGCCCCGAGATGAGGAAGCATTATATCGGCTATATCTGTACATGATTTTATGCCAGGCTCATCTTTAGGATAGACATCTGTACAAAAAATTATATTCTTCTCTTTTTTCAAAGCCCTTAAATCATCCTCATTTACTATTCCTGCTCTGGCGCAATTTACCAGGACTGCACCTTCTTTCATTCTGGATAGAAGATTTTTATTAACCATTCCCTTAGTTTCAGGGGTTTGTGGGACGTGAAGTGTAATAAAATCTGCTTCTTCAAAAATTTTTTCAATATTTGTTATTTTTACTCCAAGTTGCTGTGCCATATCCTCTGAGAGAAGAGGATCATAAACAAGAAATTGTATCTCAAATCCAGAAAGCCTTTTTACCACCAGTTTTCCGATATTTCCAAGCCCAATGATACCAATTGTTTTTCCTGTAAGTTCTCTGCCCATGAATTTCTTTTTATCCCATTTTCCTGCTCTTGTTGATATATCAGCAGGTATCACGAAACGTATTGCAGCTAAAATCATAGCAATCACTTCCTCTGCAACGGCATTAGAATTAGCTCCAGGAGTATTCATCACATCAATATTCTTTTTTCTGGCATACTTGCAATCAATATTGTCGTATCCTGCCCCAGCCCGAACGATTAACCTCAATTTAGGAAGCATATCAATTATATCAGGAGTAATTTTTTCACTTCTAACTATAATTGCTTCCGTATCTTGATTTTCTCTTACAAGAGTAACAATATCTCTTTCTGAATCTTGAATTACATTATATGATTTTGCCTTTAGAATCTGAGCTGCACTTTTTTCAAATTTTGTTGGAATAAGTACTTTTTTCATTTTTTCTCCAATTTTATAATTATATACTTAAAAATATTAAAATGAACTATAAATAATATATAAAAAAATTTAAAAATCTACATTAGCAGTGGAAATTTTCCAGATCTTTCTTGAAAAAAAATTATATAGCTGTATAATTTAGCCTTCTAAATTTTTTAAATTTTCGTTGGTCCCAGATAAAATAAGGCTTGACACCGACGAAATAAACAACTAAAAAAAAGGAGTAAGGGATGCAAGTTCGAGCGAAACATAAACTTTGCAGGAGAATTGGCGCCTGTATATGGGGTTCACCAAAATGCCCAAGCGCAAAAAGACCATATAAAGCTGGCCCACATGGGAAAACTTCACAAAAAAAACTTTCTACTTACGGAGAACTCCTCCTTGAAAAACAAAAGCTTAAAATGTTTTATGCATTAACAGAAAGACAATTAAGATTAGCATATATGGATGCAAAGAGGAGTAAAATTCAAACCGACTTTAAATTTCTACGAAATCTTGAATTAAAACTCGCTTCCGTTGTATATCGCGGTGGACTTGCCCCAACTATTTTTGCCGCAAAACAATATGTTTCTCACCGACATATTCTCGTTGATGGAAGAATTGTAGACCGCCCTTCCTATATGGTAAAACCAGGCCAGATTATATCTATAAATCCAGAACGTGACCCTGCCCTGGCATCAAAGGTAAAAGATATTAACTGTGAAGTACCAGCTTATTTACAGTTAGATAAAGATAACTGTAAATTAACGGTGGTCCGTGATCCTGTACCTGGTGAAATACCATGCAATATTGAAGTTATGAGAGTTGTAGAATTCTACGCAAAATAATCTGTCTTCAAAATACTTTCTTGGTTATTTAAAACGGAGCTGAAGCAATATGTTTCAGCTCTGTTATTTTTTAAAAGCTACTTAACACTACAACGACTCGAATTACTTACATTTTTGTATTAAGCGACAGTATATTAATAATAAAACACAAAATACAACCTAAAAAATTCAGTAAAATTAACTAATTTAAATCTCATAAAAAATATTTTGTATTAGAATTCGTTATACTTACTGATGTAACAAATTTTATCAAAGAAATTTTGAGAATAGAAATTTTACTGCACTTAATGGAAATTAAATAAATAATAATAGCAGATAAAGCTTCTTTTGCAAAAGGCAAGATTCAGTGTTAAATTACTATTTTTCAAGATAAAAAATTGGTATTTTGTCCTTATTAAAATAAACTTATCAAAACCTGAGACCTAATTGTTGTTAAATTTAAATTTTAATATTGTATAGTAATTAATTTTTTCCAAAAATTGATGGTGCTTAATTGGGAAAGATAAAATCTTGTATCTTAATAATGGTCGATAACAAATCCTCTGTCAGGGGATATGCATTTCAACTGAATGGGAAGGATAATATAGTTATTGATCGATATTGTAAGAACTCTGGCCCTCAGACGGATCTTCCAGTAAGGATACAGGCTGCATATAAAGAATTAAATCCATCCTCAGAGCAATTGATTTTTTTTTCATCGTACCTGGATGGCGCTTTTTGTCTCAATATAAAAATTCCCAAAATGCCTTTATCTGAGATAAAAAATGCCCTTACTTTTGAAATGCAGAGACAAATTCCATTGCCAGTAGAAACATTAAAATGGAATTTCAAAGTTATTGCAACTCACGAAAACTCCCTTTCTTTGAAGATTTTTCTGGTAAAAGAAGAAGTATGGAATAAAGTGATTTCATATCTTATTGATTCAAATATAAAAATCGATTACTTTATTTCTCCTCTTTTCTTGTTAGAACATTTTACAGAGATTTCATCAGAGGAATTTACAGATTTTTTTCAATACTTAATGATAGATTTCTCTTCAGGTATAAATGATAATGATAAAGCAGAAAAAATAAAAGATATTATTTTAAAGAATTATCATTTCCAGAAAAAAGAAGTAGAGGAAGACTCTGGAATATTCGTAGCAAAACTTATTGCTTCTGTGATATTTGGGACCAAAATACCAATAAGGAACTTACACCTTTTTGAATTGCCTTCAGACCTTAAGCCTATCAGATTTAGAGCATTAAAATTATCATTCCTTTTACTTGTAATATTGAACTTACTACTTGGATTTTTATTATTATTTAGATATTCTCTCGATGCAAGAAAAAAACTTGGAGAACTCAAAACAGAAAAAAGAAAAATTTATACAGAACTCCAAAAAATAGAAAGAGAAGATCGCGGGAATAAATCTTTCGACGACTTTATTGCAAAAATATCAGAATTGGATCCAGGTGAAAGTGAGATTCTGCCTGCCCTTGTAGTATTAGCTAAAGAATTACCATCAAGCGCATGGATTACAAGTTTTAGTTCAAGGGGAAGAGAAATAGATATAAGCATTTCAACAATTGATGAAACTGTAATACAATCAACTCTTTCAAAACTTAGCCAATCAGGAGAATTCTCAAATGTAAGTGTCAGAAATACCAGACGCAACAGGGATAACTCTGTTACTTTATATTTAAAGTTAACTCACAATAAAAATTAGGCGAATATGAAACAATTTCATAAAATAAAAATAATTTTGGCAATTTGTATTTTCGCTCTCATTTTTTCTGCCATTTTTATTTTTATTTATTTTTCTGAGAGTATCTGGCCTGGAAAGGAACTCATTTTAAAAAATAAAGGCGAGTTATTAAAGATGCAAAGTGAATTGCAGGAAAAGTATAAGGATATGGCTTTAAAAAGGCGACTTCGAAACAATTTCATAAAGGAAACGAAAAGCCTATGGATAGAAAAAAGGGATGGAGATTTACAACAAATATCACAAAAAATTATTGAAAATGCCTCAAAAAATGCAAAAATAACTGTAAACAGTCTTGGAAATTTCAGCCGTTCAAAAGTCAATGAGCAGTGCTCATATTTTGATTTCAGTGTAGAAATAAAAGGCTCTATGGAAGATTTAGCGAGATTTATGATCGAAATATATAAAAGCAAACCAACTTTTTATTGGACGCGTTGTGTTATAAGATATTCAAAACCAGATGATAGCAACGAATTAATTCTTAGCGGGGCCTTAAGAGTTGTTTCAGTTGATGATCCTTCAATAGTATCGCAAATAATGGAGTTCGAAAAATGAGGATACTCTTTTTATTTGGAAACATGATAGGATTATTAGGTGTGATAGCCCTTGCTTATATGAATATAAGCTTCAGTCCATCTCCCTCTGACCCAGTATTAAAAAACACTCCAGTTCCTGAAAACTTTAATAATATAGAAATAGAAAAAAATCTAAAAAAACATGATGACGATTTTTCTATTTTATGGGATGCAAATGTTTTTAGTCAGTTCAGAGCAAAAGAAAACGGAGAAAACTTTTCAACTAAATCTAATAATTTTGAACTTTTAGGAGTGATTCTATATGGAGAAAATTCAGGAGCAATAATTATTGATAAAGGAACTTCAGTATCTTCGTCTCCTACCACTGTAAAACAATTATCAAACAACCGCCAAAATGAAAGTCAATCCGCTCAAGATAAAGCACCTCAATTTTATAAATTAAATGAAATTCTCCCAAATGGTTTTATCTTAAGAGAAATCAATCATAATTCAGTTACATTGATAAGGGGAAGAGAACAAATAGTTCTACAACTCGATTTTGACGATGAAGGCTCAAAAATGAGAACTAATGAGGCAAGAAAAATATCATCTTCATATTCGGGACAAGAAGGAGAAAACGCAAAAGCAAAAGAACAAAGTCAAAATAATGTAATAATTTTTCCTCCACGAGGACAAAATCTCCAGCCTAAGACAATTAAAGAAGACGATGATAAACCTGAGAATAAAAAAAATGAAGATGATGATAGAAATAACACACAAAATACAATTATGCTAAAACGTACTAACAATTCCATCCGAAAACCAGGGGAAATTTCAAAATGATTAATAAGAATTTTAAATTAAGGAGGATAAACAATATGAAAAAACTATTTAATCTTTTTATTCTCTTCCTGCTACTTACATTAATTGTTTCATGTTCAACAGATCGTGAAGCTGAAAAGCAGAAAAAGATTGAAGAAGAAGAACAACTTTTCAGTGAAATTAATCTCAATGGCAGAGGAAGAACCACAATAGATAAAACTGATAAAAACACTGCACTGGAAGAGGAAATCGTTCGTTCTGCAGATTTAAAATCCAGAGATGACGTTAGTGATATCCTTTTTAAAAAAGATAGTTCTGAAGATAAGGGAATTGTCAGGACTATGCCTTTTTACCGAGAAAACTTAAAAACTGAAGACTCAGAAAAAATTCCAATCTCAGTAAATTTCGATTCAGCCCCAATCGCTAATGTAGTCAGAGCATTTTCGACTATATTAAAGTTTGATTATATAATTGATCCTCAGGTCTCAGGTAATATTACTATTTCTGTTAGCAATTCAAAAATGAGTAAAGTTGAAGTATGGGAGATGTTTGAGCAGATATTATGGCTTTGCGGAGCATATATTTCACCCGAAGGTGATATACTTCACATATTCCCATTTGCAAAAATGCCACAGGAAAGAAAAATACTTGTAGACCACAAACCACAACCAAATATTGAAGTAATGATGTTCCCAATTCGAAATGCTGCATCAAAAGACATTCTTGAAAGGCTTAAACCTTTTCTCACTGCTGGTTCAACAGCTATTGATATTCCTCACCAGAACTCAATACTCCTGATAGAAACACCTGCTAATGCAGAAAAAATTCGCACCCTTGTAAATATGCTTGATAAAAAAAATAAAGCTAATTGGCCTCAAACTCTCATAAGGTGCACAAACGTTTCATCTGCAAGAATAAAAACAGAACTTCTTTCAATCCTGCCAATACTCGGTTTTCCCGTAAGTTCAGAATCTAATTCTCAGAATCAAAATGCAGAGCCCGGAGCAATCCAACTTACAAGTTTAGATAGATTACAGGTAATACTGGCAACTGCCGCAAATTCAGAAGCTCTTGAAGAAGTTAAAAGATGGGTTGCTATCTTAGATAAATCAGATGTTGGAGAACAAGAACAGGTCTTTATATACAAAGTTATGAATGGCAAAGCCGATGAATTATTAAGTGCTATTTCAGTAATATTTCCAACTGAAGGCACGACTCTATCTGTTTCGCCATCATCATCAACTTCCTCAACACAACAAACAAATGCTACAACTGCTCTAAGCTCTGCATTATCAGGTACAGGCTCAACAACTCCAACAACAACTACTACCTCAACTATAAAATCAACTACTACTCAAAACTCAGACAAAGAATCCGGTCCAGCAAGTATATTTGAAGTCCCTGTAAAAGTTTTTGCAGACGCAGTAAACAATAGACTTGTTATAAGAACTACCCCAAGAACCTATACTATGCTCAGAGCAATTTTAGAAAGATTAGATACCGTTGCTGCCCAGGTTCTATTGCAAGTTGTAGTATCAGAAGTAACTCTTTCTAAAGATACTGAATTTGGAGTAGAATTTTCAACCAGTCGTGCGAAGGGATCTTACACCAGTATTTTTGGAAGCAACCTCAGAGATTTAAATCCTTCGGCAACAAATGAATATGGGATGAAATATTGGGTATTTAAAGATTCTGACCCAGATAATAAATTCGCATATTTGAGAGCTCTTGCGGGTAATGGAAAAATAAAAGTTCTATCGGCTCCACAAGTCGTAGTAAAAAGCCACTCAGAAGCAAAAATTGCAGTAGGAGATAAAGTCCCCATTGTAACAAGTGAAAATACAGATACTGCTTCAAGTACAGTAATAAACCGATCCATTGAATACCAGGATACCGGCATTATTTTAACAATTACTCCACACGTAACTGAAGGTGGCTTAATAACTATGGAACTTGAACAAACCGTATCACAAGCTTTCCAGAACAATACTTCACAAATAGACTCTCCTATAATCCAGGAAAGAGTAATAAAAACAGCTCTCTCTGTAAGAGATGGAGGAACCATTATTGTAGGCGGGCTCATCAGAGAAAGAATAGAGGATACAAATACTTCATATCCATTACTACAAGAAATACCTCTTCTGAGAAGACTCCTCGGACATAACGATATTTCAAGCTCAAGAACTGAAATGCTTGTACTAATTACAGGAAAAGTTATAAATGAGTATAGTCGTCTGGAGGAAATAAGCCGACGATATAGACAATCTCTAATGGCTCTCAAAAATCTGGAAAGTAAAGATGAAAATTAAACATATTCCTTATGAAAAATGATTGGCGTCAAAATTTATTCAAACTAATATCGCAAAATATCAGTTCTTATCCTATGGCTGACTCTGAGCCAGATCAGAAAAAAATTGACTGGTCTCTTTCAGATAAAGGAATTATTACTGAAAGTGAACTTCTCAAATTCTATTCAGAAGCAACAGGCTTACCTGTAATTGAAGACGAAGCTTTATCTGGAATGACCATCAACCGTTTTCCTGAAATATCTGTGGATTTTATTGAAACATTCCTTGCCCTTCCATATGAATGGGATGATAGTCTCGTTAAAATTCTAATGGCAGAACCATATTCTATTTCAAAGGTACGATATCTCTTTAAAGCCGCCTATGGAAAGAACACACAATTCTATCTCTCCAGAAGGAGTACACTCGATAGAATAATAAAAAAAATTTATTCCAGAGAAGAAGAAGCCTCCTTAGAATATGAAAAATCCGCTCTCGAGTTATCAGACGATAGCGAAGAAACACTACGTAACCTTGCCAGTGAGGCAAATATCGTACGCCTGGTTAATGAAATGTTTACAAGAGCATTTGAAATGGACGCAAGTGATATACACGTTGAACCTGAAGAAAATAAACTCAATATCCGTTTCAGAATAGATGGAATTCTACACGATATAATGACTATCCCAATTTCTCAGTTTCCTGCAATTGCCTCAAGAATAAAGCTAATTGCAGGACTTAATATATCAGAGAGAAGACTTCCTCAAGATGGTAGAACCAATTTCAAACTCGGAAAAAATGAGGTCGATATCAGAATCAGCACAATGCCTACAATAAATGGTGAAAGCATCGTACTCAGATTCCTAAAAAAGGATACATCCATATTCGAACTATCAAAACTTGGAATGCCAAAAAGAATCCTATCACGATTTGAAGAATTAATTAAACTCCCATACGGAATTATCCTTGTAGTAGGTCCAACAGGCAGCGGAAAAACAACAACTCTTTATTCCGCTATTCGTAAAATTAATAGCCCTGATAAAAAACTTATCTCAATAGAAGACCCTATCGAATATAAAATAGAAAGGCTTTCTCAAATACAGGTAAACCCAAAAATTGGTCTCGATTTTGCCAATGGGCTAAGACATATTGTAAGACAGGACCCCGACATTATTCTCGTAGGGGAAATACGCGATAAAGAAACTGCGGAAATCGCAATTCATGCATCTCTTACAGGTCACCTTGTCTTTAGTACACTTCATACAAATGACTCTCCGGGCGCTATTACTCGCCTCATTGACATTGGTATCGAGGGATTTCTAATAGCATCTTCACTTAAAGCCGTCCTTTCACAAAGACTTGTTCGTAAAATCTGCACAGTCTGTAATGGAAAATCTTCTCTTGATTCTGTAAAATGCAAAAATTGTGGGGGAACAGGTTACAGGGGAAGAACTGGAATCTATGAATTACTCGATATAAATAATGAACTCGTCAATGCCATATCAAAAAATGCCGACTCAAAAACTATTTTCGAAATTGCAAGACGTTCAGGAATGAAAACTCTCCTTGAAGATGGATTAGAAAAAGTTGAACAGGGAATTACCACAAGAGAAGAAATCGCAAGAGTAACCATTAATATCTAATCCGGTTATTTCGCAAAGCCAGTGACCAGACCTTAGATATTAAGACAACGCTGTAGTAACTATTACAAGTTGAAGATAATGATATGATGCGGGTGTAATGCCTTCACCCTCTGGGTGAAAAAAAATTGAAAAAATCGTCGATTTGCATTTTGTAATTTTTAACCAAATTTATAAACACTTTGAATAAAATCAGTTTTCAATTCTCCATGAAATAAGCAGGTTAACCCATTCAAGTTCAGTAACATTTATTTTATATGAAATTTTTTCAAGATTATCTGGAAGAAAAATATTCTCGTAAATTATATAGAGTCCCTATTGATCCAGGATTTGGATGTCCTTATGCTTTAGCAAATAGATGTTTTTTCTGCGATGAAAGTGGCGCTCGCCCAGCTCATATATCCCCTCAAATGCCTATCGAAGACCAGATAAAGAAGGGTGTCGAATTCGTAAGAAGAAATTATGGACAAAATGCTGGACTTATTGCTTATGTTCAAACTCATACAGGAACCAATGCTCCACCGGAAAAGTTAAAGCAAATATATGACTTTATCTTGCGCATTGAAAAATTCAATATCTTAATAATTTCAACTCGTCCCGATTCTATTAACAAGCAGATTATTAATATACTCGAAAATCTCTCAAAAGAAATCGAATTATGGATAGAACTTGGTGTTCAAACATCAAATAATTCAACACTCAAGTTAATAAATAGAAAACACGATTTTTCTAAAGTAAAAGATACTGTTTTTCTCCTTGATTCCCATAAAATAAACACTGCAGCACACATCATTTTAGGTCTGCCTGGAGAAGGAATTTGCGATTTTCGCAAAACAGCTTCAAAAATTTCTGAACTCCCATTCAAAGCCATAAAAATTCATAACCTGCTCATATTAAAAAATACTGTTTTCGAACAATGGTTCAACGAAGGAAAAATTAAGGTAATGAATGAACACGAATATGCTGCAATACTTCTCGATTTTGTAAAACATCTCAGGCAAGATATCCTTTTGATGAGAATATGTGCGGACACAGATGAAAGCAAATTAATTGCACCAAAGTGGAATCTGACAAAAAATCAGTTTATCCACATGTTTAGGACGTTGCTTCAAAATAACGAGACTTCAAAATTTTCAAAAATTCCAACTGCTGATTCATCATACACATTGTATCATCCAAAATATAAAGATTATTATCGTTCGTTATACGGAGCCAGAACAGAATCAGAAAAAATTTTCATAAATCCTTGCGAAATTCGCAAAAAGTTAAAAGAAAAAAAATATATATATATCCTCGAAATCGGATTTGGCATCGGGTACAATTTAAGGACAACTCTTGAATTTTTTAATGAAAGTAATAATAAAACTACAAAACTCGAATACCTCGCTTTTGAAAATGATTTTTCAGGTTTAGAAAATGCCATTTCCCTCGATATAATTGAAAAAAGTAATAAAGAAATATTCATAGACCTCCTGAATAAAAAATCCTTCTCAAATAAAAATTTAAAAATTCAAATTATTGAAGGCGATGCACGCAAAAATATTCAGAAAATAATGAAATTTTTCGATGCAATATACTTAGATCCTTTTGCACCAGATAGAAATATAGAATTATGGACATACGATTTTATAAAGGAAATTACAAAAAAAATGAAAAACGATTCCATCCTGGCAACATACTCATCCGCTTATCCAGTTAGAGGCGCAATGATTAGGGCAGGATTATTTATCGGAGATATTCTCTCTTCAAATCGTAAAAAAGCCACTATCGCCGCATTACAAAAAGAACTCATTCCAAATCCAATACCCCAAAAGGAATTCAACATAATTATGCGAACAACAACGGGACTACCCTATAGAGACCCTGGGTTGTGTTCTTCTATTGAAAAGATAATTGATTTAAGAAAAAAAACATTATATAAGCTCAGGAAAAAAGGTATTCCAAAATGGCTCAATTAATCTACATTCAGCCACGTAACATAGATATAAATATATCAGAAATAATGACTCATACATGTAGTTAATGTGTATTTCCAATCATATCTATATAAAGGACTTTAAGAGACTGGTTCAAATATAATATCAAGTTTAAGTTTTAATTCTTTTTTTATTTACAGCTTCATCCATTTTTATTCTCCATGACCTTATTTTATCCCATTCTTCATCAGATGCTTCTAACGGGTTAAAAGAACTCGGATCAAAATTTATATATAAGTTTCGAAAATCATCTTCAATACATTCAGGGTTAGGTTTATTTGACTGAGCTTTAATTGCTAATTTCCATTCTTCCAGGTCGTTGTGCAGGGAATTTACTATTTCAGGATATCTTGCAGATAAATCTTCTTTTTCCCCAATATCAACAGATAAATCGTATAATTCCTTTGTATTTGTATCATAAAATTCAATATATAGCCAATCCCCATCTCGTACTGCTCCAGATGGACGCCCGCCCTGATTGGTATAGTGTGGAAAATGCCAGAATATTTTACGTTTTTCTGACTTTCCTCCGGTAAGTTCCTTTGCAAAACTTACTCCATCAAGGCCTTTTGGTATTTCAGCACCTATTAGTTCGAGCAAAGTGGGAATCCAATCTGTATTATTAACAGGTACATCAATAACTCGACCAGAAGGAATATGTTCAGGCCATCTAACTATCAGGGGAACACGTTGTCCTCCTTCATAAGTATAACCTTTCCCTGCACGAAATGGAGTGTTATGTGTTACTCTGCTATGATTTCCTTCAGGGACATGAAGACCACCATTATCTGAAGTAAAAACAATAATAGTATCGTTTAGTAAATTAAGTTCTTCAAGTTTTTTAACAAGAATACCAATGGTATAATCGAGTGTTTCAATCAATGCTGCATATACTGGTTCAAAAGCATTTTTATTTTTCTCAATCAACTCTTTCTTAGCAGTATAAGGAATATGCGGTGTATAATGAGCGAGATAGGCGAAAAATGGCTTATCTTTATTTTCCTCTATAAATTTTATAGTCTGCATTGTCAACTCAAACTCAGCTTTTCCACCTTCTGTATCAGATGGAATCGTATTTTTTCCATCCCCTGGATGATAAACAAAATCAAATCCATGTTCGGCGGGACCAGGCGATTTACCCACATGCCATTTTCCGATAAGACCTGTCGTGTAACCAACCTCTTTAAAGTAACGAGGCATCATTTTTACTGATAGAGGTATATGCATCATAATTTCAGGGTGAAGAAGCTTTTGTGTTCGCGTATCAGGCCTACCTGGCAAATAAGTGGTCATGTGAAGGCGGGCAGGATTAAGCCCGGTTAATATCCCTGCCCTCGAAGCCGAACATATGGCCTGAGACGCATAAGCCGACGTAAAAACAGTCCCTTCTGATGCAAGTTTATCAAGGTTAGGCGTATTGTGGTCTTCTCTCCCATAATAATGAATATCATTGATACCCAGATCATCACATAAAATGAATAATATATTAGGGCGTTTCATTAATTTTATCCTCTTTTTAATGATAAGTTTCTCTAAAAAAAATAACTCACTTCTCTGATGAGAGCTTAATGAAATATTTTCTTCAATAAAAATACGTTTTTATTAAATAATTTCTTCAAGGAACATTTGGATTGTCAACAAATGTTGCACGACATTTCTTAAGATAATTCAACGCGTGAACCTGACCTGTCATTTCAAGTTCTCCTCGATAAACGGGGTCGTGCCAGCCTTCGATATCGATTGAACCACTATAATTTGCAGCACGCAACTCTGAGATGATATTTGTCCAATTACTATCACCAAATCCAGGTGTTCTATGAAACGCAAATGGTTTTGGACCTAAAATACCATATTCTTTTACGACATCCCAATAAATAGTTGCGTCCTTACCATGGATATGAAAAATTTTTTTTGCGTATTTTCTTAATTGTGGCATAGGGTCTATAAGTTTTACCATTTGGTGACACGGTTCCCATTCAAGTCCAATGTTGTCAAAAGGAATGGCATCAAAAATCATTTCCCACGCAGGTGGTGTATGAGCTATATTCCAATCTCCGCTTTGCCATGATCCTCCCATATCACAATTTTCGAAAGCAATTCTTACACCTTTATCTTTTGCCCTCTTTGCAAGAGGTTCAAAAATCTTTTTGAAACGAGGAATTGAATCTGGGATGGACTTTCCTCTTACTCTACCGGTAAAACCAGCTACAATATCTGTTCCAAAAAGATGTGCATTATCGATAATTTTAGCCCAATCTTTCGCGGTCTGTTTATCTATTTCAGATGTCTCAAGAGGGTTTCCAAAAATACCTATAGAGCTAATAACTATTCCTGTTCCATCAAGAACTTTTTTTATTTCATCAGCTAATTTTTTCAGATTTTTATCCCCTATTTTTTGCCAGAATGTAATAGAAAAACTTTCAAAACCATGTATCATTATTTGCCGTATGTATTCGGCGGGATCTTTTTGATTTGCACTTACAAGTGTCCCAATTTTGATTTTTTCTTTTTCATTCACTTTTAAATTCATTTTCCACCCCTTTTTTTGTTTTAGTTTTTGCTTTAAATTTATTATTTATTTCTGAACTTGTTCTCAAGGAACAAAATTCAGGTCCACACATCGCGCAGAATTTATCTTCGTTCGGTGAATATTTTGTATCAATGATAGATTTTTTGCGAAATTCGCGAGCTCTTTCAGGGTCGAATGCAAGTTCGAATTGCCTTTCCCAATCAAATTTCATTCTTGCATCGCTGATTTTATCATCGCGTTCTCTCGCGTGGGTTTTTTTTAGTGCAATATCGGCAGCATGCGCTGCGATTTTATATGCAATTACACCATTGCGTACATCTTCAACGTCCGGAAGGCCAAGATGTTCTTTAGGAGTCACATAGCAAAGCATTGATGCTCCATAGAATGCCCCGAGCGCGGCACCAATAGCACTACTTATATGATCATAACCAGGTGCGCAGTCAGTTACCACTGGTCCAAGAATATAGAAAGGAGCTCCATCACAAAGTTCATCTTCTATTTTCATATTCATTTCAATTTGATCGAGTGGAATATGGCCAGGCCCTTCTACCATTGCCTGTACCGAAGCATTCCTGCATTCTTTCACTAGTTCTGCTAATATTTCAAGCTCTGCAAATTGCGCTTTATCACTTGCATCAGCAAGGCAGCCTGGACGCAATCCATCTCCGAGAGAAATTGTAACATCATATTTTCTGCATACTTCAAGTATTCTATCAAAATTTTCATATAAAAAATTTTCTTTTTTGTGCTCTGTCATCCATTTTGCTATAATGGAGCCCCCTCTACTTACAATTTTCATTTTTCTTCTCATTGCCAAAGGAAGATGTTTCCTTAATAAGCCAGCGTGAATAGTCATATAATCAACGCCTTCTTCAGCTTGTTCTGTAATAATATCAATAAAGAGTTTTATATCAAGTTTTTTGGGGTTTCCTACAACGTTCATACACTCATAAATTGGAACAGTCCCTACTGGGATTGATGAATTTTCTATTATACTTTTGCGAATTTCGCAAATATTTTTGCCTGTACTTAAATCCATTACCGTATCTGCCCCATATTTAATTGCAATTTTAAGTTTTTGAAGTTCTTCTTTAGGACAGCTTTTTATAGTTGATCTTCCTATATTTGCATTAATTTTTGTTCTTAGGATTTTTCCTATCCCAGTAGGACGGAGATTTTTATGTCTTGGATTTGCCGGGATAACCAATCTACCCTTTTTTATTTGAGAAACTATTTTTTCTACATCAATATCTTCGTCTTTTGCGACGATTTTCATAGCTCTTGTTAGTATATTCTTTTTTGCATATTCTAATTGTGTAGTCATTTTAAAATCCCTATGCTTTAAATTTAATTTTGGAGTTTTTCGAGAAGATTTATAGTTTTTTCAACAGCTCCGCGATGTTTCATTACTGCTCTCTTTGCATTTTTCCCAATTTTTAATCTCAATTCGGGAAGTGCCGCTAATTTTTCTAACTCATTATATAATTGTTCAAAGTCAAAAACGGTAATTACACCATCTTCATCTAAAAGAACTTTTAAAATAAATCTGAAATTTGTGATGACCCCTCCTGTAATAATTGGCTTTTCCAATAGAGCAGGTTCAATAAGATTGTGCCCTTCTTTATGCCCTGCTAAAGACTTCCCCATTATAACAATGTCAGATAATTGGATAAATTTTAAAAGCTCCCCTGTCGTATCAGCAAGCAAACAGTCAACAACGCCCTGAATCTGTTTGTTTTCCGAACGTCGTAAAAAGGATATTCCCAATTTTTTTAGTTCTGATGCGATGAAAATTCCCCTTTCTGCATGTCTTGGAACTATAATTAATTTACTTTCATTAAATTTCTCTTTTAGTTTAAGAAATGCTCTGGCAATAAATTCTTCTTCTCCTGGATGAGTGCTTGCTGCAAGAATAATTATTTTTTTTCCATCACCGAAAATCCTATCAAGTTGAATATCGGAACAATCTATTGTCTTTATATCCTGATCAAATTTCATATTTCCACAAATATGTATTGGCAATTTTTGCGAAATTCGCAGAAAGCGCTGTTCATCAATCTGACTTTGCACACATATAATTTGAAATTTAGATAATAACGGAGCAAAGAAGAACTTAAATCTCTCATATCCCTTAACTGAATTATCAGATAATCTTGCATTTACAAGTGCAAGTTGAACTTTTCTCCTCGCTGTTTCATAAATCATGTTCGGCCATATTTCTGTTTCAAAAATTACCAATATCTTAGGTCGAATAAAACGTAAAGCACGACGAACAAAAAAGATAAAATCAATAGGACAAAAGATTAATGCAGTATTTGGCGGAAGTTTTTTATAAGCAAGTTCTTGAGCTGTTGTTGTAGTAGTAGAAAGAACAAATCTTCTCTCTGGATTCTTTTTTTGCCATTCGTTTATGAGTGTAAGAGCTATTTGAGTTTCACCGACACTCACTGAGTGTATCCATATATCTCCGCCATAATTTTTTAAGATTTCCTTTTTTTTTACTGTAAAAATACTGAATTTTTCAAGAAAATCCTTTTTTCTCCCACCTCTGAATATTAATTTCCACAGGAAGGAAGGTAAAAAGAATAAAAAACCAAATATAAAAAGAATATTGTAAATAATCATCATATAATATCAATTTTTCTGACTTTTTAACCACGCATCCACAAATATATCTATCTCACCATCGAGAACGGCTTGAGTGTTTCCTGTCTCAACATCTGTTCGCAAATCTTTAACGAGCTGATACGGATGCAAAACATAAGATCTAATTTGACTCCCCCATGCGATTTCAGCCTGTTGACCTTTGATATTTTCTGCTTCTTTTTTTCTTTTTTCCTCTTCTAATTCATAGAGTTTAGCCTTGAGCATTTTCATTGCTGTCGCCCTATTCTTATGTTGGGAACGCTCCATCTGACACGATACAACAATACCGGTAGGAAGATGAGTTATCCGAACAGCACTATCAGTTCTATTTACATACTGCCCTCCTGCGCCACTTGCTCTGTAAGTATCTATTTTAAGATCCTTTTCATCTATTTGAACCTCAATATCATCATCAAGTTCAGGGAAAACCTCAACTGCCGCAAAAGAAGTATGGCGCCTGGCATTACTATCAAAGGGTGATATTCTTACCAATCTGTGGACACCTCTTTCTGCTTTGCAATATCCATAAGCAAAAGAACCTTTTACAAGCATTGTTATACCTTTTATCCCGGCCTCTTCTCCAGGTTGATTGTCTATTACTTCCACTTCATATCCTTTCTTTTCAAACCATCGTCTATACATTCTCAACAATATTGATGCCCAATCGCAGGATTCTGTCCCTCCAGCTCCAGCGTGTATTGAAAAATAAGCATTATTGGCGTCAAATTTTCCCGAAAGAAAGCTAATCAACTCGAGATTAGAGAGATTTGCAGATATTCTTTCCCAGTTTTTCTCAAGTTCTGAAAGATTTTCCTCATCTCCATCCTCTATAACCAATTCTGCGAGAATACAAAACTCTTCAATTTCTTTTGATAGATTTTCATATGATTCAATTACTTTCTTAACAGCACTAAGTTTTGCAATTTTTTCCTGGGCTTTCTCTCTATTATTCCAAAAATCAGAGTTGAGCATTTCACTTTCTATATTATTCTTATCTATGATTTTTTTTTCTATATCCAGGTATTTTTTCAGATAATCAAGGCGTTCCTTACTATCCGAGACATGATTTTTAAGTTCTTCAATAGTCATTTTTTCTATCTTGATTTTTTGTTAAAAACGAATAATATAACACAAAAAATGAAGAGGTGAAATTATGTTTTCAAAAAATAGTAATGATTTTCTGGCGAAATTATTGAATAGTTATGGCCCTTCCGGTTTTGAACTTGAAACAGCCTCGGTTTTTGGCAATTATTTGGAAAAATTTGCCGACGACATAAAAGTTGATGTTACTGGAAATACTATTGCTGTTCTTAATCCTGACTCCCCATTTAAAGTAATGATAGCAGGACACTATGATGAAATTGGATTTCAGGTAGTTCATATTTCAGATGAAGGTCTAATTTATTTCAGAAATGTGGGAGGCATAGATAAATTAACAGTTCCAGGAACAGAAGTAGTAATCCTTAATGAAAAGGGAAAAATCCCCGGAGTAATTGGGAAAAAACCAATACATCTACTTGAACAGAAAGAAAGAGATTCAGCAATAGAATTAAAAAATCTGTGGATAGATATCGGAGCAGAAAATAAAGAGGAAGCATTAAAACTTGTCTCAATTGGCGATCCGATTGCCTATCATGCGAATTTCGCAAGATTAGGTAAAAATAAGATAATGTCAAAGGGGTTGGACGATAAAATAGGAGCATTCGTGGCAGCTGAAGCATTTCGTGAGTTATCTGAAGCTAATATCAAAATAGGGATTTATTGTGTCGGAACAGTCCAGGAAGAACTCGGATTGCGAGGAGCTCATACAAGTGCATTTGGAATTGCACCTCAAGTCGCATTTGCGGTTGATGTAACATTTGCTACAGATACTCCTGATATTGAAAAGAAAACCATCGGGGATATAAAACTTGGCAAAGGAGCAGTATTGAGTAGAAATGCTGACACAAACCCTATCTTATTGAGAAAAATAAAGGAAACCGCAAGAAAAAAGAAGATTCATTTTCAGGAAGAAGCCGGATTCAGAGCAAGTGGAGGCACTGATACAAGTGCTATACAACTGACTCGTTCAGGGGTTGCAACAGCTTTGATAAGTATACCAAATAGATACATGCATACTCAGGTGGAAGTTTGCGATTTACGCGATGTTGAATCCGCAGTAAAAATAATAAAGGAAACCATATCATCGCTAAAAGAATCAGATTCATTTATTCCCTATTAAATATTACAGTATTTTCATTTCAAGAGCTATCTGGTTCTTAACTAAAAGAGGACAGACTGGGTGAAAATATCAAAAGAAAGCATGTTGATCTCTATAGTCTGTCTCGTATCCCTAATTCTAATTATTTGCATCTGCAGTGGAGTTATTCCGTTCGGAATTCGGGGACAATGGATTTATCCGTCTCTCCAACAATTTAATATAGTAGAAATCCCTATTATGCATATGCTTGGCTCTATAATTATAGCTGTTGGTATTTTCATTATATCATTCAGAACTAAAAAATATTTTTCAAAATCGCACTTAACTGCCATCTCTGGAATTATAGTTTTATCATTATCTTCAATGCTTTTTGATTGGAATATTTTACTCTCTGGAAGAATAGGAATTGCCGAAAATCTTATGGCACTATACGATGATGCCACCACAGGATATCTCGAAGAAGCTTCAAAGGCAGGTTCTTTTGCAAATTATATAGAAAATTTTGCTGAAAAACAAAAAAAAATGAATTTATAAATCATTGCATTACAAATCCACCTGCTAGAACAATCTTATGTATGTTGATTTATAAAATTAACCACCAACCATCGTTAAGAAATTTTATAATAAAAACAATGCCATCAGAAGCCCATAGTGCATTCAAAATATTCAAAGATGAAAACCTTTTTCCCAAATTTAAGATGGACGAATTAGATCAAGCCACTGGAATTCTACTTTTATATGTATTTCTCCTTCTCATATTATTTGGCAAAATTTTCTGCGGTATAATTATCCTCCTATTATATGGAAAAGAAAATTCTCTCGATTTAGCCCCCCTTTATCTATTCATACCCGCACCAATTCTACTACTTGGACATTATGATTGTTTTTTCTTCAGCATTTCAGCTTTTTTAATGATGCTTGCGATTTTCGCAATAGAAAAAGAATCTTCTGCGATTTTCGCAATAACAAGCTCCATCATGTGTTTATCAACGTTAATTTCAATAGCTTTTGGCGTTAGCTGCCTCTGGATTATAGTATTTTGCTTCCTCTATTATACATTAAAAAAAGACAGAAAAAAAATATTAAAAGACATGTTTTTATTTGCAATTTTTTATGGGGCAACTGCAATAGGCTTACTACTTCTTTTTAACTTTGATTATCTGGAAGTTCTATTTAATTGCCTCAGGAATAATTCTCTTTTTTATGCAAAGCAAACTAACAGGAGTATTGAATGGAAACTCGTAAATTACTTTGAATTTGCTTTTGCAGTAGGGCTTCCTGTTGCTCTTATTGCATTCTATATAAGTATAAAAAATTTTTGGAGTTTAAAAGAAAAAATTAGTTTTTTTGAGTCAAACAATAAAAAAAAGGCTGCGATTTTCGCAAGTCTGATATCCTTGATTTTCTTAATATTTACACCAACAAGAGGAGAAGTCTTCAGACTTTGGACACCAGCAATTCCTTTTTTTTATATCCTCTTACCGGAACTATTAAAGGAACTAAAAGAAAAGAAAAATTTCGCAATCTTCTCTATTGGATTTTTAACAGTAATTCAAATTGTTTTTATGAGGTATTTTATAAAAATTGTGATAATAGAGTCTATGTGAGAGAAAGGAATCTCTTTTACATTTCAGATATGATGTGAATTAAATTTCCATCAGGATCTCGATATATCAGGACTCGCTTGCCAAATCTTTCTGCTTCTTCGCTTACTGGTTCTAATTTTTTTTCTGCAAGAATCTGCTTTTTTTCCTCTAAATTGTCAACCCGAAATACCCAGTCAATATTTCCTGATTTTCCTGCTAAATTTTCAGATTCATCATCTATAAGTTCTAAAACTAAATGCGTAGTATCTCCAAGTTTAAATTCAACCCAATAATTACTATCTACCACTGGGGGGCCAAGATCTAAAACATCACGATAAAAATTTCTCAAGTTATCAATATTTTTTGTCCTGATTACAACTCCATATATCATGGATTTATGTTCATCATTATTCATGTATACTTCTTTTATACTTTAAATTTTAACGTGTTGAATTTTAAATTACCTTTTCTTAATGTATATTATCTTATTTAAATTGCAAAGATTAAGAAAAAAAAGGCTAAACAAGTGCAAGTAAAAGGAAATAAATTTTCATACGAAACTCCATTATGCAGCAGATATTCAAATGGAAAAATCAGTTATATATGGTCAGCTCAAAATAAACATTCTCTCTGGAGGAAACTATGGGTTGAGCTTGCCCGCGCTGAAAAAGAACTTGGCATTCCAATAAAAGACGAACAAATAAAAGAAATGGAAAGCAAAGTCAATGATATTGATTTTGATGCTGTTGCAAAAAAAGAAGCAGAACTCAGACATGACGTTATGAGTCATATCCACGTCTTTGGTGAACAGTGCCCAAAGGCCAAACCAATAATTCATCTTGGAGCAACAAGTTGCTTTGTTACTGATAACTCAGAGTTAATACAAATTAGAGATTCCCTGGAAGTTATTCAATCCCAACTTCTCCTTTTGATTAACTCACTTGCGAATTTCGCAATGAGATATAAGGCTCTCCCAATACTTGCTTTTACACATCTTCAACCAGCTCAACCAACTACACTGGGAAAACGTTTTGCCCTATATACCCAGGATTTCTTCCTTGATTTTAAAAGACTTGAAATGGAGATTAAGAATCTCCCTTTCAGAGGGGTAAAAGGCACAACTGGAACACAAGCAAGTTTTATGGAACTCTTCAATGGAAATGAAGAAAAAATAAAAATTCTTGATGCGAAAATCGCAAATGCATTTGGTTTTAAAAAATCTATATCTTTGTCGGGTCAAACTTATACTCGTAAAATCGATTATTTTATCTTATCATTGCTTTCAGGAATAGCGCAGAGTGCTCATAAAATTGCATGTGACATCAGATTAATGGCGCATATGAGGGAAGTTGAGGAACCCTTTGGTAAAAAACAAATCGGTTCCAGCGCAATGGCATACAAGAGAAATCCTATGAAGTGTGAAAGAATATGTTCTCTTGCGAGATATGTAATGTCTTTACCTGTAAATGCGGCTACTACTCATTCCATACAATGGTTTGAGAGAACCCTCGACGATTCTGCAAACCGTAGAATCATTCTCCCTGAAGCATTTCTGTCCGCAGGTATAATTTTATCTAACCTTACCGAAGTTATTGAAGGTTTACAGGTTTGGGAAAAAGTGATAGAAAATAATCTAAAACGCGAACTTCCCTTTATGGCAACTGAAAATATCCTGATGGCTGCTGTCAAGGAAGGAGGAGATCGTCAGGAACTTCACGAGGCTATTAGGAGACACTCTATAGAAGCTGCACGACAAATAAAAGAGTTCGGCATTGAAAATGACTTGATTGAAAGGATAAAGAATGATAAATTATTCAATAAAGTAGCACATAAAATTGATAAACTTCTTAATCCGAAAAATTTTATTGGAAGGGCAGCTTCACAGGTAGAAGATTTTATAAAGGGTGAGATAGAACCACTACTGAAAAAAAATTCAAAGCTTTTAGATAAAGCCAAGAAGGAAAAGACCGTATCAACAGTCTAAGTAAATTAAAATATAACAATCAATCTCTGGGTAATCTATGAAAAAAATTAGAAATCTTCTTTTAGTAGGTTTAATAATCTCATTTATAATGAATTTAAATTCAGAAGATTTTAATTGCAGGGAAATATCAATAAAGATAAAAAATGCCAGTGATCCCAATTCAGTTTTCCAAAGTGCAAAAACATATATTATAAAACAGAAAATTGAGGTTACTGGAGGAAAAAAAGGAGTCTTTGAAGCTGAGATAAAATACAAGTCTCCAGATATGTTAAAAACATCATATTTTTTTAGAGATAAATTGATGAATTCTATAATTATAAAAGGGGATAAAATATGGAAAATATCTGGTATAGACAATGCTGCTCATGAAATTACGGGGATAGAAAAAGAAAGAATTAAATTATTTCATGATATTTCATCACCAAAAACTTTATTATGTGATGTTTTTGATGATATGAAAATAGAAAGAGTAAAAATAAATGATGAGGATTTATTGAAAATTATATGCCACCCGAAAAAAGAAGATCTTCCGCAAATAACCTTTTTTGTGGCGGAAGGGAATTACCTGCAACGCAGGATGCTAACAACAAATGAAAATGGAGATGCGTATTCAGCAGAAATTATAAAATACTCCTTGATAGAAAATGTATTCATCCCGGCTGAAACAAAAGTTTTGACAGGTGGAATTGAACAAAGAATAATTCTTGAAGACTTTCGGTTAAATACAGATATCCCCGATAGCGAATTTGAAATTATCGAAAAAAGTAAATAAAAAATGCTTTCTAAAACATATTCTGCTTCTATATTTGGCATAGAAGCAATAAAAATTGAAGTAGAAGTTAACACCACAGGACAGGGCGAAAATACTATTGTATCAATTGTAGGATTACCTGATGCGGCCGTAAAAGAAAGTAAGGAAAGAATTCGCTCTGCCATAATGAGCTGTGGATTCATTCATCCTCTTGGAACTACAGTAGTTGGGCTTGCTCCAGCTGACCTTCGTAAAGAAGGAGCAGCTTTCGATTTACCAATAGCCCTTTGTATGTTATCTCAAAACTGCAAACTCCCAAAAGATAAACTTGCCTCTGCAATGATAGCCGGGGAACTTGCACTTGATGGCAAGATAAGACCGATAAAAGGAGCTTTGCCAATCTCTGCTCTCGCAAAAAAATTAAAAAAAGAAATTTCTTTGCTCATAATCCCAGAAGAAAATGCAGATGAAGCAGCTATAGTAGCGGGCGATGAAATTCCCGTCTTTCCTGTAAAAAATCTCAAAGAGGCCGTAGACTTTTTCTCCGGAAAAATCAAGATTGAAAGAAGAAGAATATGCCTCAATGATATAATAAATCAAGCAGAACAAAGAGATATTCTGGATTTTGCCGATGTAAAAGGACAATTTTATCCCAAACGTGCTCTTGAAATAGCCGCTGCTGGCGGACATAATGTTTTAATGATAGGTCCTCCTGGAACTGGTAAGTCAATGCTTGCAAAGAGGGTCCCTGGTATATTGCCCCCAATGCATATAGAAGAGGCTCTTGAAACAACAAGAATACATTCAGTTTTAGGACAACTCCCGCCAGGCAAGGCACTCCTAACAGAAAGACCTTTCAGGGCACCTCATCACACTATAAGCGATACTGGGCTTTTTGGTGGACAAAGTACCCCTACCCCTGGTGAAATCAGCCTTGCGCATAATGGGGTGCTTTTCCTTGATGAACTTCCAGAATTCAAACGCAACGTTCTTGAAGTAATGCGACAACCTCTTGAAAATGGAACTGTAACTGTCTCTCGAGCCGCAGGTTCTTTCACTTTTCCAGCGCGTTTTATGTTAATTGCCGCTATGAATCCCTGCCCCTGTGGATATTATGGTAGTAAAAATAGGGTTTGTAGATGCAATTCACATCATATTCAAAGATATAGACATAAAATTTCAGGACCTCTCCTGGATAGAATTGATATTCATATCGAAGTTGCACAGCTTACTGAAGATGAGTTGGTCAATACTCCTTCCGGAGAAAAAAGTTCTGAAATTAGAAAAAGAGTTGAAAAGGCAAGACAAATCCAGATTGAAAGGCTCAAAGAATGGAAACTTTTTTGTAACGCACAAATGGAACCTGCTCTTCTTCAAAAAATATGTAAATTGAGTAAAGAATCTATCACAAAAATGAGACATGCTATGCGCGAATTATCGTTAAGCGCCAGAGCTTATGATAGGATTTTGCGTGTTGCAAGAACAATTGCAGATCTTGAAAATTCCGAGGGTATTTTCGAAAATCATATATCCGAGGCAATTCAATATCGTTCTCTCGATAAAAGACTATGGTGAGCGAAAAAAAACATATAAAAATACTCAGATTTAGATAAATTTTTATCTTGAAAACAGTTGAGAATCGTCCCATCTATATATGGAAACAAGTTCGTTACACTCTGTAAATCTTTTGAGTTAGCGAATTGTTAACGGTCCTTGCCACACAATGGGTGGATTTACATCTATTTCATTGGCTTCAAGTTATAATAGTTTCTCTACAACTTTGTCTCGAAATTAATATATATACGAAGTTAATCTAAATTAAGTATTTATTCTAAGTGCCTTCCCATTTACAATTGCATCAGCAACCTTTTTTCTTGCAGATTCTATTATTCTTGAAAAAGTAGGGCGTGATATTCCCATTTTTCTTGCTGCTTCCTCCTGATATAATCCCTCATAATCCGCCAACCTGATAGCCTCAAACTCATCGAGAGAAAGAGCAAGTTCTCCAATAAAACGCATAGGTATTCCTGCGGGTTTAAAATAAACCGCTTTAGGTTTTCCATTTACTATTCTTTTACAAAAAGGACGAACCATAACTTTTCCTTCCTCTTTTTACTTTGAAAAAGCAGGCATTGATAAGTTGGCTGATGTTCGTACCAGAGGTCTCATATACCCTGTCCAGCTATCAACTAAATAGATTTCACCTCTCCCACCAAGAGTTCTTGAACAAACAATGTGGCGATTATCCGGTGCCCATGATGGAGAATCCCAGTCTCCTGCGGCGTTTGTTATAACTTTCTGAGCTTCTTTACCTGTTAAATCATAAACGACTATCACATAATTATTTCCATATTTTGAAGAATAGGCGATTTTATTATCACCTGACCATGCAGGATTCACAGATTCAACTCCCATGGTTTGAAGTTTTATACTATTTCCACCACCAGCAGAAATCAAATACAATTGAGGTCTTCCACTTTGATCTGACACATAACATATCTTGGAGCCATCAGGTGACCATGCAGGAGATGCTTCTACAGATTTACTATTTGTCAAACGACGATGTTCTCCACCATTAAAGGATTTTATATACAATTCTACCTGACGATCCTTGCTAAGAATCATTGCAAGCAATTGCCCGTTTGGCGATATAGCAGCACCTGAATTAAGCCCGGGAAATTGTGCCAACCTCCTTGATCGTCTTGAGGCTATGTTATATTCAACTACATCCGTATACATTTTACTGTATTGTGTAAAAACAATTCCACTTTTATTTGGCAACCATTCGGGTTCTACATTCAAAGTTCCTGAGCGGGTTATTTGAACTATTCCTTGTCCATCAAAATCTGAAATATAAATTTCTTTGACCCCTTTTGATAGTTCAGCACAAAAAGCGATTTTAGCAGAACATATTCCCTTGATTCCAAATATATCCTGCAATATTTTATCTACTATTGCATGAGCTGTCCTTCTGGAGTCATCTATAGTAATACTTATCGTAGAAATCACTGTTCCATTACTTTTCCTGGCATTCACCTGAACTGCTCTCCCAGCAGCGCCACCATTGACAACATACTCTGCACTGGATTGAGAAACAAGGTCAAACCAACCGCAATTACGTAAATCGGATTCTACTGCGGCTGAGAGCTCTGAGTTCCCAACAATCCCAGAAAATAAAAGGCTTGGATTTCTATCTTTTGCTTCTTTCACTACTTTTACCTGAGCAAAAATAATATTAGCAGTTGCGAAAATCGCAATAATGATGAATTTTTTTAAAATATTCATAATTTTCTATTTTCCTTTATTTAAAGTTTTGTTATATTGATTTTTTGAAGATACAATTAATTGCAATTTTATCAATGTCAATATTTTAATTTTTATGATAAAACTTTCTGACTCATTGACAGACATACAAAAGAACACTGAAATTTTTTTTGGGGATAATAGTCCGCTTAAAGAATCACAAAAATTTGGCGCACCTCAATATGAAGAAAGGCCCCAACAAAGGAAAATGGCTATAAAAATTGCTGAAGCTTTTGAAACAAATAAAAATCTTTGTATAGAAGCTCCTACTGGCATAGGCAAAAGTTATGCATATCTTGTTCCTGCAGTTTATCTTGCAAAAAGTAAAAAGATTCCTGTAATAATCAGCACCGAAACAATAAACCTACAAGAACAATTAATTTTTAAAGATGTTCCCATTTTGCAACTCTTAATCAAAGATGGTTTTAAAGCAACGCTCGCAAAGGGAAGAAGTCATTACGTGTGTCTGAGAAGATTATGTTTCTCTATTGAGAAAACGAAAGAAGAACTCTTTGAGGAATACATTCAAAATGGAATCTTAAAAATTTATCAGTGGGTAAGAAGTACTGGTATTGGAGATAGGAGCCAGGCCGATTTCTCTATAGATTCAATGGCATGGTATCACGTTGCCTGTGAACCTGGAAATTGCATTGCTCCAAAATGCCCAAATTTCAAAGATTGTTTTTACTGGAAAGCCAGAAAAGAATGGGAAACCTCCGATATCGTTGTTACAAATCACGCCCTCCTTTTTACAAATCTAAAAATGGAAAAACACTATGAATATTCTTTGCTCCCCAACTATTCCGCAATAATTTTCGATGAGGCACATACTCTCGAAAATGAAGCTGCCGAACAATTAGGACTTCATATAACTAAAACTGGCACCGAATTCTTCCTCAAAAAATTATTTGATCCTGAAAAGAACAAAGGAATATTTTTTTATAAAGGGGTCGTAAAACTTGAAATTCGCAATAAAGTAGAAAAAATTTTACAACTTTCTCAAATATTTTTTAAACAGTTTGAGAGTCTCCTCGATAATAAAAAAGAAGAAACTTTGAGATTTTATAAACCAGGCTTCGCTAATGATATCATATCAGAGGAACTCAGAGTTTTATCAAAACTCCTCCAGGAAACAGCAAAGCTTGAAAGTGACGAAATTTTCGCACAGGAGATAAAATCATTATCACAAAAAACTGAAGCCCTGGCAGATTCTTTTCATAATTTCTGTAATATGACTTTAGATAACTATGTATACTGGGTAGAACGAAATGAAAAAAATTACCAGATTGAATTATATGCAGCACCTCTTTTTATAAATGAAATTTTAGCAGAAAATCTTTTTAGTCAAAATAAATCAATCATCCTGACAAGCGCAACACTGTCGGTTAAAAACAATCTTGATTATTTCTCTACAAGAGTTGGATTCTCTGGCGGTGAAAAAATAATCCTCGACACTATTTTTGACTATTCCAGACAAATGCAAATATATATATCAAGAAAAGTGCCAGAGCCAGATAATGAGAATTATATTTCATTATTGTGTGATGAAATAAAGAAATACCTTAACATTACAAACGGAAAAGCCTTTGTTCTTTTTACAAATTTTCACCATCTGAATTTATGTGCAAAAGAACTTCAGCAATACTTCGAAGACAAACAAATAAAAATCATAATTCATGGTGAAGGCGCTAATAGAACGAAAATGCTTAACGAATTTAAGAAAAATTTAAATTCGGTTATCTTTGGAGCAACAAGTTTCTGGAGTGGAGTAGATATTCCAGGAGAATCCCTCAGTAACGTAATAATAACAAAACTACCATTTCTCGTGCCTTCTCATCCACTTGTCCAGGCACGATGTGAAAAGATTGAACAAGAAGGAAAACGCCCATTTACCGAATATCAACTTCCAGAAGCAATATTAAGACTCAGGCAAGGAATTGGAAGATTAATAAGAACAAAAACAGATAGCGGGCTTGTGGCAATATTAGATAGTAGAATAATAACAAAGAGTTACGGTAAAAGTTTTTTAGATTCAATCCCAAAATGCAAAGTCAATATAGAATAATTCCATCTATGGAATAAATTACAGCCAGCCTGGATAATGACCAATTTTTCTAAATTGTTCCGGCGTCATCTTCAAAAAGGATTTAAAAACTCTACAAAAACTTGCTACAGAATCGTAACCAACTCTATGGGATATTTCTTTTACACTTAGTTCAGTTTCTTTAAGCAACTCACATGAGTATTTTAACTTTTCACGTCTAATATAATAATCGGGAGAAATTCCCGTATGTTTTTTAAATAGACGGGAAAAGTGCTCTCTTGACATAGATAATTCATCGGCAATATACTGAACGCTCACACCTTCAGATATTCTCTTCATCAACAACATTTGCGCTTTATGAATAGAAGTGATACTACTATCATTTTTTTTTCGACTGATAGAAGAATCAAGCCCACATATAACATCCATAAAAAGCTTTGCTCCCGCCAGAGGTGAAAGTCTTACAATACTTCCCTTCAAACCTTTGAAAGCCTCTATTTCAGCAATTATTCCCGTTTCACGAGGTAATTCATATATATACCCATAATGCCTAACCAATGAATTAACACAATCCGCCGAGAAACCTCCAAAAAAGGAAATCCACAAAAATATCCATGGCTCCTTAGAATCTTTCGGAAAATAATATCCCGTTTTTTCATCACAATGCTGAGCCAAAAAAGCTACGCCGGGCTTTAAAATGTATTCCTTCTCATTAACAGAAAAACGCCCCTCCCCTGATAAAGTATAAACCAATTGACTTCCCTTATCCCCCTTTCTGAATTTTCCATAATGCCCATAATCGGAAGATTCCTGAATTTCTTCAACCACAACGTTTGGAATTGGAAATTCAGGTATTGGGTCATAAACCTGAAATCTTGTTTCCCATATACGCATTATCACAAACTGCAATTTAATATCACAAATTGCATATAATATTCTATTTGCAAACAGAAATTCAAGCTATATCGTAAAAAATATTACTTATTTTTTAATCACAAACTGATAAAAGGAGATTTTTCAATGACTGAAAAACTAAAAGTAACAGTATGGAATGAATTTCGTCATGAAAAGAAAAACGATGCGGTAAAAAGAGTTTATCCAGATGGAATGCATGTAGTCATTTCGAGAGGGCTTGAAAAACTCGGCGGCGTAAAAACGCAAACAGCAACTCTTGATGAACCTGAACACGGCCTCAATGATGAAACTTTAAAAAATACTGACGTGCTAATATGGTGGGGACACGCTGCACACCATGAAGTAAAAGACGATGTAGTCAAAAAGATTCAAAAACGCGTCCTGGAAGGAATGGGATTGATAGTCCTTCATTCTGGTCATTTCTCTAAAATATTCAAAGCACTTATGGGCACAAATTGCTCTTTAAAGTGGAGAGAGGCTGGAGAAAAAGAAAGATTGTGGAATATTGCACCAGCACATCCTATAACACAGGGTATTGGCGATTATATTGAACTTCCAAATACAGAAATGTATGGAGAAAGATTTGATATACCAGAACCAGATGAATTAATATTTATTTCATGGTTTGAAGGAGGCGAAGTCTTCAGAAGTGGATGTTGCTGGAATCGTGGACATGGCAGAATTTTCTACTTCAGGCCGGGACATGAAACTTATCCTATCTATCACAATAAAGATGTTATAAAAGTTATCCATAATGCTTGTAAATGGGCTGCTCCAAGAACTTTTATTGAAGATAAATGCCCTAATATAAAAACTCCTCTTGAACCCATCAGAACAGTTAATTCAGCATCTGGTAAGGCCGGAATTGTTCAATCTTAAGACTTATATAACTGTAATTCTGAGTCAACTGTAATTTATTTTATTAAAGTAATTTGCAGTTGACTCAAACAAAAGGTCTAAAAATGACAACTTTTGAAAGATTAAAAAGAACTTTCTCTCATCGTGAACCTGACAGAGTCCCTATCGTTGACATTGTGTGGCCAGCAACTATTGAAAGATGGGAACGAGAGGGCATGCCAAAAGGCGTAGACTGGAGAGAATTTTTCGGTTTGGATCTGGTGGAGGGTATCTATGTTGACAATAGCCCAAGATATGAAACTCAAATATTAGAAGATAATGATGAGTTTCAGATTATAAAGACAAAATGGGGCGTTACAATGAAAAATTTCAAACATTCTGCAAGCGTCCCTGAATTTCTTGATTTCACAATCACTTCTAGAGAAAAATGGCAGGAAGCTAAAAAAAGAATGACTCCATCAATGGATAGAGTAGACTGGAAATCATTAGAAAAAAATTATAAGATATGGCGTAAAGAAGGCAGATGGATAAGAGCTTATTTTTGGTTTGGATTTGATGCCGCCCATGCGTGGATGACAGGAACAGAACGATTTTTAATATGGCTCATTGAAGATCCTGAATTATGTATAGATATCTTTAATACATTTTTAGAAATTGACTTAATCATCTTTGAGAAAATTTGGGAAAAAGGTTATCATTTTGATAGTATTCAATGGCCTGATGATATGGGATTTAAAGGAAAACAGTTCTTTTCTGTTGACATGTATAGAGAACTACTAAAACCCTTTCATAAAAAGGCAGTCGAGTGGGCTCATTCAAAGGGCATTTTTGCGGAACTTCATTCTTGTGGTAATGTAAATCCATTCATACCAGAATTTATTGACATAGGAATAGATTCTCTTAATCCACTTGAAGTAAAAGCCGGAATGGACCCAATAAAAATAAAAAAAATGTACGGGGATAAGTTGACCCTTCATGGAGGAACAAATGCTTTAAACTGGGGAAAAGACATCATAATCGAAGAAATCAAGCAAGTTATCTCTATTCTAAAAGAAAAAGGGGGATACATTTTTTCTTCAGATCATTCAATTCCATCCGATGTGGGAGTAGAACAGATGAAAAAAATCGTAAATACAATAAAAGAAATAGGAGCTTACTAAAAAAAAAGGAGCATAGTTAATATGTCAAAACTAAAAGTTGGCGTTATCGGACTTGGAATGGGAGGCGCTCATATAAACGGTTTTAGAACCCATCCAGAAGTCGAAGTCATTGCAGTAGCAGATACAGATATAAAAAGACTTGAAGACAGAGGAAAAAAAGAATTTAACATCCCAAATTGTTATTCTTCTGCAGAAGAAATGCTCAAAAAGGAAAAGCTTGACATTGTAAGCGTAGTAACACCAAACAAATTTCATAAACCACTTACAATTGCAGCTCTCGAACATGGAGCACATGTCTTATGTGAAAAACCAATGGCTATGAATGCTAAAGAAGCCGAAGATATGTGCCGGGCAGCAAAAAAAGCAAAAAAGAAACTAATGATAAATTTCAGTTTTAGATTTACCCCTCAATCGTATGCAGTAAAAAAGGAAATTGATTCAGGAATCCTGGGAGAAATATATTTTGCCAGAACTCAATGGTTACGAAGAAGAGGAATGCCAGGATTTGGTGGATGGTTCGGCACAAAAGCGCTCTCAGGAGGAGGACCTCTAATAGACCTTGGCGTACATCGTCTTGATCTTGCCTTATGGTTAATGAACTACCCAAAGCCCTTATGGGTAATGGCCGGAACATATAATCATATTGCATCTGCAATTGCAAAAGAACAAAAAAAAATATTTGATGTAGAGGATTTTGCAGCGGCCTTCATGCAATTCGAAAATGGCGCCACACTTGAACTTGAAGCATCATGGGCAGGAAATATAAAAGAACGCGAACTTATGGAAACCAGATTACTTGGAACAAAAGGCGGAATGCTGCAAAGAAATATCAATGAAGGATATGATTTTGAAGCAGAATTCTTCATCGAACGAAATGGATGTCAATATGATATGAAATTACATCCCCCTGTCCCAAATGCACATTGCTCAATGTATCACTTTGCTGATTGCATTATAAACAACAAAGAACACACTGCAACAGCCGAAGAAGGACTAACGGTAATGAAGCTCCTTGACGCGATATACAAAAGCGCAGAAAAAAAGAAACCTGTCGAAATAAAATAAAAATTATAGAATATAATAATTCCTGAGGGGGATAAATTAAATCCCCCCATTTTTTCAACTTCTTATTAAACATATAAATATCAACGGGATATAATATCTTTCATTTTTAACATACACCTCTTTCCAGAGAACATTTCACCTATACACTCAAAATTTTGAGTTATGATGACTTATTTTTGAAATTAAGAATTATAAATAGTATATTACTAATTAAATTTAAAAAAATCTCTCGATCAACTTTTAATTAATAAAAACTTTATTTCTTTATTCTTAAAATATTTTTCTTACATAGTTATCAAAATAATCAATAAAATGTTTTTAAATATCCAGCTTCTTCTTATATTCTTATAATATTAAATGGGATAAATGATAAATCTTTAATGACCACTGAAAAAATACATCAAATAACAAAATCAGATTTGAGACAGATTGCATATTTACATATTTATGGGAAAAAAAATTCAAGAGAAAATTTCAATCAAGATTCGAAATTTAGATTTTTCCTGGATAAAGTAAAACATTTCTATCAATTCGATAAAAAATCAATAATTGTAGAAAGAGATGAAAATAATTTGATCTCTGGTGTTCTAATATATACTTATGATGAAAAAAAATTTAATGAATTTTCGAGCCCATATCATTTAAGATTCTACATCAAACTGTTAAAAATATTTCTGGGATTATATGGTTTTGATTTCAAAAAATTTTTTCTTGCAAGCAAATCTATGCTTGGATTCAACATAAAACAAATCAATAAAAACATTACGTCAGACTCCTCGAATTTCGCAAAAATTTGGGTTTTAATTGTTGCTGAAGAAGACAGAAACAAGGGTATTGCATCTAAATTGCTGCAAAAATGTATCGAAGAAACAAAAAAAAGGGGGATAAAATCCATTATAGTCACAGTAAAAAAAGATAATATCCCGGCGATCAAAACTTATACAAAAAATGGTTTTACAACTATTGGCGAATGCCTTGAAAGCTCTGGAAAATCGTATATAATGGAAAAATCTAATTAGGAGTTTAACAGAAGATGCAAATGAATATCGATGATATAGATTATTCCGTTATAATTCCTGTCGCTTCACCAAATAAAATAAAATCCTTAAAAACTCTACTTACAAAATTTGCGTCTCAAACACATCCTCCCAAGGAGATACACCTGATAATCGGAGATAACCGACAGGGAAGAGCAATAAATTACGGCGTAAAAATGTCTTCAACTAAATATATTTCAACTGTAGATGATGACACAGAATTTGACAATAATACTCTATTTGAAAAGCTTATAAATGTTATAAAAAATGATGGAAGTATTGGGATGGTAGGGGCAGCCTGTGAAATTCCTCCATACGCTTCATCTTTCCAGAAGAAAGCAATGCAACAAATTCCAAGGAGATTTTTTCCAAAACAGGAAGAAAATATTGACTCCGATATGGTTCAACATCCTTGTTTGCTGATGGAAAAAGACTTTTTTCTGAAAATCGGAGGAGAAGATGAAGAGATAATAAGAGGTCTTGATCCTCTTTTAAGAAAAAAAGTGAGAGATAGTGGTAAAAGAGTTGTAATAGCTGCTAATACATGGGTTTATCATATTTTACCGAACTCGTTCTTTAAACTTATAAAAATGTATTACCGAAATGGTAGAGGCTCTGCTTTTGCAAAAAAATATTTTCCAGATAAGATTTATGAATTAACAGATGGATATGAAAAGGGAAAATTTATAGAAAAAAGACTATTCATTTTCAGGATATTCAGAAGAATTTTAAAAACGTTATATGCTATATTCAGCTTTAAATTTTTAAAGTTCTTTTCAGATATTGCTTATATTTCAGGGTATCTTTCAGAGTTTTTATTTCCTACTTATAATGTAAAAAGTGAAATAAAAGAAATAAAAACCCAAAAAGATGAATTATCTGGTATCCAGATTTTTTATCATTTCATATCCTTAAAAAAATAGAAAGATGAAATAAAATGAATCTTCTAAAAAGAACTTCAACAATAACAATTTTTCTTATAATTATCCTTATATTAAAGAGTGCTCTTTCTATCTTATTACGAACTCTTATAGTTTCCCATTTTGGAGCAGGAACAGAAACAGATGCATACTTTGCAGCGTTTAGCATCCCACAACAACTTAGCGACTTTTTCATTGGCGGAATACTTTTTGCAGCTATAATTCCAGTCTTTCAAAAAAGACGAGTCGAAGTCGGTAATGAAATTTCTGCCCTTGAGATGGCAGGATTCATCAATATTTCTTCTTTTATTTTAATACTCTCTTCCATTCTTTATTTAATATTTACTCCATATATTATAAGAATCATTTTTTCTGGATTTGAAATTCAAAAGCAAAAACTTACCATTACATATGCCAGGCTCTTTTCCCCACTCATATTTTTATTTGGCTTATCTCTTATATATTCCTCTCTTTATCATTCATTCCGCAATTTCTTCATTCCTGCCCTGTCAACATTAATGTATCCTCTCTGCTCAATCATTTCGCTATATTTTCTCCCCTCTACACTTGGGATTGAAAGGCTTGTTTATGGAAATCTTATGGGATCTATGTTAGGAATTACTATTTTAGTTGTTTTTATTAATAAGAAAGTTCCATTAAAATGGTTTTTCCAATATCGCACCCCTCTAATCTCTTCTATTTTTAATATATCACTACCTGTGCTGATAGAAAATTTATTCCTTAAATTAGCCATCTTTATACGCAATAGAATAATATCCATTTTACCTATAAATGGAGCACTAACAATGATTGAATTAAATTTATTCATCATTCATTCAATTGGAGCCTTTATTTCCGGACCAATCACCACGGCAATATTCCCCCTCCTTGGAGAACAAGAAGCACAAAAAACAAGAAATGACCTCATTGCCTCTTTCCAAAAAACTTTCAGTATCATTTTTCTTTTTGCTGTCCCGTCCAACGTATTTATTTTTTTGGGAGCTGAGTCTCTTGTCAAAATCTTATTTGGTCACGGTAAATTTTCTGAATTTGAATGTGAAACTACTGCTCGTCTTATTATTATTACTTCTTTCGTTATACTTCCAAACTCTATCCAAAGTTTGGTAGGAAGAATGTTTTTCATTTTACAATATACAAAAATTCCAGCAATAATATCAAGTATTTTGGTTATGGTTGGAGCAATAATATGCTATTTCGCCGCTATTAGATATGGTATCTATGGTTTTATGATTGCAGCAACAATAGGAACTTCTATAGGATGTCTCTGTAATTTTATTTTACTTATCAGAAAGTTACATCTTTCTTTGAATTACCATTTTTTTAGCCCTCTTATTAAATCTATTTTTGCTGGACTACTCATGGCAGGAGTTTTATTTTCAATAGAGGCTATTTACAAATTTAAGGCTCAATCTGAATTAATTTATCTTATTATAATGGCAATTACAGGCACTTTGGCCTATTTTATTTTTTGTATTATCCTAAAACATGAAGACCTAAAATACTTAATGGAAATTCCATTCAAAAAAATAAACAAATGAAAATTCTTCGTAAAAAATTAGCTAAAACTTATATGTTTTCAAGAACAGCAGCTAATCTTTTTAGAATTCACGAACTCCGCTTTGCAAAGAAATATTTGCGAATTTCGCAAAACGATGTTGCAATCGATATAGCATGTGGAATTGGGCTATTTACAAATTATCTCTTTTCTAAATGTAAAAATGCTGTTGGCCTTGATATATCTTTAAATAATATTAAAATAGCGCAGCACTTTCGCCAAAATAATATTTTTTTCCTTCAGGCAGATGCGGAAAATATACCTCATCCGGATAAAGTATTTGATATTTTGATTTCTATTTGCGCTTTAGAACATTTCTCCAATCCGGACAGAGCAATTCGTGAATTTTATAGAATATTGAAACCTCAAGGCAAAATTTTATTAACGGTTGATTCTCTAAATAATATTAAGTCCCAGGAATTCATTAATTTTCATAAAAAATACTGTTCTGTCTGTAACTATTTTTCGGAAAATTCAATAAAACAGTTATTAGAAAAAAATGGTTTTGATGTAATAGTGGTAAAATCATTGCTTCGTTCGGAGATTTCAATAATTCTATGTATTTTTGCCTTCAAAATTATGAATTCTCCAATAATATTTAATCTTTTTTCTATATTAGCGTATCCTATAACTTTTATTGCAGACTTATTTTCATTCAGTAAATCAGGCATAACAATTGGAATTTATGCAAAAAAGAGATAAAAAAATACTTGTTATATCACAATCATATCCATTCCCACAAAGGTGTGGATTTACTTACCGCGTCGGAGATATGTGTAAACACCTATCTAAATATTTTTCAATCCACATTGCTGTTAATGAGGAAAAAACGCCTACTCCTCTATTATTTTCTGAGCTCTTCGATGGAGTTCATTATCCAGAAAAATCAGAGAAAAAAATACTTTTTAAGGAAATCTTAAAGAAGACATACTTGCATTTACAACAACCTCATTTCGATGATATCATATATGAAAATCACAATTTTGTTGAATTAATAAAAAAACTAATTTCTATATACAAATTTTCTGCAATAATAATTAATACTCCTATACTTGGATATTGTGCTAAGTATATTCCAGATAAGATTCTAAAAATAATGGATACTCACGACATTTGGTATCAAAAATACCTGAATTTAAAAAAGCTTGGATATGGTGATTTACTTTCTCATTTTCGAGATAGAAACAGAGAACTAAATTTATACCGATCCTTTGATTTAGTTCTTGCTATATCCCTTTCGGATCTTCAATATCTACAAATACATGGTATAAAAAACTGTATTCATACACCTCCATCATTTCTACCGCTGTCTGAACCTAAAAAAGAAAAATCTTCAAATAATCCTATTCTACTTTACGCGTCTGGACAAGGTGTGTTTAATATTGATGCAATAGAATTTTTTACCAAAAATATTCTCCCAATTATCAATGAAAAAATAAAAGATCTAAAATTTAAGATACTTAATCCATCCTCTGAATTACAAAAAAATATATATATCACTCTAATATTATCTTTTCTCCATATACAGATCACTTAGAAAAAGAATATGATTCTGCTGATGTTGTTGTAGTGCCATTGAGATTCGCAAATGGCATAAAAATAAAAGTGTTAGAGAGTTTTTCTTTTGGAAAAGCTACTATCCTTTCACCGGCAGCAATTCAAGGGATAAATTTTACATACTTCCCTCAAAAAAGAATTTCAATTGAACCAGATATATTTGCAGAAGAGATAATAAACGCACTATATGATCAAGAGTACAAAGAAAAGTTAATTAAAGGAGGAATAAAAACAATAAAAGAATTTTACAATCCTGAGGCTTGTTATAGCGAACTAATAGAAAAGATTTCATCAACAAATTATATTTTTTAACTGTTCAGATACAACTTTAAAAGAAAATAATTCCAGTACATATTCCCTGGCTTTTTTACTCATCTTTTTCCTGTTTTCCGTATCTATAATTAATTTTTCTATTTTTTCTAAAAACTCCATTTCATCATTATTGTTTATAAGAAAACCTGTTTCTCCATCTTTAACTATTTCTGGAACTCCGCCAACTGTATTCACAACAACTGGAAGACCACATGATTGAGCTTCTACAATCGTATTACCAAAACTATCAAATAGCGTTGGACTAATAAAGATATGATTACTTCTATAAAAGTCTGGCATTAGATAATGATGAATTTTTGGATAATAAAAAAATCTTTCTGACGCATTATTTTCAGCGATTTTTTCTTTTAATTCATCAATCAAAAGCCTGCCTGAGGACGACTTTCCAGAATTTCCAACTACTGAAAATTGCAAATTTTTAAATCTTTTTAAAAGAGATGGCAAAATTTTAATTATGATATGTGCGCCTTTTTCATAAGAAAATCTCCCGGCAAAACATAATTTAATAATAGATTCTTCTTGAGAATTATCTTCATTGGGGCAAAATAAATCAACATCTATGGGATTTGGAATTACTCTAATTCTGTTAAGCTCAACACCATAATAATCTGCAGCAATATTTGACATTGCTTTAGAAGGAGCCAATAGAATATCTGCAGCAGGTACTAAACTTTTCTCTAATCTATTAAAATAACTGTTTACAGGTGTATCCACAAGCCCAATTTTTTGAAATAGATATCGAGGACATGCTATATGAATAAAGGTCTTCATTTCAGAAAATGGAAGAAAATAGGCATATTCCATAAAACTATCTGAAAAAAGAACATAATCTATTTTTTCTGATCTAATTAAATCCTTTAATTTCATCGCAGCAGCCGCAGCAAATTTTAATACATCTATATCTTCTGGTTGAATGTCCTTAAAATAATCTTTAAAAATTCTTTTTCCCACTGACCAAAAAATTGAACGCAACGTTCTCGATGATGAAATACTGATTACTTTAATTCTGGAAAATTCTTGACAATAAAAAGACAAATCTTTCAGATTTTCCGAACTAAAACAGGTTAAGAAAAAAACATCATTCCCCAAAGATGATAGAATACGCCCAATATTCCAGAGCGTGCTAGCCACGCCATTCATTTCCGGTGAATGCATTGATACTATAACAATTTTCATAATAGTTTCTGATAAATAGCCTTTGATAAAGGAATATTGTAGTAGTATAATATACAAAAGAAAAGAAGCAATAGTTGATGATAATCTTAAAAAAAACTATAACAAGATTGTTAGAGCTTTTAGGGTATCGTATTTATAGTATACGAATTGAATCAAATGCCGAATATTTTTCATTTATTAAATTTTTAAATTACTATCTCGAAAAACACAATCCTCTAAATCTCATTCAAATTGGTGCTAACGATGGTATTACTTTTGATCCCGTTCATAATTTTATAATTCAGAATCAAGAAAAAGTAAAAGCCATTCTTGTTGAACCAATAGAATATTCATATAATAAACTTAGAGAGAATTATAAAGAGTACTCTAATGTAATAACAGAAAACATAGCAATACATAAAGAGAAAAAAGAAATGACAATGTATCTGGTAAATCCTGAAAAGTTAGCCAAAATTCCCAAATGGGCTGGGGGAACAGCATCTTTTAATCTAGAGCACCATAAGTTATCAAAAATTCCTTCCGAGTTTATAATTGAAAAAAAAGTATCTTGCATCACTCTAAATGAACTCTTGAAAAAACATGATATTCAACAACTCGATATATTACAGATCGACACAGAAGGTTATGACTATGATATTATTAAATCTATAAATTTTAATGTTATCAAACCTTCTATAATACGTTTTGAACATGGATATATGGATAACATTATGACAAAAGAAAAAATCATTGAAATTCTTGATATATTAAATAAGAATGGCTATCAGATAATTATGGAATCATATGACGCAACAGCTTATTTACCCTTTAAAATAATTTAGTAAAAGTAAATTTATGAAAAAGAGAGCTTTAATTTCTGGAATTACTGGGCAAGATGGAAGTTATCTTGCAGAATTATTGCTTGAAAAAAATTATGAAGTATATGGTATAGTTCGAAGAGTAGCATTAGAAGATCAAACAAATCGACTGAATAGAATCAACCATATAAAGGACAAGATAACGCTTATACCAGGCTCTCTTGAAAGTTATCCAAGCCTTTACAAAATTTTAGATCAGGTAAAGCCGGATGAAATTTATCACCTTGCTTCACAGAGCTACGTTAGCTATAGCTTTGAAGACGAGTTCTCAACTTTCAATACGAATATCAATGGAACACATTTTATGCTTTCCGCATTCAAGCATATCTGCCCCAATTCAAAATTTTATTTTGCAGCTTCAAGCGAAATGTTCGGAAAGGTTACAGAAGTACCACAAAATGAGAACACCTCTTTCCATCCCCGTTCATCGTATGGAATTTCAAAAGTAGTTGGTTTCGATCTAACTCGTAATTACAGAGAATCGTATAATTTATTTGCGCTTAGCGGAATTCTATATAATCACGAATCTGAAAGACGCGGTTTCGAATTTGTTACTCGTAAAATTACTTCCCATGTTGCGATGATAAAATATGGATTAAAAGATAAATTAGAACTTGGAAACCTCGAAGCAAAACGCGACTGGGGATATGCAAAGGATTATGTTAAAGCAATGTGGCTTATGCTACAACAAGATAAGCCTGATGATTATGTGATTTGCTCAGGCTCTGCACATTCTGTCAGAGAATTTTGTGAAAGAGCTTTTGCATATGCAGGAATGGATTACAGAAAATACGTAGTAATTAATCCTGAATTTTATCGACCAGCAGAAGTTGATATTTTAGTCGGAGATTGTTCAAAAGCCAAAAAAGTTCTTAACTGGAAACCGGAAGTTAACTTTGAACAACTTATAGAAATAATGGTCAAAAATGATCTGGAATATTTTAGAAGATAAATCATGTCTACTAATTTAAATAAATCATACCTCATACATCTTCAAGAATTAGGACATTCTCTTTCTTTATCTAAACGCACAATTGATGGCTTTGATACATGGTATTCGAATATTCTCCCGACAAATAAAAATGCTAATATCCTTGACTTTGGATGCGGACTGGGTTCCTTCCTTCTTTATTTGAAATACAAAGGATACAAAAATATCGAAGGTGTAGATTCAAACGAAATCTTATGTCTTGAGGCTCAAAAAAGAACAGATTGCAAAGTAGAATTAATAGATGACATATATAATTATTCGTTAGCTAAAAAAGGATCTTTTGATTTCATCAATATGAAAGATGTTTTAGAACATTTAAATGAAGAACAAGCGATAAATACTCTATCACAATTAAAGTCAACTTTAAAATCAAAAGGTATCATATTTATTTCCGTTCCACAAATCTGTGGTTTTACATCAATTTTCACTTTATATAATGATTACACTCATAAGAAACTATTTACAGAAAGAAGTCTTAAACAAATTTTAAGGGCATCTGGCTTTGAAAATATAAAATTAGTTTATCCAAAAACAATATTTAATCTAAGGTTGTCATCTATTCTTCTAAAATTCATTCAAAAAATCTGGTTTTTCTTTATAAAATTAATATATTTTATAGAAAGGCCTGGAGAAGACAAGCCTCCATATTTAGGTGATAGAATATCTGTAATAGCATTTAACAGTTCTGAATCTAATGAAAGTACTTTTTGACTCATCTGTATTATTTTCTAAAAATAAAGGTGGAGGCGTTTATCAATATCTTACAGAATTCCTCCCAAAATTAGAAAATATATTTGACCAAAATAATGATTTATTAAGGTATTTTTTACTCTATTTTAGAGACTATGAACCTACACAAGTTTTGAATACAAGAAATATTTACAAGTTAAAATTCCCGGTCAAATTCATTAATTATTTATGGTTAAATTTTTCTATTCCTGATCTATCATGGTTTATTAAAGACATTGACATATTTCACTCTCCACATTTTTCTCTCCCCGTTATATCAAAATCTAAAAAAATCTTAACTGTGAATGATATAACATACTTAAAATATCCAGAGTACTATTCAAAAAAAGGAAAAAAATTAAATGACTATGGATATAAAATACTATTACCGACCAATCTTAATAGGGCTGATCATATAATCACTATATCTCAACATACAAAATCAGACATCATCGAATACTTTAAATTACATGATGACAAAATCACCACAATACATATAGGTTGCAATATACCCGATAAAATTTCCCAGGAAAAATTATCCCAAATAATTTCAAGGTTTGGAGTTTCAGACAGAAGTTATATTTATTTTCCTGCTGGAACTTTTGAACCAAGAAAAAATATCGAAAAAACAATAACTGCCTTTAAAAAAGTCTCATCTCAAGATCACAATTTAAAATTACTTATTTCGGGAGTAGGAGACAAGAGTTTTTTAAAAGGTGGTTTACTGCAAGAGAATATCTTAATAGTGAGATGGAATACAATCGAAGAACGCAATGCTCTTTATCAATCTGCAAAATTCATAATTTATCCCTCTCTTTACGAAGGTTTTGGGATTCCTGCGCTTGAAGCTCTTGCGAATGGAAAAGCTTTATTAACATCAAATATCAGTTCTTTACCCGAAATAGCAGAAGATTATGCTGTCTTAATCAATCCCTCAAATGAAGATGAAATTGCTAATGGGATTGAGCTTTTATTAAAAGATGAAAATCTACGTTTAAATCTTGAAAATAAAGCCGTAAACAGAGCAAAGGAATTTTCTTATAACAATATGGCTACTAAGACTTACAATTTATATAAAAGAATTCTGGCATAAAGTTAAAATTCTTTCTTTATTATCTCATTATAAAACTGAATCGTGCGTTCAGTACATAACTTCCACGTAAAATTAGAGGAAAATTGTATACCATCTTCAATTTTTTTCCTGCGAAATTCAGGTTGCTCAATCATTCTCTGTATTGCATAGGAAATCTCTTCAGTATTTTTCGGATTGCAATACTCAGCTACCCCTCCAGTAGATTCTCTTAAAGAAGGAATATCTGAAACAATGACAGGAACTCCACATCTCATAGCTTCAAGTGGAGGAGATGCCCAACCTTCATAAAAGCTCATAAAAATAAATAGTTCAGCAAGATTATAAATAATAGCAAGGTCTTCTGAACTGGGGCTAATATAATCAACAAAAACTAAATTATCAAGGATATTATATTTCCTTGCTAAATCAATGTAAAAGTTTGTATATTTTGTTTTTGGTCCAACCAGGATAAGATTAAATTCTTTTTTTACTTCTTTCTCAAGTAAATTATAGGCCTCAATAATTCCCTTAATGTTTTTAGATGGTATAGATGAACCGACATAAAGAAAAAACTTTTTATTCCCGAGAGAATACTTATTGCGAATTTTTTCCTCTTTTTCCTTTGGCAAATCAAGGATTTGAAATTCAGTTCCAACTCCTAAGGGAATAACATTTATCCTATCATTAGAAATTCCCCATATTCCATTCAACTCTTCTTTATTTACATTTGAAACAGTAATAAAATAATCTGATTGAGAAATTGTTTCTTCTATTTTGATTTTAAAATCAGAAACCACTTCATTTTCAAAGTAGTTTGGTAGAATTATTGGAGCAAAACCATGCAAAGTAGTAAGAACTTTCGCTTTGTGTACTGGTAGGTATGTATATCCACCTGGAAAATGAAAAATTTGGAAGTTTTCTCTTATAAAAAATTTGGCATCTGGATATGAAAATAATTTCCAACTTAGTTTTAAAAGTCTTCCTGGTATTTTAGAAGACACCACATTTACCTTGTTTTTATTAAAATTCGGCAATTTTATCATTCCAGAGTTCCAACCAAACAAATAGAGAAAAGTATATGTAATATCTGAATCTATCTCATTTATTTGAGAAAGTAAATTCCATGCATAGCGTTGGATTGCTCTTACGTCATTTATCGCATTTGTAGCGTCTATTACCACCTTCATCTTTCAAGACCTGATTAGAATATTTAATCTATCTATCATCCACAATCTCATTGAATGATCAAATTTTTCTGACTGAAATTCGTCCCAAATTTTTTCTACTGATTTTCTATTTAGGAATTCAACCCATATTTTTTTATTTGAAAATATGCGTTCTTTAATTTCATCTTTTAATTCTCCTCTCATCCATTTTGATAAAGGCATTGAAAAACCTTTTTTCGGTAAAGAAGATATCTGGGATGAAATTTTTTCACCTACAAGTCTTCTTAAAATAGCTTTACTTCGGCCATTTGCGATTTTCGCAGCCCCCTTGATTGAATTGACATATTCAGCAAGTCTGTGGTCAAGAAACGGACTCCTACATTCAAGAGAATTAGCCATAGAAGCAATATCGAGTTTGCAAAGAATATCATCAGCAAGATAGAGACGTTGATCTACCTCAAGCCATTTATCAAGCAAATTATCTGAACTTGCTTCTCTAAAAAAACGAGAAAATTGCTCTATATCGTCCTGTTGTGATTCTTTTATAATTTTAGAAAAATCCTCATTAAAAAGCTCATCCCTCCATTTTTTGTGATATAAAGAAGCTATATTTTCTCCTTTCAGAGGTAGAGAAAAGGCAGAGGAAATAGAATCAGCAATATCTCGCCTGGAAAATTTAAAAGGAAGAAAAGAGATAAAATCTGCCAGATATTTTTTCAGTTCAAATGGTAAAGAGCCAAAAAATCTATAAAAATTTAATTTTAAATAACCTGTATATCCTGCAAAAAGTTCATCACCACCATCTCCTGTTAATGCGACTTTTACGTATTGCCTGGCCCCTTCACTAACATAATATGTCATTACAGCAGAGTGATCTGAAAAGGGTTGTCCATAATGCCGAGCAAGCTTATCGGCAACAGTCAAAAAATCTGGTTTCACTCTTATTTCTATATGTTCAGTATTCAAAATTTTAGCGATTTCAGATGCTACAACCGATTCATCTTCAATGTATTCTACCCCTGAGCTAACCGTAAAAGTCTTTACTGGATTTACACTTTGCTCTACCATATAAGATGTAATAAGTGAGGAATCAATTCCCCCCGAAAGGAATGCTCCGATAGGAACATCAGAACGCATTCTTATTTTTACAGACTCTGCGATAAGAGATTTAATTTTTTCTAAATCTGCCTCTTTTGTCCCACAAACATTTGGTTTCCAGTATTGTTTTAAGATTTTTCGCTCGTTTATGACACTAATCCAATGTCCAGCAGGAAGAGAATAAATCCCTTGATATGCTGTGAGCGGAGCAGCTATAAATCCATATCTAAAATACTGTGCGATGGCTGTTTTATTGATACTAACATCAGAGAATTCTTTTAACCCCCAGAATGCTTGTAACTCTGAAGCAAAGAAAAAATCTCCTTCTCTCTCAGCATAAAATAATGGTTTTTGTCCAAACCTATCCCTTGCAAGAAATAAAAAATCCCTATTTGCATCATAAAGAGCAAAAGCGAACATTCCTACAAGATGATGAAGCATATTTTCTCTATACTCTTCCCATAAATGCAATAGGACTTCAGTATCACCTGTAGTTTTAAATAGATGTCCTCTTTTTTTTAAAAATTCTGAAAGTTCGATATAATTATAAATTTCTCCATTGAAGACAACCCATATCGAAAAATCTTCATTAGATAGAGGTTGTTTAGCTCCTTCTATATCGATGATTGATAGTCTACGATGGCCAAAATAAAGTTTTGCTTTTTTATCAGGAACAACACTGTTATAAGTAAAATATGCTTTTTCGCCAGGCGTTGTAACTAAATATCCCCATGCATCAGGGCCGCGATGCGAAATTCGCAAGGTCATAGAATGAATATCGTTAAGCCTATCTTTTTTTTCAGTGTTGAATATTCCTGCTATACCGCACATATAAGATATTTTCCTGTCTTCTCTCTTTTAAAATGATTCTATTAAAATTCCCCTGTAATAATCAATAATTTTATTTGCGACTTTAGCAACATCATAATTTTCAGAATGAATTTTAGCTTTATTTGCGAGACTTCTCCTCAATTTGTCATCATATTTTAACAAACACAAAGCTTTGCATATTTGTTCAACATTTCCGGGATTGATTAATATAGCATTTTCATTGTTTTTTGCTATTTCTACTATCCCACCCACAGAACTTGCAATCACAGGTAAACCTACAGAAAACGCTTCAATAATACATATGCCAAATGATTCGACTATTGAGGGTAAAATAAGACAATCTGCTATTTTCATAATTTCCGGAACATCAGTACGCGCACCAAGAAAAGAGATAACTTTATCCAAAGATTTTCTTTGGGTTATTTTCAGTATTTTTTCTTTCTCTTCACCATAACCAATAATCAGAAATTTAAAATTTTCATTTTGCAACTGTTCCACCGCACCTAATAAATATTCATATCCCTTTTGCCATTTAAAATTTGCAACACATAAAACGACAAAATCACTTTCTGTGAGATAAAAGTCTTCCCTCTTGTAATTCGATAATTCAAACCTTCTGCGAAAACCGAAAACATCAATACAATTAGGAATTACCTCTATAGGTACATTGCAAAAAGGATTTTCAATTTTAAATGCTTCCTTCGCTGCTTTTGACACAGCAATTATGTTTGTTGTAAGACGATATGTTACTTTCTTTAAGAAAGTCAGTTTGTGTTTATATTTCTCTCCGATAGAATGAATATGTGCAATTCTTTTTCTTACACCAGCAAGATATGCTAAAGGTATTGCAAAACAATCAGAATAGTGAAGATGAGTATGAATTATGTCAGGTTTTATTTGTAAAATAAGCAATAATAATTTCAGTATTTTGAAGGGGAAATTGAATTTATTAAGGAAAATACACTTGACATTTATTCCTTCTTTTTCAAGTAGTTCTGCGTTATATCCTTTTCCAAAGAGAGTTATGAACTGAATTTTAAGGCCACGTTTCTTTAATTCAATAGCAACAGTGACGAGAGAAGTCCAACCTCCAAGCATTAAATCATCACAAACAAATAAAATCTTTACATTAGTATTATTCAAAGGTAAACTTCTCTCTTTCTATAGATCTTAAATCTTAAAAGAAATTATGGAAAAATTAATCAATTAGAGGAGAGAAATTCATATCTACGCTTTTTCCCTCTCTCATCGCTTTGTAAATGGCAAGAACGGTTTTTACAGTAAGGGCCGCTGATTTTAGATCTACAACAGGGGTGGTATTTGTCCTTATTGAATCTACAAAATTTTTTATCTGAGCAAAATGAAATCCACCATAATAAGATTTTCCAGATAATAATTTTTCCGTATCATCATTAGAAACAATTTGATTGAAAAGTGAAAGCATATCCTGATTTTTAAACTTCATTTCAACGACGTTAGAATTATTCAGGAAAACAAAGCCTTCAGTACCACTCAACCATAATGCGTTATGCCATTGATTATAACTTGCTGAATTTGCACTAACTGTAGCAAGCGCACCAGATTCAAACTCAATTGCAGACGCGACAACATCCTCTGTTTCAATTACCCCGACATGAGCAAGATTTGCGATTTTCGCAGAAACAGTTTTTGGTTTTCCGCAACACCAGAGCAAAAGATCGAGATAATGGATAGCCTGATTAATCATAACAGAACCACCTTCAGTCTGCCATTTACCTCGCCAGAAATCAGCTTCATAATATTCTTTTGTTCTTAGGTAACTGCATGCGATTCCTGCACTAATAATTTTTCCAAAAGCATTATGAGACAAAAGTTGTTTTATAGCCTTAAAGAGCGGATTAAATCTATTCTGAAAAACTCCCGAAAAAACAATGTTATTATTCTTCTTTGCAGAATTTAGTATTAATTCAAGAGTTTCTTCTTTATGAGCGAGAGGTTTTTCACACAATACATTTATTTTTCTTTGCAAGGCTTCATCACATATTTCTGCATGACTTGAGTGGTCAGTACAAACTGATATTGCATCTAACTTCTCTTTTAAAAAAAGTTCTCTAAAATCAGTATAGACATTTGCATTAAGCATGTATTTTTCATTCAATTTCTTACATTTTTCAGCAACCAGATCACAAAGCGCAATAATTTTTACATCATTCAAATTCAAAAAACTTTCGATATGAGAAGGAGCTATTACTCCACAACCTATAATAGCTATATTTAAAATATTTTTATTCATTTTCTTAAAACATAATTCTATGACAAACAAAAGCTTCTGCCGCAACTGCAGAAATTTCATGCCCCTCTTGTACGAGCAAGATATTCCATATTTTCTATACTGCAATGATGCGGAGAATGTCTAAGTTGAGACCTATGTAAACTTAAAGCTTTTAATTTGATATCTAAATAATCACTTATATCAACATAAAAATTAGGATGAAATTTATCATAATCTACATTCCAGAATAATGTCTGATTATCATAGCTTAAAACAATTTTAGGAAAACTTTTAACTTTTGGATCATGAGGTCGACAAGCAGTAAAACCTGCTTTAAATGTAGCTACATGATCCTGATTATATGAAATAGCAGGCAAAGCCACAATTGTAGGATTTATTCTATCCAACGCAACAGAAGAATCTCTTTCAATAATCGAGATAAGATCCCTTTGAGGTATTTTATCAAGTCTCAGGTGAGTTTCAGAATCAGTGAATACTATATCATAACCATCTACCTTCAAAAATTTTGCGACCACCTCAAATTCTGTAAGTCTGGTAGATGCTTTAACTGGTTCATTACTACCATTATAATGTTTAAGGTCTCCGACGCTCATTACCATAATATATACTTCGCCGCCAAAATCTTTTATTTTTGCAATAGTTCCGGCACAACCAAAAGACTCATCATCAGCATGAGGGGATATTACAAGAAGTCTTTGCTTTGATAAAAATTGATTCGTCGCATTTATATATTTTGTTTTATTCATCTTCTTTTTTGTTTTAGAGTAAATTAATTCATAATTTAAAGTATGCAAAAAACATTTTTATTTAATTATTGTCAATATTGATATTCTCTGAATTTTTTTCTGTAATCTGCCGGGGACATTCCTGTATAAAGCTTAAATTTACGATTGAAAAAACTAATATCAGAAAAACCAGATTCATATGCAATTGAAATAATTTTATCATTTGTAAACCGTAACATCTGCATCGCCATTTGAAGCCTTTTTTCTGTCAAATATTTAAAAATAGTTTTCCCTGTATGCTTTTTGAATTCCCTACATAAGTAATTGGGACTTAAAGCCACTAAATCAGCGACTTTTATGAGACTAAATTTTTCTCTAAAATTATCTTCTATGTATACCCTTGCCTTTTCTGCAACTGAAGATAACTTTATTTGTGGAAGTCCTTTAAAGTCAAAACCTGACTTTAACACTTTTCTGCAAAGGATTATAAGAAAAAGTCTAAATAGAGCTTCTGCTGTATTTATGTAGCCAGGTAGTTTTTGTTCAAATTCTCTATTAAGAAGCTTTACAACCTCAACAGCAGTATCATCACCTTTTAAATCTATATGAACAATTTTATTTAATTCATTCTGGAAACCAGGATGAATCGGCAAAAATAAATTTAATATTTTATCTAAGGGGGCACCTAATTGAGGTAAGGGATAAACCTGTGGATCAAAGAAAATGTTCATTATTTCAATTCCTTCCCGAGGAGTTATTATGCTGTGAAATTGTCCAAAATGAGTGATACTCAAAGATGGGCCACTTTCTTTGATCTCATTTTCACCAAGATAATGGATGGCTTTTCCTCTTATTATGAAACTCAGTAAAACAGTCTCTACTTTGTGAAGTGATTTTTTTCGATTAATATAACATGGAAAATACCGCGTGGCTAAACCAAAACTTCTTAATTCAGGGTGATCTCTTCGTGCTGGATAGGTAAATATTCCCATTTTGCCTATATAAAGTCAATATTCTTATATATTTTAGATAAAATATACCAAGTTTTTTTTATATCAATATAATATATTAACTTAAATTTTTAAAAGGGAGTTTTAATTAATTATGAAAAACAGAGAGAGATTTAAAAACTTAATGAATTTTAAAAAAGTTGACAGAATGCCTATTATTGAGTGGGCTTCATGGTGGGATAAAACCATTGAACGATGGCATACTGAAGGTCTGCCTCATAATTTAACAGATCGTTATGAAATCTCTAGATATTTCGACTTGGATATCTATTATCAAGATTGGTTTCGTCCAATACACTGGACATGCCCTCCCCCACCCTATCATGGAGCGGGTTTAATTTCTGATATCTCAAATGCGGCACTAAAGTATGAAGAATTAAAAGAATTTCTATTTAAAATAGAAACAGATTGGCCTTTTTCTGAGAAAAAATGGGATAAGTGGACATCAGAACAAGAAAATGGAGATGCCGTAATATGGTTTACGCTTGATGGATTTTTTTGGTTTCCAAGAAAAATTTTAGGGATTGAGAATCACCTATATGGATTTTATGATTTACCTGATTTAATGCACCAAATGAATAAAGAACTATCTGACTGGATGATTCAAATTATTGAGAAAATATGTAAAAATTATAGTCCTGACTTTATGACTTTTGCCGAGGACTTGAGTTATAACAATGGACCTATGCTTTCAGAAGATATGTTTGACGAATTCATGTTGCCATATTATAAAAAGGTAATCCCTATCTTAAAAAAATATGAAATTAAAGTATTTATCGACTCTGATGGTAATGTAAATAAAGCTGCACGCTGGTTTGAAAAAGCTGGAATAGATGGGATACTCCCTCTTGAAAAACAAGCTGGATCAGACCCGCTTACCATAAGAAGAGAATGCCCAACAATGCTATTTATTGGAGCTTTCGATAAAATGAAAATCTCAAAAGGAGAATTCGAAATGAGAAAAGAATTCGAAAGTCTTCTACCAATGATAAGAGAGGGAGGATTTATTGTTTCGTGTGACCATCAAACGCCTCCACAAGTATCATTAGAAAATTATAAGATTTATCTCTCTCTCTTGAGAGAATACGCCAATTTAATATAGCGATTACTTATAATCAGCCCATTTACTTTATCTTTTTTCTTGGTGTTCATGAGAGGAGTGTTTTTGTACAATATCCTTACTATTCATGAGTTGTAAACAAAAGATGACAATTTGCTTTCAAATCAAACCTGACAAAACACTTCTAATTCTGAGAAATCATCATTACGTATCATATTGGAATTAAAAATGTAGAATATGACTTACATGGTGAGTCTTTTGGAATGAGAAGATTCTACGAAATATCCTTTTTGAAGTAAAAAATGGGGGTATTAAGAAAAAGATTTAATTGCATAAAAAATAAGAAACTTTTGAGAATAGGGGGAAATAGAGAAAATTACTTATTTCTTTTTTTTGCTGAATCAATAATCTCACTCATTATTGTATTGTAACCCTTTCCTCTTTTATATTCAGCTGTTACCTGGGTTAATATATCCGAAGTTTTTGTTTTCTCTATGTGTAATTTATATTCGAGGTTCATCCTGCCGATTTTTATTTTATCTCCATCTTTTAAGATTGTTACTTCATTCGGGTCAAGTTTTTTCCCATTTAAGAAAGTACCATTCGATGAACCAAGATCTATAACAACATAATTACCGTTTTCATCACATTCTATTCCAAAGTGCTCTCTGCTCACAAGTGAATCATTAAGAATTTGAAAATCAACATGCTCCTCTCTCCCAAAGATAGCCATCTTATCTTCAGGGAGTTTAAAAAATTTTTTAAAACCTTTTTCAAGATAAGATATGTAAGGCATTTTATTAATTAACGAGGTGCTTTTTGTATTTTTCCTGCCCTGATACAAGCAGTACAGACTTTCATTGTTTTTGTTCCGGATTCAGTTGCCACTCGTATAGTCTGAATATTTGCATTAAAAATTCGTTTATTATTTTTTACCACATGTGTTCCTATTCCACCTTTTTTCTTCGCCAGACCTCTACGAGTTATAGTTCCTCCGGTAATTTTTTTCTTTCCGCATATTTCACAAACTTTAGCCATAACACACCTTTTTTACTATTCATTTATAAAAAATTTATATTTTTGTAAATTCTCAATTTTCTTTTCAATTTCTGGTGGGTTGGCCGGGATTCGAACCCGGGACCCCCTGCTTAAAAGGCAGGTGCATCTACCGCTGAGCTACCAACCCAAAAATTCAAAGTAGAATATCATAAAACAAAAGAAATTTCAATCATAAAAGAGCGATTATTTTAGCATAGCTTAAAAAAAAAGCAAACGAAAAATAAAATCTATTTCATTTTTTATAAATATAAAACAAAGTTTAAAGGATTCTCTCAAATAAAAAAATTATATAAATTAGCTATTAATTTTTGTAAATCCTCTACTTATAAAAAAAACTAACTTGCTTATTTCATAAAAATGTAAAAAGCACAGATATTTTTTTAGACCTATTATGATTTCTTACGAAAAATTACAATTTATGACATTTAATTTTTCGGATTTTTCATCAGAGCGCTGAAAGCATTGTGCATCAGCTTCATTATCTTCAACTTGCAGAAGTACAACTTGGCTCAATATGCCACTGAACACAATAATTTCGTGAGATATGCATATTAAACAGAAAATATAATTATTTTTAGAAATTTAATTCAATAAATAATTTTCAATAGATTTACTAATATTTCTTATGTTTTTTGCAAAAATTGCATTTTTTTATAAAAAATTGTTTTTTTAATTTGATTTTTTTATAAATTATGCTATTTTTGCTTTTATTAGAGAAAAGATATAAATGTTTTTATGCCGATGCAAAGACGAAAAAAAGAAAAATTAGCTAAACATGGTGGGCTCATTTCAATAGCCTCACGTGCAAGAGTTTCAACAGGAACAGTAAGCAGGGCGCTAAATAATAGTGAATTGATACCATCAGAAACCAGAAGCAGGATAATTGAAATTGCGCGTGAATTAGGTTTTAGACCCAGAGTAAAAATACGAAATAAACAGATAGCTCTGATAACAGAACCTCCACATAAAACAATTATGGGGGGATATGTAAATACACTTACACAGTATATCTGTTATGCCCTTTCAAAACAAAATGCTGAAATCTCTATCATTACAGAGGATAGAATTGAAGCTCTTTCTAATTGCTGGTTTGACGGTATAATCGGAATTGCGTGGGAGGAAAAGACCGTTTCTATTCTAAAAAAAATACAAAATATCCCAATAGTGTGGTTCAGTGATAACTTAAGTAACTTTTTCCATGTCGTTTATGTAGATGCAGAAGAAACAGGCAAAATGGTTGGAAAATATCTATTTGAAAAAGGACATCGGCGTATAGCTGTAATCCACGATCCAGATTACACAGGAAACGAACGAGCAAAAGGAGTAAAAAAGGGGATTGAAGAAATCAATGGTGAAAATAATTCTTCTGTATTCACTTTTAACAATACCCTTCCTCTAAATATCACTGTTAAGAAGTTCATAGACGATGGCTGTACTGCTGTTTGGGTTACCGGCGAAGATATGAAAGTCCTTGAAGTCAACTGGATTATTCAGGAATTAGCCGGAAAACAGATTCCTAATGATATTTCAATCATAGGCTTTGAAAATCCAGGAATTTCAGAGTTTCAGCGTCCTTCTTTAACAACGGTGGCTACACCTCTTCAGGAACTCGCTGAAAAGGCCGTTGAAATTGTCTTGAACAATACATTAAAAGAACTTCAAAAAATAAAAATGTATCCCAAAATAATTGAACGTAATTCTGTAAAAAACATAGGAGGTAAAGTATGACTAAACTCATTAATGCAGTTTTTCTATTTTATTTTTTTTTCCTCATACCCGCAATTTTTACAGATCAAATTCCTATAATTGAGGAACAGTTACTAACAAATGGCTCTGCAATAGTCTCTTATAAGGAAAATGCGTTTATTCTTAAATTCGACGATCCATTCCAGAACTCTGGAGTTTGTATCTATCCTCCTCCTGGACAAAAAGAATGGAATTTCTGGGGATGGAAGGTTTTTGCTGCTAATATTGAAAATCTTAATTTAGATAAACAAGTTAGACTGAATGTCTTTCTCCATTCAAAAAATAAAAAAAATGGCAAAATTGAAACTGTTGGGGCTGGAATTGCACTTAATCCAAAAGAGCAACGAACATTACGGATGTTAATTCCTCACCGTCTTCTCTATCAAGCACCAAAAGGTGTACCTGGCATATCAGTTATAGACTCAGATAGTATAGAAAAAATTGAATTTACTATGCAATGGCCATTTGAAGCAGTAT
>CAYRRM010000013.1:66866-68581 GCA_964426675.1 uncultured Lentisphaera sp.
ATCTAAGAACCTCATGAACTGCAAAATCTCAAATATAAGACTTGAAGAAACTATCAAAGAAAATGAAATCATTTTAATTTCGGAAGAGAAATTTTTCCCCTTTATTGATCAGTTTGGCCAATATATCCACAAAGAATGGCCAGAAAAAATACATTCCCCTGAAGATTTAATAAGAAACCACAAAAAAGAGCTTGAAGAGTTAGCTAAAATCGAACGTCCAATTTCGTGGAATGAATATGGAGGGTGGAAAAATGGTCCACAACTTGAAGCTACCGGAAATTTTAGGACTGCAAAATACGAAGGAAAATGGTATTTTGTGGATCCCTCTGGACACTTATTTTTTTCTCATGGTCTTGATGTATTACACGCCCATACAGATGCTACAAAAACGGCAAATCATGAAAAGTGGTTTGTTCCACAAATATTCAAACCAGGAGAGATAGCCTTTACTGATAACAATCTCAAAATCAAATATCAAAAAGAAAATTATACTTCTGAATTTTTTGACAATCTCGTAATTAGACTCGAAAAATGGGGGTTTAATACTATTGGAAATTGGGGGAAAAGCGACATCATCGCTAAGGGTAAAACACCATATGTTCTGCAACTAACAGATTACAATTGGAAATTACCGAGAATATCAGATAGCAAAATCAAATTCTATGACGTTTTTGATCCTAAATATATACAAGCTATGAAAACATTAATTCCTGATGCCATCGCAAATAATCCAATAGTTGAAAAATCTCTATCAGACCCTCTTTGCATAGGGTATTTTATAGACAATGAGCTTGATTTTGGCATACGGCGTGAGTTTGCCTTATTAAAGGATATCTTAAAAAGCCCTCCAGAGCAAGCAATAAAACAAGAATTTGTTGGAGATATAAAAATAAAGTATCTCAGCATAGATAAACTCAATAAAGCGTGGGGAAGCAAATATCAAGATTGGAATGATTTACTCGAGGCAAGGGAATTTCCACAAATGAATGATGCATTTATGGAAGATGCAAGATTATTCACAAAAAAATATATTGAACAATATTTCAAACTTTGTCGCGATGCAATTAAGTCGATAGCCCCACATAGACTTTATCTCGGTTGCCGTTTCATCTCAACAGATGCAGTTCGTCCAATCCTCTATGAAATGAGTAAGAAATATTGTGACGTATTGACTGTAAATGTATATGCTCATAGTGTTTCAAATTTTCCTATAAATGATTTCCCTGATATGCCAGTCCTTATAGGGGAATTCCATTTCGGAATACTTGATAGAGGCATGTTCTCTGCTGGGTTGTGCCCGGCTGGTATAACTCAAAATGAACGTGCTCTCGCTTATATACGCTTTATGCAAGGAGCCCTGACCCATCCCCTTATTGTCGGAGCTCATTGGTTTCAATTTCGAGATCAACCTCTAACAGGGCGCTGGGATGGAGAAGGTTATGAAATTGGCTTTGTAGATGTTGCTGATACGCCCTATGATGAAATGATAAAAGCATCACGACTAATTGGAGAAAACATGTACTACTATCGGCAAAAAGGCAAGTTGGATAACAATTTCAATCAATAACAGAAGAAAACAAAAAAAAGAGGTATTATTATGTTCAATATTAAACTTATTTTTACAAGACCGCAAATAAAATACTATTTACTATTAGTGTTTTCTCATAGAAATAAATTTTTTAACATAAACGAAAAAGCACATAAATATTCTTTCT
>CAYRRM010000014.1:0-65307 GCA_964426675.1 uncultured Lentisphaera sp.
GGATCTTTAGAGCCCTCAGTCACCAGCAAACTTTATAAAAAAGGACTTACCGCGGTATTCTCTATTTGTACAGGACCTTCAGATATTGAATTCTGCATAAAAAATGCTGAAATACTACTTGGAAACATCACTGAACAACTATTTAAAACTTTTACCAGCCTGCTTATTTCAAGAAGAACGAAAAGGAGATATCTTTTTTAGAGACTATGATTATTTACAAAAATCACAATTTATGATATTTCATTTTTTCGCATTTTTCGCTCTGATGGTGAGCCATTGTGCGCCAGTTTCGTTGTCTGCAACTCCCATTAGTAAAACTGTGTTTTGATGCCTCTGCTAAGGCAAACAGACTTCGTGAAATATTGCGGGGTAGTGGGGCTTAGCGTTTTGCTTCAGCGAATTTGTTCTCTGGTATATAGATTTTTAATAATTCAATAAGAGATTTTACATCATTTTTTCTAACTAATTCCGAAATTTTTTCTATTGATACAGGTTCAGAATTAAATGATGCCTTTTTAGCAACAAATATCCTGTCATAAGGAGTTCTATGCACCTTTTCTTCATCAGTAAGTAATTCTTCATATTCCTTCTCGCCAGGACGAAGTCCTGTAATCTTGATTTCAATATCTTTGTCAGGAATAAATCCAGATAGTTCTATAAGTTTTTTTGCCATATCATAAATCTTCACCGGTTCACCCATATCAAGGACCATAATTTCTCCATTTTTCCCTATTGCCCCGGCTTGAAGAACAAGATCTACAGCTTCCGGGATAGACATAAAATATCTGACGACGTTTTTTGAAGTTACTGTAACAGGTCCACCTTTTTTTATTTGCTCCTTAAAAAGTGGAATAACACTTCCACTGCTATCAAGGACGTTGCCGAATCTGACGACTACGAATTCAGTATTTTTGAATGTTCTTTCGAGAGCTATTCTCTCAGACAACCTTTTTGATGCACCCATTATACTGGTGGGGCAGATCGCTTTATCAGTAGAAATTATAACTACCCTCTTCACATTGTATTTTTCAGCGACATTAAAGACATTTGCTGAACCAATGACATTTGTTTCCATTGCCATGAAAGGATTTTCTTCCATTATAGGAACATGCTTATACGCTGCAGCATGGTAAATAATATCTACCTGATGTTCGGCTAAAACATTACTTAAATGTCTTTCTACTCGAATATCACCTATTACAGCTTTAAACTCTATATCAGGATAATCTGCTTTTATTTTTTTTGATATTTCATATATATTAAATTCCGAGATATCGAAAGCAATTAATTTAGCGGGGGTATAAGAAGCTATTTGTCTGCATAATTCAGCTCCAATGCTACCACCAGCTCCAGTTACAAAAACATTTTTGCCTTTTATAAATTTTGCAACTTCGGAATTGTCCAGTTTTATTGGTTTTCGGCCAAGAAGGTCTTCTATTTCAACATTTTTTATAGTTGAAACATCTATTACACCTGAGGCAATATCAGTATAAGTTGGCAACATTCTAAGCTTACATTTTAGATTTTTGCTTTCAAGTTTATCAAGCACATCCTTAATCGCTGCAGGGCTTGAATAAGGAGGCAAGAGCAGAATCTCATCTATTAAATATTTTTCAGCAAAATTCGCTATTGACTCAAATTTACCCAATACTTTTACTCCACGAATATGTGAATTAGGTTTGATTTCATCACTTACAATCCCAAAAAATTCTCTTCTATCACGGTATGCCGAAAATGAATGAATGAGAGTATTTGCAGAAGAAGCAGAGCCCACTATTATTGTCTTAATAGCTCCGCCACCTTTTTCAATTGATGCCTGTTCACGAATTACTCTTACCAAAACTCTTTTTCCAGACATAGCAAGAAAACAGAGGATAAAATCAAGGATAATCACTGACCTGGAAAAACCAGCAAAATACGTCGTATGCCAGGTCTCCACAATCAAGAACAAAATTAGACTTGCCAGTAAGTTAGCGAGAAAAATCTGGATCATATCGTAAATACTTACATATCTCCATAACCCACTGTAAATTCTAAATAAGAGAAATACCAAAAGTTTTACTATAATAAATATCGGTATAGCTCGCTCTAAGGAACTAATCTCCTTAACAGGAAACTGAAATTCAAAACGCAAATAAAAAGCAAGTAATAATGACAACGTAACTGTCATGGCAGTAGTAATAAAAGCAAAAAAGCTTTTCATCGGAAAAAAAGCTTCTACTATTTTTTCAACATTCTTATTTAATCTGGAAACTAAATTGAAATTCATCCTCTTAAAACTCTCTTTATTGTTTTAACTATATAATCGAGATCTGTTTTTCTTAAATCCGGATAGATTGGCAAGGAGACACATTCTCTTGATAATTTTTCTGAAACAGGAAAATCCCCATCAGAAAAAAAATATTTTTCCTTGTAGTATTTATGCATATGCAAAGGAATATAGTGAACGCTTGTTATAATGCCATTTTTTTTGAGTTTTTCGATAAAAGAGTCTCTGTTAACTTTATTTTTTCCTTCTCTTATTCGAATCGGATATAAATGCCAGGAACTAATTATTCCTTCTCTTTCATATGGCAACGTTATAATATCGGAAAGATCTGAAAGCATCAAATTATATAACTTTGCGATTTTCGCACGCTTTTCCATGAAAACATCAGCTTTTTTGAGTTGATGAATCCCGATTGCAGCCATTATATCAGGCATATTATATTTATAACCTGGAGCAATAATTTCATATCGCCATGACCCACTCGCTGTAAAACGTTTCCAGGCATCTTTGCTTATCCCGTGGAGCGACATTATCCTTATACGCTCATCATATTCAGGATTATTGCACACGGCCATTCCACCTTCACCAGTAGTTATGGTCTTATTGGCGTAAAAAGAGTAACACGCTATATCTGCTTCAGTTCCAGCCTTTACAAATTTTCCAACAGCATTTTTGTAAAATGCAGGGCATGCGTGCGCGCAATCTTCGATTAATTTTGCATTTATTGTTTTTGCGATTTTCGCAATTTCAGGGATATTTGCTGGCGCCCCTCCAAAATGAACCGGTATTATTGCTCTTATATCACCGTGTTTATCTGGCACCCCTTTTAATTTTTTTCCCATGATGATTTTCTCAACAGTCTCTTTAAGAGAATCTACACTCATACAAAAGTCATCTTCATTGCAGTCAACAAAGACTGGTATTGCATTAAAATACCTTACCACTTCGGCAGTAGCAGCAAAAGTCATTGAAGGAACAATAACAATCTCATTTTCCTTCAGTCCTATTGCTTCAAGAGCAAGGTGTAGAGCCGCAGTGCATGAATTCAGTGCAATTGCAAATTTTGCCCCAATATATGATGCAAAATCAGTTTCAAATTTCCTGACCCGAGCCCCAGTTGTAAGCCAACCTGATTTAAGACAATCTACTACTTCTTTTATTTCATCTTTTCCCAATGATGCTTTATGAAAACTAATTTGCCTGATTTCTGACATTAAAATCCTCTTTTTTAGGTTATTAATTATGCCACAAGATTCAACGACTTCAAATTTACAAAAAGGTATTTCTTAAAAGACTTTGCTTTTTATTGCTGTTATCTTATATTTATAACATATGAAATTTCCAGAAAAAAATGAGAAATACATATCTCGTGATGAATATTTGTCTATGAGTGACAGTGAACTCTTGAAAAATTGTGAAATTTCTATGCTTCGGCGAACAGGAAAGGGCGGACAAAAAGTAAATAAATGTTCTTCCTCTGTCAGATTGAAACACATCCCCACAAAGATAACCGTAATAAGTTCTGAAAGTAGGTATCAAGCAGAAAATCGTTCAATAGCTCTAAAAAAGTTAAGACGCCAGATAGCATTTCAATTAAGGGCCCCGACAGGTGATTTTAAAATAAATTTTCCTATCCCTTCCCTCAAAAATCCCAATTACCCACAATGGATTGCAAAAATCCTTGATGTTTTAGAGGAAAATTCTTATTCCGTATCGGATGCGGCTGCGAAACTCGCAATTTCGACAGGACAATTAATAAAATTATTATCAAGAGACCCCGAATTATGCCAAAAAGTAAATATAGAAAGAAAAAAATTCTTTATGAAACCTCTGAATTTTTAGAATAGAAAATTAAATAATAAAGGAGAATTTTATGAAAAAATTATATCTGTGCAAAATAATTTTGTTTTTTGCGATTTTCGCAAGTGGATGCTTCACAATTTTTGCTGAGAATATTAACGAGCTCAGAGAAAAGGCAAATAGGCTCTTTAAAGAAGGGAATTACAATGATGCTCTCGAAATTTATAAAGAACTCTTATCGGGAAAAATTGAGAATTCATCTCCTGAAATAGATTTTACGAACGCTATGCCTTGTTTTTATAAATTAAGAAAAAACAGCGAGATAGATGAATTTAGAGAAAATGTAATCGATAATTTCAAAGGAAATTGGAAGCTACTCTGGGTAGCTGGAAAAAGTTTTCTTGAACAATATCATATTGGACTCCTCATTGATGGCAAATTTGTTAGAGGCATAGGAGGCATTGGAAAAAGAGTAAGTGCATATCGGCGTGATAGAGTAATGGGACTCCAGCTTTTCAATCAAGCATATGAAATTGTGAGTAAAACTAAAAAAGAGATACCAGAAGAAGAATTTTATAATTTTCTTATATCATTCGCAAACGCTATCAATTATTATGATAGTATATATCATCTTCAAGACCTCACAGATATCTCAACTTTACCCGATTATGATGAAGTTGACATTTATGGGATGAGAAGCTCTTTCGATAATATTTATATTGGAGCACCTGTAAACAAGGAGGGTAATCCAATCTATTACTCAATACCTGCGAATTTCGCAACTGCAAAATCTGATGGAGAAAGATGGCGCTTTTTATTGCATCAGGCATCTCTTATCGCTCCTAAATACAAGGCTCAGGTTGATATGATATATGCAAAATTTTTATTCAGAAATTTTGGAGTGCAAACCATCATAACTAATTCATTTTATAGAAATTCAGGAAATAATGAAATTCTATATGTAGTCCATACATTATCCGAAGAAGAAACAATTGCAAGATTTGCAACAGGAATAAAAAGATTCAAAATGCCCGATGAACATAATTATATAAAGATTATGAGAGAAGTTTCAAAAACAGACTATTTACCAGCTCAAGATGCATTAAATACCCTCGCAGAAATATTTAAAAATCGAAGGCAATACACTAAAGCCGTTGAATGTCTCCAGGAAGCTATTCAGAGATTTGCCGATAAATTAAACTTTCAGAATCAACTTATGGATATTGTTGGTGATTGGGGAGTCTTTCTCTCTGAAAAACCTTTTCCTGCCGGGAAAAATCCCATTTTAAGGCTTAGATACAGAAATGCGAAAATCGCAAATTTTGAAGCTTATCAGTTAAAAGTAGAAGAGCTCCTAAATGATATAAAAGAATATTTAAAGTCGAATCCTCCACAAGTAGAATGGGAAAAACTTGATCTTAATGACATTGGCAGTAGAGTTGTCTTGAAAAATGAAAATAAATATATTGGTGAAAAAGTCGCAGAATGGAAAGTAGATTTAAATCCTAAAAAAGGATATTATGATAAAATTGACAATATTGAAGTTCCGATATCAAAAGCAGGAGCATATCTGGTAACAGCCAAAATAGGTAATGGGAATATTGCGCGTATTACTTTGTTGTTAAATGATGTAGCAATCGTTCAGAAGTCAAACAAAAATTCTTACATAAATTTTATTGCAGATGCACTGACTGGGAAACCTATATCCAATATTGATATTGAACTTTTCGTTTTTGAGAGACAAGAAATTGATGAAAAATTATGGACTCCAGGTGGTAGACGTTATAATCTGGTAACAAAAAGCGTAAGAGGTAAAACTAATTCAGATGGTATTATCATTTTTAATAAAAAAGAATTGCTCAATTATTCAGAGAGTTTGCTAATCCTCAAGAGTCCTTCTGGTTTAATCTCATATCTTGACACAAAAAATATACTTTCTTTTTTTGAAATAGATGATAGTTATGATTCAAAGCCAAAGGGATATATTATTACTGATAGGCCAGTTTATCGTCCTGGACAGCAAGTAAATTTCAAAATATGGTTAGGAGAGGCTAATTATGAAAAGTTAACCGGAGAATTCTCTGAATCTGAATTTGCCGGAAGAAAAATAACAATAGTAATCAGTGATTCATTTGATAACAAGGTTTATGAAGAGACTCTAACGGCTGATAATTTTGGAGGACTTAGCGGAAATTTCAAACTAAAAGAAGGCTGTCATCTTGGAACATATCGTATTTCTTCAAGTCATTCAGATTTACACAATATAGGATTTTTTAGAGTTGAAGAATATAAAAAGCCAGAGTTTGAAGTAAGTATAGAAAGTCCAGAAGAACCTGTTGTTCTGGGAGAAAAGATAAAAGCAAAGATAAAAGCAAAGTATTATTTTGGGGAACCAGTCACAAACGCAACTGTAAGATATAAAGTTGAGCGGTATCAACACGATGCTTATTTTTTCGTTCCGCATCCGTGGGATTGGCTGTATGGAAAAGGTTATTGGTGGCAGGGGGAAAATTATGAATGGTATAGAGGATGGTTTAATTGGGGATGTCCGCCGCGCCCAAGACCCTTGTGGAAAACTTATGAACCACTTCCCCCTGAATTGATAGCGCAAAATGAAGTTCCACTCGATAAAAATGGAACAGCAGAAATTATAATAGATACCTCGCTTGCAAAAGATATTTATGGAGAAAAAGATCAGAAGTATGAAATAACTGCTGAAGTTGTAGATTCCTCGAGAAGAACAATTTACACAAAAGGGTCATGCATAGCTGCAACAAAACCATTCAGAATTATTGCCTGGGTTGACGAAGGTTGGCAACGGCCTGGAGAAACTATATCTGCGAATTTCGCAGCCCAAACTCCAAATGGGCGACCGGTTAAAGGAGAAGGAAAATTATCAATGTTCAAAATAAAATATAACGAAGATGGTGTGCCGTCAGAAAAACTAATTCAATCGTGGAATTTGGAAACAAATGAAGATGGGCGTGCATCAATTAAGATAAAAGCTCCTTCCGCAGGACAATACCGTTTATCCTATGTGATGGAGCAAAAGGGAAAAAAGGAAGAAGGCGGATGTATTTTTAACATATTTGGAAAGGAGCTGAATGAGAGCGAATATCGCTTCAATGATATCGAAATTATAAGCTCAAAAAGCGAATATAATGAAAATGAGAGAGCCTTGTTCAGAATAAACACAAAGAGAAAAAATTCTTTTGTCTTATTATTTGTAAGGCCTGAAAATACAGTATATCCTGAACCAATTTTGTTGTATCTAAAAGATGGAACTATTGAGTATGAAATAGCTGTTTCAAAAAAGGATATGCCTAATTTCTTCCTTGAAGCAATTACTGTGGCCGAAGGAAGAATTTATAAAACGGTAAAAGAGGTCTTTGTCCCCCCAGAAAAATACTCTCTTAATGTGGAAATCCTACCTAGCAAAGAAAAGTATAAACCAGGAGAAGATGCTAACGCAACTATAAAGGTTATGGATGCAAATGGGCATTCAATTGCGAATTCTTCAGTGGTAGTTTCTATTTACGATAAATCAATTGAATATATAAGCGGAGCTTCCAATGTGCCAGATATAAAGGAATTTTTCTGGAAATGGCGTAGACAATTTTACTCAATTACCAGGACAAATACAAATTACTATCTTACAAACATAGTTAAACCTGATGAAAAAGCTTTCCCTATCATAGGTATTTTTAGAAACATAGATTTAACTGCTGAAAGTTTCGAGGACGAACTAGATGGATTGCCTGTGAAAAGATATGGAGGGTCCCCATTTAAAAGAACTTTTTTAAGAAGCGAAGCGGCGGGATGGGCAACGATGGAAGCAAAAAATAGCATTACTCAGGGATCAGTTTTAGAAGAAATAGATGAGATAATGTTCAGTAATCCAGAGATGAAAGACGTAGCAGTCCGTAAAAATTTCCTCGACACAGCGTTATGGGTGGCTAACCTCACTACAGATGAAAACGGTGAAGCGTCTATAAAACTGAAAATGCCAGAAAATCTGACAACCTGGAAGGTAAAAGTCTGGACGCTCGCTTCCGGCACGCGTGTTGGACAGGGAGAAACAGAAGTTATTACCAACAAGGACTTTATCATCAGACCACAAGCTCCAAGATTTTTTATCCAGAACGATAAAGTAACCCTATCAGCAATTATACATAACTATCATAAATCAAGCAAAAAAGCAAAGGCAATAATCAAACTGAATTCCAATTGTCTCGTTATAACTGATAAGAATAAGTATCCCGAAAAGCAAGAGCTCGAAATAGGATCGGGAGAAGAAAAAAGAATAGATTGGAACGTATGTGCATTGTCTGATGGAGAAGCGGTAATTACAATGGAAACAGTTACAGATAATGACTCTGATGCCGTAGAAACAAAAATCCCTGTATATGTTCATGGAATGTTGAAGACAGAATCTTTCAGTTCATCTTTAGGAAATGACGATAATTATGGCGTAATAGAAATGCAAATTCCAGAGGACTGTCGTGAAGAGGAAAGTGTTTTGGAAATACATTATTCACCAAGTCTTGCGCTTGCAATTCTCGACCCAATACCATATCTATGTAACTATCCTCATGGTTGCACTGAACAGACATTAAATAAATTTCTTCCTCTTGTAATTACAAGAAAAACACTTTTAGATATGGGACTAAAGTTAGATGATATAACAAATAAACCGGTAAGTTTAGATGCACAACAAATAACGGAAGGAAACAAAAATTATGAATATTTTAATAAGGAAAAATTTGAAGATATATTTTCTGTTGAACTTAGAAGAATTCAAAATATGCAACTTTCTGATGGTGGGTGGGGGTGGTTTTCTGGCTATGGAGAATATTCTACTCCACATACCACAGCAATTGTAATGCATGGACTAATTCTTGCGAGAAATATTGGGATAGATGTTAGTAAAATAGTATTAGAAAATGGCTTGAAATGGTTGGAAAATTATCAAAAAAATCAAATTGAAAAACTTTGTAAACACGATTTCAAGGAAGGAGAAGAATGCAAAGAAGCACATCCATCCAATTATAAGATTTCGGCTGATAATATAGATGCACTCGTATACTACGTCCTTGCTGAGGGAAAAATATTAGATAAGGAAATGACGCGAATTTTATATAGAGATAGAAATAAACTGAGTGTATATGGCAAGACATTACTTGCTTTAGGCCTCTATCTTAATGGAGAAGAGGAAAAACTTGCAATGCTCAAGAAAAATATTTCTCAATATCTTGTGCTTGATAATGAAAATCAAACTGCATATTTAAATCTGAATAATGGGTGGTATTGGTGGTATTGGTATGGTGATGAAGTAGAAGCAAATGCTTTCTATCTAAAACTTCTTTCTCTAACAGAACCAAACTCAGAACTAAGTCCCAAAATCGTAAAATACCTCATTAATAATAGAAAGAATGGAAGATACTGGAAATCAACAAGGGATACATCGTATTGTATCGAGGCAATTTCAGATTTTATAAGATCTTCGAAAGAAAAACAACCAGATATTGAAGTTGAAGTAATCCTTGATGGAAAAATGCTCAAGAAAGAAAAAATTACCGCAGAAAATTTATTTTCATTCAATAATTCAATTACGCTTAAAGCAAAAGAACTCAGCCCCGGTAAACATAAACTTGAATTCAAAAAAACAGGAAAAAATCCGTTATATTACAGTTCATACTTAACATATTATACTACAGAGGAATTTATCACGAAAACTGGACTCGAAATAAAAGTAACGCGAAACTATTACAAACTTATAAAAAAAGAAGAAGAAAATAACGCACCCGATAAAAATGGCCAGATAGTCCAGCAGAAGGTAGAAAAATATATGCGGATTCCAATCAAAAATTATGATGTCCTTAAAACTGGAGACATGATAGAAGTAGAATTAGTTATAGAAAGCAAAAATGATTATGAATATTTAGTTTTTGAAGATATGAAAGCTGCAGGATTAGAACCTTGCGAAATTCGCAGCGGATATAATGAAAATGAAATTGGAGCTTTCATCGAATTTAGAGATGAAAAAGTATTATTTTTTGTAAGGGGGCTTCCACGTGGTAGGCATAATGTATCATATAGGATGAGAGCAGAAATACCAGGAACATTTAGTGTTTTACCTGCAACTGGCTCAGCAATGTATTCCCCCGAACTTAAGGCAAATTCAGATGAAATAAAAATAAAAATAGAAGATTAAAATCATAATTTATTTGCAGTAATCTTTGTTTCATTTTATTTTTATATTTATGTTTGAATTATTTGTCTATTAAGCTAAATTTTTTAAAATCTAAAATTTTTCGGTTTTTTAATATGTCTAAAGTTCTTATTGTAGATGATGAAACAACTATAATTGAAGTTCTCAGAAGTCTCCTTGTTCGGAATGGACACATAGTTGAAACTGCAGTTGATGGAGAAGAGGCTTTGCGTAAATTGAAAGAAGGTGTGTTTGACCTGATGATAACAGACGTAAGGCTTCCTGGTGCTATTGATGGTTTCGAATTATTGCGCCAGGGAAAAGAACTGCAATCGCATATGGCAGTGATTGTAATTACCGCTTACGCTGATGTTGACAGTGCTGTCGAGGCTATCAAGAGGGGCGCTTTTCACTATATTGCAAAGCCATTTAAATTTGATGAACTCCTTTTAACTATAGATAAGGCTTTGAATTATGAGCTTACTCTTGCGGAAAATGAGATTTTACGTAAAACTATATCTACGAAGTATCATTTTGGATTTATTGTAGGGGATAGTCGGCCGATGCTCGAAATATACAGGTTGATTGAAAAAGTAGCGAAAACAAATAGCACTGTCCTAATTCTCGGAGAAAGCGGAACAGGAAAAGAGCTTGTTGCAAGAGCCATACATAAGGCAAGTCCTCGTTACCAAAAACAGTTTGTATCTATAAATTGCGCCGCAATACCAGCTAATTTACTTGAATCTGAATTATATGGACATGTAAGAGGGGCTTTTACAGGAGCACATGCCAATAAACAGGGATTATTTGAAACAGCCAGTGGAGGAACACTGTTGCTTGATGAAATAAGTTCAATGCCACTTGATATGCAGGCAAAACTCTTACGTACTTTGCAGGAAAAAGAAATACGTAGGGTAGGAGGGAATGAAAATATTCCAGTTGATATAAGAGTTGTGGCAGCTTCAAATTACGACCTTGAAAAAGCTGTAAAAGAAGGCAAATTTAGAGAAGATCTTTATTATAGATTGAGTGTTATACCGATAAAAATCCCCCCATTGAGAGAGCGTAAAGAGGATATTCCGGCTCTTGTTTCGCATTTTCTGAACCTTTTTGAAGAGGAAAATAAAAAGAAAATTAAGATAGAGGATGATGCTGTAGAGTGTTTAAAAACTTATGATTGGCCAGGTAATGTTAGAGAACTTGAAAACCTTATAAAGAGAGTTGCTACTTTATGTGAAAATAATACTATTTCTGTTGATGATTTACCCTCACAGATTCCCAGAGTAAGGACTAAAGTAAAGGAAGAAAAAAAAGTTATCCCCCTTGACAAATTTATAGAAAAACAAACTCTTGCGTATATGAAAGAAATTTTAAGACAATGTAACAATGATTATGACAAAGCAGCATCTATTATAGGAATAAACCCAAAAGAGTTAAAGAAAAAAATAAAAATCACTCTAAAAAAGAAAAAGGAGAAAAAGAAATGAAATTAGTAAAATTATTTCTGTTAATCATTAGTTCTCTGATGTTTTTTGCAGCCTGTGAACTGATGAAACCAAAACCAGAGAAACCTGATTATCTTATTTCGATAAATGAAATTATAAAATACCCAAGGGCGTCTCAGTTAGAAAAAGAAATACCAACTATTGCAGGAACAACAAAGTGGATTTCAACCTCCCCATATCTATTTTCAAATTGTATAAAAAAAGTGGAAATACTCCCTAATGAAAAAGATAAAAATTTTTGTGACCTCAAACTTGAACTTAATTCAAGGGGAAAATTACTATGGAATCAACTAAGTGCCGATATTATATATAAAGAAATGGGTTTTGTAGTAAATGATGTTCTTTATAGAAAATTGACATCAGATATGATAGAAAAAGACAAGGAAAGAGATGATATTATAATTTTAAAACTTAAACTTGATCCTGTTACGGCAAAGTCAATCGCTGAATTTTCTGAAACAAATTATATCTATTATAATCCTGACGAAAAAAAATCTGCGTTTTAAGATGTTAGAAGGTGCAAATTCAGATATATTAGAAATTATTTGTACAGCTTCAGAAGCTCCAAATTCTAAGATACTCGAAGAACTTTTACTTAGACTATCTTCTTTTGATAAATCTCATTTGTCATCTTTAAAAAATGAGTTGGATTTGATTTTTGATACCTGGGGAAATAGCCTGGAAAAAGATCAGTTAAAAGCTAATTTTACTTTAAAATTAGCCGCTTTTAATAATCCTGATACATCTTCCATTAGAAATGCGCTTGTGCTCTCCGCAAGGTGCCTCGCCCCTGATTTCCTGACAAAATCTGAAGCAGTAAAGCTGTCAAAAGCCAGAGAACCAATACCATTGAATGAAATAGCAGAGCGAATAAAAAAGATTTCATTCCTGAATAAAAAAGATTTTTGTATTTATCTGCTCAACAACAATGAATGGGTTAAAATTGTAGATTTTGACTCAATCCTTCATACAATAGAGCTTATTGGTATTTTCACTTCAGTTAAGAGGAAAATTTCTATAGATGTATTAATAGAAGATTCACTTTTTTTCGCTTTTGATGAAAATGAGTTGAAAAAATATCTAAATGAAATTTCAGAAATATCATTTAATGAATGGAGTAATTTTCTATCTTCAGGACTATCTGTCCTCTCGGACGAACAAATCAGGGTTATATCGCTTAATACTTTTGTTCCACAAAAAATGACTGCTGGAGAATTTACTTCGTGGGCTAACTCCGTAAATGCAAAAGAAATAAAATCGCAAAAACTTAAGCATCCTTCTGAAGCCAGAGGATTTATTGAGCTTAAAACATTGGTTGAAGATTTTGCAAAAGCTAAAAATAAAATTCATTTCTCTCCAGCTGAGGCATCAAATATAAGAGAAATAATTTTTAGGGGGAATCTTTCAGATAATGAATATATTTTTAGTGTTTTTGAGCTTTTCTCTATTATTTTTGAAATTGCATCAGACGAAGAGTCGCTTAAAAACCTCATCAGTTCTTTCAAAGACTTTATAGACAATGTCCCTATAGAAGATGAAAAAGTTAAATATGAGCTTTTTATATCATTTGATAAATTTTCTTTATCGCGGTTAAAAAATATTTTTCTCTCGTTAAAAAAATGTAAAGGAGTTGATTTCCTTGCAAATTTAGCTCTCGAAATGCCGATAAAACTACTTTCAGCACTAACTGGAATTATAGATGAAAAAATTATTTTGGAAATTTACAACAAACGAAATGCAAAAGCCAATGCAGATTTAATATTATGGGCGTGGCGAAATAAAAATAATACCATGATAAAAGATGCGCTAATAACGCCAGATTCTGTTTTTACGGCTCTTTCTGATAAACTCGAAAAGAAGTATCGACAAAATTCCATCAAAGACCTCAAAAAGAAATTGCTCTCCGATGATAAATTTATTTCTGAGTTGGTTTTTCATTCAATAAATGATAATTCTCCAGAACATTTTTTGCATCTAATTGATGAAGACCACGTCCTTCTACCATCTGAAAAACAAAGTCTGATAGTAAAACTTGCAAGAGCTAATGATAAATTCAAGAAAATTATTGAGTCTGTTCACAATGCTGGCGGAATAAAGCTTTCAAAACTACTCTCGGATAAAAGCAAAGATATTAACCAAATTGTAACTTCAATAAAATCTCATAAAGCAAAAATACTTGAATTAGAAGATATCGTTCAGAAACAAATGCCTGAAAACTCTGCCGCCATAGCTCATGCGAGATCCTATGGCGACTTGAGGGAAAACGCAGAATTCTCTGCTGCAAAAGAAAGACAAAAATTTCTCAGACGACGCAAATTCGAAATAGAAAGGGAATTAAACACAGTATCAGCAATAAGATTTACAAAAAATGATGGGGAGGAACATATTATAAAACCAGGCAGAGAAATAGTCTTGAAAAACCTTTCGAATAATGAAGTTAACAAATACTTTCTTCTCGGTGCATGGGATGGTGATCCTGAAAGAGCCTGTATCTCTTCGGAAGCAAAACTGGGAAAAACTTTAATAGGAAAGAGTCAGGGAGATATCATCAATTTTGATAATATAGACTTTGAAATAATAAAGGTCTCTTATCTCCCGGACGAACTTTTGAAAGAATTAAATAATGAAAATTAATACCTTTCAATGGGAAAATTTGATACAATTTTCTAAAAGAAAAATTTCACTCAAAACCCCCGAATTAGAAGTTGTAAGTTATAAAATTCAAACACTAAAAAGAAACAGTAACCTTCATATTGTTTTCATTTCTGATACTCATTTTGGAAAATATTCACCTCCTGCAAATAAAATTATAACTTTAATAAATGATTTAAATCCAGATTACATTATATTTGGAGGAGATATTGCGTCTGAATCTTCTGGCCTTCAAGATGCATTTGAGTTCTTATCTTCTATTAAGGCAAAATATGCTAAAATTTCAGTATTAGGCAATTGGGAATTGAAAAGATCAAGATTCAAAAATTTATCTTATTGGAGAACTAATTATTTAAATGCTGGTTTTGAACTACTGCATAATAGATTCATTGAAACAGAAGATTGTATAATATATGGTATATCTCCAAAACGACGTTTTCATAAAGGCAGTACAAATATTCCAAAAACAGAGAAAGCAATTCTTTTTTGCGCTCATTCACCTGATGATATTGTTTCTGAAGATTCTTATTTTGATCTTGCACTTTCAGGACACACTCATGCAGGACAAATAAGAATCCCACTCTTTGGAGCATTAAAAACCTCAAGTATTTACTGGAAAAAATTTGAATATGGACTTTTCAAAAGAAACGATGGCGCTAAATTGATAGTTAGCTCAGGAATCGGAACAAGTTGTTTGCCTATTAGAATATTTTGTCCACCTGAAATCGTTTCTATAAATTTATGTTGAACACCTGAAAAAAAATAGTCATAAAAGAATTGAACAGATAACTAAACGAGGAGAACTATGAAATACTTCGGGTACAATTTAATATATCCTCAAATATTTTTTTCATGTGCTTCGATTCAAAAAGCAAAAGAGTTTTTTAAAGATAAGTCCACTGTGATTCTAATTACCGGAAAGAGCGCATTAAAAAATGGCCTTCAAGAAAAATTAGAAAAAATTCTATCTGACCTGCAATACTTCTCTTTATGTGGAATTGTTGGCGAAGAAGCTCCTCTTGAATCAGTTGATGCTATTGTTGATTTTGCTAAGAAAAAAAATGCTGATGCGATTTTCGCAGTAGGGGGAGGCTCAATAATTGATGCGGCAAAAGCTGCCTCTGTGGTGATTACGAATGGGGGAAAATGTTCAGACTTTTTTTTCTCAAAAAGAAAAATCACTAAAAAAGGATTATTTCTTATTGCTGTTCCAACTACAGCTGGAACAGGCGCTGAAATCACAGAAAATTCAGTCCTGATAGAGAAAGCAACTATGATAAAAAAATCAATCCGGGGCAAAGAACTTATTCCTGATATAGCAATAATTGATCCAGAATTGACATTTTCCTGCCCATCACATATATCAGCACAAAGTGGAATGGATGCCCTTGTCCAGGCTATTGAATCATTTACATCCCCCGAATCAAATACCGTAAGTTCTCTTTTAGCTATGAAGGCTACAAAAATTTTGATTGAAAACTTACCTGATGCCGTTCTGGGGAAAGAAGATGCAAAAATTTCGACAGCAGAAGGAAGTTTACTTTCTGGAATGGCTTTTTCACATACAGGTCTTGGTGCTGTGCATGGTTTAGCTCATCCAATTGGGGCAAAGTGCTCTTTACCGCATGGAAGAGTATGTGGAATTTTGATGAGAACTATTTTTAGAGAAAATTTGAAGAAAATTAATGGGCTCTACGATGAATTAGCGAGGTTTTGCAATTGTAGTGATTCAGAGGAATTTTTAAATTTGCTCGATAAAATATCTGAAAGAATAGGAATTCCTGCGAAATTCGCAGATTCTAACTTGAAAGATGAAGATTTTAATTTTATTATAAAAAACTGTCGTAGTAGAAGCATGGAAAGGAATCCATATCAATATTCCGATGATGAAATAAATGAAATTTTAAAGAAATTATTCACTTAAAAAAAATTAATTTTTTTGAAAAGTTAAAGGAAGTACTTAAAAAATATGCATCATAATGCATAATGAAATTGTGATATTTCCAAATACATATAAGTCACAATAGCGAGGTATATTGCTATAAGACAAAAATCAAATAGCTTTGAAAAATATCTTAAGTCAGATTGAAGAAGAAAAAGTAAAAAATAAAAGGAGAGATGGCTGAGTGGTTGAAGGCGGCGGTCTCGAAAACCGTTATACTGTGTTTTACAGTATCGAGGGTTCGAATCCCTCTCTCTCCGCCAGTTATGAAGAGAATGATTGATTTTTTTATATTGAATTCATATTAAACCTATATTTTGTGTTTATTCCAATATAATTCAGGTGCGAGGATGGCGATGGCGTATTAGCTACTCCGACCTGATGGTGACGAGCAGATATGCCGTAATGACCAAGCCCCTGTGGATTCAACTAATATGGCGCAAAATGGATAATTTCCTGAACTGCAAATACAATTCAAATCATTTTTTGAGAATATTATACTACATAAATACTTACTTATCAAATATTTATATAATATTTTTGAATTTTTCAGTAAAGTCTACTTGGCAGAATGGGCATCAGACTACCGAACAAAGCAAAAAACATAAAAATGCAGTGGAGAAAAATGGACTTTTTCAGATACCCCTTCGTAGGGAAAGGGCTTCTCAAAACCTCCGTAGCTGCGCAACTTGGGTTAATTTTCTTTGAGGTTTGAGAGAAGGAATTTCTTGGGATCATTTTCCAGTCGCATTTTTGCAGGAGTGATTTTAAATTTTCTATTGAATGCTCTATAAAAGGTTTCAATATTTGTAAAACCACATAATTGAGAGATTTCCTTTATTGGTGTTTTAGTTTTTAGTAGTATTTTTCTCGCTTCAGAAAGTCGTCTATCAAGTAAGATTTCGTGAGGTGTTTTTCCAAAATATTTTTTACATATTACGTGAAGATGGGCTGGACTTACCTCTGCTATACTTGCGAGTTTCGCAATAGAAATATTTTGTGGGAATTGCTGTTTTATGAAGTTCCATAGATTTTGCATATTATCTGGTATATTCAGACTTAATTTTCTTTTTTCAAAAAGTTGTGCTTCCCACGTTAACTTTGCGAGAATATAATTCTGAATTTCTATCTTGCTCATCAGATTTGAATGGAAAGCATGATGAATAGTATCTGAGAAATAGATTGCTTCATCGGGGTTTCTCCATAGTGAGACATGGGGATAATTTCTTTTTTTATTTTTGTGAGAGTTGAATGTTATGCATAGACATTCATATGGTTCTTCTTTGTCGGCTTTGTAAACAGTATAGTCACCATGAATATGCCAGAACATTGTTCCGCAGCCAAATTTAATTTCTGTTTTGTATCCCTGTGGTTGGAAATAGACATATCCTCCAGTTATTAACTCAATGTATTCTATAGCTTCTGGTATTACTCTTGGATTGATTTTTGCATTTCTTGGAGCTTTGTAATATCCTATATTTAGCAGATTATATTTTTGTTTTTTCATTCTTACTCGAATAGAACTATCTTATATAAATAGTGTTGCTGAAGAGCTATTTGATTCACTCAGAAAAGTTGCAACGCCACCAATGCTTATTCCGTCTATTAATTCATCTTTGTTTAGTCCCATTACATCCATTGACATTGAACATGCTATAATTTCTACACCTCCCTTTATAGCATTATCTATAAGGGTTTGAAGATCTGAAACGTTTTTATTTTTCATTACATTTTTCATCATTGCAGTACCAATACCAAGCATATTCATTTTTGACAATTTAAGATTTTGTGGGCCTTTTGGCATCATCTCTCCAAATATAAAATCTATTAATGGTTTGCCTGTTTTCTGGGGAGCGTTTTTTCTTAATGCATTTAACCCCCAGAAAGTGAAAAACATAGACACTTTTTTCCCCATTGCTATTGCTCCATTTGCGATTACAAATGCCGCAAGAACTTTATCAAGGTCGCCAGAAAAAACAATCATTGTTATGGAATTTCTATTGTGATGAAGTGCGTTATCTATTTTTATCTTTTTTTTTAATGTGACCTTGATATTTGAAGCTTTTTCTTCAATGGACAATAATTCACATGAATTTGTTTCTGCCCAAGCTTTTATATCGCAGGAGAAGCCCGGATCGCTTGATACGGCTTCTATGATTGTGCCGTCTTTTGCATTGGAAATAGCTTCTTTTATTTTTGTAATTGGTCCTGGGCATTGTAATCCTCTGAGGTCCAGGGAAATTTTTGTTAAATGTTCTAAATTTTCAGGTATGAACTTTTCATTATTTTCTTCTATTTTTGAATATGGTTCATATGTAACTTTTCTCATGTGAGAACAAATTTTATGTCCATGAAAGCAACAAAAAGTCATTATTCCGCCGGAAAGTGTTTTGAGTTTTACTCCATTTTCTCCAAAATTATTTTGTTTTAATATTCTGTAGGCAAGGTAACTTGTAAAACCAACCCTGCAATATAGGAAAATATTTTTATCTTTTGGAATTTCAGACAGCCTTGAACGTAATTCAGAAATAGGTATATTTTGAGCATTTGGTATATGCCATAAATTAAACATTTCAGCAGGTCGGACATCAATTATTATGCCGTTTTCAGTTTTAAGCGGATAATCTTCTGGATACCAATAATCTACATCACCTCTCAAGTAGTTAGCAGCTACGAAGCCGGCCATATTTATTGCGTCTTTCGCTGAACCATAAGGTGGGGCATATGAAAGTTCAAGTTCTTCGAGGTCAAAAACGGTCATTTCTGCTTTCATTGCAGTTGCAAGCACATCTATTCTCTTGTCTACTCCATTGAAACCAACGGCCTGGGCCCCTAAAATTTTGGCATCATTTTTGGAGAATATTAGTTTTAAATGGATTGGAGTTGCTCCTGGATAATATCCTGCATGATTTGATGGATGAAGATAGACTTTATGGTATTCTATGTTTAGTTTTTTTGCTTTTTTTTCAGATAGTCCAACGCATCCTGCAGACATTTCGAATATTTTTAGTATTGCAGTGCCAAAAGTACCTTTATAGAAGCTGTTTAAATTACAAATATTATCTGCTGCAATTCTTCCCTGTCTATTTGCTGGACCAGCGAGTGGAATTTGAGAGGGAGTCTTTGAGACTGGATCTATTACCTCTATTGCATCTCCTACGGCATAAATGTCAGGGTCATTTGTTTGCATTTGAGGAGATACGATTATTGCTCCAAGCTGATTTGTCTTTATTCCTGCGGATATTGCTAAGGTTGTTTCTGGTTTCACGCCGGTTGCGACGATGACTATATCTGTTTTTATGAATTCAGTATTTTGAAGTTCCACTATGAGTTCGTTGTTATTTTCGCGAATTGCTGAAACGGCAACCCCAAGATGTAATTTTACACCGTTTGCTTCAAGATGATTTTGTATATCACGAGCCATTTCTTTATCAAAAGGTGGAAGTATCTGGTCGAGTAACTCTACTACGTGGACGTTTAAAGAACGCTTTCTTAGATTTTCAGCCATTTCTATGCCGATATATCCGGCTCCTATGATGAGGGCATTATTCGGACTTTCTTCATCAATTGCTTTTTTTATCCTATCCATGTCTTCTATATTTCGAAGGAACATTACTTTTTTATGATCTATTCCTGGAATGGGAGGTTTTATAGGGCTGGCTCCAGGAGATAGGACTAGTTTATCATAGGTTTCGGAATACTCTTTCCCAGTATTAAGATCTTTTATCTTTATAATTTTATTATTTCTGTCGATTTCTACTGCTTCTGAATGTATCCTTACCTCAATGTTAAGGAGTTCAGAAAGTGATGAGGGTGTTTGTAGTAATAGAGAATCGCGAGAGGGTATTTCTCCCCCTATATGATATGGAAGACCGCAATTAGCAAAAGACACATAACCACTTTTTTCTATTACGACTATTTTTGCTTTTTCATCAAGTCTCCTTAAACGAGCTGCACATGACATGCCCCCAGCTACACCTCCAACAATAACAACTTTCATATTTTTTCTCCTGTTTTTGGTGTTAGCTTATCACAATAATATAATATTTCAAATATATAATAAAAAATTTATATATTTTTTTATCAATTATTCCCATTCTATAGTGCCTGGAGGTTTTGAGGTAATGTCATATACTACTCTATTTACGCCGTCTACTTCGTTGATTATTCTATTTGCGATTTTCGCAAGGAGTTCATATGGAAGTCTTACCCAATCTGCGGTCATTCCATCTATACTGTCTACTGCGCGTAATGCTACTACATTGTCATAAGTTCTTTCATCACCCATTACGCCTACTGTTTTTATTGGTAGGAGTACGGCAAAAGTTTGCCATGTTTTATAGTAGAGGTCTGCTTTTTTCATTTCTTCTACTACTATACTATCGGCATTTTTAAGTATTTCGAGGTATTCTTTTTTTATTTCACCGATAATTCTCACTCCAAGTCCTGGTCCAGGGAAAGGCTGGCGTAATATTATTTCATCTGGAAGTCCAAGTTGTTTGCCTACTTCTCTTACTTCATCTTTGAAAAGTTTCGCTAGAGGCTCAAGGAGTTTTAACTTCATTTTTTTTGGTAATCCTCCAACGTTGTGATGGCTTTTTATCATTGCGCTTGGATTACCTGCTATTGGAATGCTTTCAATTACATCTGGGTATGTAGTTCCCTGGGCAAGGAAGCCAGCATTTTTTATTTTTTTTGCTTCTTTATTGAATATATTTACAAATTCTCTGCCAATAATTTTTCTTTTTTTCTCCGGAGATGAGACGCCTTTTAATTTTTTGAGGAATAAATTTGTGGCGTTTACGTACCTGAGGGGCATTTGCATATTTTTTGAGAATAATTCAATAACTCTTTTTTCTTCGTTTTTTCTCAGGAGTCCGTTATTAACAAAAATTGGCTTAAGTTGATTTCCTATTGCCTTATGTATTAAAACGGCTGCAACGGAGGAATCAACTCCACCACTAAGTCCAAGAATTACATTTTTATCTTCAACTTTTTCTTTTATTTCTTTTAACGATTTTTCTATAAATGAAGTCATTGTCCAGTTAGCCGAGGCTGCACAGATTTTGATACAAAAATTTCTGAGCATATCTATTCCATTTGGTGTATGTACGACTTCAGGGTGAAACTGGATGCCAATAATTTTTAAGTTGGAATTTTCGGCGGCCGCGAATTCCGTATTATTTGTAGTTGCAATAGATTTAAAATTTTGGGGGAGAGAGAGAACCTTATCACCGTGACTCATCCATACAATATTTTTTGTTGGTAGGCCATGAAAAAACAAATTATTTGTATCAGCCGTTAATTCAGTTCTGCCGTATTCTCTGGATTTTGAACGCTCTACTTTTCCTCCGAGTAAATGAACGATTAATTGAAATCCATAACAAATTCCAAGAATTGGGATTCCCAGTTTAAATATATTTTTATCACAACATGGAGCATTTTTGGAATATACACTGGCTGGACCTCCGCTAAGGATTATACCTATTGGAGATAGTCTCTTTATTTCTTCCGCTGTTGTATTGTAGTGAAGTAGCTGGCTAAAGACCCCGCATTCACGTATTCTTCTTGCTATTAGCTGGCTGTATTGTGAACCGAAATCAAGAATTGTTATAAGTTCTTTTTCTTTCATATTTTTTCCTTTATTTTCTTTTTATGACACAGATATCATTACATCGTGGGCAATTTGCAAGTTTTTCTCCTGCTTTTACAAGGAATCCCCTATGACATTTACTACAGATGCAAATGGAAGGAGAGGAAATATACCATTGATATGATTTAAGCCTAATCAATTCTCTTATCCAGAGCAAAAGAATAGATAATAGACAGAAAACTATATAAAGAATAAAAAAATCTTGTGCAGATATCTGAATCATATTTATTCTCCCCAATTTACTATAATTGTTGTTTCTATTTTTGGAAAGTTTTTCATTTTTAGAAAGATAGCTTGAGACAGTATTAAGGCTACTTTAAAATCAAGTTCTTGATTTGAAGAACTTGTAACTATTTCAAAAATAGGTAAGGCATTTGGGCTTCTTTTTTTTAATAAAATTTTGGTAGGATGCATTTTTTTTTCATGAGGTTTTAGTTCTTTTATAAGCTCTGATAAGTCATCATACTTGTTTCCGTAGCCGTCAAATACTATAGGATATTTAATTGATTCGGAATTTATTTCTGCAGGGATATCTGAATTCCGAAATTCAGTCATAAATGCAAGAGATGACAAGAATTGGTTGGCTGTAAGTTTTGCGAGGCATTCCTTTTGAGAAGATGGATTATTTTGCTTTCTTATATTTTCTTCCTGGAGGAGATTCTCATTTTGATGAAATTGGAAACGTTTTTGAGGGGCAAATGCAAATGCTGAAAAGCCATTTTTTATGTCTGGAGTCAGAATATAAGATGAACTTTTATACTTTATTGTTGATGTTAGAGAAGCTGTTTTTGTTAATGTTATTGGTGAAATTATGTAATTATTTGATTTAGATTTAGGTTGTTCTTGTACTAATGGATTTCTCCGGGAGAAAAATAGTAAAAAAGAGTGTAAGACTATAGTAACTATCAGACTGAGAATGAATCTGAACTTAGAAGTATCGTAATATTTAATTTTTATTTGTTGTATCATCTGGTATTTTCTCCGGGCTAACAGCGGCTATTACATCTAATTTTAAATGTTGAGCTAATGACATAAGTTTAATAATTTCCCCATATTCTATGCTTTTATCAGCAATTATTATCACTGTTTTTACCTGCCATTTTGCTGTATAATTTCCTAATTGTATTTTTATTTGATCCCAGTTATATCTTTCATCATTAAACAGATACGATCCATTCTTTTCTATGGTAATTACAATTTTTTCTGCTTTTGTTTCTTCTGGACTGACGGCTTCTGGTAGTTTGATTTCGATGCCAGTTATCTGAACAAATGAGCTTGAAAGCATGAAGAAAAGAAGAAGTAAAAATACAACATCTATCATTGGTGTGAGATCGGGTTTTCCTTTTATTATGGATAATTTTGTTCTGAATGAATTCATTGATTATTTAACTTTATTGACTTTTTATTTTCTCTTAGAAAAGATATCATTTCTGATGCGGCTTTTTCCATTTCAATAGTAATATTTTCGATTCTTGATACCAGGTAGTTATAGGCTACGTAGCAGGGTATTGCAACACAGAGTCCGCCGGCTGTTGTATATAGAGCTTCACCAATATTTTTTGCGAGATCTTTTGCATTGACGAAGGCACCGAGGTTATTAATTGTATTAAACACACCAATCATTCCCAGGACGGTTCCTAGGAGACCTAACAGTGGTGTTATATAAGCTATTGTCGCGAGAATATTCATTCTTGCTTCAAGGCGTGGAATTTCTTCCAAGGCTGCATCTTGAACAGTCTGAGAAATATCAGTATCTTCATTTTCAATGCTCAAGATAGCTGTTTTTAATATATGAGCTATTGGGCCTGGCGTGTCCTCACAAATGCTTATAGCCTCAACTATATTGCCTTTTTTTATTACGTTTATAAGACCCTTGATTAGTTCTCCTGCATTGATTTGAATTCTATGAAGATAAAAAAGTTTTTCGATAAAGACGAAAACAGCTATAACACTACAAAATGCAATTATCCACATAATTGGGCCGCCTATGAAAATAATATCTTTGATAATCATATTTTTCAATTACTCCTTTTTTTTGAGTTTTTCTTTTGCTGCATTTATATTTGCTTTCATTTGTTGTATTTGTTCTGGTGCCAGGTTATAATATTCATTATAAAGCTTTTCTGCCTCAAGAATCGAGTAAAAGTCATTTTTCTCAAGGTAGATTTTTATGGCGTTAACAGCAGCTTTTACAGCCCATAAGGGGGCTCTTTTGATACCTCTCTTTTGATCCACATAAAACAGAGTTAAAACTTCTCTATAATTTTTTACTGCAGCGCCCAGGTCTCCCATTTTTTCTTCACATTTACCGAGTTTAAATAAAGCCTGTTCTATTGTTGTGATTGGAGCTTTTTTATTTTCCACTATTTTTTCATAGAATTCACATGCTTTTATGAGATTCTGATTATCTTTATTACTGAGAGCAAAATACATATCGCCTAATCTGCCATAAGAAGATATAGCCAGGAGAGAATCAGGTTTTTTCATGATTATTTTCATAAAGAATGGTATTGCTTTCTCATATTCGCCAATTTCACTGAGCTTATCACCTCTTAGAAAGTATCCTTCAAAACAGGCATCTGTATCAGGGTATTTTTCAGAGAGTTCATCAAGCATAAAGAATGCTCTTTGTGTATCGGAGACAGATAGTGCGATTTTCGCAGCTTCAAACATTGCATCTGAGGCTATTTCAGGGAAAGCGGAGAAATCATCTTTTATTTTTAGATATACTTTTTCTGCTTTATCTTTTTCATTATTAGCTGATTTAAAGTCTGCGAGCCATAAAAGAGCAAATCCGGCTTCTTTAGAACTTTTATATTTTTCATAAAATTCAAGAATATTTTTTTCCGCTTCAATGAATTTTCCTTGTAATATTTGAGAATATATTCCTTTATAATTAGCAGAAAGAGAGAGGTGGTTGTCCGGGTATTTTTTTGAGAGAGTAAGATAAAAGTTTTCTGCGGATGAATAATCTTGTTTTTTGAAAAAAATATCTGCAAGTTCCATTATAGAATTAGGCGTAAATGGACTATTAGGGTATTTTTCTATAAAATCTTTAAAGGCTGTTTCTGCTTTTTCATATTTTTCTTCATTTTTTAATGATAGTGCCTGATAAAATAATATTTCCTGAAGGTTTTTCGAATTAGCTATTTCTTTATTAAATCTATCTATTGAAGAATTTAGTTCGGTATAATTCCCGGCATTATAAAGTGCTTTTATTTGCCACAGTAGAGCATCATCGAAATATTTTCCTTTTTTCTGGAGTATTTCTCCGAATAATTTTGCAGATTCTTCATATTTTTTTTTGGCGAAGAGGAGTTTTGCATGTAAGAATGTAGCTGTTTCAGTGGCAAGAGGAGATTTATTTTCAGATATTAGGGAAATAATAAAATCTACAGGTTCAAAGTCACCAGCATTTATGAAAGACATTGCGATTTCAGCTGATAATATGATACGATTGTTATCATCAAAAGAAATGATTTTTCTTTTATATTCTTCAAAGGCTATTTTGTTTTTTCCAGTTTCAATGAGTCCAGTAATATATTTTAATATAAGCTCTTTAGAAATGGGCAAGTTGTAATACTTTTCAATAAGTTCTTTATATGTCTTTATTGCCTCATCTTTTTTTCCAATGTTATATTCTATATCAGCTTTTATAATATCAAAGTTAAGTTTGAGTGCACCTTTTCTTATATACTTATCAGCATCGTTAATAAACATTGATGCAGAGTTGATATCCTTATCATGAAGGGCATGAATACATAAAGCCCATACTTGGTATTCAAATGATTTTTTTCTGCATTCTTTCTGAATATCAATTTTTTTGTAGGACTCTAATGCTTTTTCCTTTTGGCCTGATGAGAAAAAATGTATGATATTAGAAAAACTATCTTGTTCTTTATCCAGGTAGGGTATTTGTTGGATTTTTTTTCCAGACAATTCAGAGACAACGAAAATTAGTGCTTCAGCGATTTCATTCCATTCTTGATCTGTCTTCTCTGTTTCAATTCTTTTTATATATTTTTCTGCCTCATTCCAATTTTCAGTAGATATATAACTCAGAGAGAGAGAAAGTAAAATTCTGCAACTGAGTTCCTTATTGGACAATGATGTTGAATCTGCGATATTTTTTAATTCTTCGATTGTATTGGTGATATTTCCTTCTGATAATTCCACTATTGACTTGAGATAGATAAAGTTAGCTTTTGTATCGAGATCAGCAAAAATTTGAGCTTTAAATTCTCCTTCAAAAGTCTTCAGTTCATCTTTTGCCTCATCTATTGAATCGTTATCAATAAGAAGAGATATTAATATTAACCAGGCTTTTATTTTTTCAGAGGGGTCTTTATAAAGTTTAAGCAGTTCCCTTTGATACTTAATTGCCGTATCTAACTGCATATCTTTGATAGCTTTAGCAGCAAGTAATTTTATTCTTTCTATATCATTATCTTGAGGTTCTACCTGAGAAAAAACATGAGGAATTATAAGAACCTGAAAGAGACAAAATAGAAATAGTTTAGTGATATTTTTGAGAAGATGCATTTTTAAGTTATAGTATTTTAAAATTTTATAAATATTTTTGCTACTAATTAATGGTTAGTAAAAATAAAATTATCAATTAAGTTAAATAATAATTATATATCCTGAAAACGATTTTTCCAAAGAATATAAATGAAAAAGGGCATAGAAAGAAATCTTTTATATAAGGTTGCAGCGGGGATTGTAGCCGAACTTACGAAAAACGGATTTAAGGCATATTTTGCAGGAGGGTTTACAAGGGATTGGTTACTTGGTAGGCCAATAAAAGATATAGATATAGCAACAGATGCCAGGCCGGATGAAGTAAAAGAAATATTCCCGACAGTCTTTGAAACTGGTAAAGCATTTGGTGTGCTAAATCTAAAAAGAGATGATTTTATATTTGAAATTGCAACATTTAGAGAAGAGAAGGGATATTCTGATGGAAGACATCCTGATTTTGTTGCATATACAAAAGATGCAAAAATAGACTCCATGAGGAGGGATTTTACCATTAATTCCATGTTTTTCTCTCCTGATAGCCGTGAAATAATTGATTATCAGAGGGGATTGGAAGACTTATCAAAGGGGGTGATAAGAACAGTAGGAGATCCTGATAAGAGGTTTTCAGAAGATTATTTGAGAATACTCCGGGCGATTCGTTTTTCCTCAGAATATGGTTTTGAAATAGAAAAAAATACCGAAGCGGCAATGATAAAAAATTCAGAAAATTTAAGAAAAATATCTGCTGAAAGAATCCGTGACGAACTCCTAAAAATGCTCCTGGGATTTAATCCATCAGATGCCTTTAGAAAAATGGAAAAAACAAAAGTATTAAATGTTATAATTTCACAATTATCTGAAATGAGAAATACGGAACAGGATGAAATCTTTCACCCAGAGGGAGACGTTATGGAACATACTTTGTTAATGTTATCTCATATGGTATCACCTTCTGTTGAATTAGCCCTTTCTGTTTTGTTTCACGATTGCGGAAAACCTATGACATATTTAAAAGGAGATGATGGAAGGACTCACTTTTACGGACATGAAGATGAGGGAGCAAAACTTGCGGAGAAAATAATGAAAGATTTGAGAATACCTTTAAATACTATAAAAACAGTTTCTAAAATTGTTGCTGGACATATGCGTATTTCTGCAGTTTCAGATATGCGTAAGGCAAAATTATCCCGGTTTCTTTGTGATAAAGATTTTTTTTATCACCTTGAGTTGAATAGGATTGATTGTATATCAAGTCATAAGAAAATGCAATCATTTGTTTTTCTTCTTGACAAATTCGCTGAATTTTGTGTGCAACCGGAGATGCCCAGGCCCCTCATAAATGGTGATGATCTTATTCAACTTGGCTTGAAACCGGGGCCTGATTTTAAAAAAATTCTTAGAGAATTGTATGATAAACAACTTGAGGATCCTGATTTAACTAAAGAAGAACTTCTGAACAAAGTAAAGGAAGATGTCTTGTGGTAATTACTGGAATTATTATGATTGGGCTTGCTCTCTCTATGGATGCATTTGCTGTTTCTATCGCAACTGGTGCATCTCTTAAGAAAGATAGATTTTTTGAGGCTCTTAGAATTGCTACTGCTTTTGGTTTTTTTCAGGCAATCATGCCTATTATCGGTGCTGGGATTGGAATTAAGTTTAAAAATTTAATATCAGATTGGGATCATTGGGTAGCTTTTCTAATTCTTTTGATAATAGGGCTTAAAATGATATATGAAGCGCATTTTATTGAAAAAGAGGAAAAGAAAGAAGGTGGAGTATTATCCTATAAAACGCTTATTATACTTTCCATTGGAACCAGTATAGATGCTATGGCAACAGGTTTTTCAATTTCTTTAATTGGAGACAATATAATATTTTCTGCTATGATAATTGGGATTGTTACATTTTTAGTTTGTTTTTGTGGCGTTTTTTTAGGAGAAAAGATCGGCCATTTTTTGGAAGGAAAGATAGAGACAGCAGGTGGGATAATACTTATATTAGTAGGCTTGAAAATACTTCTTTCTCATCTGTAAGATACTTTGGGATTGTTACTACCATTAATCACTTGTTATGAACATATTTTATAATAGAAATATTTTCTAAAGTTATGAGCCCACCACATTTAGCCTCTTCAAATAAACTGTCCAGAATCGGGAGAAATGAATTTATCTTGCTCTCTTCATCGGAAATTTCTATAATGATTGGAAGATCATTTGAGAGATCGAGAATTTTTGATGTTCTTATACGACTATTTGCTCCAAAACCAATTATTCCTTTCCACGCTGTTGCACCTGCAAGACAGTGCTTTCGTGCTTCGCAAACAATTACTTCATAAAGAGCTTTGTGTCTTATTTTATCCGATTCTCCTATAAAGATTCTTAAAAGTTTTGCATTTGAATTTATTTGCATGTACTACCTATACTTCTATTGGTTTAAATATTAGTTTTACTATTATGAAACCTAATATGAATGCGAAAAAAGATAAAGTTATTGTTAATGAGAAATAAAGAGACGCATAAAAAAGTTCTCCATCTCTTAAAAACTGTGTAGTTTCATATATCATAGAAGACATTGTCGTAAAACCACCACAAAACCCCGTAGCAAGGATAATGCGCATTTCAGGAGAAAGTATTTCTCCCTGTTCTGCAATTGCAGAAATAAATCCTATAATGAAACAACCTGCTATATTTGCAAATAACGTTCCTATAGGTAACGTAAGAGAATATTTTTGATATGCCAGGCTCAAACCATAACGAAAAAGAGTTCCTACAAAACCTGCAAGACCTATCGCTATCGGGATAAGAAAAGAATTGTAATTCATTTATTTCCTGCTTTTAAGAGAGAATTAATCTTAACTTAGCACAATAACATAATAAAATAATATAAAAAAACAAATATAAAAAGATGAGGAAATCTAAAATAGATGAAATCCTATATTATGCTCATATGTTCTGCTTTATATCATTGCCATTCGAATAGAGCTTGTCTTGAAAACTATAAATTTAGCATATATTGTTAAGGAGTTTCCCATTCATTTTTTAAAAGGGAACAGTTCTTTATTCAGTCATTTGTTAAATAAAACAATGCAATTGTCTTAGTAATGAGAGTATTAGAAAAAATATCGTTTTTCATTCTTTTTGTTCTTTTATTTTTTTTAGAAATTTATTCTTTTCTTGTGTTTTCCGAAGAATTTCCATTTTACGATATTCAGTTAGAGCAATTTTTGGAATTGAAAGAAGATTGGCTGTTTAAATGGGATAAAAATGATGAAGGGTTAAATTCTGAATGGTGGAAAGATAATTACCCTCGAAATGGCTGGGAAAAGGTCACTCTTCCACGCGTATGGAATATGGATTCCATTAATTTTTCACCCAAAACTCCTATAGGTGTAGGGTGGTTTTATAAGAAGGTTCAAATACCAGATAAATGGAGTGGTGAAATCTCTCTTCTATTTCTTTCTGTGATGTATTCTACTGATATTTGGATCAATGGGAAATTTATGCTCAGTCATAATGGTGGTTTTACCCCATTTTTCGTTAAAATACCTTCTGATATAACGGATACCTCGAAAACATTTGAAATTGTCCTTAGAGTTGACAATAGACTTTCTAATCAAACAATTCCATCCTTAAAGCATGGTTGGAATACTTACGGAGGAATTTGTAGAGAAGTTTTTTTAATCTCACAACCTGAATCAAGGATTGAAGACCTTAAAGTACAAACGTTTTTAGAAGATAAAAATCGGGCGATTTTGAAAATAAAGGGTAAATTAAAAAAATTTGAACAAAAAAATAAAAATGCGATTTTCGCAAGTATTAGCTTAGAGGAGAAAGTAATTGTTTCAAAAGAGTTAACGCTTGTTTCCATAAATGATGAAGATGCAGAATTTAATGAAGAATTATCAGTGGATTCTCCTCATTTATGGTCCCCAGAAGATCCTTTTATGTATAAGCTCAATTTTCATTCGAAAGAGAAGATACTTATCTCAATGCCATTGGGAATTCGCGAAATTCGCATAAATGGGGAAAAATTCTTTCTCAACGGTAAGGAGTATTGGCTACAAGGATTTGGTTTGCACGAGGATATTAAAAGTAGTGGTCCTATTATTCCTCCTGATTTTCTGGAAAATGAAATCCGTAAAATAAAGGAATTTGGTGCAAATCATATCAGAACAGGGCATTATCCTCATCATCCGAGAACCTATTTATTGTGTGATAAAATTGGTTTATTGGCTTTTGTCGAGTTACCTGCTTGGCAGCTCGACCGTACGTGGGCTGGGAGCCAAACTTGTTGGGAGGAATGGGGAAGACCACAATTAGTTGAGATGCTTAAATTTTATGGGAACTTTACCTCTATTATCTCCTGGTCAGCGTCTAATGAAATGGGAGGAGCTCATGAATTCAATAAACGCGCTATTGCTTTTCTTGTGGAAACGGATTCTTCAAGAATAGCAACGGCGGTAGTAGATTCAAATTATCATCCTGAAATTTACGCATATTTGCCTTTTGCTGGCAGAAATCTGCACTATGGTCTGTATCACTCAAAAAGAATTTATGATGGTTTGAGGCGAGGACTTACTGAAAACCTGAAATATTCTGAGAAGGCAAATATCCCACTATGGATATCAGAGCTCGGAGGAAAGGCATGGCGCGGAAGGTTCAATTCAAATTATAAGACTGACCAAAGGGATAATGAATTTTACGCAGATAAAAATCTTCGATTTGGATTTCAATATTGTGCTGTATCTTCGGAAGTAGTTTGTGGTATTTCAATATGGACATGGACCGACTTTTATCAAAGTGGAGGTTCAATATGCAATCATGGAATTTTTGATATAGAGCGTCGGCCAAAACTTGTTGCTTATACTACTAAAAATCTAATGACAGGAAATATAAGACTTTTTATTTGTGAAGATGATTCGTCATGTGAATCTGGTGGAACATTTTCTGCTAAGCTCTACATATTTAATCCAAATAAGGTGCAAATTCCTTCGGGACTAAAGGTGAGATGGATAATACTTAAAAATCAACAAATTTTATCAGAAGGTGCAATTCCTGTTAATTCTTTTCTTTCTCGTTCAGAGGAGGTTGGTAAGGTAAATTGGGATATCCCTGAAGATGCGAGAGGATTTTTCTCGTTATGGGCAGAACTTATAGATCAGAATAATAATCAGATTTATTGTAATTCAGTTCATTTTGGTACAACTGAAGACGAGTCTCCTGGAGTTCTGTTTCTGAATCCGAATACTTCGGAGAAAAATGATATATGTGCCTATGCTGTTTTTGACTGGATGAAAATACCTATTTATAACAATCCAGGTCTAATTATACCTCTCTCAGAAGGAAATTATAAATTTAAAATCCTTTCTAAAGGAAAAGAAACTATGCTGAGCGCTAATATACAAAGTGCCAATATTACAACAATCAATTTTTAAGATGAATTATCCTCAAAATCCAATTATACAAAAGAGAAAGACAAAGCAATTAAAAAAAGTAAAAAGATTGAAACTTTTAATTATTTCTCTATCACTTTTAACGTTTTCTTTTTGGATATATTCGGTCTTATTTCATTCTTTTGATGATGATGAATTTCAGCATTTACAGGCAGTATTTGCGATGCATAATGGGAAAATTCCTTATCTTGACTTCTTCGAGCATCATTTTATGCTTTATCATTTTATTGCTTCTTTCTTTTGTTTTTTGCAAAGATGGCAAATGATTTTTTTCTTTCGTTTTATCTGTTTTTTTCTCGCCCTCGCTTCTATTGTTATAATTTATTGGGGGATAAAAAAAATTACAGGAATCGTCCCAGCTTTATCTTCTGTGATATTGCTCGTTCTCTGTCCTTTTTTTGTTATTAAAATGACAGAATTTCGTCCGGAAACAGCTGCAATTTTTACACTTTCAATGGCATTTTATCTCTTATTAAGGTACATTTCAAAAACGAATAAAAATAATGATTCTTTACTTTTTGGGATCTTGATTTCTCTTACAACTCTATTTAGTCAGAAATATGTAATAATTTCGCTTTTTTTTATTGGAGCGTATTTTTTTCTCTGTGGTTTTCGTAAAGGCATTATAGTTCTTTTTCTTTTTATTCTTTCAATAATAATTTACTTTTTTGTCTTTTTTTTACTCGGAGGTCTGAAGGAGGCTTTTGAACTGGTGATACTCATGAATCTAAATTGGAAATATAAATTCTCATCTTCCGGATACTTTAGGGAATTATTTATCTCTTCTCCGATATTGGTTGTAAGTGGAATTTTTGCTACATTTGCGAATCTCACAGTGGAAAGATACCGGAGAATTGCTCTGCTTCTTTTCTTTCTTCTTTTAGGTGGCGTTTTACAAGTTTTACTTATTCCGGTACCATACCGACAATCGTTTTTGCCCCTAATAATTATTTTATCTGTTGCATCGAGTTTCTTTTTTTCAAATCTCATATTTCTTGCCAGGAAAATAAAATTTGGCAAAATTTTATTTTTACCATTTCTACTCTTCGGAGCTTCTGTTTATTCTCTCTCAGAGAATTTAAAAGAAAATAATGCTGATGACATACGATTTTATAAAAAGATTGATAATACACCGTCGACGTTGAGTTTTTTTGATGGGCGAGGCATAGTCTTCTTCCGTCCGCAAATTTCATATTATGGTTGGATGCATTCTGAACTTTTGCTTATGTTGGACCATGAAAAATATTCAGATCAAATAATTGATTCATTGGAATCACATTTCTATCCTCCAATAATTTATGATTATAGGATAGCTATAATGCCTGAACGGATTAAGGCGTTCATAAGTAATAACTACATAAAAAGCGATATTGATAAATTGTATATTTTTGGCAGAGTTATTAAACGTTTACGTCCAGGGACAGAGCATACTCTGGAGTTACCCTATTCAGGATATTTTACAATTGAGTGGAATGGGGAAGGTAAAGTGACCCTTGATTCACAAGAAATTTCAAATCCTGAAATTATTTATCTTAAAAAAGGATCGCATAGCATATTATCGAAGTCCTTTGTATGGGATTGTGAAATCAAGTCGCATATTTTTAAAAAAAGTGGATTCTAAAATCAACATTAATAATATGCTCAGACTTAAAACGTTCCTTAATCAAAATAAATGCAGATGACTAATAAAACCGTTCCAAAAATTTAAATAACTTCTCTATTTGATATAAGGACTTTTCACTGTAAAATTACTTAATAATTAGTAAAAAAAGGGGGGAGCTTTATGAGGAAAAATAAATTTCTACTGAATCTTTTTTTCGTAAAGATTGTAATCTTTTCACTTTCATATTCTCTGAATGTTTTCTCGGCAAATTACATATGGATAGAAGGTGAAGATTTCAAAGCCATCTATTCTTTGAAGAAAGAGGGAGGTGTTGAAAATCTGCCTGGAGGTTCCAATGGATATAAAATAGAAGGATGGGGAAATGCTTCAGTTATGAGCGCAGGAAAGGTGCTTCACATTAACTTAAGTTCTGCAGATGTAGAAAAATATCTTTCTGAGAAAGGGTTACTCTTCTCAAAAGAGTTTGAAATAGAAGAGGATGGAGAATATGAAATATGGATCAGAATAGGATATGAGTTTGTGCGCAGTAAATTTTATTGGCAAATTGATAGTAATGAATGGATTCTTGTATCTCCTGACGAGGCAACAATAAATATACAACCTATCCAGACATGGAATGAACTTGCTTGGCTGAAGGTTTCTCTGTGCAATTTTAAAAGAGGGAAACATACAATATCTTTTCTACACAAGGCCGAACAAAAGAACGAGAATGGAAAGTTAAAAACTGAAAGAATTCTTCATATGCTTGATTGCGTTTGTATCTCAAAAAAAGGGGGGTTCATTCCATTTGGAAAATTTAAACCGGATGAGGATTATAAAAATGAAAAAGATATTAGCGCAGAAAAAAATGTATTTAGAGTTAATCTAAATTGTGCTGAAGATGGAAGAGCTTGGACCGAACTTAATGGATTTTGGCTTTATACTCCATATGAAGAAACAGAATTTCCTATAAAAGAAGAAGAACGCCTGAAACCTATGCTAAAACTACCTGACCTCACAAAATTCCGTTGGCTTGCGTATAAATCTCCTTTATCACGAGAGGAACAAATGCCGGAACAGATTTTTGCTCATCGCTATTTGTTAAAATGTATCCTTGACTTTCCTGATGGAATAGAAGAGAAGGGGGTATTTCTTGATGTTCAAAGGTCAAACTTCATTATCTCCGTTTTTTTAAATGGGAAATTCGTGGGCTGGACAGATACATTTCATACAGCGTGGCAAATGGATTTAACAAAATTCGTAAAAAGCGGTAGAAATGAATTAATATTTTGTGTAAAAGACGCGTACTATTCATTGAATCCAAAAGATGATGATTCTGCCAGAATCCTGGGGAATAGAAGGTATTGGAATTTACCTTTAGAATTTCTTGAAAGTAATCAGGGAATTGCGGCAAAACATGATTATCCTCTTGCATCAGATTGTAGGAGTGGGTTACTTGAACCAGTAAGTATCGTAGTCTGTGGAAAGCCATATATTTCTGATGTATTCATAAAACCATTAGAAGGCAAACTTTCCATTGATATAACGATTTTTAACCCCACAGATGAAGATCAAAAAATTTCTTTACTTAATGAGGTAATACCATACAAAGATTCAAAAAATTCTTCCCCCGAACTTTCGTTTAAAAAGGTAGATGTAGATCTGAAAGCAGGTGAAAATAAAACGTTTACTATAGAAGAAAATTGGACTAATCCTAAACGGTGGTGGCCTGATAACCCTTTCCTCTATTTTTTACAGTCAAAACTTATGAAAAACGATAAAGTAGTAGATACAAAAAATACCAGATTTGGATTTCGTACCATAGATTGGAGCGGGGAACAATTTAAAATTAATGGAGTAAAATGGCAAATGTGGGCTGATTGCAATATTGGCGACTCTCCACAAGATTTTATTGAGCTCTCGAAAAAAAGCAATATGAATCAGTTCAGATATTGGAGGAAAGGTGGATGGGGTAACCTCACAAGAAGGCAGGTTTTAAACCTTTTTGATGAAAAAGGAATTCTTGTTCGTTCATCAGGAACTTTTGATGGACAACTTGCTAATTATGGAGGAGGGTTGAGAGAAAAAGACCCTTCCGGCAACTTAGTAGCAAAAAAAAGACTCTGGGATGCGTGGAGAAAACAAATGACGGCCTGGATTAAAGAGGAAAGAAATCACCCTTCCGTATATATATGGTCTGTTGAAAATGAAATAACATATATCAATGTTAATAATTTAGGTCAATGGAGAGAATGTGAACCTGAGGTTGCCGAAGGTGTAAGACATGTTATGAGATTAGACCCGACACGGCCAGCAATGATTGATGGAGGTAATTGCCTGCGAGATGAATCCTTGCCTATAAATGGAGCACATTACATCGAATTTATGAATGCCTCATGGAGAGATTTTCCTGATGCAGCATATACAAAAGAGCATTTGTATGATAAATCAAGACCACAAAGAGGGGCATGGCCAATCGTCAGAGGAAGGCCTATTATGGCTGGTGAAATCTATTTTGCTGAAGGATATACAAATGCAGATTTTGCAACTATCGGCGGTGAAAAGTGCTTTATTGGAATCGGCGAAACAATGGATGCACGAGGGCTTTGGGCTAAAATGCTTTCAGAAGGTTATCGTTGGTGCGAATATGGCAGTTTTCACTTCTGGCTCGGTAACAGCAGTCGAACTTACTGGAAAAGTTGGAGCCCTATAGCTCTGTTTTGCAAACAGTGGAATTGGACTTTCGGTTCAGGGCAAAAAGTTTCGAGGACATTGAAGCTTTTTAATAACACGAGCGATAAAACGCCAATTGATGCTGAATATTCATTACAAATTGCAGGGAAGGAGATAGAAACAAAAAGAAATACATTTAATCTTCAACCGGGAGAGTCTGTAGAATTTAATATAGATTTCAAAATCCCACTTCTTGATCTACCATCTGAAGGGAAATTTTATTTAAAAGCTTACAGAAACGGAAAAGAGGTTTTCTCTGATGAGAAAAAAATTAGAATTTTATGCCCAGAAAAGATTCCCACTCAGAGTTTAGAAAAAGTGGCAATATCGATTTATGATCCTAACGGCCAGATAATTGATTTTCTAAAATCTAAAAAAATTCCTTGTGAACCCCTTAAAAACCTCAATGCAATACCAGAAAAAGCTAATATTATTCTTATAGGAGGAAATGCTATTACGCCAGAAATGAAAGATAGTAAGATTTTTACAGAGCTCGCAGCATCGTCTAAGAAAGTTATAATTCTCGATCAGGAAATCCCTATATCTCCTCAAGCACTCGGATCTGATATGGAATCAACTAATTTTTGTGGGAGAATAGGTTTCTCGGAAGATATTAGTCATCCAATATTTAATGGATTAACTCAAGATGACTTTTTTACGTGGGGAAATAATCATATTCTCTATAAAAATGCATATAAAAAAGGGACAAAAGGTGGGAAAAGCCTCTTGCAATGCGATACAGGTTTATCGTGTACCGCGCTTTTTGAATCACAGATTAATGATGGCTTATTGATAGTCTCTCAACTTGATATTTCTGCAAAAATTGCGTCTGAAGCAGTTGCTCAACAAATCTTTCTAAATTTACTAAATTATGCTGCAACATATACACCCATTCGTCTTAAAACATTAGTTTTATTACCAGAAAATGACAATAGATTAAAAGTACTCGAAAAAATTGGACTTGAATTTGAATATATTAACTCGTTGTCGGATAGTTTAATTGACAAACCAGCAATAATCATCGCAGATGCCAATAATAAAAATATATCAGACTTCCTCTCAAGAAAAAATAAATTAGATTCATTCTGTAAAAATGGTGGATGGTTAGTCCTATGGGGGATAACACCTGAATCTCTACCAGGCTTTAATAAATTGATTGGACATCAGCATCTAATCAGAAAGTTCCTGCAGGAAAGAGTCATTCTGAATTATCCTACAGATAAATTGGCTTCTGGACTTACGTTGCGTGATGTAGTGATGGATACAGGAAAACAAATGTATGGATGGATGGCATTAAAAGAGCCTGCAGGTGATATTTTCACTTACGTGGTAGATCATACGGATATTGCTCCATTCTGCAAATTCCCCGATGGCATTGAAATGGGAAAATCAGAGCCTCACCCCGGAAAAGATCATGAACCATTGAATATGGTCAATGGTTTTACAAGCGATGATAATTGGGTTTTCACTTATACTACCATTATTGATAAAGGACATAAAACGAAATTTACCCTCCACTTACCAAAAGAAGAAGAAATTATCGCATTTCGTATACGTCCTTCAAAATTGTATCACCCAATAACAAAGATAAAACTTTATTTCGATGATGATCCAGAACCCTTTACGGCTGTAATACCAATCAGAGAACAACCAATAACTGAAGATATTCAGATAACACCGACTAAAAAAGCAAAGAAAATTACTATTGAAATTGCTGAATGGGCTAAACGTGGGGAGCATAACATTGTTGTAATAGATAATTTATGGCTAATAGTAAAAAGACCTGAAGAATACCTTAAAAAAACATCTTCAATATTAAATATTGGAGGATTAATGGTTTATCACAACGAAAAAGGCGGGATATTTTTGAATCAATTATATATTCCTGATTCAGAGCAAAATCCTGAAAATGCCGATAAAAAAGCTAACATTGTGAAGACAATCCTTAGTAACATGGGAGCCGTATTTAAAAAAGATGATATTTCTACGTCATCGTCTCTCGAATTCTCACCAATCATTATACCAGATTCATTCTTTAACACCTACAGAGATCAGAAAGGTAAACCCTCATGGTTTAAGGGTGGAGATATAGCTTCTATTCCTTCGGGGAATATCAAAGTTCGTAATGTAAATTTCCATATTAGCAACCTTTCCACTTCTCCTGTCCCATCAGTATTTACTCTTGCAGGGGAGGGCTCTCATGTAAAAGATAAAGAAATAAAGGGAATACCATTAAATACTACAGCGAAAGTATTGGCTTTTCTTCACACCTATAATGAGGGAAGTGAATTAAAAAAGATGCGTAATTCTAAGCAAAATAAATCAATCCATATTTTCTCATATTTTATTAATTATGAAGATGGAACAAAAAATGAAGTAAAAGTTTATTTTCCCGACCAGATAGGAATATGGGATGAAAAATCTCCAAAAGATTCAAAATCGGCATTTCTTGCCTGGAGCGGAAAACAGAATAATTCTCAGAAAGCCAGTTTATGGATAATGTACTGGAAAAATCTATTTCCTGATAAGAAAATTAAATCAATTGATTTTGTGGCGGTAGCAGATGATAAATTAGGCGCTCCAGCTCTTATTGCAATATCTGCAGGCAATTGAAATTAATCTTGTTTAATTTTGAAATGAATGTATTTTACCTACCCTGTTTTAATAGATAAAAAAAGGTATTATAATGAAATTTGCTTTTGTTTTTTCTGGACAAGGTGCCCAAAACGTAGGAATGGGAAAGGACATTTATGATTCCTATGAAACTGCAAAAAAAATTTTTAAAACAGCTGATGAAATTTTGAATTGGAGAGTAAGTGAACTATGTTTCAATGGCCCAGAAGAAAAACTCACACAGAGTGTATATTGCCAACCATCAATTTTCACGGTTAGTTGTGCATGCTTAGAAACCTTTAAATCACTTTTCCCATCTGTTTTGCCGGTTGGAGTAGCCGGACTTAGTCTCGGCGAATTTGCCGCACTTTACAGCGCAGAAGTATTTTCTTTTGAAGATGGACTAAAACTCGTAGCCAGAAGAGGGGAATTAATGGATCAGGCTTGTATTGAAAATAAAGGTTCTATGGCAAGTGTTCTCGGGGCTGATGCCGAATTAGTCGCAAAAGCGTGTTCTGAAACTGATGTTGATATGGCAAATCTGAATTGCCCGGGACAAATCGTAATCAGCGGTGATTCCGCAAAAATTGCAATTGCCATAGAAAAACTAAAAACAATGGGGGTAAAAAAAATTATCCCACTGAAAGTTGCAGGCGCTTATCATTCTCGTTTGATGCAATCTGCGGCTGCGAAATTCGCAAATGTTCTCGAGGCTACTTCATTCAACGCACCAAAAATTCCTGTGGCGCAGAACGTGGTCGGCAAATTCGTCCAGTCTGCCGATGAAATAAGAGAAAATCTATCAAAACAAGTCTCGGGAACTGTTCTCTGGGAAAAATGTGTTCTCGAATTGTGTCAGACAGGAGCGGACACAATCATCGAGTTTGGTCCTGGAAATGTATTAACCGGTCTTGCAAAAAGAATCAAACCGAATTTAAAAACTTTCAATATAAATTCCAGTAAAAGCCTGGAAGATTTTAAAGTGTTTTTAGAACAAAATTAAATTAAAGGAGAATATAAACATGGAAAAAAGGCTACAGGGGAAAGTTGCTCTTGTAACGGGCGGAGCAAGGGGAATAGGAAAAGCAATATCTGAGAGATTAGCGTCTGAAGGCGCGAAAATCGCAATTGTTGATGTACTCCTCGAGGTCGCTCAAGCAACAGCAGATGAAATAAAACAACTCGGTTCCGAGGCAATAGCAATAGCAGCAAATGTAGTTAATTATGAGGATGCTGAAAAAGCCGTCAAAGAAACCGTAGAAAAATTCGGTTCTCTTGATATCCTGATTAATAATGCAGGCATTACTCGCGACACTCTAATTATGAGAATGAGCGATGAAGATTGGGACAAGGTAATTGCCGTTAACCTGAAAGGTACTTTTAACTTTATCAAAGCTGCATGTCGTCAAATGATGAAGGCAAGAAGCGGCAAGATAGTAAACATTTCTTCAGTTGTGGGTAGAATGGGAAATCCAGGACAGGCAAATTATTCCGCTTCAAAAGCAGGGGTTATAGGCTTAACAAAAACAGCTGCAAAAGAATTAGCATCAAGAAATATATGTGTTAATGCAGTCGCACCAGGATATATACTTACAGATATGACTAAGAATCTCTCTGAACAAGCTACTGATGCCTTTATGAAAGTAACTCCAATGCAAAGAGCAGGTACACCAAAAGATGTAGCATCTGTGGTTTATTTTCTTTGTTCTTCAGATTCAGATTATGTGACAGGGCAGGTAATAAATGTTGATGGCGGATTACTGATGTAATTTTTCCCCTTCAGCAGGCAATTACTATCTGATGATTTTTTATTTTATTCAGTTTGATTACTTAAAAAAAGGAAAAATTATGAGAAATAAAAATTTTAGCCCTTTTTCTTTTATACTTTATTTCTTTTGTTTTGCGATTTTCGCAGGGGCACAAAGTCCAGATTTCATATTCTTGTTTATAGGAGATGGGATGGGAGAAATGCAGATTATTGCCGCTGAAGAAGTGAAAAAAATAAATGGCGAAGGACTTATCTTTACTAAATTTCCAGTAAAAGGTTGGCAAAAAACTTCATCCGCAAATCAAACAATAACTGATTCTGCAGCAGCAGCTACAGCTATGGCCTGTGGCAGAAAAACAAATAATGGAATCTTAGGCATAACGCCTGATGGAAAAGAATTATTGTCAATTGCGCAGATTGCTCACAGAAATTCGTGGAAAATCGGAATTTTAACAAGTGTAAGTTTAGATCACGCAACACCGGCAGGTTTTTACGCTAAAAGCAAGGGACGCAATGAGTATCCTGAAATAGCAAGGCAACTCTCTTTATCCGAATTTGAATTTTTTGGTGGTGGAGGTTTGCAAGGACAAAAGGCAAAAGAAGGAGAAAAAGACAGGCTTCAACTTGCTATTGAGAAAGGATATAAAATCGTAAGAACAAGAGAACTCCTTGATAAAATACAGTCAAATGAAAAAGTTTTTGCTTTTAATCATAGGCTTAGGTCAGGGGCTTCTCTCCCATGGGCTTTAGACTACGAAGAAGATGATATAAAACTCTCAGAATTTACTCGTGCGGCAATTAAAAATTTAGAGGATAAAAAATTCTTTATTATGGTTGAAGGAGGAAAAATTGATTGGGCATGCCATTCAAATGATTTATCATCTGCAGCAGCTGAGATACTACATTTTGATGATGCGGTAAGAGAAGCTTATTCTTTCTATAAAAAATACCCGGAAAGGACATTGATAGTTGTTACTGCGGATCACGAAACAGGTGGATTGAAAAAAAGCAATCAACAAAATCCTATTTTCATAATTTCTAAAAAGATTTCATCAGAAAAACTCAGCTCAACGCTGAAGGATTTCCAGAGAGAAAGTAAGAAATTTGAAGATATTTTGGAATACCTTAAAAGTCAGATTTCATTTGAATTAACCCAAGATGAAATTAATAAACTGAAAAAAGCATGGGAAGATTTTCTTAGTGGAAAAGAAAATAAAAGCCTTTATGGGAAAGAAAATCCTGTAGCTTCAACATTGAATAAAATAATCGCATTACGATCGGGATTTGAGTTTTCAAGTCCAAATCATACCGCTTCTGATGTTCCGGTTTTTGCGATAGGGATTGGAGCTAATGAATTTTCAGGTTCCTACGAAAATACTGATATATTTTCTAAATTATTGTCTCTTATGAAACTTAAGCTTGAATCTGAATGAATCATCATAATATTTATTACAATCAAAAATTCATCTGGAAAAAAAATTTTAAAATAAAACGTATTTCCCACGTATTTTTTAGAAAAAAGATATCAATTCCAACAAAGATAAAATCTGCAATACTGAATATTACCGCATCTACCCGTTATCACCTATTCATAAATGAAAAATTTATAGGGGCAGGACCAGCAAGAGCATACCCGGAATTTCTCGAATATGATACATATGATATTTCTGAATACCTGAAAGAGGGCAAAAATATTATTGCTGTAGACGTTTGCCATTTTGGCGAAAATACCTTTCATTATATAAAAGCTGAACCGTCATTTTCCGCATGGGGAAATATTGAGCTCTGTAATAACAACACAATTTTTATATCTCCTGATTCCGAATGGTTATGTATGGAATCAAAATCTTGCGATAATGATGCGCCATCTTTTTCTTTCGCAATAGGCCCTATTCAAATTGAAGATAAAAGGAAAAGTTCAGGAAACTGGAAATCTCACACATTTAACGATGAAAATTGGGAAAAAGCAGTAGTTTTGCGAAAATCGCAATTTAAAAAACTATATCCACGGCAAATACCACCACTTTCCTGTGAGTTAATAAAACCTAAAAAGATTATTTCCTTTTGTAAAGCTACTACGGCAGATAAAATTCTTTCTTTCAGATTGTCTCAGGAGATGAGAAATTCCAGACAGATTAAATATTCGGATGCGGTCTCATTTGCAAGAACTTATATATTTTCTCCTTTACGGCAAGATATAAAAGTTGGGGTATGGTGGGGAGAAGTTTATTTAAATTCAAATTTTCTTCCAAAAAATAAAATAAACGATGAACGCATGTTAATGGAGCAACAAATCTTCCACCTTGAAAAAGGCTGGAATGAACTTTTCCTCTCGTATAGAATGACTGTAGGTTTCTGGGAATTTCATTTATCCTATCCATCTAATAGTAAAATTACTTTTTCTTCAGAAAAAATAAGAAATAAATTAAAAACTTTTGAAATCGCAGGGCCTTTCAGAAAAAATATCGCAGATAAAATATTAAATCAAAAGCCGTGGTTGTCTTTCGGAAAATTAAAGTTTCTAAATAAGCACTGGAAAACTATTTTAGCATCTGAAATCGCAGTGTCTCCAGTGCGAAATCTTGCATGGTTTAAAGAAGAAAAAAAAATCCAGATTCCAGAAAAAATAGATGAAATTAAAATACCTGCCAAAGGAAAATATTCAGTAATTTTTGACTTTGGGAAAATTAATCTTGGAAGAATTAGTTTTACTTACAAAGCACCGCGAGGTACAATTTTTGATTTTGGCTATGCCGAAGAATTAAAAGGGAAAAAACCTAATTATGAAAAGAATTTTTTAGTAAATGCCGGAGAAAGAGAAATAGCATCCGGGAAAAGTAACACCTGTGAGACTTTTTTCCCTCGTGGATTAAGATATTTTGAGATACTTGTTCAAAACAATAAAAAAGAGGTAAAAATAAAGGATCTCTCTTTGATAGAGGAACTCTATCCTTTAAAAGGGGATGCCCAATTCAAATGCTCAGATAAAAAATTAAATAAACTCTGGGAATATGGTTGTAATACACTTAAATTATGTGCGGAAGAAGTATTTACAGATTGCCCATGGAGAGAAAGAACACTATATGCGGGTGATCTTCTTGTAGAAAGCGCGACAAATTTTATTTATTCCAGTGATTACCGTCTTGTTAAACGTAGTCTTGAAGTACTCTTGCAGTCCCAGGGTAATAAAGGGTGGCTTCAATCGAGGGCTCCTAATCCGCGAAGTTCTCCAACACTATACGACTATCCAATGATCTCCTTAATAAATGCAAATTGGTATTGCAAAATCTCTGGCGATGTGATTTTCGCAAAACGCAGTTATCCCATCTTTAAGAAATTGATATCAAACTTACTTTCTCACAAAGACTCTGACGGAATTCTCAGTTCAGCTTATCCAGTATTTATAGAACACGGTTATCGCATTAATTCAGGTAAACTTTGCGTTCTTAATGCATTGGCTGTAGGAACTCTCCACTCATGGGCAGATATGCTTAGAATTCTCAATAAAAATTATGAAGCTGAAATTGCAGAAAAGGAGGCTGATGAACTTGAAAAAAGGATAATTGAAAATTTTTGGGACGAAGAGCAAAATTGTTTTGTTGATCAACCTTGCAAAGGAAGGCAGAAACAGGAGAGTTTTAATGCTGCTGCAAATTCATGGACGCTATTGTTTTGTAAAAAAATCCAGAAAGAAAGAATTTGTGGAGCCCTGGACAAAATTATACGCATAGTTGATAATTTTTCTATTGATAACGAAAGCAGAACAGTTTCACCATATGGTGCATTTTACCTGTTTGCAACGCTTTATAAATATGGTTTGGAAGCTAAAGCGGAAGAATACATTAAAACTATTTATAAGGAGATGCTCGAAAAACCCACCGGCACTATATGGGAACATGCAAATCCATCTAAATCATTAACTCATGCATGGAGTACAACGCCTAATTTTTATCTGGCTACGAGGGCGCTTGGGGTTAGAGTCGGCTTCCCTGAAGATGAGGGAATAAATGAAATTATAATTTCTCCTCAATCCGATATTCTCTCATGGGCTGAAGGTGCCATTCCTCATCCCCTTGGAAAAATCAAAGTTCGATGGGAAATAAAAAATAACCAACTTCATCTGAATTATCACATACCTGAAAAACTTTCAGTAAAAATCATTCCCTCTGGAAAATTAAAAAAATTGCAGCTAATAACCTCTTCGGATGAAAATAAATTTTACCACATAACATAAAAAAACTTTTGCAAAAATTTAAAATTAGTATAAATTGTTTAGCTATTCAAAAAATACAGATTAAATCTTGAAGGCGGCTTAGCTCAGCTGGTTAGAGCGTCGGAATCATAATCCGCAGGTCCTCGGTTCGAATCCGAGAGCCGCCACCAGATAGTATAACTCTATTCTTCAATCATACGTATATCATCTTCTTTGTCATACCACCATCACAGATAAAATTTTGCCCCGTAATAAAAGTGGCTTCATCACTTGACAAAAAGTATGTAAGATTTGCAATGTCATCCGGTGTTCCAATTCTCCCCGCAGGGTGTTGTTTATGATCTGCTTCAGAATAATTGATGATTCTATTTTCGCTTTTCTTCCTCCAACCGTCAGTTTGAATCCAACCAGGCGATATGCAATTAACCCTGATTTTAGGGCCTAAACTTATCGCAAGGGCATGGGTTAAAGAAATTATTCCTCCCTTTGCCGCAGAATATGCTTCTGTATTTTTTTCCGACTGAAACGCTCTGGTCGAGGAAATGTTAATTATTGAAGAACCTTCTCTCATAATTGGAATAGAATATTTTGAAAATAAAAATGCTGAAGTTAAATTGAGATTTATAATATCATTCCATTCATTCAAACTCAGATCAACAATTTGTTTCCCAAAATTAGCCCCTCCTGCATTGTTTACAAGAATATCGAGATAAGCAATTTTCGTTTTTATTGAAGAGATCGTATTTATCACATCTTCCTCCTTTCTAACATCACAATGAATGAAAAATAAATCCTCTCTTTCTTCAAGTTCCTTTCCTGCATCGTTGTCTATATCAGCTATAAAAACTTTAATTTTTTTAGAAAGAAATTTTTCTGCTATTCCTCTACCTATCCCCTGAGCCCCACCAGTTATCAAAGCAACACGCTCTGTATTTTTATTCTTTTTAATCATAAAAAAACTCCTAATTAAATTAAAAATCAAGAATTTTAACTTTCTTTAATATAATTAACTTTTTGCTGGTTGAACCACAAAATTTAGCTTAATATTGACAATACTATCGCATGAAAATTTTTCAAAGTTAAAAAATAATAATGACGATAATATTTGAATAAATTCATATCTCAAAATTCAAAAAATGACTGTTATGTTATATGAATATGATTTATATAAATCAAAATAAGAATAATCAAATTTAATTGATCTAATATTACAGTTTAAATATTGTTAATAAAAAAAATCATTTTTTTTATTTTTTTACTTGAAATTTAAATTTGATATATTATACTTATATTATGATTTTAATTTAATAAAAATAAAAATCTTATGATTTTAGCAAGAAAAAAACAGAATGAGACCTTACAAGAGCAAGTATTATTTACGATTGAAAAATGGATTGATGAAGGGGTTTTTCCAAATGGTTCTCGTTTTCCTTCGGAGAGGGAATTAAGTAAAAGACTTAATGTTAGTCAGTGTACGTTACAACGGGCGATTACTGTCCTTGAAAGGCGGAAAAAGATTATTCGCCTTGGACCGCGACGAAGGATTGTTATATCTGAAAAAGGGGGGAGGATTTCATCTATGATAAAAGATACAGTTGTTTTTATCACGAGAGAGATAAAGACCGAATTACTTAATAAGAAGATGGGATGGTTATATCATACTACAGTAGCTGCTCAAGATTATATTAGAAATAAAGGTAACCATATCTTGATTTTTCATCCTGAACAGATAGATACGAGTATTCAACAGTTGTTAGATGAAAAGCCGCTTGGTTTTATTTTTCCTGAAGTTCACGGATATTCTCCTACGGAAGATCTAATTAATAAGATTTTATCCTTTGAAATTCCTATTGTCGCTTATGGCGATGAACCAGTATTTGGGAAAATTGATCGTGTTGTTTCAGATCACGAAAAGGGTACTTATGAGTTGACTAAATTTTTAATATCCCTTGGGAGAAAAAGGATTATAATGTTAGTTGATGATAGAGAAAATAAATACTACTGGCAGAAGGCTAAGCGGAGTGGTTACATAAAAGCTATGCAGGAAGCTGGTTTAGACGTTTTGCCTGAAATCTATGAAAGTTTGATGGTGAAAATATCTGAAAAGTCAGACTTGAAGAAGATTTTTGATCTAAAAACTTCAATATATACTGGATTTATTGCGGAAGCAGTTTTATCTGCAAATCCTCCTGATGCCATAATTGTTCAAGCTGATGAACTCATTTTTGCAGTTGCCGCTGCATGTAGGCGTCTTGGGAAAGACCCTTATAAAGATATTTTAATAGTTGGTTATGATAATTATTGGGAAGAACATCCTGATAGACTCTTTGAGGACTATCAACCTGTTGCTACAGTTGATAAATTGAACTGGGAAATTGGAGAAAAAATGGCTGAACTACTTTACGATAGAATTACTGGAAAATTACCAGCAGAGCCCCAGGTAGTAAAGATTCCTTCAAAACTCATTATAACAAGAAAATAAATAGGAGGTAAAATAGGAAAAAATGAGCTTACTAATTTTTAGCAAAAGAACTTGTTTTTTTGGTCTTCATGTCAAAAGAAAGGACAAAGCACAACAATTTACCCTTATTGAACTATTAGTTGTTATTGCGATTATTGCAATTTTAGCTTCTTTACTCCTGCCGGCCCTAAAACAAGCAAAAGAAATGGCAAAAAAGATAAGCTGTATGAATAATCTAAAACAAATTTCAGCCGCTCAAACTACTTATGCAACAGAAAATAATGGGTGGATTTGGTGTGTAGGATATGTACCTATGTCTGGTTATGATACTTGGTCACAATGTATTTCTGGGGGGTATAATCATGTACAGGAAGAATATATTTCAAATAAAAATATGTTTGTGTGTCCTTCATCTACCTTAAAAGGGATTTTTAGTAGCACCTTTACTACATATGGAATGTATAAGTCTATATTTGATACGGAATATAGTGCCAAAAATTATAAGTTTTCGTATCATCCCAATTCAGGTTTTATTTTTTATGCTATAGATAAGATTCCAAAGCCATCAAATTTTGTTATGGTAGCAGATACTATTTGTGTGGGGCATCCTACTTCTCCATTTTATACAGGGAAACCCCATTGGCAACTATCACCAAGTATATTTGTTGAAGAAGCGGGAATATTTATTCAACATAATAGTGTTGCCAATGGAAGTTTTGTAGATGGCCATGTAGAAGGACTTACCCCCGGAAGAATGGCAGAGACTGAAGACAGGTTTAAAGTGTATATTGACAGATTATGGCAAAAGAGATCTTTGCCATAAAAAAAGAATTTGGAATCGATTAATATAATTAATTAGGAAATAATAAAAAAAGTAGGGAGGATACAAAATGAAGAACAGAAAATCTAAAAGTTTTATTCATCCACTATTGGGGTGGGCTATTTTTCTTCTTCCTGTGTGGATTTTTGCCCAGGAAAATGAAAATACAACTTCAAATTCATTTATCATTGGTGCCTGTACACATATTAGATTAGCGAAAGGTCCCTCCTTAAATGAATATCTTTCATTATTAAAACAGGCTGGAATTATGGCTCTTCGTGATGAAATTTCATGGTCACGGTGTGAAAAAAGCAAGGGACAGCTCTCTCTTCCCGAAAATGCTGGTGATTTCGTAATTGCCGCTCATAATATGGGAATAAGTCCATTACTAATTTTAGATTATGCTAATCAATTTTATGATGATGGTGATTATCCGCGTTCTCCTGAAGCTATAGAAGGTTTTGTACGTTACAGTGAGTTGATAGTAGAGTCATTTAAGGGAAAATGTAAATTTTATCAGGTATGGAATGAATGGGATGGAGGTTGTGGAATGCCTCCTAAGAGTAAGGGAAAAGGAGACCCAGAAAGTTATATTAACCTTTTGAAAGCTGTTTACCCTCGTATAAAAGCAATAGACCCCTCAGCGGTTGTTATTAGTAATTCTGTTTGTACAGGAGACAATTATCTGAGAAAATTATTAGAACTCGATATGTTGAAGTATTGTGATATTGTAGCAATACACACTTATAATTATGGTAATGCCGGAGCAAATAGGTTGCCTGAAAAATGGTATGAAAGGATGCTTGGGGTAGATAAAATGCTTCGTGAATTTAGCGGAGGCAAAGAAGTCCCATTGTTTATTACTGAAATGGGATGGCCAACCCATATAGAAGGTTCTGGTAGTACACAAACAGATTCTGCTGATTTTTTGGCTCGTCTTTTTATTTTAGCAAAAACTCTTCCTTTCTTGAAAGGAATATGGTGGTATGATTTTCGAGATGATGGGTGGGATTTTAAATATAACGAAAATAATTTTGGCATGGTTCGACCGGATTTAACCCCCAAAAAATCATATTACGTATTAAAAGACCTCGCTCCATTGATAAAAGATACAACTTTTTCTGAAAGGATTGATGCTGGCGATCCCAATATATGGATATTAAAATTTAAAAGCCCTGAGAAAAAAGATATAATTGCTGTATGGAGCGCTTATACCGATAATGACTGGGCAATTACCCTTAAGGCTGATACCGAGATTAAATCTGAGTTCTCAATGCTGTGTCCAGGAGAAGGGGATATAAAAAGACTATTTATGCAAAAAAAAGGAAACGATATAGACAAAAAATCATTTTCTTTTATTGTCAGAACCAGACCATATTTGTTAAATGGAGATTTATCTGGAATTAATTCTGCCTCTGTTAAAAAGATAGATTTTCCTGAAACAATGCGTCCTAAAAATAGGGTGGTTGTAGTACCTGAAAAAATTGGTAGAGCAACTCCTTTGTCGGAAAAAACTTCACAGATATATAATTTTGGAGATGATAAATATTATCGTGTTATTTCTGAAAATAGAAAAGGAAAGGATGACCTTGATGCGAGTTTTTCAATAAAATGGGAACCCTCTTTTATCCACGTTTTTGTGACGGTTAGAGATGATATCTTTTCTCAAACTTTTTCTGGTGAAGATACGTGGAAAGGAGATGGAATACAATTGGCATTCCAACCATTTAGAGATGGTTTAGCTAATCCTGACGAGCACTCAGATTTCGATATTGCCCTTACAGAAAATGGCCCTATAGTGTATGGCCGTTTAGCGTCTCGAATGTCTGACATAACAAATGAAGTCGAAATAAATATTGATAAAGAAAATAAGGAGACTTCTTATCATATAAAATTTCCGATTGAGATTATTGGGCTTTCATCACCTTTAAAGAGTGATACAATATTGGGTTTCTCATTGCTTGTAAATGATAACGATGGAAAAGGTAGAAAGGGCTATTTACATTGGGGAGATGGAATAGGGCATGGAAAAGATCCTTCACTTTATAATTGGATAACATTGGAGAAATAAATATGACAACAAAAAAAACAATCGTATTGTTGGGAGTTCTGATTGCAGGACTCGTAATTAACTCTGAGGAAATGAATAAAGTGAAAGTTGGAGAATTCCTACTTAGTACCGAGGGTTGGGAATTAAATCTTGGAAAAGAATTTCCTGGCGCTGAAGGTAATTTATGGTGGGAAGAAGAAGAAGGATGTGCCGCTAAGGGCGCAGCTAGTCTTGAAGGAAATTTTGCATCAGGTGGAAATTATGTGTCAATGGTAAGATTTTTCCCTGAAAAATACAATATAAAAGGACTCTCTTTTCAGATAAGAACTAAAGATCTGACAAGTGTAATATTGCGTTTAGTTGACTCTACTAATCAAACCTTTCAAGTAAAAATTCCATTAAAAGATACTACAGAATGGCAGAACGTAAACTTTGACATTAGTAATTTAGTTCCAGGTAAATTTATGGTTGCATGGGGCGGGGCAGGGGATGGCCAGTGGCATGGACCTGCAAAAGGAATGTCTATTCTGATTGATAAGGGGTGTTTTAAATTTAAGGATAATAAAAAAGGATTGATATTAATCGATGATGTTGAATTGATAAGATAGTGAATTTTTATAAAGTTCAGCTTTTTCTAATAAACTATTTAGTATTTATATTATATAATATATTGTTAAAAATTATTAAACTTAAAAGATATTGAATTATTTCTATTTTTTTATGTATTATTTTCCAGAAAATGATTCTTAAAATTCAAAATACAAAATATATTTTTATCTAAGAAGTCTTGTGCCGCGATGGATTGTAGAAGTAAAGGTTAGATTAAGTATTAAAGATGTAGCGTTTCGGTTAGTGCAGTGTAATGTGAACTGTTCTATGAGTTTATTTGAAGAAAATAGTTATAAGTTGATAAAGACTGTTTTCCCTCTTGAATAGCATTATTGCATAACTCTAAATCTGCTTTTTAACCTGGATCTAAAACATCTTTAGATATTCATCTAAAAAAATTGGGCATCAGTTTCTTACAAAGTTAAACTGTTCTTTACGTTTGACTTGGCGATAAGCTTTTAGCCACAAAATTTGAATACAAAGTGGGCTTTATTTAGAAAATTCCCAATAAGATCATGAAAATAAGTATAAGGACAGATAATTTCCACAGATTTTCCTCCTGTTCTCAGTAAAGCCCATTGTTCTTATCTTAATCCACTTGAATACCTTATTGAGAAAAATTATTATGGTATTGAAGTTGCACTTTTTTATATTATCGTTTTATTTTAAATTTTTTGTCAGTTTTATGCTAAATTTTGTCGGTTTTGTATAAGATTTTCATTTTAAATATATTAGAATTATTAATTATGGCAAAATAATGTAAAATTAAAAAAAAACAAGGAGTAATCAAATGCATATTAATGAGAAGGAATTTCATGATTTAGATTTGATTTTATTTTATCAGGATATAGCCTTTTAAACTACTAGAAATTAAAGTTTCTATAACAAAAGGAGGTATTGAAATGTCAAAGACATGTATTCCTGTTGACCTTTGTTGTGAATTCAAAAAAAATCCTATCGGAATTGATGAAGTAAAACCACGACTTTCATGGAAATTGGCGGATACTCGGCAAGGTGCAATGCAGACAGCCTATCGGATTCTCGCTGCTTCAACCAGGGATGCTCTTGATAAAAAGGTAGATCTCTGGGATACAGGACGCGTGCGAACATCACAATCATTGGATATCGAATATGCTGGCAAAAAAATCACATCACGATCAAAAGTTTGGTGGAAAGTAAAAATATGGGATATGGAAGGAAAAGAAAGTCTCTGGAGTAAACCAGCTTTTTTTGAACTTGGTCTTTTGAAAAAAAACGATTGGCAGGCAAAGTGGATTGGCCGCCCCAGTCTCAAGAACCGAGAAGGAGAACCCTGTCCATTTCTCCGAAAAAAATTTTTAATCAGTGAACAGATTGCTTCAGCGAGAGTATATGTTTCTGCGCGGGGATTGTTTGAACTTCATATCAATGGAAGACGAGTTGGTAAGGACTATTTTACCCCAGGATGGACTGATTACAACAAGCGCATCCAGTATCTTACTTATGATGTTACCGATCTTCTTGTTAAAGGAGATAATGCTGTTGGTGCAATACTTGGTGAAGGTTGGTTTGCCGGTAACCTTGGTTGGGAAAAAAAGCGTTGGAATTATGGTGATCAGCTTTCTTTTTTATTGCAACTCGAAATTAAATATAGTAATGGAAAAATCGAAACAATATGCAGCGATTCTGATTGGAAAACGAATATAGGTCCAATCACAGTTTCTGACATATATAATGGTGAAACTTATGATGCTAACAGAGAGCTTATTGGTTGGGATACTGCTACGTATGATGATAGTTCATGGGATGAAGCAATAGTTTATCCTTCTCCTAAGGCGAAACTTGTTGCAAAACGTAATCCTCCCGTGCGTATGCAGGAGGAGTTGAAACCTCAAACAGTAAATGAAATTCAACCCGGAATTTTTATATTTGATCTTGGGCAAAACATGGTTGGTTGGGCTCGGGTTCGTCTCAAAGGACAAATGGGAGACAAGGTTAAAATCCGTTTTGCTGAAATGTTGAATGATGATGGGACCATGTATACTGCTAATCTGCGTAGTGCAAAAAGCACAGATTACTACATTTTTGGAAGTAAAAATGAGGTCATATGGGAACCTCATTTTACTTTTCATGGGTTCAGATATGTTGAACTATCAGGGATAAATTATAAACCAACGAAAGATGATCTCATAGGTGTTGTTTTGCATTCAGAAATCCCACAGATTGGAAAATTTGAATGTTCTGATAAACTTATTAATCGCCTCCAGAAAAATATTCAATGGGGACAGAAAGGAAATTTTCTCGAAGTACCAACAGATTGCCCTCAACGCGATGAAAGACTTGGTTGGACGGGCGATGCTCAGGTGTTTGTGCGTACTGCAGCATTCAATAGAGACGTTGCATCCTTTTTCGAAAAATGGTGCGAGGATATTACTGATTCGCAGTTCCCTGATGGTGGGGTTCCACATGTTGTGCCAAATGTCCTTGGTAAAGGGCATGGGTATTGTGCAGCCTGGGCCGATGCGGTAATCATATGTCCATGGATAATTTATCTTTGCTATGGCAATAAACGCATTCTCGAAAGACAGTATAAATCAATGTGCAAATGGGTTCAGTGGCGTATTAATAACTCCAGGAATTTAATCAATGATAGTGCATGTTTTGGAGATTGGTTAGCCATAGACATCGCCGAAGGAAATCCAGGAAAATCACCAACCCCACGTGATCTGATTTCAACAGCCTACTTTGCTTATACAACAGGGATAGTTGCGAAAATCGCAAAAATACTTGGTCTGAAAGCTGATTCAAAAAAGTATACCAAACTTTACAACCAGATCAAAAAGGCATTCAATCGTGAATTTGTAAGTCAAACTGGACGTCTTGTAGGTGATACTCAGACGGCTTATGCTCTTGCCTTAGGATTTGATTTGCTTCCTTCTTCAAAGGTGGACTACGCAGGAAAAAGATTGGTAAAAGATATAGAGTCCAGAGGATTTCATTTATCTACAGGATTTGTTGGTACTCCTCTATTAGCACCAGTTCTTTCTAAAATTGGGCGTACGGATGTTGCATATAAACTTGTGCTTCAGAAAACCTATCCAGGCTGGATATACTCTATCCTTCAGGGCGCGACAACTATGTGGGAACGATGGAACAGTTATACAAAAGACAAAGGATTTGGGGATGTTGGTATGAATTCATTTAATCACTATGCTTACGGTTCTATCGGTGAGTGGCTTTACAATACTGTAGCAGGTATAGACCTTGATCCAGAATGCCCCGGATACAAACATATTATCTTTAAACCACAACCTGGTGAGGGTATTAACTGGGCTAAAGCCGAACTTCAGACACGGTATGGTCTGCTTGCATGTAAATGGAAAATTTCCGGAAAAAAAATGCAAATAAAGATTACTGTACCGCCAAATACTCATGCAACTCTTATTTTGCCTGGACAAAAACCGAAGAGAATTCAGGCAGGGATATATGAGTATGAATTTCCTTGCATTTAAAATATCCTTGAAGAAGAGGATAATTTTAATATCTTACTTAAATTTGTAATTTTAAATGCGTATTTTTCTCTTATCTATAAACAAAAAACTAATCAAAATATATCAAATTAAATTTAATAAAATCTAGAGAATTAAGATTATTTAATAAGGTAATTTTAAAAGAACTAATGAGTAAAATATTTAAATATCGGGTGGGATTTCTTGGATGTCCATCAAAACCTGACGTAAGGTGGACAGAACGGAATGTATTAAAGTTAAAAAAACTCGGTTTTAATACATTGCAACTCAATATTGCATGGGGATCACGTCCGGGAGATGAACCACTAAATCTTGAAGATGTTGTTGATATGTCAGAAATAAAGGAATTTATACAAAAACTTCCACTAAGATCTAGTCGTGAGGTAAAAAAAATCAAGACTCGTAAGGAAAACCTTATGGCTCGAATAAAACTATGCAAAAACTTGGGTATGCGAAGTATTTTTCATTTTGGCGCCCCATACAATATGCATTGTAGATTCGGGGATAATCCGCCAAATTGCCTAAATGATCCTGTCATTCAGAATTTCTATTCAGCTCTTTTGATCGCATTTGATAGACAATTTCCGGGAGTAGATGATCTTCTCCTTTATACCTATGATCAGGATGCATGGCTCTGCAATGAATTTGGAACATGCCCTAAATGTGTCGGTATTCCACTCCATTATCGCGTTAGCAAGTTCGTTAATTCCATTGCTAATACATGGAAAAAGATAAATCCAAATGGGAAATTATGGTGGGAACCATGGGAATTATCTGCCGGGCAAGTTTAGACTATTCCTCTTCTCGATAAAAATGCTGTGGGACTTTCTCTTCATTCCAATATTGCAGAGGTACAGGCGACAATGCCTGTTGATCATTGGCTTGAAAATACTATCAGGATGGCCAGACAGGAAAAACTACCAGTAATTGTAGAGTATTTTCTCGGCGCTCCAACCGAGGAAGTTGAGCCCTTTCTTCATCTTAGTTGGCCTCTTGTAGTCCTGAGAGGATTAAAAAAAATAGCCTCTCTTAATCCAGATGGAATCAAAGAATATTATGGTATTATTCCAGAGGATTATGATGCAAATCTTCACACTACTTCTCTTTTCCTTTCAGATCCTGAAATTACCGATGCCAAATTATTAGAAAAACTTTCAAGAAACTATGGTAAGGCTATGAGTGATATACAGAAATTCTGGTTTTTGACAAGTGAGGCAATGGATTTCTTCCCATGGTACACATCATGGTATATCCGAGAAATAGGAAAGTGCAGACCAGACCATGCCATGACTGCCGCATTTATACGCGGACAACAGGCACATACGCCTTCGTGGGAGTCAACACGACGCGCAATTTTCATGAAGACTGATAACATTCAACCTGATCCCTGGATGCTTGAAGACGTCCAGTTGCAATGCGAACTCTCAGCTGAAAAACTTACTGAAGCAATTAAACTTGGGAAAAAAATTGCAAAGAAAATTCCTGAGCGTTTCAAATTCAAACTGGTTCTATCAGATTTCATCGAATTCAGGCGTCGTGCCCTATCATATGCTTATCATATTCGTGAAACGAACCTTACGTTTATTATCAGACAACACTTGAAAGAAAGAAAAAAAATTCCCACACGCATCATAGATGAATTAAAAGCTATTCTAAAAGCCGATATGAAAAATCAGAAAAGTAAAGAACCGTGTTTTTCCGCACTTAAGCTTCTTGATGTAGATCCTGCGAAATTCGCAGGAAAATATTTCGTTGTTATATCGGATGACAAGAGGGAAAAAGGTGGGTTTAGTGTGACGTCGCGTTGAATAGATCGTGGAATTGTATCCTGATTCAATTAGCTTAATGCTTAAATCAAAATCAATCAGTTGAAGTGCATAAAATATGTAAAACAATACATTGTTTCCATAGAAAATTTAGCAGATTTAATATAGTTCTCCTAGTTCTCCCGTCCCACTTTTCTCTATATAGCAATAGGATAGCATATCGCCAAATATATTTAGTTTCTTGTCATTATTAAGTGTAAATTAAGGAGCATATTCTGTAATGAAAATTTTTTTTACGTATATAGGAGAGTCCAAATATAATAAATTAATGGATTTGTTTTTTATGGCGAATTGAAATTGCATTTCTGACTTTTTTTCATTAAAAAAAAATTTATTTTTCTATATCCAGAATTGAAAAAAATTTGATTTTTCTTTACTTTTTTCCTTTTTGCGTTGTTAATGTAATAAAAAGTTATTGATAATAAGAATGTTGTGAATAATCGTAATCGCTCACGCTTGAAAAATAAGAAAACACAAATAGATTAATTAAAAAAGCAATATTTTATGCATTTTTGCATAATTTTTTCTATTAATCGATCACGAGGAGAAAATGATGATTCTAAGAACAATATTGTGGATAGGAGGATTTATGATTTGTAGCTATTCCGTAGGTCTTTTAGCAGGCGAAGGTTTTGTTTTTAATTCGGGAGATGTATTTCCTGAATTAAATCTTATTCAAGAAATAGATTGTTCTTTAGATAATTCCGATCTTGAATTCAAGGAATTTCCACTTTCCGCAACGGAAATCCAAGAAATATCCGGAATAAAATGTCGTGTTCTGAAAAAATCTGATAGTTGTAGTTATTTTGCTTATCGTATTGGTAGAGGTAAAGGGTTGAAAGCAGGTGCTCCATATGTCTTAAATATAGAATTTCCAGACGACCTTCCAAGAGCTTATTTTATTTGTAATTGGGGTTTTGAAACTGTTGCAGGTTTTCATACAGGGGCAACTGTTGGTGATGCATTAAATGGGAGGTATACAAATAGTTCTCCGGAGTCATTACAAATTCCGCAAAGCGGTAAATTTCTTCAATGGAAACAGTATTTTCACTTATATGACAGATTTCCTGACATCAAGCGAGCGAGAGGGCTTGCAGAACGGCCTTTTACTCCAGAAGATGGCTTCTGGGTTATAGTAGCCCAGCTACAAAATTTTAATGATCCTCTTTCCAATGGTGCAGCTGTGTCAAAAATACGTCTTTATGAGGTTGCGAATCCGGAAAAGATACGTTTAAAAATAAATTATCCTCCAGAGCCTCTACCTAAAAGATACATATTTTTTAGAGAGGAAATGGCCGATGGCGTCATCGCATACGGTCATAAGCCAGAGGAAAAAAAAGAAGAATTAAGAGGACTAAAAGATAGAGTGAAATTCTATGAGTATAAAATTAATCAAATGAAAATGTTGGGAATTAATACATTTTGTAAAGATCTGCTTGAATTTGGACATAATCAAGGTTGGGATAGCTCAAAATATGGAGGTAGTGCATGGTATAATCAGTCAAGTGATCCTTCTTTTTGGGAACGTATAATAAACATGATATCTTTAACACATAAAGATTTGTTTATATTACCTTATTATGAATATGCAGGTAGTATCGGACAGGACGAAAAATTGGCAATAGGTAGGCAACGCAGATGCAAAAACCTCCAGGGAGAAAATGATTATACCCATATAAAATGGGTACATAAAACTAATGCTGATATATGTGACCCAGATTTTATAGAAGATGCTTCAAAAGTTCTTGAACTAACCATGACACAATATAAAGATAAAGTTAATTTTATCGGAGCATGGTTCAGACCAAGACCAGAAGCCAACCCAATAAGTTTTAATGAAAAAGACTTGGAACTTTTTTCAAAAGAAACAAAAGGTGGAAAAAAAGTTTCAAGAACAGATTTACAAGGGAATAAGAAATTACTTGAGGATTACTATACATGGTGGTACAGGAAAAGGCGCAACTTCAATATTGCCATCAGGGATTACCTGCGGAAAAATGTATCCCCCGATGCTATATTACTTTATACTTGTGATGCTAGTGAAAGCGGTTATTGCCTGCAATTCGAGAAAAAAGAAATTAAAAATATTTTGTGGAAATGGAACAGAGTAGTGGTTACAGATAATACTGAAAACTGGGAAAACATTCTTGCAGATTTGGATAGAAAAAAATTCTCAGGATTTGGAGCTATTTCATATGACTTTGTAATAAAAAATAATCTCTACCTCGATGCATTACTTCAACCCCATCTAACATGGGGAAAATACGAATGGCAACATGCATGTCCAACAAATGATCAACAGAATTATAAGAATGTCGATGGTGTTATGCTTACATATACCTTTAATAAACTTTTTACAGTATCATCTGAAAAACCTTTTAATGAATTCAAAACAAAAAGTGGGCTTGCTATCGTTCGTCATTATTTCCTTAATGAAAACGAAATGGTGAATGATGGCGAAGACATTTTGGGGTATTTTGTGGCTGATGTTGAAAGAGCAGGGCCTTATTCAATGTTAGCTGAAGCACGGGCATTTGCAAATGGTGATCCACGTTATATTGGCTATCTTTATGGTAATAGTTTTTCAAGAGGTTTTCCTGAATATGTTAGGGAATTTAATGCAGCATTTCTTTCCTTACCTGCCCTCCCAAGTAAAAAAATAAATGGAGCCTGTAATGATAACGAGATCGTTGTTAGAGCTATAAATGCAAATGAACACGGAATGTATCTGGGAATAGTCAATACGTCTCTAAATTATAAACAAAATATCGAGATTAATTTGTATCAGAAAAAAAACTTTAAAGCTTTTAATACAGTAACAGGTAAGGAAATTGAAACAAATGATGGGAAGTTATTCTTTAAAAATATGTATCCAGGTCAACTAATATCAATAAATATAAAATAAAAAATAGTATGGCAAAATTTTTAAAAACAAGTTTTGGCGGTTTTCAGTTAGATGGCCGTGAGTTCGTGATAACAGAAAAAGAAACACCACGAGCATTGGTAAACTACATGTGGAATGAAAAATTTATTTCCTCTGTAAGCCAACACGGAGCAGGAGAGGGAGCGTATAAGGAAAGAGCTGCCCAGTATATAGACCGTAGAGGTAGAAATATACTTATAAAGAATGGTAGAAGATATTTTTATATCAAAGACTCTTTATCAGGTGATTATTGGTCTCCCGGTTGGCACCCAGCCCAAAAAAAAGTCTCAAAGTTTAGATGTGTAAATGGACCGGGATATTCAATAATATCATCCGAGAGAAAAAAGATTTTCACGCAAATGAGAGTTTTTGTTCCACCAGATTTTCCTTGTGAAATATGGACTATTACCTTGCGAAATTCGCAAAATCATGAAACCGAATTAAAATTCTACTCTTATGTGGAATTTGCACTTGATGGTTATCAACGTTATTGTGACTACTTTGGAATGTTACATGGGGAATATTATCCTGATATTAATGCTGCTCAAGGGTGTAATCGTGCAATAGAAAGAACACATGAATTTTTTGACGGATTTATTGCTTCGAATATAAAACCAAGCGGTTTCGAAACCTCGCGCGATGCCTTCGTAGGATATTGGGGACATTATGATTATCCACTTGCTCTGAAAAGAGGTTTCCTTACAAATAGCCTTGCCTCATGCGAATATCTTGCCGGTGCTCTTGAACACAGCATTAAACTTCTTCCAGGAGAAGAAAAATCATTTAACGTATTTATTGGGGCATCAAGTGGTTATGAGATGACACGTGATATTGTTACTTCACTTTCAAAGGATCTCGCTGTGGATGAACAATATGCGAAACTCGCAAAATTAAAAGATGAAGCTATCAGAAAAATTACTATAAAAACACCAGATAAAAGAGTAGATTATCTCATAAATGTGTGGATAAAACAACAGATGCAGGTTTATGCGGATGTTGGCAGTGATAATGGCAGAGGTTTTCGCGATGCAATGCAAATGCTATGGGCAACTGCTTCATACGATCTACAATACACAAAAAGAATGATAATAGAATGCCTTGAGCACCAGTTCGCAGATGGTCACACTTTGAGAGGTTGGTTACCAATAGACGATCACCATTACTGTGATGGGCCTGTTTGGATTGCCCCTGTAATTGATGCCTATTTGAAAGAAAGCGGAGATATTGAATTTCTTAATCATAAAGTTAAATACTTTGATAAAGGCATTGGAACTATATGGGAACATCTTGAAAGAGGAACCTTGCATCTGACTGAAGATATTGGAGAGCATGGACTTACAAAATGCCATTTCGGAGATTGGAATGATTCGCTTACAGGTGTTGGTATTAACGGCAAGGGAGAATCCGTATGGGCCTCAATTGCCGCGGTTTTTAGTTTGAAAATTGCCGCAGATATTTCAAATCGCGTTTTAAATGATAGTATTAAAACACAGAATTTTTTAGAAAAAGCTGAAAAAATGACTCAGGCAATCAATACCCATGCTTGGGACGGAGAGTGGTATTTAAGAGCAATAAATGATTATGGAGAAAAAATAGGAACAAAAAATGAAAAAGAAGGTAAAATTTATCTTTTGCCACAAGTTTGGGCTATTATGGCTGGAGTTGCAGATGAAGAAAGAAAGAAAATAATTTTAAAAGCCGTAGATGAATATCTTGAAACAGATTGTGGAAGTCGCGTCCAGTTCCCTCCATATACAAAACCCAATTTAAGAATAGGTAGAATAACATTACTTGTTCCAGGAATATGGGAAAATGGCACAGCTTATTGCCATGCAAACTCATTTAAAGTAGTGGCAGATTGTTACGCAGGAAGGGGAGATATAGCCTATAGGTCTTTTAAAAAAGCAATGCCTGATAGCCAGTGGAATCCATCAACTCATTCAGGTTGCGAACCGTATGTTATGACAAACCAATTCCTCGGACCCGAAAATAGACGCGCAGGGAAAAGTCTCTGGGCATGGATGACCGGTTCCGCTAGTTGGTATTTTCGTGCAATGACTCAGTGGATATTAGGTGTTCGGCCAGATTTTGATGGGCTCTTGATCGATCCTTGTTTGCCATCAGCATGGAAAAATTGTAGACTTGAGCGGGATTTCAGAGGCGCAAGATATGTTATCGAAATTAAAAATCCACATGCTTTGCAAAAGGGTAGATTACGTATTATAGTGGATGGACATGAAATTGCTGGGAATAAAATTGTGATTTTCGCAGATGGTAAAATACACAATGTAAAAGCTGTTCTATCTTCTTAAAAATGAATACATTAACCGAAAATAAAATTCATCTACATAAAAAGTTTTGGCAAAAAAAACTTGATAAGGCAATGAAAGGGATTTTTTCAAATTATACAGAACCATATCAATTTCCTGCTATTGACATTGAATTAAGTTCAGAGGATATTTTCAGGAAAAATCTTTTCCGAATTGCCAATTTTTCTGAAGAAGATGATAGAATCGCATCTTTTCTTGTAAATTTCGGCCCTTCATTTTTGCCTGCTCTTGCTGGCGCAAAGTTTGAATGGGATAAAAATACAAGTTGGGCGCATCCAATCGAATTTACAAATATAACAGAGTTAAAAATAGAAAATTTTAATCCAGAAACAAAACTTTGGCAGTTTTATGAGGAAAAATTTTTAACAATTCAGGAAAGAAATACAGATTGGATGATGTCAATATGCGATATGGTTGGTCCTTTTGATATTCTTGCTGGAATAATAGGAACTGAAAGATTGTGTATAGAAATGTTTGAAAATCCAGATGAGGTAAAAAGACTTGCTTCAGAGGCTGTAAAATTCTGGCTTCAGGTTTATGAGAAACAATATTCTATTTTACAAGAAAAACACGGAACCACTGATGTATTTGGATTGTATATGCCAGGTAAAGGCGCAAGATGGTCGGAAGATTTCATTGCCCTTATTAGTCCTGAAATGTATGAAGAATTCGTTTTCGAATGTGATATAGAACTTGCAAAATCATTGGATACTTCGTATATTCATGTTCATAGCGCTGCCCTATCAAGCATTGATATAATATCGAAAAATCCGTATTTAAGTGGAATAGAAATATCAAATGACCCCAATGGACCAGAACTTGAAGAACTAATAAAAGTTGGGAAAAAAGTCGTAGATTCAGGAAAGAGTTTGATGATGTCAAATTGGCAGAAGGACTTATCAATAAAAGAAATAGAATCTATTTTTAATTCAATACCGAATCATTCATTAATAGTAACATATGAGATTCCTAAAAAAAATTAACATATAAAATAAAATGTGAGGAAAAAATGAAAAGGAAATTCCTAAAGGTTATTATGGGACTCTTTTTGAGCGCAACTACATTGATAATTGCTGCTGATGCTCAGATTGTAACTAAAACTGTTTACGATGGGAATAATCTCTGGAATGTAGGTCCATGGAATAAAGCAAAGGGAAAAACATTTCTTGTTTCTGATCAGGAGGCTAAAAATGGGAAAGCCCTTAAAATAGAAACTCAATTTTCAGGAAAAGATTTTGAATTTGCTGGATACGATCTTTCTCCTGAAATAATTATTCCAGGGAAAACAAAAAAAATATTTGTCAGAGCAAAATCAGATGATCCAGGTTATGCCTTCATCTTAAATGTAAAAGATGGCTGGGGACGTGGGGGAAAAGAGTTTGAAAAGCCATTGAAATTATCATCACAATACCAAGATCTTGAAATTAACATTCCAGATAATTGGGTACAACCAATTACAATTATAGGAATCAGTACTCATAATTGGGGAAAACAAAATCAGCAGAAAAGTGTAAATTTCTGGATTGATGAGATAAGAGTTCAAACAGACATTTCAGAGGTTGATGCTTCCACAGGAGTTTTAAAATCATGGACTCCTGATCCAAACCCAAAAGAACCCGAAAAAAGCTATAAAGAATGTCCAAAAGTAGCTATGGTATCCGTTGAGCTTTCTCCTTCTGTTCCATATGGGGTATTTTCTGGAGAGGAACCAGCAATAGTTCTTTCTTTAAAAAATTGGTTGCTTAATCCTCTTAAAGGAACTCTTATTTTGCAAGTATCTGATTATGAGGGAAAAGTAGCTTCTCCTCCACAGAAAAAAGATGTTTCAACTGATAGCCTTTCAAATATTGTAATACCAATTCCAGTGAAAAAATTTGGACTTTACAATATAAAGACTGAACTAAAACTTTCAGATGGAAAAACCATAGTGAAAGAAATGAAAGTCGCAAAATTGCCCCCTGTGCATAAACTTACCAGAGAACAAAAAATAGCATCTCCTTATGGAATAAATGTTCACAGCGGTGGAAAAATAGTATTAGAACCTTTTATGAAAGCCGGTATAGTCTGGTTCAGAGAATATGCCTTTGCCTACGATTGGTTACTCAAAGCTAAAGGAGATGATAAAAAATATAATGGCTGGCCATACTTTCCTAAAATTGCTCAAGCTTATAGAGATTTAGGCGCAATGGTTTTACCAGTCTTGCAAAAATCAATAAAAGCACCAAAAGTTGAGAATGGAAAAATAGTAGGGGAGCTTGGTCCAGATGCGACGTGGAAAAAAGAAATAGCAGATATTATTCAGGCTTTTCCTGATTTCCAATTCTGGGAGCTGTCAAATGAATATGATCTCGACGCTAATAATCGTCGCGCAGAAGAACTTTGCGGATGGAAAAATTATCAGCTTTATCATGAGAGCTTTGCAAATGTTCTCAAAGCTCTTGAGGTTTTAGGAAGCGGACCATATTATGCGATTGAAAATGGACGGGCAGGTATCTGGCCTGAATTATTGAAAGATTGTATTACAAGTGGTCACTTCGCAAATATTTATGCAGTAAACTCTCATCATTATTGCGGTGTTGATGCGCCAGAAAAAAATTTCAGTAATGCAAATATGAATACTGTGGGAGCACGATATTTCTTTGATGAACTCAGAGAGCAAAAACGTGTTGCCTCCGCCGATGGAAAAAAAAGACAGTCGTGGTTCACTGAATTTGGATGGGATATATTAGCCGGCAGAATCGTAACACCGTATGAACAGGCTGTATATTTACCACGCGCATGGATGCTTCAAATGGCTGCTGGGACAGATAAGTGTTTCTGGTTCTATAACTTTGATTCTCCAGAGCCCAAAGTATTTTTTGATGGAATGGGCTTACTTGATGCAAAAGGAGAACCTAAAGCAAATTTATGTACACTTGCAGCTTTAACTTATCTTATGCCATTACCAAAATATGTCGGTAGCATAAATGCCGGAAACGATAATACTCATGGATATGTGTTCGAAGATAATGGAAAATTAATTGCTTCTCTCTATACAATAAAAGGCGATAACGGACCAGAAGTCTCATTTAAAGATGGAAAATTGTTTGATTGGTTCGCAAATCCAATAAATGGGATGAAAGTAAAACTAACAATGGCTCCAGTTTATCTAGTAGGACTTTCAAAAGAAGATCCCTTCTACCTCCAAACAGCTTATGAAGTTGAAACACCTCATTTAATGTCTTTATGCCCGGCTGAAAAGTCAGAAGTGATAGTAAGAGTAAATAATAATAGAAACGCTCCAATCTCAGGACAAATATCAATCGTAACACCAGCAGGTTGGGAAAGTTCAACAGGGAATTTTGAAAATCTATCCCCAGGAAAGTCAGAAGATGTAAAATTGTGGATAAAAGTTCCAAATAAGCAAAAACTTGGCGAAACTTCTTTCTCCGTAATTTGTAAAGAAAATGAAAAACAAGTAAAAATAATGCCTGTTGCTGCTTTCGTCCGACCAGGCGCAATTATCTCTGCCCCAGCATTAAAAGGTAGTCCAGGAGAGACAGAAATTAATGTAACGATTACCAATCAAGGTACAAATACATTAAAGAATGCAAAACTAAAACTTGAATTGCCAGATACCTGGAAAGCAAAAGAAAATGAATACATTATTCCAGAAATAAAAAGTAATCAAAAATATGATTTAAAGGTCTCTCTTAATTGGTCTAATTCATGGCCAGTAAATCAAAAAGCAATATTAAGGCTTCTTGGAGAAAACGATCTCGACGTTACAGCGCCAATTATACCTTCGGAATACCATATCGAAAAAGTAAAAAATCCCATAAAAATAGATGCTGATTTATCT
>CAYRRM010000015.1:0-64159 GCA_964426675.1 uncultured Lentisphaera sp.
GGAGCTGTTACTGATCCTGGAGGCTTTGTATGGACAGGTAGTCTTGCGAAGTGGGATGCCACAATTCCCATTGATTTTAGCGGATTGCATAGTGGGGGAAAGGCAAGATATAAGAATGTATTTAAAAAGCTATTGAGTTTTAATCTAATATAATGAATAAAAAACTTGATTGATTGAAGTTAGAAAATTATTGTTCTATTCCCCAGATATCCACAATTTTTCCATTGAATTTTTCCATGATATTTTTTATGAACTCATTTTTTTCTAGATCTTTTTTAAATTTTTTCAGGTCTTTGCTGTGATAAGTGATAGTTTCTTTTGGAGAGAGGATTTCATTTTTTTTTATGATATTAATCTCAGGATTTTTGAATTCTGGTATGATTCTTTTTAAACAGTTCTCGAGGGCTAACTTATCTGCTTCAAGAATTTTAAAGTCCGAATTGGGATATTCTGCCTCAAGTATGAGTTCGAGTGTTTTTCCGTCAAAGGATTTTGGTAAAAGTTCCTGGAGTTTATCTTTTACGTGAGGGATAGCAACTTCTGCTTCCTTTATAAGTTCATTTAATATGTATTCAGGTGACGGTAATTTTCTATCTTGTTGTTCAATTTTTTGTAATTTTAAATCTTTTTTTTCTTCAATTTTTACTGTTGTAGTTGATAAATATTGACTTTGTTTTTCTTTAATAATATGCTCTGAAAGTTTTTTTTCATCATCTATTTGTTTTTGCTCTGATGTATTTAGGGGTGGGGGGTCAAGTTTTTTTTTTCCCTCTTCTGTGTCGTCGATGCAATTTGACTCAAGTTCGATGATTTTTTTTATAAGATCTTCAATTTTTGCAGAATGAGCTATTCTGGTAGCTTTTAAAAGCATAGCTTCGAGGAAAATTTGCTTGTTTATTGCATCACGCAAACCTCTTGAATATGTGGATAAAGAGTCGATGAGGCGTTGTATTTTATCGAGCTGATGTTGTTCTGCAATTTTCAAATAATTTTGTATGGAATCATTATCTTCTTCGAGAATTTGGGCGGCATTGGCTCCTGATATTTTAGCTATTTGTATTGCTCTCAATGCAGATAGTATATCATCGTATAATTTTTCCAGATTTTTTCCGCTCTTTGCAATCAAATTGATTGAATTAACGATTTCCTGCGGGATGTTATTTAGCATAGCATTTATTATATTTTTTATTTCAAAGTTAGCTGCGAGACCGAATACTGTGATTATATCGGCTTCTGATATTTCATCTTTTTCTGATGCTCTGAAGGATATCATTTGATCCAGGAGGGACTCAGCGTCGCGCATTCCGCCGTCTGCCGCTCTTGCAATTGCATTAAGAGCATCTATTGATATTTTTACATTTTCTTTTTCCGCGATTTTCGCAAGTGTTTTTGCTATGATAGCTGTTGGTATTCTGCGTAAATCGAATCTCTGGCATCTTGATACGATTGTTGGAATCACTTTATGTGCTTCTGTGGTTGCAAAAAAGAATTTAACATGAGCTGGTGGTTCTTCTACAGTTTTCAGGAAAGCGTTCCATGCTCCTTGAGAAAGCATATGGACTTCGTCAACTATGTAAATTTTGAATTTTCCTGAGACTGGTGAAAAGTACACTTCATCACGCAGATTTCTAACATTTTCAACTGTATTATTGCTTGCTCCGTCTATTTCTATTACATCAAGACATGACCCATCCTGAACGGCAAGGCAATTATCACATTTACAGCAAGGTTCGGGGGCTGGGTATTCTTTGCATATTAATGCTTTTGCAAAAATTCTTGCAATTGTGGTTTTACCTATTCCTCTTGGCCCAACAAATAAGTATGAATGAGCGGTTCGTTGTCTTATAATTTGATTCTGGAGTGTTTTTGTAACATGTTCCTGACCTATAACTTCGGCAAAACGTTGTGGGCGCCACTTTCTTGCAAGAACTTGATATTCCATTGTTATTTTATTCTTTTTATTCTAGGTTAATTTGTTTATTTAATGATTTTTCTATTCACAAAGTAAGCGTTTTTGAAACAATTATCTTGCGAATCAAATTCATATCAGGGGGCGTGATGACTTGCTATATCAAACTGGAAACACTGTTTGATCAAATAATAAATTCATCACGAGCCTTTAGATAGATATTTTAGAAATATCTATGATAGAGTATTTTAGTGCATATGTTTTTACTTTCAAATTTAAATAACGGAATAATCTATTTTCCAGAATATTCATTCAGTATTTTTAGTATTTTCTCTGCGGTATTTCCATCCCCATATATATGTGATTTAAATTTTTTTAATTTCTTTTTTGCGAAAATCGCAAATGCATCTATGATTTTTTTTGAATTTGCGCCGGTGACTATATTCATTCCTGTTTTTACAGTTTCAACCCATTCTGTTTCATTTCTAAAAGTAATGCATGGGGTATTAAAGAAGAAAGCTTCTTTTTGCATTCCACCTGAGTCTGTTAGTAGTATTTTTGCATTTTTCTGGAGTGTAATACTTTGAATGTAGCTCAATGGTTTTGAGAGGATGATATTTTTTGATAAGGTTATTCTATTTTTTATTATAATTTTTTTTGTTCGCGGATGTATTGGGAAAATAATTGGTAGATTTTGGGATAACTGATTTGCAGCTGAGATTATTTCTTTTAAATTTTTTAGATCATCAGTATTTTCCGCTCTGTGACAAGTCATCAAGATAAAATTTTTTTTCTGTAATTTGAATTTATTAAGGATTTTGTTTGAGAAATTTTCTGAAATTTTTGTAAAGATTAGAGCAATGTCATACATTATATCTCCAACTAATCTTGCGGTTTTGGCAAGTCCTTCCTTTCTAAGATTTTCTAATGCTGTTTTTGTTGGACAGAAATTTAGGGAAGAGAGATGGTCTGTTACAATTCTATTTATCTCTTCTGGCATATTTTTATTAAAAGATCGTAAACCTGCTTCTATGTGTGCAATTTTTATTTTTAATTTTGCGGCTGTTATGGCTCCTGCCAACGTGGAATTAGTATCTCCATATAAAAGAGTAAAGTCTGGTTTTTCTGTTTCTATAATATTTTCGAGTTTTGACATTATTTTAGCTGTTTGAATAGCGTGTGAGGCGGAGCCTACTTTCAAATTATATTTTTCTCTTGGGATATGAAGTTCTTTGAAAAACACATCAGACATTTCTGTGTCGTAGTGTTGTCCTGTATGGACTATAATTTCTTCTATGTTGTTAGCTTTTTTTTGGAGTTCTGCGATTTTCGCAGAAAGTGCTGCTGCTTTTATGAATTGTGGTCTTGCTCCGATGATAGTTAGTATCTTCATTTTGTGGATTTTTTTTCTGGTATTTTGATTTGTATGTGAAGTTCTCTGAGTTGTTTTTGCTCTACTTCCGATGGGGCATTCATCATAAGGTCCTGAGCCTGTTGATTGAATGGGAAGGCTATTACTTCTCTAATATTTGGTTCTTCGCAAATAAGCATTACCATTCTGTCAATTCCCGGGGCGATTCCACCGTGTGGGGGGGCACCAAATTTGAATGCATTTATCATTCCTCCGAACTTTTTATCTACAATTTCTTTTGTGTAGCCTGCGATTTCAAAGGCTCTATACATTATTTCCGGTTTATGGTTTCTGATGGCCCCGCTTGATAGTTCTACGCCGTTACAAACTATGTCATATTGCCATGCGAGTATATCGAGGGGATTTTTATTCATTAAAGCATCCATCCCTCCCTGTGGCATAGAAAATGGATTGTGGCTGAATGTAATTTTACCAGTTTCTTTATCGAGTTCATACATAGGGAAATCAACTATCCAACAAAATTTAAAGGCATCATTTGATATAAGTGAAAGTTTATCAGCAAGTTCGGTTCTTACTGCTGCCCCAATTTCTAATGTTTTTTCCTTTTTATCTGCAATAAAGAATATGGCATCTCCATTTTGGAGTTCGGCTTCTTTTTTTATTGCAGAGATTTCATCTTTAGAGAGGAATTTTACAATGGGACTTTTTTCCTGGTCATTTTCAATGATAATATATGCAAGGCCTTTTGCTCCAACTGATTGTGCGAATGCAATCATATCGTCGTAGAATTTTCTTGGCTTATCGGATATACCTTTTACTGATATTGCTTTTACAGATCCTCCATTTTTTACAACATTTGCAAATGCGTTGAAAGAGGTATTTTTAAATATCTCAGTTAAATCAATCATTTTAAGTGGATTACGAAGGTCTGGTTTATCGGTCCCATATTTTTCTAAAGCTTCTTTATATGGAATTTTTGGAAATGGAGGGTTATCAACTTTTTTATTTCCAAATTTTGAGAATATATGAAACATAATTTTTTCTACTACAGCGAATATATCGTCCTGTTCTACAAAGCTCATTTCAAGGTCAAGTTGGTAAAATTCTCCTGGTGAGCGGTCTGCTCTGGCATCTTCATCCCTGAAACATGGAGCTATTTGAAAGTATTTATCAAAACCTGATACCATTAACAATTGTTTAAATTGCTGTGGTGCCTGTGGGAGAGCGTAAAACTTCCCTGGGTGTAGTCTGCTTGGGACAAGATAGTCTCTAGCTCCTTCGGGAGAACTGCTTGTGAGTATTGGAGTTTGGAATTCGTGAAAACCAAATTCTTCCGTCATCAGGCGTCTTATTTCTGATATGATTTTTGAGCGGGTTATTATATTATTATGGAGTTTTTCTCTTCTTAGATCGATAAATCTATATTTTAGGCGGAGATTTTCTGGGGCATTATCGTTTTGTGCCACTTGAAATGGGAGAGGCTCGCATTCTCCTAAAACTTCCATTGATTCTGCTACAAGTTCAACTTCACCAGTTGCGATTTTCTTATTGATTGTTTCTGGTGAACGAGGAACAACTTTTCCTGAAAAAGAGATTACGCTTTCAACGCGCCAGTTTTCTGCGGTTTTATAAAAATCCATTTGCGGATTAATCACGATTTGTGTAATTCCGTAATGATCGCGGAGATCTATGAATACTATTCCTCCGTGATCTCTTACGCTATGTACCCATCCGGCAAGTTTTACATTTTTACCGGCGTCTGTTATTCTTAGTTCGCCGCAGGTATGAGTTCTAAATTTATTCATTTATAATTTCTCCTTGAATTCAAGTATTGATGAAACTTTATTTGGGCTGGGTAAAATAGCACTATAGTGAAATTTTACGAAATAAAAAGATAAAAATCATTTGATTTTAGTAAAGATAAAAAATAATTCTTTCAATGTTTTTGCATCTTCAAGGGCGCGGTGAGAGATGGCATCTTTTTGTGAAATCTTAAAGTAGTCTCTTAGAAAAGATAGACTATAAGAAGGTAATCCTGGCATAATTTTTTTGAAAAGCCTTAAAGAGTCTACAGTCTTTCCATCCCATGATAGTAGTAATTCGCGCCTTAAAGATTCCTGTAAAAAAGCCAGGTCAAAAAATGCATTGTGGGCTATCAGTGTAGTATTTTTTATAAAATCCAGTAATTCTAATCCAATTTCTTTAAATTTAGGTGCATTGTTGAGGAGTTCTTCTTTTATTCCTGTGATTTTTTGAATATCCTTTGGAATTTGTGTTTCAGGGTTTATATATGAATAAAAAATTTTTTCTGTCATATCTTGATTAAGTTTGATGATAGCAATTTCTATAATTTTATCTTTGACTGGGTTTAATCCTGTAGTTTCAATATCAAAAAAAGAAATTGGCAATACTTGACTATTTTCCATAAGGTATAGTGATTTTTTGATTTTAGATTATATATTAACTGCGAAATTTTAAATTTACAGTATTTGAATTGGTGTTTTATGAAAAATTATGATTTTCTCGCTGCCGGGCATATATGTCTGGATTTAATTCCTGATTTAACTTCTTTCAAAAATAGAACAGGTTTATTTTCTGATTGTATTGTCCCTGGGAAACTTATCAATATAGGAGGATGTTCGATTTCTACAGGCGGAGCTGTATCCAATACTGGTTTTGCTCTTTCAAAACTTGGAGCAAAAGTGGCTTTTTCCACACGGATAGGCAATGATTATTTTGGGAAAATCATTATTGCTGAAATGAAAAAATATGGTAGTACGAAGGGGGTGACAATTTCATCTAATAGTAATAGTTCTTATACGGTTGTTATATCACCTCCTGGAGTAGATAGGATTTTCTTGCATTGTACTGGGACGAATGATGAATATAGTTCTTCTGATTTACCTGTTGAAATAATGCGAAAATCAAAAGTATTTCATTTTGGCTATCCTCCGTTAATGAAAAGAATTATGGAAAAAGAGGGAGAGGATTTATTGAAAATATTAAGAATAGCAAAAGATTGCGGTTGTATAACATCGCTTGATATGTCTCTTCCTGATCCTGATTCTTTCTATGGCAAATTAAATTGGAAGGGGATTTTGAAGAAAATTCTGCCTTATGTGGATATATTTCTTCCTTCTCTGGAAGAAGCTTTTTATATGTTTGAAAAGGAAAAATACTTTGCCTTAAAAAAAAGAACTACTGGCGGAGAGTTTTCTTTTTGTGTTTCATGTGATGAAATTGCGAAAATTGCAAAAAAAGCAATTAAGATGGGATGTAAAATTTCTATTTTGAAGCTTGGCACAAGGGGATGGATTTTTGAAAGTAGTAATATTAGTTCTGATGATAATTTTAAAAAGATTTTAGGAGAAAATTCTATTAATTGGGATAGGCGAAAATTATGGTGTCCAGCGTTTAAGGCTGATAATTTTGTAGGAGCTACTGGTTCTGGGGATTGTTCAATAGCAGGTTTTTTACGTGCTTTTTCAATGGGGTTATCTCCGGAGGAGGCAGTTAAGTCGGCCGTTTGTCTGGGGTGGCAGAATGTGCAGAAAGCAGATGCTTTGAGCGGGATTCGTTCGTGGGAAGAAACATTAAGATTGATAAAATCTTCTGATATGGAAATAATTGATCCGCGTTTAGATTCTGGTTGGATTTTTGATAAAAGAAACAAGATTTGGAAAAAGTAAATTTATTGGAGGAAAGAATGAAAAGATCAGAAATAAATGCTCTTATGCGTGATGCGGTTAAATTTTTTGCGAAATCAAAATTTTTTCTTCCTGAGTGGGCGTATTGGGGAGAAAAAGAGTGGAGAAAAGCAAAAGGAAAATATGATGAAGTGAAGAGAAATAAGCTGGGATGGGATATAACAGATTTTGGTAGTGGGGATTTTATTCGTTCTGGTCTCCTGCTATTTACAATCAGGAATGGAAATCTTGAAAATCCAGCCGGAAAGAACTATGCAGAAAAAATTATGGTAGTGAGGGAAAAACAGCTTACACCTATACATTATCATTGGAAAAAGATGGAAGACATAATTAATAGGGGAGGTGGAGAGTTAATAATGCAATTGTGGAGGGCAGATCAGCATGATGGTCTTTCACAGGAGGCTTTTACCGTTCAAATAGATGGAATAACCAAAGAAGTAAAAGCTGGAAAAAAAATAAGATTAAAACCTGGGCAAAGTATAACTCTTGAACCATTTGTTTATCATTGTTTTTGGGCAGAAAAAGGAAGATGTCTTGTGGGTGAAGTATCAAAAGTTAATGATGATTCGAACGATAATCGTTTTCTTGAACCGGTTGGTAGATTTCCTGCAATAGAAGAGGACGAAGAGCCACTGTATCTATTGTGTAATGAATACCCGTAGTAAAAAAGAGGAACTATGAGTATCTTCTTAGGAATAGGTTTTGGTCCAATTCAAAGTGGGATTTTTTTATCTGGGGCTCAAGGTCGTTTTAAGAGGCTTATTGTGGCTGAGGTTGACGATAAGTTGGTTCATGCAGTTCGAAAAGCTGGTGGATCTATAACGATTAATATTGCCGGGAAAGACAAAGTTTACCAGAGGACAATTTCTGGAATAGAAATTTACAATCCTTTAAATGAAAATGATCTTGCAGAGCTTATCAAGGTAGCTTCGTTTGCAGATGAGTTGTGTACGGCCTTGCCGGGGGTTTCTTTTTTTGCGAAAATCGCAGGATGGTTAAAAGAAGGGTTTGATATGAATCCTGATAAAAGGCGTTTTATTTATACAGCGGAAAATCATAATTATGCAGCGGAATTATTAAAACAGTCCATAGGGGGGGGATATAGGAATACCTTTTTTCTTAATACCGTAATAGGAAAGATGAGTTGTGTATTCAATTTAGAGGAGTGTTCAAGGAGGAGGCTAATTCCTCTTTGCGAATGTGCTGATAGAGGACATTTAGTAGAGGAGTTCAATAAAATTCTGATTTCAAGGACTCCTGACATTGAGAAGAGGAGGATTAGAGGACTTTATGTAAAAGATAATCTCCTACCGTATGAAGAGGCAAAGTTGTATGGACACAATGCTGTTCATTTTCTCTTAGGAATTTACGCTTTGCATATGAATTTGAATTATATGTATGAGATATCTAAATATCCGGATATAGTATCAAAAGCAAAAACAGCTTTTATAATGGAGAGTGGGGGAGCTCTTTTGAAAAAATGGAAAGATGAAAAAGATTTTTTCAGCAATTTATCATTTAAAAGATATGCTGAAAATTTAATAGAAAGGATGTTGAATCCATTTCTGGCAGACTCTGTTAATAGAATTTGCAGAGATATTGATAGGAAGTTAGGGTGGAATGATCGATTAATTGGTACAATACGATTATGTTTATCTCAAGGTGTAGCGTGTGAAAATTTTTTAGAGGGAGCACGGCTTGCCTGCAAGATATTTTTTAAAAGCAATGATAATTGCGAAATTCGCAAAAAACTTCTCTCTTTATGGGGAGATGCAGATGAAGGAAAGGAACATATTGTTTCGCTTATTTTGCGAGACTAACAGGATCTGAGTCAGCATAAATTAGCACATTTTTATTTTTATATTTTGAATAAATTAAATATTTTAGTTGTTTTTTTATTAATCCGAGTTTATTTCCTTTAAAGAGTATTATATATCTGAAATTGCCTTTTATTTTGGGTATTGGGGCTGGGGTTGGTCCTGTTATATGTATTTCTTTATTGAGGAAAGGCTTCAAGTCTACAATCAGCTGATCGGCAATCTTTATAATGTCGTCTTCATTTTTTGATTTGAAATAAAGAGCTAACATATGAGTGATGGGAGGATAAAAAAATTTTTTTCGAACATCTATTTCATAATTAAAGAAGGATTTGAAATCATGTTTCAAGGCGAATAGGATAGCTGGGTTTGATGGATTGAAGGTTTGGATTATTACTTCACCTGGTCTATCGCCTCTGCCGGCTCTTCCAGCGACTTGTGTAAGCAGTTGAAATGTTCTTTCTTCTGAGCGGAAATCGGGGATATGGAGACTTATATCCGCGCATATTATTCCGACAAGTGTTACATTTGGGAAATCAAGCCCTTTGGCGATCATTTGGGTTCCGATGAGGATCTGGATTTTTCCTGTTCTGAAGTCGGATAAAACTTTTTCGTATTTATCTCTTCCCGTCATTGTTTCTGCATCCATTCTTGCGATTTTCGCATTTTTGAATATTTTTTTGCAGATGATCTCTATTTTTTCGGTGCCTGCTCCTGTCATTCTGATTTGTTTATCTCCACATGATGGACAAACTAAGGGGGCTGGTTTTATATCTGCGCATAGGTGACATGACAGGGATTGTCTTTCTTTATGATAAGTGTAAGACACAGAGCATTGTTGACATTCAGCATTCCATCCGCAGGATAGACAGGTCATATTTGTGGCAAAACCTTTTCTGTTTAGAAAGATGATTGTCTGTTCGCCATCTATTATTCGTTTATGTATTGCATTTATTAGTGTATTTGAAAAAAGTTTTGAGGTGCTTTTATTTTCCACTCTCATATCGATCACTGTTACCTGAGGCATCAGGCGATTGTCAACTCTCTTTGTTAATTCGCAGAGTTTATATTTCCCAATGTTAGCATTGTAATATGATTCAAGGGAGGGAGTGGCGGAACCTAAAAGGACTAAGGAGTTTTCAAATTTTCCTCTCATTACAGCCATATCTCTGGCGTTGTAGCGCGGGCTTTCTTCCTGTTTGTATGAAGGCTCGTGTTCTTCATCAACTATTATTGCACCTAAATTCCTGAAAGGAGCGAAGAGAGCAGAACGTGCACCAATTGCAATTTTTACTTTTCCTCTATAAATTCTCATCCACTCATCATATCTTTCACCATCGCTGAGGGAGCTATGTAGAACGCTTATATTATCTCCAAATCGAGCTCTGAATCTATCAGTAGTTTGTGGGGTTAATGCAATTTCGGGAACTAATACTATGGCATCTTTTCCACTACTGATTATTTTATTTAATATTTGAAGATATACTTCTGTTTTTCCGCTTCCTGTTACTCCATGTAATAGGAAGGTGCCTGGTGAATTTGGATTTTGCTCAAGGTGGGTCAGGATTTCTCCCACGATAGCCTTTTGTTCTTCTGTGAGAGTTGGGGGAGCGCTTCTAATTATTTGTCTATTTTCGAATGGATTTCTGTAGAAGTCTACAGATTCTTCTTTTATAAGATTTTCTTTTATCAATTTTTTTAGGATAGTTTTAAAACTTTTTGATATTATGGATAAGCTTTCTTCAGGGATTCCTGGTTCAGATATAATTTGTTTTAATATTTCGCATTGTAACTTTTTCTTTTTTTTATGTTTAAAAATGAAATCTTCGGCTAATTTGAGGTCATTAATGTAGTAGCGTTTTTTTTGTTTGGACTTTATTTTTCCGGTTCTTACTGAAGCAGGAAGTAAGGTTTTTACAGCTTGTTCTTTTGCACAGCAATAGTATTCTGCCATCCAATCTGCGAGTTTTAGGAGTTTTTCGGGTATTTTTGGATGTTCAGTGAATACATCAGAGATTTCTTTTAATTTTTCAAAAGGATAAGAGCTTTCATCCTGTATTGCTACTACATAGGCATTTCTAAAGCTTTTCCCAAAGGGGACTTCTACTCTTGAACCTGGATGAACAAGGGAGTTGAATTTATCTGGTATAATATAATCAAATACCCTATCCAGAGAGAGGTTAACCATTACTCTGGCAATTTTCATTTTCAGTTCTTAGGCTTAATTATGATTTTGCGTGGAGGTTGATATTGTTTTATTTTCAAAGCAGATTGTTGAGATAATTTGCCTGGTATTTTTTTTATTTTATTTATTTGGCGCAACATTTTTATAAGGGCATCGTAAGATTGTATTCTGGCATTTTTTGAGGATTCAGTTGCCATTCTGATTATTGAGATTAACTCTTTTGGTGCTTTACAGGAATCAATTGCAGGCTTCAGATTAAAAGATTTATCATACGCTATTACCCCGGTAAGCATTTCGCATAATAGAACACCTATTGAATATATGTCAGAGCGGTGATCTGGCATTTCTCCTGTTCGTAACTCCGGACTATCATATCTTATCCATGTTTGCGCAGATTCATTTTTTATGCAGTATTTATTTTTCCATAATTTTAAAGAATAATCTGCCAGCATGATGTCGTCATTATCACTAAAAACTATATTTGATGGATTTAGGGAAAGATGATAAGAAGATGTATTTTGATATAATGAATTTAAGGTTTCAGCAATTATTAATGCGATTGATATAGCATTTTCTGCTGAAAATTTGCCATTTTTTGATATTTTATCTTTTAGATTGCCTTCTGAAATATATGGCATGGATATGAATATGATTCTCGAACTTACTCCACAATCAAAGTAATGAAGAAGCCTTGGATTATCAATATTTACCGTTTTTAAAATCTGCATTTTAAAATTTTCAAAAGCTTCATTTACATCAAAATCCTGTATAATTCTAAAAGTCTTTAAAGCAACTGTTCTATCTACGGATTTCTGATATGCGAGATAGGTTTTTGAATAATAACCTTCACCTAAGTCTCTAATGATTCTATAACCTTCTATTTCCTCTCCTTTAGCTAAGCCAAAACTGTCGACTGGTAATTTTGTAGTCAAAGTTAGTTCTGATGGATCTTCTCTTTCTATCATTACGGTGTCAAGCATTAATTTGAGGGAGTTCTGATCAGTTCCATTGATACTTTGTTCTTGTTGTTGTGATTTATCTTTTATTCGCAATTTCAATGGAGGTAAAATTGCATCGGCATATTCTTCAAAATTATTATAGCAAAAGATGAACTCAGCGTCACCTGTTTTAATTCTTGCTCCATTCGGGATATTTACAGCTTTATCGGCTAATTCTAAATTGTTTATTGTCGTTCCATTACTTGAGCCAAGATCTTCGGCAGTTGCTTTACCATCTTCATGCACTTTTATGAGGAGATGTTTTCTGCTTACAGAACTATCATCAAGAATTGTAATATCATTGTCAGAAGTTCGTCCTATCGTTGTTTCGGATGGTGTATTCAACTCTATTGCTTCTTTTTCTTCTCCTGTGCAAAAAATAAGATATGGCATTTTTATTATGGAATTTTATTTTATTTTAAATTCTCCGTATTCTTCAAGAAGTTTTTTTAATTCTGCTTCAGTTTTTGCCTTTCGTTCTTTTTCAATCAGAGCAGTTACTTCTTGTACAACTTTTGTACTTTCTTTTGTAAGGATAAATTCAGAATACGCTTTTTTATCTGGAGTAAGTTTTATAAATAAAGAACCTTTTGTTTCCTGTCCTGTCCATGTTAAAGTAAGTTCCTGTGGAATTTCTATTTCTTCAGGGGGTTGTTCACCTTCCTTTTTTTCTTCTGATTTTTGTTCTTCTTTATTAGTTTTTTCATTTGCAGCTGTTTCTGCTTCAGCATTTGCTTTTTCTTCCTCCTTCTCTTGATCCGTTTTTCCGTATGTTTTTACTATTTTGCGGTAGAGAATTTCCATTGCCTTTGGAGTTGGAGCGATTCTAAATTTAACGACAACTTTATAGAAGTAACCATTGAAAAAATATAATTCTACCTTCTCAACTGGTCCTTTTTCAAAAGATAAAATTTCCATATCCCCTTCTGGAGTTTTAGACACAAGAGAGTCGAAAAGGAGATTTACATCTGCATGTTTCATCCACCATATAGCATTTCCATATCCTTGATCTGAATCAATTCCAGCGAAACGTGTTTTTATTCTTTGTTGATCAATTTCAGCTTTTTTCCTTACTTCTGCTATTAATTTCTTCTTATTTTCCTCAACATTTGTGTTATCTGTTGACTTTATAGTAGGGGTGGGCTCTTGAATAGTGGCAATAGCTGTTTTATCATCGATAATGCTAGTAGTATTTTCTTTAAGAATAGGTTCTGTTGATGCAACAGTTCCCTGAGATGCGAGAGAATCAAGAAGAACATTTGTTAATTCTTTTGGTGTCATCCATTTTCCCATTGCAAGGACATAACCAGCGTTTTCATTAAATTTTGTTATTTCATCCTTTTCTTGTTTAAATAATTCAAGAGAGTAATCGTTTTTCCTCATGTAATAGTCTCTAATATATTTTTTTATGTACTGGTCTTTTTGATATTCTCTAAATTTATCATCGAATTTTGCTCTGTCTTCAGGAATAAGATCAAAGATAGCTATTATATTTCCTCCGATATTGACGCTATGTTCCATAGCTCCATATCCAAAGAAATACCCTTCAACAGTATAGCTTTTTGAACCTTTTTCATATGTTACCTTCACGTAGTCATTTACTTTTGCTTTTTGAAATAATTTTTCAGCGTTTTGCCTTGCTCTTTTCTCAAGATCCTGGTAATTATCAGGAAATTTTAACTGTACTTTTTCTCTAACTACTTTTGAAAGTTCTTCTCTTGTAATTAGGTTTGGTTTTGCCTCCGGTTCAAGAGGGTAGAATCTTGAAACTTCCTTCAATATAGCCATTCGTACATCAGGGTCATTTAGATTTTCACCAGCTTCTTTGAATCGAGATATTATTGAATTTATTTTACTAACTCTGACATCAGAGATTTCAGATGCCTTTCCTGTAAAGAAAATGCATACTCCGAATACAAACAATAAAGAGGTGAGAAAATGATATTTTTTACTCATTATCTTATTTTTCTTTTTTAAAATTTGATAAAAATGTAATTTATATTATAATTGCCGATGATTCAAGCGGAAAAAAGTATATTTTTTCCCTATCACATAAAAAAATAGCAGGAAATATGCCACAAAATAAAATTATAAAAAATCCTGAAGATGTAAAGTCGCATGTATGCGAAATTACAGAAGAGCAGGTTCATAGACTTGAAAAGATACTTAGAGATAAGGGGTGGGAGTTCAGAGAACATCCCTACGCGCATTGGAAAGCTCTTTGGGGGAAGATGAACGTTGTTGCATATAAGAGCGGAAAATTAGTTATTCAAGGGGAAGGGACGGGAGAGTTAGTATTATTTACTATCGAACCTGAGGTAACCGGGAAGCCTATCCTTGGATATGTGGAACAGGATTTTCAAGATGAAAAAATTGATGAAAATTATGAGCCGCATGCTGGTGTTGATGAAAGTGGGAAGGGGGATTTATTTGGTTCACTTGTTATTGCATCTGTCTACGTCGATAAAATTGCGGCAAAGTATTTAAAGAGAATTGGAGTAAGAGATTCAAAAAATATAAAAAGTGATGCGAAAATAGCATTTTTATCGAAAGAAATCAAAAGGGCTTCTAAAGGTTTTTATACAGTGGTAACAATTGGGCCTAAAGCTTATAATCGCCTGTATGAGCGCTTTAAAAATTTAAATCGTCTTCTTGCCTGGGGGCATTCAAGAGCCATAGAAAATCTTCTTGAAAAAAAAACTGATATCCGATTTATAATATCTGACAAATTTGCCGACGAAAGTCTGCTTAAAAAAGCATTGTTTGGAAAAGGGAAAAATATTAATTTATTACAAAAAACTAAGGCTGAATCTGATATTGCCGTTGCCGCAGCTTCTATCATTGCCAGGCAATCTTTTATTGATAAAATGAAAGAACTATCGGAAGAAGCTGGCTTTACTATTCCAAGAGGTGCTGGTGATGATGTAAAAAAAGCCTTGAAGAGACTCGTTAACGAAAAAGGAAAAGAATCTCTTGTTAATTTTGCAAAATTGCATTTTAAAACTATAAAGGAACTTCTTGGAGAAGAGCAAGAGAAAGATAGCTTATTTCAATCTGGAACTGGTGAAACTGTTTCAAAGAGAGGATAACTTCTATAGATTCCAGACTTTAGGAAAAAAAGATTGTAAATTTATTTTTTTTTTAATATAAGACAAATTGGAATTATTTTTTCATTACGAGGACTTGTTCTTGATTACCCTTAGGTCCTGTTACAGGGGAGGGGATTATCTTAAGTAATTTCCAGTTAAATTCTGTTTTTGCGAAAATCGCAATTTCTTCACAACAACGTTTTATAACATTGATATCTTTTACAACGCCGCCTTTTTTTATTTCATTTCTTTTTGCTTCAAATTGAGGTTTTAGCAATATATAAATCATTGCCGTATCCGCAAGGAGAGGCGATAAAGCTGGGAGGATTTTTTTTACAGATATGAAAGAAACATCAATAGTCAAAACATCAATTTTTTCTGGAATTTCATTTTTTGAAAGATATCTTGCATTCGTTTTTTCAATGGAAATTACTTCGGGTCTTGTTCTAAGGCTGTGGTGTAATTGACTCGTCCCAACATCGACAGCATAAATTCTTTGAGCGCCTTTTTTGAGTAGTACGTCTGTAAATCCACCTGTTGACGCGCCGATATCAGCGGCTATAAAGGGGATTTTTAGAGGGGGGAATTCAGTTATTGCAGGAAGGAGTTTATAAGCTCCCCTGCTTACAAATTCTTTTTTTAATTCAACTGTTAGCTCTAAATCTGGATCAAGCAATTCTGATGTTTTTTTTACCAGATGATCTTTACCTATTCTGAGTTTCCCGGCAAGTATTATTTTCTTTGCTTCTTCTCTTGATTCAGCCAATCTTTTTTTCACAAGTAGTATGTCAGCTCTTTCTTTTTTCATTTTTCAAAAGCACGTTTTATTTCGTCTCTTAGATTTTTCCACTTCCAAAAAATTTCTAAGTATGAAAAAAATACAAGGGCAAAACAAAGTAAGATAAAGATGTCTCCATAATATGTATAGATTGTAATTTTCTGAGTGGAAGGTATTTCGACTTTGAAAACAGAATAACCTCTTGTTTTCTTTTCTGGAGCAGGGACAGGGTTTCCTGTTTTTGGATCATTGTTATAAGAAATACTTTCTTCAACTGTACCTATCGGTGATATAAGGCAGCTAAAATTATTATTTCCACAACGTACTATACGTCTTCTATTTTCAATTGCCCTAAATATTGAATGGGCAAAGTGTTGTTCTGGTTCTGAGCTCCTTGGATACCACGCATCATTTGTGATAATGAATAAGATATCGGCTCCACGTTTTACCATTTTCCTTGATATTTGCGGGAATATATCTTCATAACATATATTTACAGCCCCATTTATGTTATTATTTAACTCCAATATGGTATAATCTTTTCCTGCGGTTAAATCCCTTCCCATTCCAAAAATTTTTTTTAAGGGAGTAAGATATTTTCCAAAAGGTGTATATTCTCCAAATGGAACCAGATGGATTTTATTGTATTGTCGAATAATTTTCCCATTTTTACCAATCAGTATGGCGCTATTATAAACGGAATAATCTTTTACTTTTTCACCTGTCTGTAATTCGGAAATCATAATTCCTCCTATCAGGAAGAGAATATTTTTTTCCTTTGCGTATTTTTGTATTTTGCTTCTGAATTCTGTTGCTATTGGATGCGTCGAATTAAATGGTAGTGGAATTGCTGTTTCTGGAAGGACAATAAGGTAAGGCTCTGAGACTGTGGCCATTTCAATTAACTCTAAGTTTGTTCTTAAAGCAAAGAGGGCTTGTTCTTCAGTTGGTATTCTACATTGTGGTATATCAGGTTGAATTACAGCGATTTTTAGGTATTCAGAATCTTTCGATGGACGATATTTCATTATAGTCCTTGAACCATAGGCTATACATAGCATGAGAACTATTAATGCAGAGTAAAAAACAACAGGGCGTCTAAATTTTCCCTCTGATACAATGGTATTTAACTTTTGAAGAGTTAATCCAATTGCTACATTCATCATAATTACTACGAAGCTAACACCATATGCTCCAGTTATATCAGAAATCTGAATTAGTGCTGGATTTTTCCACTGCGTAATTGCGGTTAAATTCCATGGCATACCGGTAAATATCCAAGAGCGAACCCATTCCAGAAAGACCCATAATGAAGAAAGAAAAATAGAGAAATGAATATCTTTAATATTCCAGCTTAGAGAATGCTGATATTTCTTCCTATATTCATCAATCGAATGAAAACCATTCTTTATTATTTCCTCGGGATAATAAAGGTATCGTTGGAAAAAAGGTATAGATAATCCCCATAAAGCAGGGAAAAATGCAAGTACTATAGCAATAAGAAATGGAATGAAAATCTCTATTTCTCTTAGCCAGAAAAATGAAGTTAAAGCCCATATATATCCCCAAAAATAAGAGTAAATAAACGCAGATTTTGTAGTTTTATTGCGTAGTGATATAAAAAGTAGAGAAATAGATACCCATCCCATAAAACTCCAATTTAATGGGGGAAATGCGGAAGAATAAAGTAGAGCCGAAATAAAAAGCAATGTGAAATCAAAAATCTTTTTCTTCAGACTTAACTCAAAAGCAATATTTCCGGGACGAGATGATTTTAACTCAATTTCGCTATAATAATTTTGCGAATTTCGCAAATAGTCCTGTTTCTCTGGGATATCAGTCATTTTTTATTGACTCAATAACATCATCGATTATTTTTTCAAGACTTAACTCAGGCTTCCATCCAATATAGGAGTTGATTTTTGATATATCAGGAACTCTTCTCATCATATCTTCAAAGCCTGTTTCATAAGCTTTATCATATGGAATTTTTACCAACTTTGATTTACTTTTTGTTTGTTTTTTTACAAGTTTAGCAAGGTCATTTATCGAGATTTCTTTTGTCGAGCCAATATTAAATACCTCTCCATATGCTGATTTGTGTGCAGGTAATGCTTTTAGAGCACGGACCGTATCATATACATGACAAAAACACCTTGTTTGCGTGCCTGTGCCATAAATTTCTATGTCTTCACCTTTCAATGCCTTTGAGACAAACCTTGGAACTACCATTCCATACTGTCCAGTTTGGCGTGGTCCTACTGTATTGAAAAGTCTCACTATTATTACTGGTAATTTTGATGCTCTGAAAAAAGCCATTGCAAAGAATTCATCCAGCAATTTGCTTGAAGCATAAGACCATCTTGAATTTTTTGGTTGTCCTATCAGTAAGTCATCATTTTCAGAAAATATTTGTTTTGTTGATTTTCCATAAACTTCACTTGTCGATGTAATCAGGACAGGAGTGTTTTTCCGGGTTGCTGCCATTAGAATTTTTTCTGTTCCGTGAACATTTGTACGAATGGTTAGGACTGGATCTTTAACAACAAGTTCCACCCCTACGGCGGCAGCGAGGTGAAAAACCATATCAGATTTTGAAATGAGATAGCCAAGTTCGGGTAGTTCAAGTATATCCCCTTCTACAAAGTCAAGAAGTGGAGAATTTAAGATATTATTGAGATTTTTAAGAGACCCTGTTGAAAGGTTATCTATTATAGTTACGTTGTGCCCGTCTTTAATCAGAGATTCGGCAAGGTAAGACCCGATAAATCCTGCCCCTCCGGTTATAAGATATTTCACTTTTTAACCTCATTGTTTATTATTGGTGTTATATCGAAATCTGGAGTAAGAAGTTTTATATGGAAAAATCTATCAAGAACTTCTCCGATTGGCCCGGAAAGTATATAAAAATTAATAAGAAAAATTATAATTGGAGCCGGTCTTATAAATATAGAAATGGCGATAGATAATATGAAGAATATTTTAATAGGATTCCTTTTTGCTGACTGGAGCCATTTTCCCGCATGTATATATCGGATGTTGCTAACCATTAGTAAACCAAGAAGCCCTGTATATGCTGGTATAATTTCTATTACACCCTGGAACTTAATGTTCTCAAGACTATAATATATTACAAGGCTGCATATTCCAGCAGCCGCTCCTGGGGTTGGTAGACCACTGAAGAGACTTGACTTTTTCTTTTCAAGGATAGCATGTATATTATACTTTGCCAGACGATACGCTGCGCAGCCGATAAAAACAGCACACATAGTCCATACAAAATAATAACCGACTTTGTTTAAATCCCTCAAACAATGAGCCATAATAGCAACAACTACGGCAGGGGCTACCCCAAAGGTAACCATATCGGAAAGTGAATCCATTTGTAATCCCTGAAGACTTGCAGCATTCAATATTCTTGCAGTGAAACCATCTAAAGCATCAAAAATCATTGCGAAAAGTATTATCCAGCAACTGATTGCGAAGACGGGAGCAGGTTCCTTTGGATTTTCATAGACGTTCAGAGTGTAAAGTATTGCAGCAAAACCGCATAATGAATTGCATACAGTTAAAAAATTCGGGATCCATTTTATCCATTTGTTATTTTTTATCAAATTTGAGAATTGCTTTTTCAGAATTCACCCGATATTTTATGCTTTAAAAGTTGCAATTATTGAGTTTCCAGCATAAACTTTATCGCCTATTGAAACTTTTATTAATATATCTTCAGTATTTGGAAGATACAATTCAGTTCTTGAACCAAATTTAATCATCCCGAATTTTTCTCCCCTTTTAAATCTTTTTCCCGGAGTGGCTTCGGAGACAATTCTCCTTGCTATTGCTCCAGAAATTTGTTTGATAATTATGTTAAATTTTTCCCCTTTATATTCGGCTTCACATAGAATTGTATTTGATTCATTTTCAGAAGAGGCAAGAGATGAACGAGCATCATGAAAATTTCCTTCTTTATACTTTACGTCAATAACAGTCAAATCTAATGGCATTCTATTTATATGAACGTCAAAAACAGACAAAAAAATACCTATTCTTTTATACTTATTTCCACTGGAAAAAGGGCAATCAACGATCTCTATGTCTTTTATTACTCCATCGGCAGGAGATAAAATAAGTGAATCATCAAGAGGTATTTTTCTATATGGATCACGGAAAAATAAGGCAAATGGTACCCATAAAATTATTAATAAGAATGATAATATATTTAGAGCATAAATTTTAAAAATTGAAGCAATCAATAAGGTAATTAATGAAAGTGTTGCGGAAATTATAGCTGTAAAAAGCCATTCTTTCTTTCCATATTTCGTAAGCATAAAAAACCCCAATTTTTGATCTTGGTTCAAAATATATATAGTTCGAGTTTACTCTCTTCTCCAAATTATTTTCAATGATTTTTCTCCATTGAAATAATCGTTTGTTGTAAACATTGCAAATCAAAAATTTTACCAAAAAAAAATGATGATTTACAGTCGATAAATCAAATGAGGCAAACTCATTTGACCCTGAATAGTTATTTTTGCAGAATATGAAATCATTAATCACGTGAGCACATTGGATTAGAGAGACTCACGTGGCATGCCTTCTGTCTGTATATTTCATAAGTTGTGAAATATCGCAAATTAATTTAAAAGAACATAGCCTTTTTGGAGGCAAAAAAAATTATAAACTAAGTAATATAGTTTAGTCTTTATTTAAGAAAAATTCAATTTAACTGTGTTTGTTAAAAATTTTATCAGCGAGTTTCTTTTTACGCCGTTGCCTATAGCTGACAACCATGCCATATACTGTAAAGTATCCGATTACTGCAGAAATTACACCGAATAAAAGACCACCCGCGAAAAAAGCAATAATGATTTCAGAACTTAATTCAAGAAAGTCAGAGATGGAAAAATTTTTAAGAATTTCCCTAAATGTTTTCAACAGAAATGGAAAACTTAATTTTAGTCTGAGAAGCTTCCCTCCTACCCAGCATTGTACGGGATATATAAGCCAGACCGTGTAAATATTTGTTGGAAGGGTAAATATGAGGCTAATAATTTTACGCGCTCTGAAAGCAAAAGCAAGAAGTAGAGTAAAAGGTATCTGCAAACCAATTGGGATAAAAAATCCGCAGAATAAACCTATAGCTGCACTTTTTGCTGTAATTTCAGGGCTTATTTCATCTTTTATTAGTTTTAAATAAAAAGTTCTTAGTTTTTTTTTATCTATTAGTTTCATATTTTTTTTTAACGTAGGTAAGCTAACTCATCAAAAAAAGTTGTCTAATTAAATAAGAAAAAATTTAATCAAAAAATTAAAAATTTTTTTTATAATTAAAATCTTGAAGCGGCCAATTAATTAAGGAGTTAGGTTATTTTATTAGCATACAATCTCCATAGCTGTAAAAACGAAATTTTTCCTTTATAGCTAAATTATAAGCATTCATTATTTTTTCTTTACCTGCGAATGCGCATACCAGTAAAAATAGAGTGCTTTTCGGTAAATGAAAATTTGTAAAAAGAATGTCTGCGCTCTTTATCTCATAAGGGGGATAGATAAAAATATTTGTTTTTCCTGAGAAGGGATGGATTTTAGCATCATCTCCTAAGGCGCTCTCTAAAGCTCTGATAGTAGTGGTTCCGATAGCAATTATTTTGTTTCCTTTTTCTTTTGCGAAGTTTATTTTTTGCGCTTCAGATTCACTTATGCTGAAATATTCAGAGTGTATTTTATGTTCAGAAACATTATTTGTTTTTATTGGACGAAATGTTCCTATTCCGACATGTAATGTCAGTTCAGCAATATTAACTCCTTTTTTAGAGATTCTTTCAAAAATTTCATTTGTAAAGTGTAACCCAGCTGTTGGAGATGCGATAGAGCCATCATTTTTTGCGTAAACTGTTTGATATCTTTCAGTGTCCAGTCTTTCATCAGGACGTTTTATATAAGGAGGCAAGGGGATGTGTCCATATTCATCAAGTAAAATCTGGAGGTTTTCTCCTTCAGAGATAAACTTTATTTTTGTTTCTGGAGAATTAGTTAAAACTTCTATTTTTAAAGGTGGTAGTTTTTTGTTTTGAGGTGTTATTGCAAGGAATTCTTTAAATTTTTTCAAATTTCTATGAGGTTTTGTTAGCACTGTCCAGATTTTTTTTGTTGGATCGCTTGGTTCTACCATAAGAAACTCTGTTTTTTTCTCTGGTGCTGTTAGCGGAGATGCAAAGATTCTTGCCTTTATCACCTTGCTATTATTCCTCACTACGCAGTCGCCTTTTTGGAAAAATTCGGGTATTTCTTTGAATTTGCGAATTTCGCAACTACCGCTTTTTCTATCGAGCACGAGCATTCTTGATTGGTCTCTTTGGGGCAGTGGATAATATGCAATTAATTCAGGTGGAAGTTGATAGTCGAAATCTTCCAGCAATATTTCGGTAAATTTCCTCATATTCTCCTGCGGTTTTATTCCATGAGAAATCTTTTTTCATAGCGTTAATTTGCATTTTACGAAAATTATCTTTTTCGTTTCTATAAACGGAAGCAGCCCAACGCATAGTATTTCGGAGGGACTCTGGATTGAGATCCCAGAATTTAAAACCGGTTGAGGATTCAAGTGTCTTTGTATCATAGTTTATTACGGTATCATGTAGTCCACCCGTGGCACGGACGATTGGCAGAGTTCCATATCTCATACTATACATCTGGTTGAGTCCGCAAGGCTCATATCTTGATGGCATAACAAAGAGATCGGCTCCTGCTTCTATTATATGAGAGAGTTCTGAATTATAAGCTGCCGTATATTTAAATTTGTCAGGGAATTTTGATGCAAGCCAGTGCAGATGATTTTCAATATTAGGATCACCTGAAGCCAGAACAACGAATTGAACGTCATCATACATGAGCATATTTTCTACAGCAGTGGCGAAAACATCTATTCCCTTTTGATAAGCAAGTCTGGATATGAGACCAAAGAGAGGAACATCAGGTTTTTGTGGAAGTCCTGTGCGAGATTGTAAATCATATTTGCAATTTAGTTTACCCTTAAGATTTGTAATAGAATAATTTTTTGCAATTATGTGATCTGTCTCTGGGTTCCATTCTTTTATATCAATTCCATTTAATACCCCTTTTAACTTTCCTTCCGATGCTCTATGTCTTAGTGCTGCATCAAGGTTAAAACCGTAGGCAGGAGACAAAATTTCCTCTGCATGAGTTGGACTTACTGTTGTTATGAAGTCCGCTGTCATTATGCCACCTTTCAACAGATTAATATGATCGTAAAATTCCAGACAAAGATGATTGAAATATTCCCAGCCAAGTCCGGTAAAATATAATTGTGATTTATGAAAACATCCTTGATAGGCAATATTATGTACAGTTATTACTGAAGAAGTTTTTGCGAAATTCGCAATTGTCGAATATAAGTGACTTTTCAAGTAAACACATGCGAGCGCTGTATGCCAATCATGAGCATGAATAATATCTGGAGAAATTCCAAGAGAGATGATTGTTTGCATTGCGGCTCTGGAAAAAAATATGAAACGTTCGGCATTATCTCCATATTCGATTCCATTCCAATCGTAGAGAGCGGGTCTATCAAAATATCTGTCATATTCAATAAATAAGAATCTTAAATTATTACTTTTTTTTAATTCAAGTACCTGTGCATATTCAATTCGGCCATCGAAGTGAAAAGACAGAGGACTAACTTTAACAGAGATATCTTTTGAAAATTTTGTCATTTTCTGTTTGTAGTAGGGGAGAATCACTGTGACATTATCACCTCTTTCTGATAGGGCAGAGGAAAGAGAGGATACCACATCTGCAAGTCCGCCTGTCATAGCATATGGCCTTGCTTCACTTGTGAGCATAACAATTTGCATTGATTCTCTTTTTCTATCCTTGGAATCTTGTGTCATTTTGGTTTTTATGACTTTTCCTTCAGTTCTTTTTATCTCTTTGTGCAATAGATTATTTTTCCGGTCTTTTTTGTTTCTTTTCATATATACCACATTATTATGAGAATTAATAACAATTATTTTAACTTGAATTTTGGAAATATTAGCATAACTTATTGAAATTTCTCATTTAAATTTTAAAATTTTTGGAGGAGAGCTAAAATGTCAAGGAAAATTCTACTGTGCGTGACAGCGGTTTTAGCGTTCAACCTTGGAACATTTGCTGAAGAGGAAGAACAAAAAGCCGTTGTAGTTGTTGAAAAAAACAATGGGGAAAAAACAACGGAAAAACAGACTACAGAAGCTACAGAAACCGAAATAAAAGAGCAAAAGGAGGGAGAAGGAGAAGTTGTAAAAGAAGTTACTAAGGATAATGAGGAAAAGAAAGATAATATCGTGGCGCAAGAGGCAGCAAAAGAAGAAGAAGTAAAAAAGTCTACTGAAGCTATTGAGAAAAAAGAAGAGGAAGAAGATTCTGATAGCTTTTTGTCTTTCTTGAATCCTTTAAATTGGTTTAGTTCGGAAGATGAAAAGAACGAAGAAATGGAAGAAGTAGCCAAGGATGCACAAGGGGAAAAAGTGGAAAAAAAAGAAAATCCACAACCTCTGGTAGAAGAAAAGAAGGAAAAAGTTGATGAAGGTCCATCAATTGGCAGAGTCATTTTATTATGGCTACCTAACATACTTCTTGATATTACAGATATCGTATCAGTCGATGCTGGTGTTGGATCAGAAACAGCTCTGGAAGTAGATCTTACAAAATATCTTGGGATTGGTTTCGCGTTTGGTGAAAAATATTTCATTCAGAAAGGGTTTAGCAGACAGTATGGGGGTGGATACAGTTCCGGTTGGGATATGCAATTTTTATGCTTTAATACTGAAAAACGCTACGTAGAAGATACCTTTGGAACGACAAAAAGATATTATGTTGGTAGAAAAGATTTTGAATTAGCTGACTCTGCTAATCATACATATCGTGATAAAGTGAGAGACTTTTATGCTATTAGTGTAAAAGCAGGCTGGCTCGCCATAATTAATTTTGAAGTTCATCCTATTGAAATAGCAGACCTGATTACATCAGTGTTTTTTATTGACATTACTGGAGATAATCTAAAGTAGATTATCTTTAGAGAGTATAGATAAATAAAAAGACGGCGTAATTTACGCCGTCTTTTTTTTCTGATAATTTGTAGCATAAAATTTAAGATAGAAGAGGAAATAGTTGCTTCATTTACAATTTTACTTCAATCAGATTTAATTTATTGATTCATATGACTGTGAAGAGTTGATTACTCCACAAGATCAATAGATTCGCACTCCAATAAAAAGAATCGAGAAAATGATATGTTGTAAATAGTGATTTTTATGAAAAGTCAGTAAAAAAAGATATCTGTGCTTTTTGTGTTTTTATGAAGGAAAAGAGTATTAGGAGATTTAGATTTCTTAAATATCTTTACGCAGTTTATCTTTTAAAAAAGGTGTTATGAAAGCATAAGGTAGGAGCATTTTTATTCTGTTTTTTTTGTTATTTACAGTAGTTGCATTTTCTCTTGTAGGTCTAAAAAAAATATACAAACATTTTAGAGGCAAAATATAGCTTTACTCCTGGAAAAATTCGGGGTGTTTTTTTGCTATTTCCGTAATATTTTCTGGAGTCAATAAGAGGAATCTTTCATCAAAGGCTTTTTCGAAATTTTTCTCTTTGCTTTTTACTTTTTCTTTCATTGGTTTAGTTGTTACGAGAGCATCAATAGCTTTCATATAAACTGCTTGAGCATATTTTTTTGCATCAGCTCTAAGTAATACAATTTTAGGTCGTTTTGATTCCTCTATTTGCCATATATGCATTTCGTCAGGATTTGAGGGTAGTCCTATTAAGGATATAATCAGATTGCATTCAGGATATTTGTATATGAGGTTGTCGAAGTGTTCTGCCTTGGCTTTCTGTAAGTAAAATATTTTTCTTTCTGGTGGGATTTTTTTTGAAGATGTTTTGTCACTTGTTGATTGATAAATATCGGGGATAAAATCTGGGGAATCTATTGCAAGAATATGAATCTTTTCATTCAATCCTGCCAATAATCCGTCAAGTGTTGAATTTATTAGTTTAGATGGATTTTCTTTGTCATCTACAATAATTACTATTTTTGAATCAGGGTACTTATTGTTAAGATACTTTGCCAGAACATATCCTGCAGTTTTTGCGTAGAATAGTTCATCATTAAATGAAGTCTTTTCGTAACTATCGGCAAGAAATGAAGTATAGCCCATTAAACAGGTTCCAATAAATACGACAGAAGCCGTGAAGATACACATAACTTTACTTTTTATACTATGATCGTAGGTATACCAATAAAAAAGCAATCCAATGAGAGCAACAAAAATAACTATTGTTATAAATGTAGTGTCTGAAAAAAAAGACCTCCCAATTCTAAGTAAGAGCGCTATTATTGAAGAAGTAAGAAGGTGAGGGAAAAATTTTGCATAATTTTCGTCGGATTGCCCTATAAAGAATGAAATTAGCGCCATTATAAAACTTGTGATGACAATAAAAGTAAGAAATGCACTCATAATATCATTATTTTAATTTTAATCGAGAAATAAATTGCTTGCATTAAATACGGGACCGTCTTTGCATGTTCTCGAATAAGTCCATCCTCCTCCAGGCTTTTTTACCCTTACAACACATGCAAGACACGCTCCAACTCCACAACACATCATATGGTCAAGGCTTATTTCGGCATCGAGTTTATTATTAAGAAGTATTTTTGTTAAAGCGATAAGCATTCCTTCTGGGCCACAAGCATAAAAAGCGAAGTCTGAAATGTTTGTTTTATTTTTTCTAATAAAATCTTCAACTAATTCTGTAACAAGAGCTTTCTTGCCTTCTGAACCATCATCTGTTGATATAGATATTTCGAAACCGAGTTTTTTATAATCTTCAATCAGGACAAGTTCAGATGAACTCTTAGCGCCTGCCAGGAGAAAACCTTTTCGAGAAACTTTTGCAAGCATGTAAGTGGCAGCAGTTCCATAACCGCCAGTTATTATCACCGGAATTTTGTCCTGGTAAATTGTAAATCCTTTGCCCAGAGGTCCGAGTATATTGCAGATTGTTCCCGGGGGAAGTGTTGAAAGGAATTCAGTTCCTTCTCCGACTAATTTATAAAGAATTTTTATCTGTCCGTTCTCATTGTCATTTATGCTGAAAGGCCTTCGAAGAATTTTATTTCTAAGCCCTTCGATTTTAAGGTGTATGAATTGTCCCGGGGTAGCTTTTTTAGCTATGTCAGAGGCATCAAAAGTAATTTTAAAATAATTTGCCTTGTATCTCAAATTCGAAATAATTTTACAGTTTATCAACAATTTTTATTTCTCCTTAATATTAATGTCGTGTTTTTAAAGAAATTATGTAAAAATTATAAATTTTTTTGATATTATTATGAGATATATGGATAATGTTATATTTTTCATTCATTTCTTATATACCAATAAAACAGTTTGAGTATTTTAAAATACGCTCTATTTCTATTGTAATTTATAATTTACATTTAAAATTATAATATTCGAATAAAAAAAGAAAATGTAGTATTGAAAAATTAAATTTTTGAGTTAAATTCTTTTCTTCTAAATGATAATCTTAGAGCAATATAAATATAAATAATAAAAAGACGAAATATGCCTTATTTAAATCAAAAAGAAAGACTTGTAGTTGTTATTAACCCGGCATAGCTTCGTTCTGATGTCCTTGCCGGGGTGATATTGTTTATATAGATTCCTCTCTTCAATTGGTTAAACTGTCCAGAAAAAAACTTATTATCAAATATCCTTAGAAAAATCAAAGAAAAGGAGAAATGCTTTGAAGAATATTCAAAAAAAAAGTGCTATGAAAGGTTCATATATTGCAATAGAATGTCTGAAGCGAGCTGGAGTGGAGGTAGTTTTTGCCTACCCTGGAGGAACTTCGATGGAAATGCATCAGGCTATGAGGGATTATGACATTCGTATAATATTGCCACGGCATGAACAGGGAGGCGCATTTGCAGCTGGTGGGTATGCAAGAGCAACCGGGAAAACAGGTGTTTGTATGGCTACAAGTGGACCAGGAGCTACAAATCTTCTTACTGGTATAGCTGATGCGTATATGGATTCTATACCATTGGTTGCAATTACAGGCCAGGTTCCTTCGAACTTTATTGGAAAAAATGCGTTTCAGGAAACTGATATTATAGGTATGACAAGACCTATTTGCAAACATAGTTATTTAGTTTTGGATGCAAATGATTTACCAGTGATTTTCGCTGAAGCTTTTCACCTTGCAAATTCAGGAAGACCAGGACCGGTTGTAATAGATATCCCTAAAAATGTTCAACAACAATTTTGCGAGCCGATTTTTCCTGAAAAGCACATTCCTCGTTCATATCATCAGAAAAAATTAGAAATAGACTATAATTTGATAGAAGACATTCGTAAAAGTATTGAAAAGTGTGAAAGACCATGTATTTATGCTGGAGGTGGTGTTATTGCTTCAGGTGCTACAAAAGAGCTTGCGAAATTCGCAGAATCATATAATATCCCAGTTGTTACGAGTCTTATGGGTATAGGTTCATTCCCGGAAACACACCCTCTCTCATTAAAATGGCTTGGAATGCATGGAACAGTTTATGCAAATAAGGCAGCTAACTTGTGTGATTTGCTTATAGTTATTGGTGCACGTTTTAGTGATAGAGTTACTGGTCCAACAGAAAAATTTGCAAAAAATGCGAAGAAAATTCATATAGATATTGATCATTCTGAGATAAATAAGAATGTTATTGCGGATATAGCAGTTATTGGGGATGCCAGGGAAGTTTTGAATGCGCTGAATAAGAACCCCATAAAGAAGGATTATAAGGATTGGTTTATCCAGATAAATGAATGGAAGAAAAAGTTTCCATTAAAATACTCAAAAGATGGGAAGCTCCATACTCCTTTTGTTATCGAAAAATTATATGAAATTACAAATGGAGATGCAATAATCGTTACAGGGGTTGGACAGCATCAGATGTGGGCAGCACAATATTATAAATATAAGAAAGCTCGTCAATTTATAAGCTCGGGAGGATTGGGTGCTATGGGATTTGGTTTGCCATCGGCTATGGGGGTTAAGGTGGCATTACCTAATGAACTGGTGATAGATATTGATGGTGATGGCAGTTTCCAGATGAATATACAGGAACTTGGAACTATACATGCAGAAGAAATTAATGTTAAGATGATGATAATGAATAATCAACACCTTGGGATGGTTGCCCAATGGGAAGATAGATTTTATGGAAGTTGTCGAGGAAATACTGTTTTAAAAAATAAAAGATTTGATAGACCTTATCCTGATTTTGTAAAAATCGCTGAAGGATATGGCATTCCAGGTAGAGAGGTTTACAAGGTTACAGAGGTTGAAGATGCAATAAAAGAAATGCTAAATACTAAAGGTCCTTTCCTACTTGATATTCATGTTGAGTATCAGGAACATGTATTGCCAATGATTCCTCCAGGTAAAAATTTTGATGAGATTATTATGGAGTAATAAAAAAAGTAGTATCTAATATTATATGCTTACTTATTTTTGTACTGCAGTATTTTTCCTTGTCATGGAAAAGATAACGTAATGATATTGGATTGGATATTTGAGGCAAATGTATAGATTTTAACAATAAGGGGGAGAAGTTGATGAAAAGAAAAAAAAGCATTGCTGGGGTAAACCTTTTTTGTTGGATAGCTACAATAGTTATTGTAGGAATCTGTTTCCTAATTTTTTTCACATACCAAAGACAAGTTGATTTTAAAAGGAATGAAAGATTATTAAAACTTGTTCAGGAACGCATGGTAGATGACTTTTTAGAGGACAAACTCCTCGCAGCTTCAAATTCATTCAAACAAAAATTTTTAAGTTCTCCTGATTCTATTCCTGAAAAATTAGAAAATGACAATACTCATAATTTATGCCTACAGGACGTTTACATATTTAATCAAAACTATGAACCAATATATTTTCCTAAAAAAGGCGTTTTTACAGATATTCTGTCTGAGAAAAATGGAGAAAGATTAATCTCTGAATTAAAGAAAAAAGTTCTTTCAGGGTACTCCATTTTAGGAGAATACTTTCTCCAAGCGTCAAATGGACAGAAATATCGCGTAAAGTGGCGAGCTACAAAGCTGCAAGAGTACCCTTTTACAATACTCGTAGCAAAAAATATGCGGTTTATAGATGAGGCGACTCTCAGTAATATAAATAGAATGAAAATAGATATGTCCCTTGACCTGGTATATATTTTCCTGCTTATGCTATTAGTGATTTTAGTCGCTATAAGATTTGCTTATTTAATAGCAAAAGAAATAAAGGGAGAAGTTAAATCACTTATTGATTTATGTGATTCTGGTTTAAAAATTCAATCTGCCAAACTCTCTGAAACATACAGTTATGAAGAATTTTCTATAATCTCAAAAGCTATACGAGCTATGTCAGAGCAAATAAGTGGCCTTCTTATAGAACTGAAAACAGCCGCAGTTAAATCTTCAACGGCAAAACAAATACAAAGTGGTTTTTTATCGAGTATTACCCATAATCTGATAGGCAAGTTAAATAATATTATGGGTATAGCGCAGATTATACGAGAAAAAGAGATTGTAAAAGTTGGTCATGATGAACCAGAAACTGATTTATTTAAATTGTCAGACTCGATAATAAGTTTTGGTAAGGCAATGAATACGCTCTTAAGAGACGTAAGTTATGTTGTTGCAATTGATACAGATAATTTTTATTTCAAAAAAGAAGTTTTTACTCTGGATGATTTTCAGAAAGATGTTAGTAAAGGAGTAGGCCTTTCTTCTCTATCTGTAAAAAGTATTAATTTTATCAAAACAGATACGATACCAAAGCAAATAAAAAGTGAAAGGAATCTTCTTAAACTTATTGTTACAAATCTTCTGGAAATTTGTGGAGATAGTTTAAAAAATAAAGAAGTATCAATAAAAATTTCTTCTCTGCCGGAAGAAAATCAGGAAAATAGGACAAAACTTGAAATAAGAATTTCAATTCCGCAAGTCGGTTTAACTCAGTCTCAACTTGATGAAATTGAGAATTTCCCATTTGTCCCACGTGAATATGCTACTTTAGGACTAAGGATGGCTATTGCTCGTAGACTTACAGAAATGATAGGTGGTTCACTTGAAGTGAAGCTTCAGAGTCATAGCGATCTAGAGGCAATTATTAGAATTCCTGTAGAGTTGTCTGATGAAAGCAGTATAGATCTTATACAGTTACAAGAAAAAGATTTGTCCAAATTATCATTAAAAGTTCTGGCGGTTGATGATGATGCTGGAAGTAGACATGTCATAACACTGATGTTAAAATCCATAGGTGTTGATGTTTGTGTTGCCGATAGTGGAGCAGAGGCATTAAAATTACTCGAAAAAAGAAATGATTTCGATATTGTGTTAATGGACTGTGAGATGCCTGATCTAAATGGTTATGATACGGTCATTGAGTTGAGACGTCGTGAAAATGAAAAGCCAGGTTCTCCACATATTCCGGTGATAGCCATGACAGGTTATACTACACCTGAAGATGAAAGAAGATGTCTTGAATCAGGAATGGATTTATTTTTACCAAAACCGTTGATGATAGAAGACTTAAGAAAAGCAATTTTAAATGCTTTAAGTAAAAAGAAATAAGCATAAAATCCTGATTTTTTTATTATTTATCTTGGTATAAGATTGTCAGAGCTTATCTTTGGACGCCATTCGGCGTGGAAATCTCCAAACAGGTGATTTGCTCCTCTGTTATGTCTTTCAGCGAGGACATTATAGTAGTAATCTATGCTATCAGGGTCTTCAGCTTGTTGCTGGATTAAATCATGAGCATCAAAAAGCACTACTAAATCATTTGGATTTCTAAGACGGGAAAGAGGAATTTGTTTTGTATATAAAAGGAGGTTATAAGCATAAGATATTGGGACATTTTCATATTCATTTCCATCGAGGTCAACATAATCCCTTCTGGTGGGATTTTCATCTGCAGGACATTGAGAGATAGTTCCAAAATTCATACCTCCCTGCGCAGGTGTGCCAGAACTTCCTTCTTCATAAACAAGCTTACCATGTTTTAACAGGCCAGGAGGAGGCTTCACAAAACCAAGCCATATGCCACTTTTTCCTGGTGAATACCACCACCATCCACCTGGATCTCCTTCAGTTGCCTCAATATAATGAGGAGGCCATTCGTTTTTATTATCGTCAAGGTAGGTTGCATACCATATTCCATGTTGCTTTAATTGATTAAGACAACTTGCCATATAAGCGTATTCTTTTGCCCTTCTTAATGCGGGAAAGGACATTGACATTAAGACCATTATTATTGCCATAACAACGAGAAGTTCTATAAGTGTAAAGTAAAAGATATTGATGCTTTTTTTTTGAATCCTCATAAAATTACCTATACCCTATCTAGAATTAATAATAGCAAATTTTGAGAAAAAGTCAAGTAAAAAAGAAAGTCATTCTCTCAAGTAAATCTAATAAATTCCTGATTTTAGAGATTTTTCTTGATTTTTAAATAATAGATAATATTCTTAAAAAAATCTTAAAAAGTTATATTTTTATGGATAGACGATAACTGAAGGTAAAAAATGGAAAAAGAATATGATTTTTCAATAAATACTTTGGGGGAAAGAAAGATAAATTCCCATCTAAAAAATAAAATTTTTATTAATGATAATGAAAGAATCCCTTTTCCTTCAAACCTTACTGAAATTCAAAATATAGTGAAAGGGGAAGAAAATTTTTATTCAATGGAAAAAGCAGGACCAAGGAAAAAGCTCTATTTTTCTCCTTCAGAGTTTAAAGCTGGTATCTTAACAGCTGGAGGTTTATGTCCTGGATTAAATGACGTAATAAAAGGAGTGGTTAATACTGTTTGCATGACTTATGGTTCTTCTCCTGTAAAAGGCTTCCAATATGGCTACCTTGGTTTATATAATCCTGAAACCTATCCTCCTATCCAACTTGACCCTGATGTTGTGGATGATATTCATGCTAAGGGAGGAACAATTTTAGGTTCTTCAAGGGGAAGTCGTGATATTTCTAAAATGGTTGATACTCTGATTAAATTAGAAATTAATGCCTTGTTTTGTGTTGGTGGCGATGGAACACTCAGAGGTGCAAAGGCGATCGCAGATGAAATCTTTAAGAGGAAATTAAAAATATCAGTAATAGGAATTCCTAAAACCATCGATAATGATATATCTTTTACAGAAAGGTCTTTTGGTTTTGAATCTGCGGTCTACGCAACTAATTTAGTTATCGAATCCGCTCATACTGAGGCAAAGGCGGCATATAATGGAGTTGGTTTAATTAAACTTATGGGGCGAGAAAGTGGTTTCATTGCAGCAAATGCAACTCTCGCCAATTCTGTAGTTAATTATTGTCTGATACCTGAGGAAAATTTCCAACTATATGGGGATAATGGCTTTTTACCTCGCCTTTTTAGGCGTCTCGAGAAAAAACATCATGCTGTAATAGTAGTTGCTGAAGGTGCAGGTCAAAATTTCTTTTCTGGAGAAAAAACTTTTGATAAATCTGGTAACTTAATCTTGAAAGATATAGGCCTTTTCTTGAAAGAAAAAATAATTGAATATGGAAGGGAAAATTCAATTGAGGTAAACCTGAAATACTTTGACCCAAGTTACACGATTCGAAGCGGAGATGCCGTTGGAACTGATGCTGTATTTTGTATAATGTTGGCTCAAAATGCCGTTCATGCAGCTTTCGCCGGGAAAACATCCTTAATGGTAGGTTATCACAATGGACAATTTGTACATGTGCCACTTTCTCTAGCAACATTAAGAAGAAAAAAAATTGACACAAAAGGCTCCTTATGGCAAAGCGTTCTCGAACTTACAGGACAGGATGAAAATTAAATCTTAAACTGCATTTGTTCAGAATATATTCAATGAAAAGATTTTAGCTTGATAATTAGCTCATTATAATTCCAGAAAAATCTTTTACCAGAAATAGAGTCTCCTTAAATAAGATTTCTCTAAAAACATCCTCACTAATTTCTAACTTTAATTTTATCATAATTAATTCCTGCCGCTTTTAAAATTGCAGAAAGAACAAAATTAAATGGTTTGTTAAAATGTGGCAGGAAATAAACATCTGTAAATGCAATTTCAAGTAGATTCATGTGTTTTTGTATTGAGAGAGCGAGGAAGTAAATTACTTCTGAATGATTTACTACTCCTTTTGTTCCTATCTGTGCGCCAAGTAATCTTAAGCTTCCTTCTTCATAGGTAATTTTAAACTTAGTGACAGTATAATTTTGCATAAATTCAGGGCGATCTGCATCTTCTACGTATACACTTTTCGCCTTAATTCCAAGAGCAGATGCCGTTTGTTCTGTCAATCCTGTGGATGCAAGATTATTATCAAATACATGTATAGCATTAGTTCCTGCAATATTCTGGACTTCTACTCCAGATATGCCGTTTATTGAAGAAGCCGCGGCAATCCCTGATTTGACGGCATTCGTCGCCAGGGCAACTTGAGTATGCCTTCCCGTTGCAGCGTGAAGCATAGCAGCAGAATCACCAATTGCCCATATATCAGGAATGTTTGTGCGCATCTGAGGATCTACTATTATTGCCCCATTAGCGGTTTTTTCAGCATCAGGAAGTAATTCAGTATTTGGTTTGAATCCTACACATAAAATTACAAGATCTGCAGGATAAGAATTTTTATTTGTTATTACTTTATTCACCTTATTATCTTTTCCTTCAAAATTTATAACTTTCTCTCCGAGTCCAAGTTTTATACCGGCATTTCTTATATCTTCCTCAAGAGAATTTGTGAACTCATGGTCAAAGTATCTAGGAATTACGCGTTTTTCGTAATCAAGCAGAGTGACATTCTTTCCTTTTATTCGATAAGCCTCTGCCAACTCAATGCCTATATAACCAGCGCCAATTACAACAACAGAATTTATCCCCGGTTCATCGGCTTTGTCTATCAGTTCTCGCGCATGCTGAAAAAGTTTGCATAGCATTACATTTTCAAGTTCCATTGACTCCTTTGGAAGGCCAGGAATTGACATTGGCCATGAACCAGCAGCATATACGAGTTTATCATAATTCTCATAGAAAATTTTCCCACTTTTTAAATCTTTTACCGTTAATCTCTTCGTTTTTGTATCAATTGCAATTACTTCATGGAGCATATAAATCTTTGCTCCCATCTCAGATAGCTTTATCTCATTACAATAAAAAAGATCATTTACATTTTTTACAATTCCTCCGACTGCTAATGCTATTCCACAGCCAAGAAAACTTATATTATCATTTCTGTCAAAAGCAACTACTTCAAGATCAGGATTTTGTGCAAGCAATGTCCTTACAGCAGATGTTCCTGCATGATTTACTCCAATTACCACAACTTTTTCTTTTTTCATTTTATACCTCTTATCTTTTTATTTTTGAGAATAATTATTATTTTTATTTTTAAAATAATAAATTTATCTAAAATTTCAAAATATTTTTTTGCTATTTTCTTTGCTAAGCTAAATTAAATAAAAAACTAAAAAAAATGAGGTGAAAAATGGCTTTAATTCAATGCTCTTTTTTCTCAGAAGTACTTGCTTTATCATGCTCAATGAATGTAATAATACCGCAGAAAACGGGTAAAGGACAGATTGGAATAAAAACAGTAACAGAAGAAAAGACAAAATATCCTGTTTTATATCTTTTGCATGGAATGTCGGATGATCATAGTATCTGGCTTCGTAGAACATCTATAGAAAGATATGTATCTGAATATCCATTGGTTGTAATTATGCCTGCTGTAGCTAGGAGCTTTTATACAGATATGGCTTCAGGACCACGTTATTGGAGCTTTATAAGTGAAGAATTACCTGAAATAGTAAAGAACTTTTTTCCTGTATCCGAAAAAAGAGAAGATAATTTTGCAGCTGGTCTTTCAATGGGGGGGTATGGTGCGTTTAAATTGGCGCTTCGTAAGTCGGAGCGTTTTTCTGCCGCAGGCAGTTTTTCAGGAGCATTAACCCTTGATTGGATGAGAACCAATAAGGAAAGAGAACTTGAAACAAAAAGCATTTTCGGAGAAAAACTAAAAGAAGAAGATGATCTTTTGCGAATTTCGCAAAAACTTGCAAAAACTAACAAAGTTAAACCACGGCTTTATCAATCGTGTGGGACAGAAGATTTCCTCTATCAGGAAAACCTGAAGTTTAAGAAACATCTCGAAAAACTTGGTTATGATCTTAGCTATTCAGAGCGCCCAGGTTCTCATGAGTGGGGGTTTTGGGATATTGAAATCCAAAAATTTCTAAAGTGGTTGAATTTAAAATAAAAAAAATTATAATGCTTTTCCATTTTTTTTATATTTTTGCAATGAGAGAGAAAAATTTGAGGAATATCTATGCTATCATAGATGGTGATTTAAACAAAAAGTTCGAGATGGAAAAGTAACCTGAAAAAGTTCTATCAATTATCTTATTTTTACCTCAAAAATCTTTTGTTTTGGGGAGTCGTATTTTATCTCAAGGTTTTCACTCAGATGAAATCTGCGAGATATTTTTAATGCATTTTCTCTTGAGGAAGCAATGATGAACACTTTATCGTCTTCATTATGAAGGGGAAATCTTTCTATCTTCTTCTTTGGAGTGTCAAAAAGAATAAAATTCTCCGACATACCCATACGAATAGCAGAAAAAAGTAAAGATTGATGATCTGCTGCCATTTCAGCAAATACAATACCAGTTTTTTTATCGGTAAGTGTGATTAAATTCTTTATTGCATCATCAGGATTGAAAGTAGAATCCATAAAATACGGAGAGAAAAAATCATCCTGTTCATCAGCAAAAATAATCCTTGAAAAATCACTTTTATTAAGAGATATAACTAATGCATTTATAATGGTTGCTATTGAAAGAATCATAAAGATAATTTTTGTAAAGACTACAGACTTTTTCGTAATTAAATATTGAAAAAGTTTATGTAAATCTAATGAAAATAGAAAGATCCAGACAGGAATAAAACATAAAAAAGTTCTCGGAAAAGGAGCGGGGATTCTAATAATAAAGAAAAAAGCTGGAATAAAAAAAATGAAAATGTAAATAATGGCTTCTCTTTTGCTTATCTTGTGAGTGAATATAGAAAAAAACATTGATAAAAATGGTATTAAAAATATAAAAAATAGAGAGATGTAAAATGAAAATAGAGCTGATATCTTAGAATTCCATCCTTCTTTTATTGATATTACTTTGAGAAATTGCGGAAAAATTGGTAGATAAAACAATACTAAACATGCAAAAGGAAGTAGTGAGTATTTCAAAAAAAATTTGAATGAAAAAATCTGCCTTCTAATTATAATTGGAATGAAGGAAGAAACAAAAAGAGCCAGAACATTATTGGGCATTATACCAACAGAAATAAAAGAAAATAAGCAATAAAGAGGATACGCATACTTGCGTTTTTCGCAGAATAACAAAGCAGAAATAGCAAGAGATATGCTAAGTATACTAAAAATATATCCGCGAATAGCCGTCGCATAAATAGTGAAGATTGGACTTAGAGTAAAAGCCAGCAGCGAAATGAAGAGAGCAGATTCATTAATCTCTTTTTTCCATAAAAAGAAGGCGATCAATACAAAGGAAAGACCAGCAATTAAAGATGGTAATCGAAGTATTGGATTTGAATAATAAAAAAATGATGCAGGGTAAAGCCAGATTTTTAGGAAAGCACTATATAATATGTGATTATTTGGTATGACGTAATTTCTATAAACCTCAATCAAAGATTTGGGGTAGGCTGAGAATTCTAGAACTGTTAGTACTTCGTCAAACCATAGTCCGCGATTTAAATAGTTTTTTGTTGAAATCACGCCGGATAAACATAATATCCCCGCCATGATAATAAAGATTATTCTTTTTTTATCTTCAGCAAACATAATGAAAATTGTTAAAGTTTTAAGCAGACGGAAATAATTAAGCTGAAAATTTTATAAAAAATGTACCATTTATTATAAAGGTATTATTTTTTTTTACAAAAATTGCAATGGATTAAATTATTTATAATTTTTTGTTTATAAAAAAAAAGGCAGCATTTGCTGCCCTTTCTGATTAGATTTTATTGGATTATCTATTAACGGAGCATTCTTTTCCCTCTGCGTTTCTTTTCGGAGGGTTTTTCATAATGCTTACGATTTCTTAGTTCTCTGAGGGTGCCTTCACGGTTAAGTTTCTTCTTTAGTTTCCGTAGAGCTCTATCAATAGGCTCTCCTCTGCGAATTTTCACTTCTATCATTTTTAATCACCCCCTTTTTTCTATTTTATTTTTTTTCTAATCAAAAGTAACGCCTGTCTCATCAGACAATAAATTTTTAAGTTTAGTTAAAGCCTGATTTTGAATTTGCCTGACTCTTTCTCTTGTTCTTCCTATTTCTTGACTTACTTCTTCAAGGGTTTTAGGACGACTGCCATCGAGTCCAAAACGCAGTTTTAGAATTCGCACTTCTCTATCATTGAGATGAGTGAGTAATTCGTTTAATCTTGCTATTGATTCTCGGTCTCCTAATATTCTATCAGGCATAGTTGCACTTCTATCTGGAATGATATCCTGGAATTCTCCATCTTCTCCTTGTTGTATTGGATCGTGCAGAGAAAATGTTTTCAAGTCTGCCAGTTTGAGGCCAGAAACAGTGCGTTCACTAAATTCGAGAAATTCAGCGATCTCCGCATCAGAAGGTTCTCTGCTGAGCTTTTCAGCAAGTTTTTGTTTTGCATTTTTTATTTTATTAATCTTTCCTGCAGATTGCACGGGAATTCTAATAGTTTTACTTTGATTTGCAAGGGCTCTTCTCATAGATTGTTTTATCCACCATGCAGCATATGAACTAAATTTAGCCCCTTTTGCCGGGTCAAATTTTTCTACAGCTCTCATCAATCCTATATTGCCTTCTGCAATTAAATCAAGAAGAGGAAGACCGAGCCCCTTAAAATCATGTGCGATTTTTACCACCAGTCTCAGGTTTGCTTTTATCAATTCTGTTCTTGCTGCCTCACGGGCTTCGGGGTCATCTCCGTGTATTTTCGCGGCGAGCTCAATCTCCTGTTCTTTTGTAACAAGAGATATTTGCCCTATCTCCTGCATATAAACTTTCATTGTATCGTTTTTTGCAGAAGAATAAACTTCGTCCTGTATTACATTTTTTTTATCTTTAACTTTTTTTGATTCTTTTTGACTTTCTTCTTCTATTTCAATGAGTTCAGATACATCAGGTTCATAGTCTTCATCTGGTACTTCTGTAATTTCATGTTCGAGATTTTTTTTTAATTTTAAATCTTTTTTTTCCTCTTTAGATAAAACCTCTTTCTTTTTTTTAATGATTTTTCTTATTGAGGGCTTTGATGGTGATAAGATTTTTTCTTTCTTTTTCTTTTTATTTTTCTTAAGAATATTAGTTTTTAAGTTATTAGAAAGAGATTTAACTTTTTTTTCTTTTTTTTCCGTAGAGAGTTTTTTCTTTGCTGCTTTTTTGGTAATTTTTATAGGAAGAACTAATTTTTTCTTAACTCTTTTCTCTTTTTTACTAATAGGCTTTTTAAGGGATGGCTTTAGTTGTTTTCTGGTAATTTTTTTTGTCTTTTGAGCTTTAGCTTTTACTTTTTTTGGTAATGAAGGAACTTTTTTCTTTTTGACAGGAGACTTTGTAGGTAACTTTTTTTTATTTAAATTTTTTTTTGTTTTTTTTAATGGTTTAGACATTTCGTTTCTATTTTTAAATTTTATTTTTGTATTGGGAGAATTAAAATACCTTATAACTCTTGAAAGTCATACTAAATAGCTTATGAACATAAAAAATCAAGTTAGAATTGATAAAAATTGGGAAAATTTATTTCAAATTTGGTTGAATAAAGAAGTAAAAGTGCCATCTACATTTATAAATGTAGATGATGATCTTATTTCAGTTATTCTTTTACGGTTATTGAATTCACTCAATTCATCACGTATTTTTCTCATTTTTCCTAATACAGCCATAGCAGAGCAACAATTTATTTACGCTCAGAATATTTGTAGAGATTTTCCTATTTTAAGGAATGACCTGTATTTTCTTCCTGAACTTTTGTCCAATGAAAAGCGTTTGTCGGCTGATTTATTGCTGCGTTTTTCTACTACTGTGGAAGTTTTTCTCAGTTCCTCCCCTGCGGTTTTTTTTACAAGTTGTCTTGGAATAATGAGTTATATTCCTGCGAGTTTTCATAAAAAAAAATCATTTTTTTTGTTTCGAGGAATGAAAATTTCAATGATAGAGCTTTATTCAAAATTAGTAGAAATGAACTATAGTGATGAAACTGAAACAAAAGTTCCTGGAGAATTTACAAGAAGAGGTGGTATAGTTGATCTCTTCTCAACTTCCGAAAAATATCCAGTTAGAATCGAATTTTTTGGAGATGAGATTGAAAATATGCGATTCTTTGATCCGGTAAATCAGCTCAGTTTTAAAAAGATAGATAAATATAAAATATCCCCCCTTCTTGAAATAACAGAAAACATAGATGATGAAGGTAAAATTTCTATCTCCGACTATCTGAAGGAAGGGGATAGAATAGGGATTTTCTTTCCGGGAAAGTGCCGAGAACATCTCAGACGCTTTGCAGGAGAAGATTATGAACTGTCATTCTCAAAAAAATATCTTGCAAGTAATAATTCCCTACTTATTATGGACTTTATTGAGAGCGAAGGAAAAACAGGAGAAGACTTTTCGGAATACCTTTTGTCGCCATTTGTTATTGGGAAGTATTCCCTTTCAACAGAGGATTTAACAGAGAAAATATACAAATCTCTACATGGTTTACTCACAGAGGATTATAAAATACTCATAGGAACAAAAGATAACGAAGGACAGATGCATATTTTAAATATGCTCAAAGAACGAAAATTAATGCAGGACTCAATAGCTGTAAAAAACTCTTTTCTTCCATTTTCCTTTAAAATACCTGAACTTAAAATAGCATATTTTTCTGAAGATGTTTTTCTTGCATTGCCATTTAAACGCGTACCTCGTCTTTCAGAAGAAATCAATTATAGAAAGAAAAAAATCCTTTTAGGGGAATTCTTTTCGGATTTTGATGAGGGAGATTATGTTGTGCACAATGATTATGGAATCGGAATATTCAGGGGATTTGTCAAAAAAATATCTAATGGAATAGAAAAAGAATTTTTACTGGTCGAATTTGATGATGATGTAATGATATATACAGAAATTTATCAATCAAATCTAATCAATAAATATTCTGGGGCCGGGAAGATTCAGCCATCCCTTAGCACGATAGGTAAAAAAAACTGGACAAGAAGCAAAATCCTTGCTAAAAAAGGAGTTAGGGACTTTGCAGCTCAAATGTTGAGAATACAAGCATTACGGATGGAAAAAACAGGATTGAGATTTAAAAAAAACAGAATGGAAGAAAAAATTTTTGAAAAAAAATTCCCTTTCACTGAAACAATTGATCAACGTATTGCAACAGATGAAATATTTAAAGATATGGAATCCCCATACCCAATGGATAGATTATTGTGTGGAGATGCTGGATATGGAAAAACAGAAGTTGCTATGAGAGCTGCATTTAAGTCGGTTATGTCGGGAAAACAGGTTGTTGTATTGGTGCCAACTACAGTTCTTGCACAACAACATTATTATACTTTTATCGAAAGGTTTTCTGATTATCCGGTTATAATTGAGATGTTAAGTAGATTTAGGACTGTTCAGGAGCAAAAATTAATCCTTGAAAAACTTGCTAATGGTAGTATTGATATAATCATAGGCACTCATAGGTTGATTCAAAAAGACGTTATCTTTAAGGACCTTGGACTATTAATAATAGATGAAGAACAACGATTTGGCGTAGAACATAAAGAAATACTCAAGAAACTCCGTGAAAAAGTAGATATATTATCAATGAGTGCTACTCCCATTCCAAGAACTCTTTATATGGCAATGTCTGGAATTAGAGATTTGAGTACAATTTCAACCCCGCCATCAGAGAGATTGCCAGTTCTCACATATATTTCAAAATTTGATGAGAAATTAATAAAAAATGCTATAAATTTTGAACTTGAACGTGGAGGGCAGGTCTTCTTTCTTCACAACCGTGTAAAAACCATTAGAACAGTCGCCGACTTTCTTGCAGAGTTATCTCCCCCTGGGACTCAAATAGGAATAGTACATGGACAAATGGATGAAGATGAGCTTGAAGAAGAAATGCTTTATTTCCTTCAAGGAAAAACACAGATTCTTTGCTGTACAACTATAATAGAGTCTGGCATTGATGTGCCTAATGCAAATACCCTGATAGTGGATCATGCCGAGTTCTTTGGACTCTCAGAATTGTATCAGTTGCGCGGGAGGGTAGGGCGTTCAGGAAAGCAAGGATATGCTTATTTTCTTTTACCACCGCATACTCATCTTACTTCTAATGCGCGAGATAGAATTGCTGCGCTTAAGAAACATAGTGAACTTGGCGCAGGATTCAGAATTGCCCTTCGCGACCTTGAAATTAGAGGAGCAGGAAATATTATTGGAACTGAACAGAGTGGTTATATTAATGCTGTAGGTTTTGAACTTTATTGTCATTATCTTAGAATGGCTTCTGCCGAATTAAGAGGAGAAAAACTCTTGAATTTTGAGAGTTGTGATATAAATATTGACTTTTTTGTGTTTGGAAAAGTTATCGGGAAGAAAATATCTGAAAAACTTGAAGCATATATACCTGATACATATATAGACTCAGAGAAATTAAGATGTAGATTTTATAGAAAAATAGCTATGGTTGAAAGTATCGCAAAAATAGATGAAATAAGAGCGGAAATGAGGGATAGATTTGGAAAAATACCACAAGAAGTAGAAAATCTCCTTTCTTTCCAATCCCTCAAAGTTTCTCTCTTGAAAACTGGTTTTAATAAAATGATGGTGCAAAATGATTCTCTTGAAATTTGTGAAGTTCAAAGCGGAAAATATTTACTCATAGGAAATCGTCAACCTAAATTAATATCTAAAACCCCTATCGCAAAAGTCGCAGAGATAAAAAAGTTACTTGAATCTTATAAAAAAATTTGAAAAAAAAAGTAAAAGAGTTTTTTTAAAAAAAAATAGGAGAATCTTATGGCTTTTAATTTAGGAATAGACCTCGGAGGAACAAAAATCCTGGCTGTTCTGTTGGACGAAAAATTTCAGATTGTCTCGAAGGCTAAAATGAAGGTTAAAAAGGGCGTTTCTCCTCAAAAAACAGCTCTTTCAATGAAAGAACTTTCCTCTGAATGTATCTCAAAAGCAAATGCAAAATGGGACGACCTCCAACACATAGGCATCTCCATTCCGTCATCAGTAGATCCTGTTACTGGAGAAGCATTTCATTCGCCGGCCCTTGGATGGAAAAATATTCCAATCAGAAAAATTATGAATGAAACTTTTCAGAAAAATGTTGTTATAGAAAATGATGTAAACTGCGGCATTATCGCTGAACACAAAATGGGGGCGGCTCAAGGATTTTCAAATGTTATTGCTTACTTCGTAGGAACTGGACTCGGCGGAGGTATAATTATAAATAACAATCTATATAAAGGAACCAGGGGATTGGCTGGTGAACTTGGGCACGAGACAGTAAAGTTTAACGGACGTAAATGCGGTTGCGGAAAAAGAGGTTGTATAGAGGCATACTGCAGTAAAACTGCATTTGCAAAAAGATTTGCGAAAATCGCAACAAAAAATAAAAAGATAAAAAAGAAATTATATGAATATTTCGGAGATGATTTTTCGTCTATTGGAAGTAGTCAATTAATCACTGCGTGGAACGACGGTAATAAGGTAGTCAGAAAGGTTATAAGTGAAGGTTTTGAGATGCTTGGACTTGCATCTGCAAATATGGTGTCCATCCTTGATCCTCAGTGCATAGTATTTGGAGGAGGGGTGGTAGAGGCTTTTGGAGAAATTGTCATGGAGCCCATAAGTAGAACTTTCAGAGAGAATTTATTTGGAGCTAAACCGTCAGATATTTATTTAGTTTTATCGGCGCTCGGTGACGATGCTGTTCCTATAGGCGCTGCGATTAACGCTGTAAATTCTGTTTAATCAGTTTTTATGAAAAAAAAGCATCTTCGTTTCATTATAATTATGTTTGGATTTTCACTTATCTCCTGGGGGGTAATATCAATCTGGAAAGCCCCAAATGTCTTTGAGGCAATTGCCTTGATACCTGTAGTTATTATATTATCAGGAATTGCAGGATTTATTCTTTCAGATGTCATAGGTTCTTTATTAGCAGAATGGTTTCATAAGAACTTTTATTGGTATTCAGGAAATATAAAAGCGCCTCCTCCTGAATTTTCTAAAATAAGGGCAAAAATTGCTAATGGCAATTATGCAGAAGCCGAGAAAGAACTCAGGAGTCTTCTCGCTAAAGATAAAGGGAATCCTCATATTGTATTACTCCTTGCTGAAATTTTTATTGATAAAACTCACGAAATTCACAAGGCCGAAGGATTGCTGACAGCTTATCTAAAAAAAGATGATAGAAGTTCTGATGATTTAAAATTCGTAATGATGCTGGTAGATATATATCTTGAAAGCTCAAGGTCCCAACTTGCATTGGAAATACTTCAGAGAGAATTATCTAAAAACTATGATAAAAACTCTTTGAAATCACTGAAAAACAGAATTTCTTCAATTAGAAATATACTCGAAACAAAATAAGATTATCTTCTGTTTTGTTCTTCTTCTTTGTAAAAGAAAAAAAATGGCATATTTTATGCTACAAACATATAAAAAGAAATTTTTTATACGAATTATACGAGAATGAAAAAAAGAAAAAATAAAGAGAAAGGACAAGCCACTGCAGAATTTGTCATTAGTCTTATTGGCATATTGGCAGTTATAAGTGGTTTATTAATGATGATAGATCTTGGTGTGTCAAAAACGGCAAATGTTTTAGATGCGCGTGAGAATGCTGAAATTTATGCCCTGAATGAAATTATTAGTTCACCAGGTATTCCAATCAGATATTGGGATAGTGGTGAAGATGGATTTCTGTATACGGAAGATGATAGAGCTGTTATTTCGACAACAGAAGATCCTAATATTTTTATATCTGAACTTAATACAGCAGAGTTATCGTTGAGTAGTGGTTTTTCTTTTTCTTATGTTGAGAATAATTTTGTTCCTGAGATGAGCACAGAGAAAGTTTTTCTTCCAGCGGCGGATCTGACATCAGCACATGTGAATAGAACTGTAGAACTCGATGGTGCTGCTCAGGCTTTATTTTTTAATACTCCATCTTTAAGCCTTAGAGATACTATCTATATGCCTGTTATAGAATAACCTAAAGAAATATCCAGATTATATTCTAATTATTCATTATATTCCATTAAAAAGAACTTGTATCGAGCAATTTTCTCTAATTTTTTTAATTTTGATTTGAGGTTATTTTGCGAGGATTATCCTGAATTTTTTATAAAAATTTATAAAATAGTATGGAAAATTTTTTACAATACCTTATAATGTAGTTAGTTACAAAATAATAAAACTTGAGACTTGCCAGTAACACAGTAAATAATTTAATAGTTGATTTTCAAATGGATTTTTTCACGATATCAAATTAAACTCAAAATATCAGGTTGTAATATTAAAAGGCTATCCTTTAATGGAATATGCAAGTTAAGCACCATGGTTATCCAGCTTTCAATGCAGTGTTCGTATGGTAAGGCGGATTACAAAAGGAAAGATACGTAAAATTCCCCAATTAACTTTTTGTCGACGGGCATGTAGAAGCATTGAAATTCGATGCTAGTATCGGATTTAGAACAAAAGTCCCAAACAAACATTTTGTTTCTGAATACCTTAACGATTATGTCCTCTAAAAAAAATATAATTTTTTTTAAAAATTGATTTGACAAATAATAAACATATGTTCATAATATATAATATATAAATTTTTATTTTCAACAAACACAAAATGGGAGGAGCAAAAATGCCAAGAGGAGACGGAACAGGGCCTATGGAGCTCGGACCAATGACAGGTAGGGGCGCAGGTTATTGCGCCGGATTTAATGTACCCGGATTTATGAACAACGGACAATATTGGATTGGCAGAGGTTTTTTCTGCAGAGGCGGACGCGGTCGCGGATACAGAAACATGTATTACGCGACAGGTCTGCCTGGTTGGGCAAGAGGAAATATTAACACTCCAGCGCCTAATCAAAATCCGGATATTGAAAAGCAATATTTAAAAAATTATGCTGAAAGTCTTGAGAAAGAGCTCAGTCAAATAAAAGCAAGAATTGACGAGATTGACGGAGCAAAGAAATGAAGATTGCTTTCAGTGCGAGCGGGGATTCTCTTGAATCCCCTATCGATCCCCGTTTTGGCAGAGCAAAGTATTTTATCATATACGATGAAATAAATGAGAAATTCGAGGTTATAAAAAATGAACAGAATTTAAATGCTGTTCAAGGCGCAGGAATTCAATCGGCTCAAAATCTCGCGAAATTCGGAGTCGAATGCGTAGTATCAGGGCATTTTGGTCCGAAAGCCTTTAAAGCTTTGCAATTTGCTGGCATCAAGGCTTTCACATGCGAATCTCGCACAGTGAATGAAGCACTTGCTCAATTCAAAGAAAAAAAATTGAATGAGATAAACGGACCTGATACTGAAGGACATTGGATATGAATGTTGTTTCGAGCGACGCTACCGTGCCACGGGTAGTGCTCATGGTCTTATGCCCTCTTATCTTGTTGTTGTCAGTGCAGTGCTACTGGTTAATTGGGTTCATCTGTCAGTCGCTTGGAATAAATTTCTTTCGAGCTTGCAGCTGAACTGGAAGCGTTATTCAGATATTTCAAAAAAATGATATAATTATGTTTATTTTTAAACAGATAGGGATCATACGTTCACCACACATAGAGGCAGACAACACGCCAATTCAACCTGTTTATGCGGAGAAATTTTCTGCTGAAATTGAAATATTTCCTGATTTTGTTGAAGGACTTAAAGATATTGAAGGCTTTTCTCATATATATCTTTTATATTTTTTTCATAGAGTAATCTCTTTCAAGCTTATAGTTAAACCTTTTCTTGAAGATGTTGAACACGGGATATTTGCCACACGAGCTTCGTTAAGACCTAATCCGATAGGAATGAGCATAGTCAGATTGATAAAAAGGAATGGAAATATTCTTCATGTGTGCGGAGCAGACATGCTCAACGATACACCTCTTCTTGATATAAAACCATATATTGAGTTCTTTGATAAAATTGACGCCACAAAGAATGGGTGGATGGATAGGATTGATAAAGAAAAAGCTAAGAAAATTGGAAGCAGAAACAGAGAATGAAAATTGCAATAGCAAGCGGAAAAGGAGGAACTGGAAAAACAACATTAGCATTGGCAATCGCAATCGCATTATCTTCAAAAAAATCTGTTACACTGCTTGATTGTGACGTTGAAGAGCCGAATTGCAAGCTTTTTCTAAAAATGGATTTTCAGAAAATAGAAAATGTAGAAGTCAATATCCCTTATATTAATGAACCAAAATGTATTGCTTGCGGAACTTGTGCGCAATTCTGCCGTTTTAACGCTATAGCTTCTCTTGGTTCAAAGATTCTTATTTTTGAAGAATTATGCCATTCGTGTGGAGGGTGTGCAAGAGTCTGCCCAACGCAGGCAATATCTGAAAAAAAGAAAAAAATAGGGACAGTTTCATCAGGAAGTCAGGGAAATCTTAATTTTGCTATGGGCGCAATAGACATAGGTTATCCTATTGCTTCTTCGGTTATTCAGGCGACGCTTGAATGCCAGTTCGGAGCTGAATATGTTATTATTGATTCTCCTCCCGGCGCTTCTTGCCCAATGGTATCAGCAGTAAAAGATGCTGACTTTGTAATGCTTGTAACTGAACCAACAGCATTTGGATTGCATGATTTGAAAATAGCTGTTGATGTCGTTACAAAATTAAATATTCCATTTGGAGTTATTTTAAACAAGTCAGATTCAGGAGATGACAGAGTCAATCATTTCTGTTCATTGAAATCCATCCCGATCTTATTGGAAATCAAGGAAGAGCGCAGAATCGCGGAACTATATTCAAATGGACTGACGTTGATTGATGCTCTGCCTGAATATAAACAAAAACTGATTGATCTAATAGAAAAATTGCAAATATGAAAGAAATCGTCTTTATCAGCGGTAAAGGAGGAACAGGTAAAACAACTGTTAGCGCATCTTTCGCCGTTCTCGCAAAAAACGCAGTGATTGCTGATTGCGATGTGGACGCTTCTGATTTACATCTTGTATTAAATCCTATAATTAAAAAAACTGAAGATTTCTTTTCCGGATATAAGGCTTTTATAGATAAAAAGAAGTGCATTTCTTGCGGAGCCTGTCTCGCATTCTGCCGTTTTGACGCCGTCAAAATGAAATCGTCAGGCGAGAGCTCAAACGAGCATTCATTTATCATAGACGAATTATCCTGCGAAGGTTGTGGTGTTTGTGTTAGGGAATGCCCAGCCAACGCAATTTTTTTGAATGAAAACTACTGCGGGAAAATATTCGATTCTGAAACACGTTTTGGCAGAATGATACATGCTTCTCTGAATCCTGGCTCCGGAAATTCCGGCAAATTAGTATCCGTTGTTCGTAGAAAAGCAAGAGAATTGGCTGAAATAAATGGTGCCGAATTAATTATTACAGATGGATCTCCTGGTATTGCCTGTCCTGTTATTGCTTCAATAACCGGAGCGTCGTATCTTTTTATTGTAACCGAACCTACTATTTCAGGAATTCATGATTTAAAACGGATTCTATCGCTTGCTGAACACTTTAAGATTCCTTGCGCTGTCTGTGTAAATAAATACGATATCAATGAAAGAGTTGCTAAGGAAATAATTAATTTTGTAAACTCAACTAAACTTGTTACATATTTTTGTAGAATTAGTTATGATAAAAACGCAACAGCCGCGCAAATAAATGGAAAAACTATCGTTGAATACGCTGACAGTCTTGTCTCTCGCGAAATAAAAAAAATATGGAATGATATTCAATTTTATCTCTCAAATTAAAATATGAAAGGAGTAAAATGAAAATTGCAATTCCAACCGCTAATGGAAAACTTTGTCCGCATTTCGGACATTGTGAAGAGTTCACCTTTGTTCTAGTTGATGAAAAAGAGAAAAAAATCATCTCAACATCGAAGGAAATCCCGCCTCCGCACGAACCGGGAGTTTTACCTCGCTGGCTCGCAGAAAAAAAGGTCAATATTATTATTGCCGGAGGAATGGGACAAAGAGCGCAATCGCTTTTTATGCAAAACAATATAAAGGTTTTGGTTGGTGCAAGCATTGAATCGCCAAAACAATTGGTTCTTGATTTTCTTGACGGCAAACTTCAACAAGGTGACAATCTTTGCGATCATTGACACTTTTTGTAAATAGCAAATATTAAATATCAAATTTCCCTGAAAATCACCTTTTTGAAGCGCAAATTGCACTAAATTATCAAAAAAAAATAGGACACATAGATATGCAAGATCAAAATAAATCCTGTGAATCATGCGAACAAAAAAACTGTTCAGCAGAAGAAAAACAAAAAAATGAATCAGACTTGGAATGTGAAAAACGTCAGAAGCTTGCATCTAAATTATGCAAAATTAAAAAGAAAATAATAGTCCTATCCGGTAAGGGCGGTGTCGGGAAAAGCACGATATCTGCGAATTTCGCAGTTGCGCTATCCCTGAAAGGTAAAATAACAGGACTTTTTGACGTTGATTTGCACGGTCCGAGCATACCAGGAATTCTTGGAATGAAAAAAGTGAAAATAAGAATGAATCAATCAAGCGGCGAAATTATTCCTCCGCAGGTTAACTCGAGGCTCAAAGTTTTATCGCTTGGTTTTCTCCTTGAATCCGAAAGGGATGCAATCATCTGGCGTGGTCCAATGAAGTATAGTGCAATAAGGCAGTTGCTTGAACAAACTAATTGGGGCGAACTCGATTTTCTTGTTGTTGATTGCCATCCCGGCACAGGAGACGAATCGCTTTCGGTCATTCAACTGCTTGGCGAAAACAGTTTTGCCGTTGTTGTAACTACCCCGCAATCAGTTGCCACTGATGATGTTCGTAGAAGCATCGAATTTTGTAACGAACTCGCGTTGCCAGTTGTGGGGCTGATTGAAAATATGAGTGGTTGCATATGCCCGCAATGTGGAAAAGAAATTCCTCTTTTTGGAAGCGGAGGTGGAGAAAAACTCGCAATAGAAATGGATATTCCTTTTCTTGGGCGCATCCCGTTTAAGCACGATATAGTTATGAGCGGCGATTCCGGTGTGCCGTTTGTTCAGAATATATGCGGAACTAAAGATGAGCTATGCTGTTTTGAAAAAATAATTGATAAATTTATTTGATGAAACGATAGTAAAATATTTCGCAAAAAATATTTTTTTTATTATGCAAGGCGCCGTTTCATATTTTCGAGCTGTTCCTGCATTTTTTTCGGGAAGTCTATATTCTAAATTATTTCAATTATTTTTTCGGTAGCTATCGCCAAAACTTTGAATATTTACCTATGATATATCCGACTACTATTTGTATTAGCCTGTATATTTCACGAAGCCAGTGCGGCATAGATGTTAGGAAACAAGACGCCGCTGTATTAAATACTGCAAGTCGCAGCTGACGAAGCAGATGTGCCGCAATGGCTTCGTCCCTTGCGGATGAAAAATCATTTTTTATCTGTTTTTGTCCGAGTTACAAATTATGACAATGAAATCTTCCTCTTCCTATAGAATAATTCTTTGTTTTATAAATACTTATATATAATTTTAATGATTTTTCATGAAATATGCAGGTTAGCTCTGTTAACAGATTGTTCAATGGCAGAATACGCAACGTGGGACGAGCGGAGCTTATTCGACAAGGATACAGTACGGAGAAGATCCTATAAGATGCTTTCTCTACATAGACCTGAACATGATATGTGCCGGTGTGGCTACGAATCCACAGGAATGGTTCTATTGTGCATACTGCGAGTTTTACGGCAAGTGAAAGCATTAGAGAATTGTAAACATGTACCACCTGCTTCGAAGTTTAACAATTAATGATGAAAGAAGCTAATATGATTTTGGCAGCCAAGAAGTTTGAAATTGAAGTAGCGAGGAGATGGGGGGTAAACAGTAAAATCTCAGTTATCATTTGAAAGTTTGCTATTGAATAATCTTATATTTGGTATATTTTTTGCCACATTATGAATACAAGAATAATTCAAACTTTTAATAAATGTAAAAGAGAAAAACGTTGTGCATTGGTGGCATATATAACGGGTGGAGATCCTGATCCTGATTCTTCTTTCACTGTAGCAGATGCCGTTATAAATGGCGGAGCAGATATTCTTGAGCTTGGAATTCCATTTTCGGACCCTATTGCAGATGGGGAAGCAAATCAGCTTGCTGCAGAACGGGCTTTATCGTCTGGAGCAACGCCTCTTACTGTAATTGAATTAGCTTCAAAAATAAGACAAAGTTATCCAGATTTACCTATAGTAATTTTTACTTATCTTAATCCGATTGCTTATTCGGCAAAATTTACTTTTGAGGGATTTTGTAAAAAGGTATATCTTTCTGGCGTTGATGCCCTCTTATGCCTCGATTTACCACCAGAAGAAGATAAAATTAATAAAGTGAAATCATATTCTGAAGTTATTAAAAAAAATAAGCTTGGTATTGTAAGTTTAGTGGCTCCTACGACACCTTTAGAGAGGATTCCTATTCTTGCGAATTTCGCAACTTCATTTGTTTATTACGTTTCGAGAGAGGGAGTTACCGGTGAGTCAAAGGAATTTAATGCGAATTTCGCAAGTAAAATCTCACATATAAAGAAATTCACCTCTCTCCCTGTTGTAGTGGGTTTTGGAATATCCTCAAGCGATCATGTAAAGAAAGCTGCTCGGACTGGTGTTGATGGAGTGGTGGTTGGAAGTGCAATTGTTCGTAAAGTTGAGAGATTTTTCCATGGATATGATACATTAGACAGTATTAAAAATTTCGTTTCAGAATTAAAAAGGGGAGTTTATCTTGGCTGACCTGACAGTAAATCTCGGAAAATTGAAGCTAAAAAATCCAGTCATAACAGCTTCAGGGACATTTGGTTATGGAATGGAGTATCTTGAATATTGTCCTCCTGAAAAACTCGGTGCTGTGACGGTAAAAGGGATTTCTATTTTTCCATGGGAAGGAAACAGAACTCCCAGGACGGCAGAGGTGTTTGGTGGGATGTTGAATTCGATTGGACTTCAGAATCCTGGTGTGGAAAAATTTATCAATGATTCTAATTATCTGCCAGCATTAAAGAAAAGAGGCGCGACTGTAATTGTCAATATCTGGGGGCGGACTATAGATGATTACAGAAATGTTGCGGAAATTTTAGATGCAAATTCTGATGGAATCTCTGCAATTGAGATAAATATTTCCTGCCCAAATATAAAAGAAGGCGGAATTGCTTTTGGAACGGATCTTCATCTTGCACAGCGAGTCGTATCAGCTGTTCGTTCAGTTACGAGCTTGCCATTGATAACAAAGTTGAGTCCTAATGTTACGAGAATTACTGACTTTGCCAGTGCGGTTGTTGACGCAGGAACTGATATTATTTCATTAATAAATACTTTAATAGGGATGGCAATTGATGTAAAAAGTCGTAAACCCAGAATAGCATCAGTAATGGGGGGATTTAGTGGTCCTGCTATCAAACCTGTTGCTGTAAGAATGGTTTATGAAGTTGCAAAGGCAGTTGATGTCCCAATAATTGGTATGGGCGGGATATCTTCTTCTGAGGACGCTATAGAATTTCTTCTTGCAGGTGCTGATGCTATTGCTGTTGGAACAGCGATTTTTGCGGATCCAGAATTGCCTTTAAAAATTATAGATGGTATTAATAATTATCTTGATAATAATTCATTAAGGAATGTCTCAGAAATTATCGGAAAGGTTCAATGTTAAAGGCCAATCAATATGTTAGAAAAGCCAAAAGTTTTATTTGTAGGATCTGGTAAATTAGGTATTCCTTCTCTTGCGAAAATCGCAAATTCGAATGAGCTTGATTTTCTCGGTGTAATTACACAGGAAGACAAGCCAGCTGGCAGAAAACTCCATTTAACGCCAACTCCTGTGGCTGCTTTTGCTGAGTCAAATAAAATAAAAGTCATAAAGATTAAATCAATTAATTCACCTGATATTTTATCTTACATTCGCTCACTTAAACCTGATTTCATTTTTCTTGCTTCTTTTGGACAACTTCTAAAATCGGAAATCCTGTCAATCCCCTTAAAAGAGCCTCTAAATCTTCATGGTTCTCTTCTTCCAAAGTATCGGGGGGCAGCGCCAATTCAAGCTGCAATATTAAATGGAGAAAATGAGACCGGTGTTTCATTCATGCGAATGGAAAAAGGACTCGATACCGGGCCTGTTTTTGCGAGATTCGCAGTGAAAATTTCTTCTACTGATAATAGTATAACTCTTGAAGAGAAACTTGCGAAAATCGCATCTGAAAATGTAGTGGATGTAATTCTGAAGATATACTCGAATCAATTACAACCCGTTTCTCAGGATAAAATGGGACAAGCTTCGTATGCTCCTAAAATACAAAAGCATGATGGTTTAATAAATTGGAATGAATCTGCTGAACTTATTGAAAGAAAAATTAGAGCATATTATCCCTGGCCCTCTGCATACACTGAATTTCAAATATTTGGAGAAAATTATCGGTTCAAAATTATCAAAGCAAAAGTTGTCGCCTCCATAAACTCTCAGCCTGGTATTTTTTTGATAACAAGAGATAATTTTGTCGTTTCATGTGGAAAAGATGCTCTTGAACTTCTAGTTATTCATCCTGATGGGCGAAGAGAAATAAAAATCACCGACTTTATTCATCGCTTCCATAGGCATCTTTAAATCAATTTTTTATGAAAAATTCAAATTTTTATTAAGTAATTTAACGGTTGGCTAAGCCTATATTTGTGATACCTTCTGGAGATATTACATACTTCATATGAGCTTTCATCTGGTAGCCATGGGTGCAACCCTGTTTAACTTCCATTGATTTATTCTTATGTGGAATATTATTGTAAACAATCCATACACTTGATGGAGGGCAGGTATAATCTCCATAATTTGCAATCAGATGAATTTTTGCATTGGTCCTTTTTACGTGAAAAACGGGGTCAAAGTAATCCAGAGCTCTCTGATAATCTGGTCTCCAGCCACGGAGTCTTCCAAGTGTAATACCTCCGAGGTCACAGCACCATGGGGACCATATGTTAGAGGCGGTTACATCTTTATCGAGTCCTGCTCCCCAGAGTCCCTGCAATCCCCCCTGGCTTCCTCCATTAGACTGTAAATCTTTTCCATTCCATTCAGGTAAGCTTTTAAGGTATTGAAGACTTCTTATAACACGTAAAGCCATTCCATAGAAATAACTTGTCTTTGGATTTTTGTTTTCCTCATTGTTGAAACAATAATTTTTTAATTCATTTTTTAAATTCGTGTAGTATTCATCTTCTTTGCCAAGTTCCATACCGTGTGCATTTACATCAAAAACGATTGCCGCTTTATTAGGATTTCCAGGAGGATTGTGCTTATTTACTCCATAACCGTGAAAAGTTGCTATTGCAGGAAGTGATTTTGGTTTTGCATTAGAAGGTATGGATAAATATCCTGTAACTGGTTTTGGCCCAGCACAGTCAACTTTCACTGCATAGATTTTTACTTCAGGAGTTTTCGATTGAATCTCTTTCAATTCAGCTTTTAACGGAACTTTATTTAAATCTTCTATTGCCTGTTTCCAAAATTCGTCGAAGTCTTCAGGTTCACTTACAGGTTGAAGTTTTTCAGGTTCGACACATGCTCCTCCATCAAAGAAAATGTTTCCCGTTTTATTTGCTCCCCAACCACCGACATATCCCTGTAGATTTTTCCCATCTTCTCCAAATGCATAGGCGAGTATTCTTACAAAACCTGGCTTGTCCATTGAAGTTGTAATTTTCAGGCCTTCCTCAGTTGCTATACCTTCTCCTTTTTCAGTTTTTCCATCATCCCCGGTTCTCGTCCACTTCAATGTTTTTCCTGTTACAACTGTTTCGCCATCATAAACACGGAGCGTGAATTCCATTTTTTCTCCTGGTTTGTATATGGCGACTTCTTTATCTGTGTAACCTCGTATCGAATAATCAGCGGAGAATAGAGAAATTGCGAAGAAAATGAATGTTAGGAAAGCGCTTTTTTGCAATAGTTTTTTCATAAGTATCTCCTTATATTTTGCTATGATAATTTGTTTATAAAATAATTTCAACAACAACTCGAATAATTGAGAATGGGATTTTCTTTTTTCAAATAAAAATCAAAAAAATATAGATTTTTTTCTAAAGATTTGGACACCCCGTAAATCTTTTCCATTTATCTGGTGTGCTTGTTTTCATTGGAAGATATTCGTTTAATGTCATGCAACCAACATGATTATCTCCAAAGAGGAAATTTGAATTTTTTCCAGGATGGCTTATGAAAATTGAGTTCCATGCCCAAGGTCTCATACTTGGTTCTTTTAAATCAACACCTGTTGCCCAGCGCCATTTTCCACTATAAAGATATGCATTTCCATCAGAAAACCAAAATTTTTCTGAAGTTAAATCTTTTATAGTTGGAATTCTTGGTGTATAAAACCATGATGTAGGTTCATTACTAGAGCCGAGAAAACGATTTAGAGAATAATTATAACATTTGAATGTCCAGCTGGTATCTCTTGGCTTTACTGAATCGGTTGCCTGTGGACAATGAAGGACTGTTCCCTGGTCTTTTGTAGGATCTCTTAAATCACATTTTTCAGGCCACGTTGTAGATGAAATCCACGTGTATCCTGCAGCTCCGCATCCACCCCAATAGTTACCATCAGTAGGGAGTACGTTATTATAATCTCCAGCATACATTAATGCCCATGTTCCGATTTGTTTGAGATTACTCTTGCAAAGAGCAAACTTTGCCATTCTCTTTGCATTTTGCAATGCAGGAAGAAGTAATGCTGCTAGGATTGAAATTATCGCAATTACGATTAATAATTCAATTAATGTGAAATAATATTTTCGGTGTATTTTCTTCATTTTGCTTATAATTCTATTTTTTTGAAATCTTTTCAAAATAAATTTTTCCTAATTTTTATGGAGGTAAGACAACCTCAATGAAATTTTGTTTGCAATAATATCTGATAGCAACTTTATCTTTTAAATCCCCTTCTTTGACGAGGGACCCGTGTCCATCAAAAAAGGCAAAATTTGAACCGTTGTTGTGTCTGGTATGTATCATAACATGCCATCCTCCGTTGCCATTTGGTTCGAAGAACTGATACTGAGTGCTTTGAGGTCCTGCAGTATTTGCTATCGTATCACCAATCATTACAAATGAGGATGGTTTAGGGCATCTTGCGAGGTTAAGCCATCTGTCCCAATATCCTGGACCACTTAGAACTTTTGTCCAATCAGTCCATGGATATCCATTCCATGAGCCGCTGTTGTTGTTTGATAGTATACCATATGTGAACCAGGTAGTTGTTCCACTTCCTCCCCACTCAAATTGTTTTGGCGGATTAAGACTGGGGCAATATAATACCATCGGATTAGGTAGATAAATGCCTGCATCTGGAGTTCCATACCTGTTGCCTGATTTTGGCATGGCTAGCATAACACTCCATGCTCTAGCACCTCCGGGTAAGGACCCGTAAATATTATTGCCGGGAATCCAACCTTGAAAATCCCCAGCATACTGCATTAATGCTATGCTTACTTGATGTTGATTATTCATGCAAAATGATGTTTGTGCCGTTTTTTTTGCTGTATTCAGTGCGGGTAAAAGAATTGCTGCAAGAAGAGCAATAATTGCAATAACTACAAGTAACTCGATTAGTGTGAAATTTATAATTTTTGCAAAGAGAGCTGTTTTGCTTACGAATAAGAACTTCCTTTTAATTTTCATATAACAGCCTCCTTTTCTTTATTCTATAGTAATTATCTTACAAGTTTCAAGGTTCCCCACGCACTACGATCACTTGAATTGCGTGCAATCCCACTCCACATAATTTGACATGAGCGTCCTTTCCCATCATTACTATTATCAACACCAATATCAAAGAGATATTCCTGTCCTTCTTTTGCTTTTATTCCTATTACATCCCATGGAATTGCCGCTTCAATCGTATATCCTTTTCCATCTACGGATGGAACAACTGTCGAAGTAATTTTTGGTTGAGGATTTAAGTTTACCACATGAAATTGATCATTCTTGCCAGCACCTATAAGTATTTGTCGATCTGAGAATAGGAGGGGGCCTTTTGTTTCAGGCTTTTCGTATCCAATAAAAATTTCTATAGCATCAGCACTCCATAAATGTTCGCCATTCAAATCGTTTTTCATAGGAGTAGAATCTGTTACATTGACAATAATGTAAAGGTTATCCTCATCCCATGCGACTTTGAATGTAGCATCAAAATTATCGAGTTCTTTTCCGAGCACTATTCTATCTTTACTGATTCGTTCAGGAGGGCGGGTAGGCCAGTTATCAAGATTTCCATCTATCTTCATTTCGCCCGTTGCGTGTCCAGCTTGAACTTTGCGTTTTTGAGCTTTTGCACTTGTGTAAAATCTTGGATCTTCAATGGTATATGGTTTTTTATTGAGAAGCCACACATTATATATATTACTATGAGTTTTAATCATTTCAGCAATCATGTCTTTATATGGGCGATCCGTTACACTGAAGAGTCCGGTATTATTTCTCTCTCCATTATATTTTTCAAAAAAACGCCCTGTTGTGGCCTGATCTATCATTGTAAACCATTCTATTCCAACCACAAATCCAAGGGCAGCAGCGCCTTCCACATAATTTCTATATGCGAGTCCGCGTTCTTTCTGTGTTTTCATATCATTTCCACTGCCTGAAACGGGGCTTTCTTCCTCTGATGTATAGTAAAACTCGCTCCAGAATTGGGGCTTTTCTCCAGTCCACTCGTATATTCTTTTTATAAAACCCTCGTCTATACCCATTGTATAATAATTTATGCTTATAATATCCATGTATTTACCGGCAATTCGGCACAAAGTTTCATTATTGGATGTTCCGGGTTGCCAGCGATTACCAAGTAACATATGATTTTTATCATATTTACGGAAAGTATCTGTAATGACTTTATAGTATTCTTCGAGGAATATTTCATTAAATTTTTGCATGTCTTGAAAGGCTGCTTTTGTTGAAATAGGCAAACCTTTATCATACAAAGCATCAAAAGAATCAAAATTTACTTGCCATGCCTCATTGAGCGTCTTAATGTCTTTATATTTATCTTTTAACATTTTTACAAGGTGTTGTTTAGAATGGTATTTTGCTCCTAAAGCAGGAATTGCTCGTGGTAAATCTTCCCATCCTTGTTCATTTGCAAGGAAATAACCTATAATGAGAGGGTTGTCTGCTTTTGGCGCAATATATTTCGAAAAATTCTCATCAATTTTCTTTTTATTCATTTCGTCAAATGGATCAAATACGCCTCTTAAGCCAGGTATTTCTGGTAAATTAAGTGGCAAATGAGATACATAGGGAAAATTTTCGTTTTCAAAAATATCAGAATGTTGTGAAAATGCTCCTACGGAATTAAATCCGATTTTACGAACTCTATCAACTAATCTTTTTGTGTGGTCTTTGTGATTAAAGGGTGCCCCATATTTTCTTGCGACATTTGCTTTATAAAAAGATATAGCTCTTGGTTTCCACCAGCCATCTTCTAATCTGGCGGATGCAAAAAATGGATCGTCTACGGAGGGAATCCATTCATAAATATCCTCTCGTCCTTCTATATATGTGCTATCTTCATTACCTGCGTTAAACGAACATATACCTAAATGAAAAAATGCATTACCTTCTGGATCCACAAGAATCCATTTTTCTCCCTTTTTTTCTACGTGAAAGAATCCGGTTTTTTGTAGGGCAAATTTTTCTCCACTTTTCTCCAGCCCCCCAAATTTATCTAAGTTTAGACCATTCAAAGATAAAGAATTAAAGTATGAAGATTCTATTTCTGCATCTTTTTTTAATTCTTCCTCTGAATTAATTTTTCCTGGAAAATTTTTTAAGGCGGGTTGACCGAATTTATCTACCTTAATCTTTGACTGATTAGTATTTTTTGTATCATTGCCTGATGTAAAAGAACCTTCTTTTATGGTTATTACTCCTTTGGGATTATCTTTGTTAAAAGGAGCGAAGAAACAATAGTGATAAATATTCCATCCCCATTCACGGTTGTCTTGAAGTTGTTGATAAGACCATTCAGGAATTTTTATTGAAATCGTTTTACCAGTATCTGATGTAATTTCTAATGTATTTGAATTACCTTGATAAAATTGTGGTTTTTCTGGCTTTTTATTTGGAAAAATACCTTCTTGATTTCCGGCTTTCCAACGACCTCCATCTCTAAAGTTAAATGGAATTAGCATGTCCATCCTGTACTTCTCAATATTTGATGAGTTTTCAAAATTCATTATAATATCGTTAGATTTTTTTTCTAATCTAAGCCCAATATCGGAATTGTATTTTAATATTGCATCATTACCTGATATTTTAACTTCTATTGGTTTTAGTTCCTGTTTATCCTTGAGTATTAGTTTTGGATATGATAATTCAAAATTCCCCATAGCATTAACATTTATTGAAATACCAGAATTCGTAAATTTTATATCAAAACCAAATATCACATTACTTTGTAGAAATAATCCAATAATCCATAGTCCGACAATTACTTTTAGTTTTCTTCTCATATCATCCTCCCATAATTTTTTAGTTATTATACATTATTTTTATTTATCTAAATTTTCTTTATGATGGCGTTGATGTGGAATCTCTGATAATAAGTGATGGACTTAATCTCATACGACACTGAGGGAATTCTCCAGAAAATCCCTTAAAATTGATAATATTGAGTAGTTCTCTTACAGAAATTCTTCCTATCTCAAATTTTGGAACCCTAACACTTGTCAATGGCGGGGTTACATACTTGATAGTTTCTATATCATCAAAACCTATAATGCTTAATTCTTTTGGAACTTTTATTCCAGATGTTAAAGCAGCACGTAATACTCCTATTGCCGCAAAATCATTTGAACATATAAAAGCTGTGGGGCGTTCTTTCCTTTTCAGAACCTCAATAGCCCAATTGCTAACTTCTGTAACATGGTTTACTCCTTTGTAAATCCATGATTGATTTATCAAAAGCCCGTTCTCAATCATCATTTGGGCGTATGCATTGTACCTTTCACGATATTCTGGAATGTCGTTTCCTATTATAAATCCTATTTGTCTATGCCCGAGGGAAAATAGATATTCAAAAGCCTGCCGTATTCCATCGAAATTATCAGTGGTTACCTCAAGAGCGCCTTCCCCTGCTATTATATCTATTAACACTAAAGGGAATGGGCTGGACTTCACAAAATCGGAAATTCCCAATGATGGATGTTCTCCGGCAAGAAGGATTCCATCTACTTTGTCGTTCTCTATCGTTTTCATAAGTAGAGGATCATTTAATTTTTCTTTATTTATACAATGAATTATTGTTGTGAAGCCATGCGTTCTACCTTCCTCAATAACTCCATTGCTGATTTCTCTGTAAAAAGAAGATTCAAAACGTTTACTATCATTAAAAACAAGCTCCGGCAAAATAAAATGATCCTTCTTTACTTTTATTTCTTGCTCCGATATGTGAATTTCTTCAGGATCATCACTAAAACAAAAAAGAAGACCAATAACTCCACCTACTTTTTTATGCCCACTAAAGTTTACTGAGTTAGATTTTCGTGGCCTATAATTGATTTTCTTTATAATTTTTAGAACTTTGTCTTCAATATCTTTGCTGTATTGTCCCTTTCTATTTAATACACGTGATACTGTTGCAACAGATACACCAGCCATCTTAGCCACATCATAAATAGTATTTTTCATTTTATTTACTTTTTATTTTAGGAAAGTTACGTAATTATTTAATTAATTATCTATATTATACCAACGTTAAATAAAAAGTCAAGAAAAAAATTTTTTTTCTTAATTTTTATAGGAAAGTTACAGAAACAAAATAGCTAAAAATTGTCCTGAAAGGGATGGCCTGCATATTTCACGAAGCATGGAAAGTCGTTGGTGTGGTAACTACTCCAGGAACTTCCTTTGCAGGCATATCTGCCGTGGGCGATAAGTTTTTGGCTGATTGAACTGCAAAATTTAAGTTAATGAAGAAGTGGGGATTATAGATTTTTTTCAATATTTTCTGCTATTTTTTCAGCAGAAAGTTTATATTCTGATTTTAATTCTTCTATATTTCCGTGTTCTATTATTTTATCAGGCCAGTAAAAATTTATAATCTTAGCTTTTTTAGTATTTTCAGAAAGAATTTCTCTGCTAATGGAGGTCAATCCGCCACTCGATGAATTATCTTCTATTGTCACTATTAGTTTGAATTGAGAATCTGACAATAGCAATTCTTTGTCAAAGGGTTTTAAAAATCTTGCATTAACGACTTTTGCCTTTATTCCTTTTTCAGAGAGAATTTCTGATACTTTTAAGGCTGTTAAAGATTCCCTTCCGGAAGCCCATATTGAGATATCAGCACCATCTTTTAAGATTTGAGCTTTTCCCCATGATATTTCAGGAGTTTCTCCAAAATCCGATGCATCTCCACGTGGATATCTAATTACGCAAGGATTTTTTTGCGTATATGCAGCTATGATCATTTTGCGAAATTCGCAATCATCCTTTGGAGATAGTATTGAAATATTAGGAAGAGCTCTTAAAAATGATATATCATAAATTCCGTGGTGAGTGGGACCATCTTCTACAACGCCCGCCCTGTCAACACAAAATATAACGGGTAAGTTCTGTAGACATACGTCATGGTATATATAATCGAGAGCCCTTTGAAGAAACGTTGCGTAAATCGCGACAAAAGGCCTGTAACCAGTTTTTGCAAGTGAAGCTGCAAAAACCACGGCATGTTCTTCCGCTATACCTACGTCAAAGAATCTATCCGGATATTTTTCTGCAAATTCTGTAAGACCTGTGCCTGTTTTCATTGCCGCAGTAATTGCTATAACTTCTTTCTGTTTTTCTGCTAACTTGCAGAGCTCATTCCCACATACAGATGAAAACGAAATGGAAAACTTTCCGTTAATTTTTCCTGATTCTAAATCAAAAGGGCTTAAACCGTGAAATTTTTCGGGCATTTTTTCAGCATGGCGATATCCTTTGCCTTTTTCTGTTATTAAGTGAATGATTACGGGAGTTTCAAATTCTTTTACCGCATTGAATGTTCTTATCATTTCTGGAATGTCATGACCATTAACAGGGCCTATATATCTTATGCCGAGCTCTTCAAAAAATACACCTGGAACGATTATGCTTTTTATGGCTTCTTCTATTCTACCAATTGCTTTTATAATCTGTTTGCCAATTCCAGGAAATTTCAGTAAAATGTCTTTCGAAAAAGATTTTAGTTTATTATAACCATGTGTCGAAATTAATCTATTAAGAGATTTTGAAATTGCTCCGACATTTTTAGAGATAGACATTTTATTGTCATTCAAAATGATGATAAGTTTTTTGGTTATTGAACTTACGTTATTTAATCCTTCGAGAGTTGTTCCGCAGGTTAAAGAGCCATCTCCTATAACGGCAATGATATTTTCGTCAGTTCTATTTAAGTCTCTTGCTTTAGCAAAACCAAGAGCAACAGAAATCGCTGTTCCTGCATGTCCAGCAATAAATGGATCATGAGCGGACTCTGTCGGTGAAGGAAAGCCTGAACATCCCTTATACTTTCTTAGTGTTTTGAAAAATTCTTTTCTTCCTGTTAGTATCTTATGTGTATATGACTGGTGGCCAACGTCCCATATGATTTTGTCTGTAGGAGAATCAAATACTCTATGTAAAGCAATAGTAAAGTCAACTGCTCCGAGATTTGGTGCGAGATGTCCGCCATTTTCTGAAACAACTTCAATTATAAATTTTCTAACTTCTTCTGCAAGAATAGGAAGTTTTTCTACAGGTAGTTGTTTTAAATCATCGACAGAATTTATTTGGTCAAGAATTGAATTCATTTCTTCTTATCTTCTTAGAAACCAGCATCATAAAGGTTGTGAATTTTTATATTTTTTTGTAAATAGTCTAAGCTTGTTTTTTCAGATTTTGAGTAAAAATTTAGGTGCAATTCTTCGCCAGCAAAAAGATGCATTCCATTGTCATCAAAAATTCCTTCTACATCACCATGTCTTATCCATACATAAGGGGTAAATGTAGAACTTTTTATTTTTAGAGTAATTTTTCCTCTATTCTCAGTTATCTGCCATTTTATGTTTGGTTTTTCCAATTCCAGATATTTCCATTCATCGAATATATGAGAATTTTCTGTTTTAAACGAATCGCATTCAAGTGAAAAACGTAGAATTATACTCCTTTTTAGATTATCATCTTTTAGAATATCAGTAGTGTCAAAGATTTTAATTATCTTACTTTCCAGCGCTCTTAAATTTACTTTGACTTTTTCTGATTTTAGTCTGCTACCATCAAACTTTTCTAAGGCTAATTTTAATTCGCCTTTTAGACTTTTTGTTAGATCGCTTGTGCCCCATATTTCAAGTCCTCTTTCTGTTTGAACACATGATACAAGTAATGGGGCAAAAAATTTCTTTTCCGCATAATGAAGGATTTTCCAGCGTCCTTCATAGTCAATGGAAGACCACGAAGCTGCAGGCCAGATATCGTTAATTTGCCATATTAGAGTTCCCATTGTGTGAGGTTTCATTCTTCTCCAGTGTTCACAGGCGGTTTTGATACATAATGTTTGTAGGACTTGAGACATATAAATGGTATTTTCCCATCCGCATGGCATTCTGAAATGTTCCGATATGTGGTGAATAATTTTTTGATTTCCTTTATTGCATCTCTGAAAATGTTCCCCTACAAATGAAGTTATATTTCTATCTTGAGGCAATGTATATTTATCCAGTAGCTCTGATGCTGCAAATGACTGAAAACCAAATTCTGAGCTAAATCTTGGTTTATTATTTATATAATCTGTATAAGGTTTTCCTCCATGCCAGACCTGCCAGAAATGAGCATCACCTCTGGATTGGTCTTGAGGATTTCCATATATTCGTAAACCATTCGACGGCGAGGACGGCCAGTAAAGCCTGTCAGGATCTTCCTT
>CAYRRM010000016.1:0-57222 GCA_964426675.1 uncultured Lentisphaera sp.
AAAGTTGGAACACCTCTTGATACTGGGGTTGCGGAGGAAAAGAGGAGAGAGGAAGCAGAGGAGGCGGAGGAAATTCGAGTTTTGGAAGAATTTGAGAAACGGCATACTGCGGAAAAGAAAATAACTCCTGTATTGGAAGCGGACAAAGAGGCTGCAAGACGATTGGTGGATTTGTTTCACAAGCGTGTTATTGCAGGAGAATTTGATAAAATACCCGATATGTTGCATAATGATTTTGTTTCTGAGATGATTACGACAAAAAAGACTTATGTAGAGGAAGTTGTCCCTCAGATGTACTCCGATATTAAAAAGATTGGTGTGATTGCGGAGATCAAATCCAAAATAGGGGAATCATTTTATACGGATGATACCCGCAGTATAATAAAATCCCAGGTTGAACTAATTTTGATAGACAAAGATGGAAAAGTTCGTGAATCTGAAAAAGGGAAGGTAATTTTTTACTTTTATTTTATAAAAACTAAAAATGGTATGCAAATCCTTGAAATGGATATAAAAGATAGAACAGAAAGATTTAAAAAAGATGAAACAGAAGATACGACAGAAGTAGAATAATAGAATAACAAGCATAATTTAAGGAGATAGCAATAAAGAGAAATATTCATCAAAGAAGCATAAAGCTAAAAAAAGCAGTTGGTATTTAAGTTGAAAAGAGGAGGAGTATCTGGTTGTTATCTTACGCTGGGGGGGCGCATTTCGCTGTAGAATTTTCTGAAAGCTCGTACAAGGATGTGCGCATATGGCTTTTCGACTCAACTATGCAGAATAGAAAAATTTCCAGTCCAGAAAGCAATTTTGTGAACGCACAATTTTCTACATCTCTCTTATTATAATGGTATTATGATGTTGTGACAACTCCAACTGCGCCATATAGGATGTTTAACTTATGTTTTTAATTATGAGGCAAGGTATTCCATAGATTTTGCTTTCTTTCTTTGAGAATGTAGCTGAACGTGGGGTTTTTCCGGCTTCTCTTAATTCGATAAGGTCATTATCAATGTGATTGTAAATTCTTACGTAAGTCTTTCCATTTGCGAGAATCGCAGCAATTGTTCCATCCTCTGTTTCAGTTACTTCTTTAAAGAAGATGATATCGCCATTGTTGATTCCGGCATTAGCGAGGCTTGAATCTGGCATTTTTATTGCAAAAATAAAGTTATCTGCGGATGTAGAAAAAAGGGATTTATCAATAGTTAGATAGTTTTCAGGGAAAAAATCACCATTTTTTATAGATTCTATTAAAGATAAGTCCTTGAGCAATGGTACTATTTTAACGAGAGGTTTTGGTCTTCTTCTAAACTTTGAGTATTTAGGAGAAATAGAGATAGTTCTTGCTTTTTCGGAACGTTGAATAAATCCTTTTTTAGATAGTGTTTTGAGATGAATTGATACTGTAGATGCACTTATTTTGAAATGTTCCGCTATTTCGTAAATTGTTGGTGGGATAGATTCACTTTCGGTGAAGTCTTCGATAAATTCTATGATAAGTCGTTGTTTTTCTGTTAATCCCTTCATTGAAAACTAATCTATAATGACATTTTTATTGCCTTTTATTACTTCGCCTATTTTTGCAGCATTAAATCCAGTTTTTTTGCAGATTTTTATGGCTTCCTCTGCTTCATTATTGGGGAGAAACCAGACCATTCCTATTCCCATATTAAAAACACGATAAGCTTCTTCTTTTGAGATGTTTCCTCCTTCTATTATCATTTTGAAAATAGGAGGGATAGGTAAAATACCCGTCTGGAATTGAACTCCAACTTTTTCTGGTAGGATTCTTGGGACATTATCATAGAGGCCTCCCCCTGTGATATGGGCGATACCATCTAAGTTGAGTTTATGTTTGATGGCTGCCTTTATAGCAGGCAGATATGAAAGATGTGGCTTTAAAAGAGCGTCACCAATGGATTCGCCGAGCTCTTTAAACTCATCAAAAGGGGTATATCTAAGTTGTTCAAAGAGAATTTTACGGGCAAGACTATATCCATTAGTATGGAGGCCATTTGAAGATATTCCAATTGCCGCATATCCAACTTTTATTCTTTCACCTGTGATTATTTTATCCTTTTCAACGATTCCTGTAATTACGCCGACAAGGTCAAATTCGTCCTGATAAACGCCCGGCATTTCAGCAGTTTCCCCACCTAATAGAGCGCAATTCGCATTTTTGCAAGCTTCAATTATACCAGAAAGTACATCTTCATAGAGATGATCTTTTAATTTCCCAATTCCAATGTAATCCATAAAATATATCGGTTCTGCGCCCTGAACAGCAATATCATTGATGCAGTGATTGACAATATCCATTCCGATATTTGAATATTTATTCATCATTAGAGCTACTAATATTTTTGTACCGACCCCGTCGATACTTGATACCAGAACTGGATTTTTGTATTTTTTTATATTTATCTGGAATAATCCACCAAAACCTCCAATTTGAGTTAACATTTCTTTACGCATTGCTTTTTTAAATTTAGGTTTTAGTTTTTTCAAGAGAGATGATGCTAAATCTATGTCTACTCCTGCTTCTTTGTAAAGATCACTTCTTACTTTATTCAATATTCTACTCCTTTTATTTTTTATTTTGGGATTTTTACTCCATATTTTTGATTATATCTTTTTATTTCTTCAGTAATATTTATTGCAATGCGGAGTGCATCAAGCCCGTGTTTTCCTGATACCTTTGGCGAAGGGGGAATCCCAGTCTTCTTTGCTTCAATTACACATTGTACGAAATCTTCAAGTTCTTTTTCCAGCGCGTTGTGGTCATTAACAGGAATTTGTTCTTTTTTTATCCCAAGGGGGTGTTTCTTATATATTAATCCTGATTTATTAGCATAATCCAGGGTTAAGTATGAATCATTGGTGAAGGCTCTGAAACGTCGCATTGGCTCTCCACTCACTCTACTTGCTGTAACATTTGCAACGCATCCATTTACAAATTTGATACGAACGTTTGCTATATCTTCTCCCGGACTCAAGACTGGAATTCCGACGGCATCAATTCTTTCCACTTCTGAATTTACCAGACGCAGAATAATGTCTAAATCGTGAATCATTAAGTCGAGCACAACACCAACTTCTGTTCCTCTTCTGTGTTGTCCCGGGCGTGGAGGAGGATAGGGAGCGAGGCGATGAACTTCCATAAATTTTATATCTTTTGCTCTTTCCTCTATGAAGCTCATGACAGGATTAAAGCGTTCGACATGGCCGACTGCTAAAACTAATTTTTTTCTTTCTGCCAGTGAAACGATTTCTTCAGCGTCTTCAAGTTTTGCAGCGAGAGGTTTTTCTATGAGAATATGTTTATTCAAATTCAACAGTTTTATTGCTACCTGATGATGTACATCAGCAGGTACAGCAATACTTAATGCCTCGCAGTCAGCAGCAAGCTCTTCTACATTTGTATATCCTTTTGTATTGCATTCCTTTGATACATTGAAGAGGTTTTCAGGGTTTATATCATATACGCCTACGAGTGTTACATTTTTATTCAATGAATATAGTCTTGCGTGATGTCTTCCAAGCGCTCCAACGCCTACAACGCCGACCTTTATTTTTTCCTCTAAATTCATTTTTTTAGAAATTTATCCCTATTTAAGGTTGCATAAAATAAGATAAAAATTCAAAATCTCAAGTAAAAAACAATGTACACATCTTAATAATTACATAGATTTTTTTATTTTTGTTTGTAATTCGAAAAATTTATCTAAAAACTTTTTTTTCGCATATGCTGAGGTGTAACAGTTAATTTTTATGTTTAATATTGGTTTTTCTGGCAAGTCCCAATTTTTTCCCTTAGTCGAAGTTAATTGCAATGCCTCCATATATAGCATTGCATTATCGGCTTTCATTATCATATTCCATTCGCTTTTAGATGGCTGATATTGTGCGAATTTCGCAAAAATAGAGTAAGTAAGCTTTCTTTCTGCAGAGATGTAATTATGTATAAAAGGTTTAATGGGACGTGGGATATCGGATAAATATGCCTCCGAAGCATCATGAAGAAGAGCAAGAAGAGATAATAGAGATGCATTCTTATAATTTTCTTCAAAGTATAATGTGGTATTAAGTGAATGTTCAGCGACCGAATAAAATCTTTTACAATGGCCATTAAATCGGCATTGCATTGATAGAGAATGTGCTATATCTACGATATCTATGCTGTCTAATGATGGGGAAAATGGATGGAAAATTTTTCCTGAAAACGTTTCTATCCAGACTTTTTTCTTCATATTTTTACTATTAAAAGTCATTGATTATTTGCAATGATATAGTCTGCAGCTTGAGTTAATGATTGAAATACCATTGCATTTTTAGGAGGATTATCTTTACTATTATTTATCATTATGTTGTATTTACAACCCGCCATAATTCCAGCTTCAAGATCTGATGTTTTGTCTCCAATCATGATAGATTTTGAGATGTCTATCTTTAATTCTCTCGCGGCTTTTAGTATGAGGCCAGGTTTTGGTTTGCGACATTCGCAATTTTCAGATGGTGTATGTGGACAAAAATATATTTTTTCTATGTGGATATTTTCTTTTTCGAGCATTTGTAGTATTTTTTGGTTGACAAGATTCATTTGTTCTTTTGAAAAGTAGCCTCTTCCTATCCCGGATTGATTTGTAACAATTATAAGTAGAAAACCTGCCTCTGAGAGTTTCTTTAGAGCAGGAGTAACACCTGATATTAGTTTAACTTCATCAGGATTTGAAAGGTAGCCTTTATCAAATATTATTGTATTATCTCGATCTAAAAAGACGGCTTTATTCACTTTTTCCCTTCTGCCTTAAAACTTTCGATAATTTCCTCTTCTGATGCTGTTGCAGTTCCAATTTTGCCAACTACTACTCCTGCGGCATAATTTGCAATTTCAGCGGCCTCTTCTGAAGATGCTCCTGAGATGATAGAAAGGGTATAGAGGGCAATTACTGTGTCGCCTGCGCCTGATACATCGAATACTTCTCTTGCTTTTGTCGGGATTATTTTTGGTGGTTGTTTTTTACTTTTGAACAATGCCATACCATCTGCTCCCAGGGTAATTATTAATTCAGCAAGACCCCAATTTTTTATGAGTTTTTGGGCAGCTTCATATAATTTTTTGTTTTTACCATTATCCTCCCATGAATTGATTCCGGATAATGCCATTGCTTCATTGCGGTTTGGGGTCATAAATGTTATACCCTTTATATTGAAAGGATGACTCGGGTGTGGATCGAGAGCGCAAATGATTTTATTCTTATTACAACAATCAACTATTTTTCTTAATATAGTCTTATTTATTAAACCTTTTGCGTAATCTTCCACTATGACGGCATCTATCTTTTTATCTTCAATAAGATTGATTAGTTTGTTCAGGGAATCTTTTATTTCTATTGTTTTGATGGGAGTAGTATTTTCATAATCTATTCTCAAAAGCTGTTGTGAGCCAGCTATTACTCTTTCCTTTCTGGTAGTTGTACTATCCTCTTTTATTTTTACTCCTGATGTGTCGCAATTTAGCGCTTTTAGAAGTTCGAGAATTTCTGGCCCGTACTTATCATTTCCTACAATGCCAAATGCATAAGTCTTAGCTCCGTATATAGAAATATTTTTAATTACATTTGCAGCGCCACCGAGGCTTGAACTGCAATTTTTTACGAGGACTACTGGTACTGGAGCTTCCTGAGATATCCTTTCAGCCTTGCCACTTACGTAAATGTCAAGAATCAAATCTCCGAAAACTGCGATTTTCGCAGAAGAAAATTTTGAAATAATTTTTTTTAGTTCAGTCAAAGAAGAGATCATTTTAATTTTTTCTCCTCAAATTTTATAAACTTAGAAGTATCAAGCTCTCTCTTTTGCTCTAAACTTCCTCCGTTCCTTTTCCATGTTTTTTCATAGATGCGTTTAAATTCTATGATTTTAGAAAGTATGGTCTCTGCCTGTTCTATAGTGATTTTGTCCTTATTTTCTCTCAAATATCTGGCGTAATCATCAAGACATGCTTTTGCCAATTCAAGTTCACCCGAAATATTTTTATACTTTGTTATCGCACCGGTAATATTAGATCTGAGTTCATCCTGAAGTTCAAGAAGTTCTTCTATTATGACACCCTTTTTCCATCGATTCTCCTTCCTTAACTCATAAGGGATCAAGAAAATAATGTAAAGTTCAAAGAAAATTGCTCCTCCAAAGAGTAGCAGAGCTACGACAGAAACAATATCTCTTTTTCTACGAATAGTTTCATCTGTCATTTATTTGAAAAATCCTAACTTATTTTTTGGGAATTTATTATCTTTTCAAAATTTCGGGAAAAACAAATCTTTTGTTGTTAACAGTTTTTATCGATTTTAGGCTTACTTTAATTCTTTGTGAGAGAAATTCAATTTTATTTTTTTTTCTTTTTTTTCTTTTTTTTGCTTGACAAGTGGTAGAAATAAGTCTAATTTATGACATTATTTTTAATAAATAAAAGTTATTCCTTAAAATTAAACAAAAGGAGTTCCCCATGGGCATATTGAACAAAATTGTGAATGTCGTGGTAGTGCTTTTAGCTATTGCTTGTGTAGTTCTTGGCACAATACTCTTTAAGAAGAGAGAAGAACTGCGTTTTAGAGGAGATAAAATGGCGAGAACTCTCAAAAATATTTCTGTTATGATGGATAAAGATAGCGAAACTGAATACAGCAAAAAAGTTGAGATTACTGATACAAAACCAATACTTGATGAAAAGAAAGATCCCAAATTAGCCAGTGAGAACAAGGCGAAATCACTGCACCTTGCAAACTATGAGAATCTCGAAAATATCCTGAAACCATTGGAAAAACAGACAAATGAAGTAATGAAACAAAGAGATGAACTTGCTGAAGCTCTTAACACTGTTGCAGAAACTCTAAAAATGCAAACATTGGATACGTACGGGGTAACGTCATTTAAAAGTATGAAAACATATGGGGAAAAGAAGAAGAGTCTCCTTGATAATGTGGAGAAAGTTAGCGCGAGAGATGAAGCTATAGTCGATCAGATTGTAAGTTCTGCAAAAACACTTGGTTTTACGGTTGATCCTACAGCGTTGAAAGATCTTAATGATTTTAGACCAGCTTTGAATGAATTTGGTGGTAAAATAGATGCATTTAAAAAACGTTTAGATGCGTATTCATCGAGTATAACTAAATTTTGCAGTATAATGGAAATTGCACAGCCCTCTCTTCTTTCCGATGATTATGCAAAGGAATTATCATCAGTTGAGGATAAATTTCGCGATAAAAAAGCTGAGCACGAGAACACAAAAAGAGAGCTTGCAGCAACACAAGATGAGTTAAAACAAACAAAAGAAGCTTTAGCAAAAGAACAGGAAGCAAAGAAAGAACTTGAAAAACTCATCGTTGAAAAAGATGAAAGAATAGAAAATATGAAGAAAATAATTGCTGGAGAGGGTTTCCCGACTGATCGTAAAATTACAAATGAAGACTTATTGAAAATGATAACAGGTAAAATCGTTGAAGTAAATGATAAATGGAATTTTGTTATTATAAGATTTGATAATGATGGGCAGGTAAAAGTTAGAAAACCACCATTTGGAAGAGAATTTGTGCCGGTTGAAATCCCTGTAGGAAGAACTCTGATGGTTTCTCGACAGGATCAGCCAATAGCAGAACTTAAGATTACAAGAGTACTCGAATCATGTTCCGTTGCTGACATTGTACCAAGTAAAAAGTGGGCTGAAATACAGCCGGGTGATATTGTTAAATTTCCTGAACTAAAACAGTAAGGAGAGGAAGAACTATGAAGACATTCTTAACAGTAGTTTTACCAATACTTTCCTTGATATTGTTGATTGCCACTATAGTAATGCAGTTATCAGAAATGAAATTCTATGAAATATTTTGAAGGGAATAAGCCTAAAGTTTTAGAGGGCCGCATATTGCGGCTCTTTTTTTTGTTTACTCTCCTGCTTTGTGGATGTCAAACACAGCAGGAGAAAAGAGGAGCAAGCGCGATCCCTGTAAATAAACCAGCATCCTGGGAAAACAATTATACCCAATTTTCAAAATAAATTATATATTTTTCTAACATTAGCTATTTAATTTAAAATTTATTTTATTTCAAATTTTAATTGCTCCTTTCCAGATACTTTTACCGTCTTGCCTGTTGATAAGTCACCTGAAACCATTAGCCTTGAAATAGGAGTTTCAATCTCTTTAACTATTAAACGCTTTAAAGGTCTTGCTCCGTAATTTGGATCATAACCCCTTGAAGCTAAGTATTTCTTTGCACTTTCATCAATGGCAAATCCTATTCCAAGGTCTTTCAAGCGGTTTGCGAAATTCGCAATCTGAATTTCAACTATTTTTACAATATCATCTTTAGTCAATTGATGAAAGATAAGAATTTCATCAATTCTATTAATGAATTCCGGTCTGAAATGATGTTTTAATTCATCTAAAAGCTTTTCTTTTAATCCGGAGTTAAAATTAGAATTTTGAAGTAAAGCACTTCCAATATTGGAAGTCATAATTATGATAGTATTCTTAAAGTTCACAGTTCTACCATGGGAATCAGTTACTCTCCCATCATCAAGGATTTGTAAAAGTATATTGAATACATCTGGATGGGCTTTCTCAATTTCATCAAATAAAACTACTGAATAGGGGCGTCTCCTAACTGCTTCAGTTAATTGACCTCCTTCATCATATCCGATATATCCCGGTGGAGCACCCACAAGCCTTGAAACACTGTGTTTTTCCATATATTCTGACATATCGATCCTTATCATTGCTCTTTCGTCATCAAAAAGTTCTGCAGCAAGAGCTCGCGCCAGTTCAGTTTTCCCAACTCCCGTTGGTCCCATGAATATGAATGATGCTATAGGCCTATTGGGATCTTTTATGCCTGCTCTTGCTCTAAGGACAGCGTCTGCCACGGCATCAACGGCTTCATCTTGAGATATAACTCTTTTGTGCAGATTTTCTGATAGGAGTAGAATTTTTTCTTTTTCACTTTGGACAAGTTTTTTTACCGGGATTCCAGTCCATCTTGAGATTATATCTGCGATATCCTCTTCTGTTACTTCTTCTTTCAATAATTGTTTTTCCTTGGATTTTTTATATTTTTCTTCTGTTTTTTTGATTTGATTTTCTATTCCCGGTATTGTGCCATGTCTGAGTTCTGCAGCTTTATCGAGGTCATAATTTCTCTCTGCTTTATCAAGAGAAATTTTTGCAAGTTCAAGGCTTTCTCTTAAGTTCTGCAATTCTTTGAGAAGTTTTTTTTCTTCATCCCATGCCTTTCTAAGAGTCCTGCTTTTTTCACGCAGCCCTTTTATTTGTTCTTCTATATCTTCAAGGCGCTTTTTAGAAGCCTCATCCTTCTCTTTCTTTAATCCAGCTGCTTCAATTTCCAATTGCATGAGTTTTCTTTCTACCTCGTCTATTTCAACCGGACAACTATCTATCTCTGTTCGTAATTTTGCAGCGGCTTCGTCCATGAGATCTATTGCTTTATCCGGTAAAAATCTATCGGGAATATATCTATCTGATAACACTGCTGATGCGATTATCGCCGAATCACGTATCTTTACTCCATGATGAATCTCATATTTTTCGCGAAGCCCGCGGAGAATGGATATAGTTTCTTCGACAGATGGTTGTGAAACTAATACAGCTTGAAATCTTCTTTCGAGAGCTGCATCTTTTTCTATATGTTTTCTATATTCATCAAGAGTTGTAGCTCCGATACAATGCAATTCGCCTCTGGCAAGCATAGGTTTGAGGAGATTTCCAGCATCCATTGCTCCTTCTGCAGCTCCAGCTCCAACGACAGTATGAAGTTCATCTATGAATAATATTATTTCGCCTGATCTTTCAGTCACTTCTTTAAGAACCGCTTTAAGGCGTTCCTCAAATTCACCTCTATATTTTGCACCAGCAATTAAAGCCCCCATATCAAGGGCTACAATTTTCCTATTCTTCAAACTTTCCGGTACATCACCTCTTATTATTCTTTGTGCTAAACCTTCAACAATTGCTGTTTTCCCCACACCTGGATCTCCAATTAGCACTGGATTATTCTTTGTTCTCCTTGATAATATCTGAATTACACGGCGTATTTCTTCATCTCTTCCTATAACTGGGTCAAGTTTACCTCTATGTGCAAGCTCAGTCAGGTCCTTCCCATACTTTTCCAGAGCCTGAAATGTTGATTCAGGGTCTGGTGAACTAACTCTCGAATTTCCTCTAATCTCTTTCATTGCATTGAGAAAAGCAGCAGGATTAAGTCTGTATTTCTCAGCTATTTCGAGACATTCTTTATCATTTTCTAAAAGTGCAAGCATAATAGTATCAGCACTTATAAAATCATCTTTTAATTCGCGACTCTTTTCTTCAGATGCTATTAATATGGCACTGAATTGCCTTGATGTGTAGATTTCCCCTGCGCCAGGACCGTCAACAGATGGAATTGAACGTAGTTTTTTTTCAATTTCTCCCGATAATTCTTTGAGTGGGACATTGAGTTTTTTTAAAGCTTCAAGCGCAGGATTATCATTATTCACAAGAGCGTAAAAAAGATGAAAAGGCTTTAACTCCTGGTGTTTAAATTTTACAGCACAATTATGCGCAGCCATCAAAATCTCTCTTGCCTTATTGGTAAATTTTTCAATATTCATAATTAATCTCTCCTTTTTTTATATTATTAATTCAATAGAACTTTATAATGCACTCAATAACTTAGCATTATCCTTGCCATTTTTACAAAAATAATATATATCTCTTTGATTATAAATATTTTAAAGCATAAATTCAGTTTTTTTATCAAGAGTCATTTTGTCTCATATTTTTTTGTCTTTAAAAGAAAAAAAGTTCATTGATTCTGGTTGGGCAGGAAGGTAAGTTATAGCAACGTTATTTTACATATACACATGGATAATGACTTTCAAATTCTTTCTTTTGCCTGGGTGAGCTGGAAAATTAAAGTAGTCGTGAACTATTGTTTTGGAAAGAATATTTTTTCCATTAGTTAATTTTCAACTACATTTTTTTATGGCATCAAGTATTTCATTGATTTTTACCCTGGCAAAGCTTGTCATACAATCTGAAATAGCATAAGGTATTATGAGATATTCTCCAAATATTATTGAGCCACATGTATATACTACGTCAGGGACGTAATTATATTTTGCTTTTGTAGGTGGGGTAATTAGGGGAGTTTTTAATCGTCCTATTACCTTTTCTGGATTTTCGAGATCCAATAATACAGCGCCTATAGAGTACCTTCTCATCGTTCCAACACCGTGTGTTAGTACGAGCCATCCTTCCGGGGTTTCTATAGGGGAACCACAATTTCCGATTTGGAGTAATTCCCATGGTTCTTTTGGTTTTATTATTACTTTTGATTCGTACCAGAAATGAGGATGTTCTGAATACATAATATGAATATTTTCACCACTTTGTCTTGATAGCATTGCGTAAAGTCCTTTTATCTTCCTTGGGAATAGAGCCATACCTTTGTTATAAACCATTGGACCGTTCAAGGTGCAGATTTTAAATTTTCTAAAATCTTCGGTTTCTATTAGCTGAGGTAAAGCTATACGTCCATCAAACGCCGTATAAGTGGCGTAGTATTTTCTTTCTCCTTCATCTTCGAATAGTACAAATCTGGCATCTTCCATCCCATTGCTTTGATTTGGGGTTAGAGGAAAAATAACTCTTTCAGATATGGATGTTTGAGAAGGAAATTCGACTTCATAATTTGATCTGGCAAGAGTAATCATACCTTCTTTTACGAAAGCAGAAATAGATGAAGAAGAACGACTTACACTATCTATTGCAACTCTCAATTCATGCATAGTAAATTCGTTTTTTAAAGAAGCCATGACATTATTGCTGAAGGTGTCTAAGAGACCAAGTTCTCCGAGCTTTCTTTTAAAAAGTTCCTTTTGATAAGTATGTGTTGGAATTAGGTTAGGTTCAGTAGCAAAGGTTGAAACGGGATACAAGGTAATTTCTCCGTTGTTAGATATTACTCCTTCTCTGAAAGAAATTGATGAAATGTGTCCTTCGCCAATTGCTCTCAAACTCAAAATAAATTTTAGTTTTTCATTTTCATTTTGTTCGGGAGCCTTGACAATACTTGGATTACATAGCGAAACGGATTCAAAAAGATATCTTGAAGAAAAAAATGCCCCAATAAGATATTTTCTGTCTTTAGATAAATTTCTATCACTTGGAAGTAAATGTTCAAGTTGGTTATAACGCTGTTCAAAAACTGATAATAGGTAGTCTTTATTTTGCAGATATAGTCTTTTGATTATTATATTTAATTCGGTTTTTACTTCAGTTTCTTCAAGAGAAAGTATTCTCGAAAGTAACCTTAGTGTTCTGGGGGAATCTGGTTCATAAAAGTTTGACGGCAATTGTGTTCCTATGAAAAATGGTCTGAGTAAAGATCTATCAGACGATGGAATGATATTTAAAGGAATTTTTTCTATCTTTATCATTTTGTCCTCTTATTTTCAAATGCAATTACTGTATTTCTCAAGTTGTACATTTCCACAAGTGATAATAGGAAGGCAAGTGTGGATTCGGCCCCCTGATTTTGATTTATTCTGTCCATGTGAAGGCCATCATGACAACCTCCTGTATGTGGATCATATAAGGGAAGGTTGAGTTCATTTCCTCCAAGGAACCAATCGAATGCTTTTCTGCATTCAGCCAGCCAGAATTCATCATTTGTTGTTCTGTAGGCTTCAGCACATGCATTAATCATTGATTGAGCTTCAATGGGTTGTTGATCAAATCGTGCTGGAGGAGAATTTTTTTTCCAGAATCCATTACTTCCAATAGGATAGAAATACCCTCTTGGAGAGCTCTGATTTTTTGTAAGCCATTTTAAAGCACTAATACCAGTTTCGAACATTTCAGAATGAGCCTTCCATCGTCCTGTAAGTATGAGAGCGTGAGGTATTTTAGCATTATCATATGAGACAATATCTTCAAGCCAGAACCAATCGTCAGTTGCATTATTTTTAAACATATCCAGGAGTTTTTGGGAAAGGCATTCTCTCAATGAATCAGCTAACCTATCTCCACTAAGTGTACGAAGATATTCATGTAAGCCTATCACAGTTAGTGCCATTGCACGTGGAGATGAGAAATGTTCTACACTTGGCAGGGCTGACTCAAAGAGCCTTGTGGCCCAATTTCGTAATCCTTTGTTCCTTGAACGTCCCACGCACGTTCCAAGTGCCCATATAGCGCGGGCGTGGCTGTCCTCTGATCCTACATCTTCCAGCCACTTTTTTTCAAATGACATAAAATTTCTGAACCGTTTCTTTTCTGCGTTAAATGCATGATTGAGAAATGCTGCATATGTTACAGTTATATTTTTAAGCTCCTTAAACTCTTCAATTTCTTCTAACAAAATCATCAGTATTAAAGCTCTTGCATTATCATCGGTACAGTATCCATGTTCGAAGTTTGGAATGGTGAAGATTGCATGCTGGAGTATTCCTACTTTGTCGGTCATATTGAGTAAATGTTCAAATCGCCAGCTGGGCAAGTTTGCCTCTTTACTGTAGTCGAGACCTTTATTTATACTAATAACTTGTGATGAAGAAAATTCTGCTCGCACATTTTCGAAGGTAGAAATATAAAGATGAGCCACGTTTGACCATATCATTTCACGTCCTAACTTATAAGCATTTTTTCTCATGGCATGGCGTTTTACTTCATCTGAAAGTAAATCAATAATTGCTTGTGAAATATGTTTTGGAGAAGAAAATGGGACAATAACGCCTCTATTATCGGATAGTAATTCCTTGGCATGCCAATATGGTGTTGAAATAACCGCTTTCCCCATACCGAAAGAATAGGCTAGAGTTCCGCTTGTAATTTGTGCTTCATTCAGATATGGTGTAATGTAGATGTCAGCTGCACCTATGAATTCTTCTAGTTCCTCCAGGCTAACGTACCGATCGTGAAAGATTACATTTTCAGATACTCCTTTTTCCTTTGCAAGTCTTTGAAGATTTAATCTATATGTTTCTCCTTGTTCTTTTATGATTCCAGGATGAGTTGCCCCAAGTATGATATATACGATGTTTGGGAATTTTTTGCAAACATCGGGTAGTGCTTCAATCACACTTTCTATACCTTTATTAGGGGAAAGTAAACCAAAGGTAAGCAAGACTTGTCTTCCCTCAACACCGATAATATCTTTGAAAAAATTAGGATCTACAAAAGGCGTATCTGGTATCCCATGTGGGATTATTTCAATTTTCTCTTGAGGAACACCATAAATTTCCTTCAAAAATTCAGCTCCAGTGTTACTCATTACTACAAGTTTTGATGACAATGAAATTATCTGGTCAAAAACTTTTTTTTGATCATCGTTGGGTGTTTTTAGTATTGTGTGTAATGTGCATACAATAGGCATTCTAAGTCTTTTCATTAGTGCTAATAGATGACTTCCAGCGCGCCCTCCAAATATTCCAAATTCGTGTTGGATGCAAACTACATCCGGATCACACATATTTAAAAAATCAGCAGCTCGCTGGTAATTTTGAATTTCCGGAGCGAATATTTCAAAACGAACTTCCTGAGGATAATTATATCCTTCTACTGTGTCATTCATAGCTACGACTGGAAATTGAATCTCCGGACTTTGATGTTCTAATGCGTTGTAAAGGTCATTTGTAAATGTGGCTATCCCGCATTTTCGCGGGACATAAGACCCGATTAGAGCCACTTTATGTATATGGGAAAATTTCTTTGCCATAATCTCCCTGTTGTAAATATTCTACTAATTGTTAATAGTTAGAATTAGCTTGTATTTCGAACCCAAACTTACATAACTTAACAATAATAGTTCCCTAAATGAATTTTTCAAAAATAATATATCGATTTAATTAAAAAATCTAAGAAAAAAATCTAACACGCATGGCGGATTAAACTTCTTTTAACCAGATTGAGAAGTCTGCATCAGGAGGCATTCTCCAGTCAGCTCGAGGAGATAATGCAATAGTTCCCACCTTAGGTCCATCAGGATTCGAATTTCTTTTGAACTGATGGGAAAAAAATCTTTTTATGAATGTTTTCAGAGTATCTTGAATGAGTTTTTCTTCGTAAATCCCATCGAATGCGATTTTCGCAATAAAGTCAAGTTTTTTGACGTTAGCTCCATATTTAACACAGTGATAAAGGAAAAAGTCGTGTAGGGCATAAGGACCTAAAATTTTTTCCGTTTCCTGGATGAATTTTTCTCCTCTCCGTGACGGGAGTAATTCTGGGCTTATTGGGGTATTCAGAATGTCAACGAGTATATTGTGAACTTTTGGCGAAGATTTTTCGGCAATCCATTCTATAATATAGCGAACTAATGTCTTTGGTATACCACAATTTGCAGAGTACATTGAAATATGGTCGCCATTAAAAGTTGACCAGCCAAGAGCAATTTCAGACAGATCTCCAGTTCCAATAACAAGGGCATTTTCTGCATTTGCAATATCCATAAGTATCTGAGTTCGTTCACGCGCCTGAGCGTTTTCAAAAGTAATATCATGTTTTTTTGTATTTCTCCCTATATCTTTCAAATGTATTTTGCAAACCCTGGTAATATCTATTTTGCGAAAATCGCAATTCAGGGCTTTTGCAAGTTTTGTCGCGTTATTTAACGTTCTTGAACCTGTACCAAAACCCGGCATTGTGACCGCAATAATGTCCTTTGAAGTAAGATTAATGATTTGAAAAGCTTTTATAGTTGCAAGGAGGGCAAGTGTAGAATCAAGTCCGCCTGATATTCCTATCACCGCTTTCCTTGATTTTGTATGTAAAAATCTTCTTGCAATTGCAGAGCTTTGAATGTTTAAAATCTCTTCACAGCGTTCATCTCTCCTGGATTTTTCACGTGGGACAAAAGGGTATGGGTCATAAGTCCTTAAAATTTTTTTACTCTTATAAATGTTTGAGATAAGAATTCTTCTATATAGCGGAATCTTTTCATCATAGAATGAACTTTCAGAATTTCTCAGATAATTAAGTTTCTGGCAGTCAATATCGACAAAATAAAGTTGATTTATAGTGCTGAAATTTCTTTTCTCAAGTAATTTCATTCCATTTTCAAAAAGAGCACAATGTCCACTAAAAACAGTTTCTGCAGACGATTCATAAGTTCCAGCAGAACAGAATGCATATGCGCATATATTTTTTGCACTTTGATGTTTTATCAATTCGGTTCTATATTCGTTTTTTCCTATTAGTTCATTACTTGCGGAAAGATTCAATATAAGATTTGCTCCAGCAAGGGAGTAATAAGAAGATGGAGGTATTGGCACCCATAAGTCTTCACAAATTTCTATTGCAAAAGAGATTTCACTATCTTTGCTTGTAAATATTAAGTCAGTTCCAAATGGAGCTTCCTGCCTAGCCAAAAATATTGTATCGTTTTTTATATCTTTTCCACTTTTAAACCATCGTTTTTCGTAGAATTCTCTATAATTTGGCAAAAAAGATTTTGGAACGACTCCAAGGATCTTTCCTTTATGAATGACGATAGCACAATTGTATAAGACATTTCGATGGAATATAGGTGCTCCTATTACTGCTACGGTATTGAAAGATTTCAATTTTTGGCATAGTTGAAGTATAGCCTCTTCCGTTGATTTTATTAGCTCTGCATTATGAAATAAATCTCCACATGAATAAGTCGTTATGGAAAGTTCGGGAAAGAGAACAATAGCAGATTTCTCTTTTTCAGCGTGTTTTACATTTTCCAAAATAGCAATCCCATTGAATTCAGGATTTGCAATTTTTAATTGCGGAACCGATATAGCAATTTTATAAAATCCAAACATAAAAATTTTTATTATTAATTGTGAAAAAACTCTTTTACATTTTCATCAAATATTCTGAAAGAATCATTGATAAATGATGCATCTGTAATATCGATATCAGAATCTTTCAATATCTCAATAACATCTTTCGATGAACCAGCGGAAATAAAATTTTTATATAGTCCTGGAGCATCACTATCTCCAGATATGATTTTATTTGCGAATTTCGCAGCAGCGGCAAATCCGGTTGCATATTTATACACATAAAAACCATAGTGAAAATGTGGAATTCTTGCCCATTCGAGTTCTATTAATTTATCACATATTACATTATTACCAAAATATTTTTGAATAAGTTTATAATATTCATCGCAGAGGAGATCAGCTGTTAATGGTTCGCCATGTTCTCTCTTTTGATGAATTATAAGTTCAAATTCTGCAAACATTGTTTGACGAACAACCGTAGCCTTAAATTCATCAATGATATGATTCAGGAGAAATTTTTTCAAAGACTCGTTTTGCGAATTTCGCAATAAGTAGAAATGAAGTAATAATTCAGATGTGATAGATGCGATTTCTGCAAGAAATATGCTGTAATCGGCGTAATGGTATTTTTGTGTTTTATTAGAGTAATAACTGTGAATCGAATGCCCAAGTTCATGAGCAAGAGTAAAGACGTCCTCCATGCGTCCATTAAAATTAAGAAGAATATACGGAGGGGAGTCATATGATCCTCCAGAATATGCACCGGATTTTTTCCCACGATTTGGTAATACATCTATCCACTTTTCTGAAAAAGCCTTTTCAGCTACTTTAATATAATTTTCTCCGAGAGGGGAAAGTGATTCAAGGACTGTCTTTTTGGCATCATTCCATGACCATTTTAAATCTTCACATTCGATGATGGGATGGTAAGTATCATAGATATGTAATTCATCAAGGTTGAGTTTTTCCTTTCTTAAACGAAAATACTCGTAAACTAAATTTAAATTTTCACTAACTGATTCTATTAGATTATAATAAAGGCTCTTCGGAATTTTATCATCAAATAAAGCTGCTTCAAGAGAGTCTTCAAAGTTTCTAACTTTCATTTCAAAGACATTTGCCTTTATTGTGCCATCGAGTATGCTTGCAAATGTATTTTTGAATTGTTCATATATTGAATAAAAATTTTCAAAAGCAGCTTTTCTGACATTTCTGTTCTGGTTTCTGAGGAAAAGTATGAAATTACTATGAGTTAGTTCTCTCTTCGTTCCGTTTTCATCCTGAATCTCAGGAAATTTTAAGTCAGAGTTGCTTATAATGTTGAATGTTTCATATGAACTTGACAAAGAATCTGATACGAGGCCAAGAATTTTTTCTTCGTTCTTGCTTAAGGTATGTTTTTTTTCTCTTATGAGATCTTTTATTGTTTTTTTATAAAATTTGAGTTCTGGATTTTCGGAATATTTGATTAAGGTTTCTTCGTCAATTTCGAGAATTTCCGGGTCAATCCACGAGATTTTTGCATCAATTTCTGCTGCTTTGGTGGATATTTTTCCACTCATTGCCAGATATTTATTATTAGAGCTATTTTCATCTGATTTATGTCTTGCGAAAGCGGATAAATTTTCGATTATTCTGCTTATGTTGTCCTCTAAGTCGAGGACCTTTGCGATATTTTGTGGACTGTTTTTTAATTTCCCCTTCAGTTTCTGTATTTCACTTATGTATTCATCGAGTTTTTTAAAATCTTCTTCCCAGGCTTTTTCTGTTTTATAGATGAGCGATAAATCCCATTTAAATTCTTCCGGGATATCATTTCTATGGATTGTGGCAAAATTTTCGTAATTCATATAGAGTTATCTGCGTTTTGTCTGATTTTTTCAATTGCTTTAAAATATCCTTCACTGGATCTGAATATAGAAGTTCCTGCTACGAATACATTTGCTCCTGCAGAATAAGCGTTTTTCACAGTTTTTTCATCTATTCCTCCATCAACTTCAATATGCGTTTTAAGGTTGTATTTTGATATGTAATTTCTGAGGGTTTTTATTTTTTGTATCATATCATGCATAAATTTCTGCCCGCCAAAACCTGGTTCTACAGTCATAACAAGTACCATTGCGCATCGATGAATCCAGTGGAGAATCTCTTCTGGCATTGTAGCTGGACGAAGGCATATCCCGGCAGAGCAATTGTAGTTTTCAATCAAATTTAATACCTCATCAGGATTGTCATCTGATTCTATATGAAAAGTAATATGATCCGCCCCAGCATCAGCAAAAGCTTTGATATATTTTTGCGGATTTGTTATCATTAAGTGGACATCGAAAGGTAGTGATGAAATTTTGCGTATAGACTGAATAACTGGCGGCCCTATTGTGAGATTTGGTACAAAATGCCCATCCATCACATCGATGTGGATTATATCTGCGCCTGCTTTTTCAACACAGCGTATTTCGTCACCGAGATTTGCGAAATTCGCAGCCAATATTGATGGGGCAATCAAGATTTTATTATTATTATACAGGGACAACTTTTTTTTCATATTTTAATGTTTTTTAACTTTGTTAAAACAATCATATATAAAATGTTTCTTCCATTGATCTTTTTTCAGGAATGCTTTTTAAAGTGGTGAATAATATATCCTTGTATTTAACATTCTTCAAACTCAGCTAAATCTTACGGGCGAACTCACGATAGAAATTCAAATAATAAATTGTGCAGGCTCTAACATTATTAATTTTGCCTGGAATTAAGAAGTGTTTTTTGTATATATTTTGATAGAAGATTTGATGAAAAAAAATGCTAATTTGCTAACAGCAAGAAAATATGTTAATTTCTATTTAACTGGATTAATTAGCATGTCTATCAAAGGATATAAGTAAGCTAAATATTGCCGGAAAGTTTCTTTAGTATCCATATGATTGTAAGAACTATCATAATTATTGAGATAGTCCATGTATTTGACCAAAGAGGATACGACTTAATAAAGAATTCTTCTTCTGGTTGTGATATTAATTCATCTATGAGTTTTTTGTAGTCGTCTTGACTGGCGTAAATACCTTTTCCTATTTTTGTTATTTCTTGCATTAATATTTTATTGGCAGGTTCTCCGATTTTATCTTCTCTTCCTGGTTTTATAAAAATTTCAGTATTTGCCAGTTCTCCGTTTTTCATACTCGTGATAGATATCTTAGATTTACCACTATTTTTAGCTATAAAACTCATAGAAACAGTTTGATTATTTGGTTCTTTAAGTAAGGGATATGTTTCATTTTTATTATTATTTTCTAAACTTATATTTAGAAAAATTTTATCATCTTGCTGTAGGATTACTTTATTTGAGAATATGGCTTTTACTGTAACTTCATCTCCTACAGATGGATTTTCTGGTTCATAGAATACTCTTATCTTATTATTTTTACCGAGGAATCTTTTATGTGCCATCCATCTTATTACCTGACTCCAGAATCTGTAATGATATTTATCTTCTACAGCTTTTCTCCATTTCCAGATATGGTCTGTGCCCATAAATAGAACAATTCCGCTTCCAAAGTTTTTTTCTACTAAAAGGGGCATTTTTCCATTTTTGCTTTGCAGGTAAGGGTGGATTGCGAGTATTCTTGAACCAGGAGTATAATCTTCTACGGCCCAGTTCCAGGTAAAACCCGGTAGATTTTTCCATAACAATTTATTTACGGTTGCTGAGTTTTCGAGCATTGAGAGGTGGTGATCTGCGCCATATTTTGTTAATTCAAGGCTCACTTCAGTTTTACTTTGAATACCTTTTGGGAAATCTTTTTTGCTTATTATAGGCATTAAGTCGTTTAATGGGGATTGTTCGAGACTGCTAAACTCTCCTTGTCTGCCTGGAATAAATACAAGTCCTGAAGCATTTTCATATACATTGTTTTTAATATTTATAAGATCTTGTTTATTAAGTTGTTTTGTTCCAACATCTCCCAAAAATATTACATCGAAGTCAGATATTTCATCTTTATTTGGGAAATTTTTTCTGTAGTTTTTTCCTTCGGCTATACTTATCTTTGGGTGGAATAAGAGGAATTCTGCTAATACTCCTTCATCTCTTGATAAGGCGTTTTTGATGTATCTGTATTCCCATCTTGGCAGTGAGTCAACTAATAATACTTTTATTTTTTCATCTCTTGCATCTATTTCTAGTTCAAATTTATTATTGTCGTAATTTATTTCTCCCTCTTTTTTTTCAACAAATATTGATATTTTATTTTTACCTTTTTTATTTGCTTTCCAATGGAATTCAGACTTCTTCACTTCTCCTGGAGATAAGTCAAATTTCTGAATTAATGTTTTCTCTCCTGGAGGAGTGAAAGAAACTGAAGTTTCTACGGAAGAATCAAAGTTATTTTTGATAGAGAATGGTATTACTATTTGTTCGTCTACCATACAATAAGCAGGAAGTCTAACATCCATCAGTTCGAGATCGGGAAGAGGTTTTTCTGAACCAATGGATATTGTGTGAAGATTTGTTCCTGATAACATTAGTTTAGTTGCAGCGGTTATTGGTGATTCTCCGCCGGTGTGAAGTCCATCGCTTAACAATATGATGTGGTTAAATTTTTTTTCTTGACATGATTTAAGGGCAGCACCTATATCTGAAATAGAGTTATCTGGCGGAAGAGAAAATTTTATGGTAGATAATTTAAATTTTTTTTCTAGTTTTTTTAAACCATGTGAGTTTAGAATAGTTTCCATTGCATCTTTTCGTGTTAATACTTCATTATTGTTTTTTACATCTGGTGTTTCCATACTTTTTGAGTAATCGCAAAGGAGGGCAAGTTTAGGAATATTTTGGTTCTTTATTTTCAAGTTGATTTCAGGTTTGAAAAGTAAAAAGCAAATAACAACAATGATGATAATGGAAAGAATATTTGCAATCAATAAAGAGAGTGGTTTTGTTCGAAAAACTTCCTTTTTATTCCGTATTATGATGCTGAGATATATGGCAAGTAGCAAGACAGTTATTAATGTGCTATTTAAATCAGGTGATATTTGTAGTGACCAGCTCATATATTTTTCACGATTTATTCCCTGTTGAAAATGAGAGACAAAGATACTGTTCAAGTATAAGTAATATTGAGGCGAGGACTAACAATTCTCTCCCTATTTCTTTCAAAGAGAGAGGACTTTTAGAGTTTAAGTTTGTTGTTAAGATTTTGCCGGGCAGAAGGTTTTTTAATTCATCATCTGAGAGAAAAACTCTTTCATATTCTGATTCAGGTGGATTAACTGCGAGAACTTCTTTTCCTCTATGATAAAATCCAGCATCTATAAAGGGTATTATGTTGATAGATTGACTAATATAGTGGAATTCTGAGGATTCTTTTTTATCAGCTAAATGGGCAACAATGTTTTTGAAAAGAGATTTTGAATCAGCGGCTTCAATGTACAAATTTTTTATAAGAATTGGAAAAATGGGATGCTCGATAAAGTTACTGTATTTTTTATTTAAAGGAGATGTAAATAAATATAGTTTCCCATTTGCAAATTGTTTAAAAATTAAAAGAGGCTTATTGTCAGTGAACTTTAATATTTCTATATAATTACCTTTAATTTGAAAGCGTTTTGCGAAATTCGCAGAATTAAGTAACTCTGATATTTCTTCAGGAATAGGGGAACTGTTTGATATAAAATTTGCTGGAATAAATGGCGTTTTTGGTGTTGAAATATCAGGTATGGAGAGAGTAAGTTCAGCAGGGATTTCAATATTTTTTTCTTCTTTTTCACCTGGGAAAAGAAGCATTGTTTTGCCGGATTTCAGGAAATCTTCAAGTTCAGATATATTTTCATTTTGTGTTATTTCATAGATTAATAGATCGAAATTTTTTAAATTTTTCTTTGTTAGCTCATTATAGTTGAGGGATATTATTGATGAGGTGAGCTTATTGTCGTGATTATCAGCACTTATTGCAGTTATTATCGCATTTTTGAGGTAATCATCGGAGCAATATATCCCAACTGATGGAGGATTAAGTTCCCCAATAGAGAAAAAGAGTCTATTATCAAAAGGTATTTTATCATCTGGTATTTCGATTTTTATTCGATTTATTTTTTGATTTTCTGAAAGTTCAAGAGGTATTTTTAAAAAATTGATTTTTGATTTGATATTAAGGTTCAATGGTTTTTTCCCATCTTCGCTCTCAATTACCAGGGGAAAATTGTCTTGAAAAATGTTTTCAGATAGAATTTTTAAAGAAAGTTCAAATTTTCTACTATTTATCAGATCTCTTCTGAAGTAATCTTGCATGATGGATATATTCTGGGAGATTTCATCGGGCTCTCTTACGAGAAAAATGGATGCAGCCAATTTTTTGTCTGTAATTCTTGCGGATAATTCATTCCAGATATTTGAGTTGGGTGTCCAATCTGAGCGTTGTCCATCGGAAATAATCCATATTTGAAAAGAAGGGATTTTGTTTTCTTTTACATAATCAAGGATTTTTGAGAGCATTTCTGGAATTATGGATTTTGTATCTGTTTCTTTTGACTGCTCAGATTTTAGTAGGGCAGTTAGAGACTTTAATTCCTTTATTTCTTTGTCGGTACTATCTACCAATAAATAAGGGGGTTTTAATTTCATTTTTTGAAAATTTTCTGATAAATTGAGCAAAGATTTCTGTATGCGATTTAACCCTTCAGAATCTCTTGCTGACATACTTGCAGAGCGGTCAATGGCGATGAAGATTTTGTCGGTGTTTCCCAGAAATGAGATTTTTGCTAATCCGCTGCTTATTGGTCTTGCAAATGCAATGGCTATTGCGCAAATCGCAAGTATTCTGCAAAGTAATATGAGGAGTTCTTTTATTCGTGCTATTCGTGTTGATTTTTTGAATGCTTTTGATAAGAATATTGTTGCTGCCCAATAGACTGTTTGAAATCTCATTCTATTGAGAAAATGGATCAGGATAGGTATTGAAGCACAAAGAAGAAAAAAAAGCATTAAAGGTTCAAAGAAAAACACCTTATCTCACCTTATAATTGATTATTTTTTTATAAAGTGCAGTTTTTTCATGAGACAAAAAACTCTGCCCACAATCCATCTGGAGCGCCAAGTTCAAAACTCTTTTTTGCCGGGGAACTTACCCCTACAAATAATTTATACTTACCCTTGAGGATTACAGTATCTCCTTCTTCATTTACTGTTGAATAATGATTTTTTGTTACTTTCAATGAGATTGTTTTTTTCTCACGCGGTTTAAGCTTTATTTTTTCAAATCCTTTTAGTGCGAATATTGGATTTCTGAACGTTGTTTCTGGATATGAGATATATAGCTGAACAGTTTCATCTACCATTAATTCAGAGTGATTTTCAATATTAAAGGTAACTGTAAAACTAGAATTTTTTTTGATGTTCTGGTTTGATATTAAGAGATTTGATAGAGAAATTTTTGCATATGATAAACCGAATCCGAATGGATATAAGGGTTCAGCTTTTGAATATCTGTAAGTTCTATTTTCCATAGAATAATCTTCATATGGAGGTAAATCCTCAACTGATTTTGGAATGGTAAATGGAAGTTTACCAGAAGGGATACTGTCGCCAAATATAATATCGGCAACAGCGTTTCCTCCCTGTTCTCCCGGATAACCTGCGAATATAGCAGCATCAACAAGTTCTTCCGGGAAAATAACTGGAGAGCCTGCCATTAAAACGAATATTATTTTTGTATTTGGTGATTTTGTTCTCAATTCTTGCAAGAATTTAATTTGATTTTTCGGAAGATTCAGGTCTGGTCTATCCCCCATTGCTTGTGAAGCGATGGCATCGCCTTCTTCGCCTTCAATTGTAGAATCGATTCCGCCAACAAAAATCACTGCGTCTGAATCTTTAGCCTCACCAATTCCCCAATTATGTGGATTTACCTGTTCCGCATTCAGGAGGCAAGCCTTTCTGTAATCGAGTTTTGTTGAGTTTGAGACTTTTCTTGCTATTCCTTCGAGGACAGAAACAAAACAATCTGAAAGTCCGTAATAGTTTCCTGTTAATGCGTCAATATTTGTAGCATTTGGACCACAAACATAGATTTTATTTAAATCTTTCTTTAGTGGTAGTAGATTATTACTGTTTTTCAGGAGAATTATTGATTTTACTGCGCTCTTTCTAGCGAGAGAAATATGTTTTTTTGATCTTATCACAGATATTGGAATTTTAGAATATGGATTTGATTCTTCTGGATCAAAGAGCCCAAGTTTGAATTTAGTTCTAAGTAGGTTAGATAGAGCATTATCTATGTTATCTTCACTTACAAGTCCTTCTTTGTAAGCTAATAAGAGGAATTGCTCGAAAACACATCCACAATTTAAATCGCAGCCATTTTTTATAGCCATTGCTGCTGATTCGATTCCATTTGCAGTTACTTTGTGATGTTCATGAAAGTCTCTTATTGCCCAACAATCGGATACCACATGTCCTTTGAATCCCCATTTTTCTCTGAGAATTTCAATTAATAATGTTTTACTGCCACAACAAGGTTCACCGTTTGTTCTATTGTATGCACCCATTACGGCTTCAACACCTTCATCTACTAGAGCCTTGAAAGCAGGTAAATAAGTTTCATAAAGGTCTTTCTGAGAAACGACAGCATTAAAAGAATGCCTTAGAGCTTCTGGTCCACTATGGACAGCATAATGTTTTGCACATGCAGCAGTTTTTAAGTATTTTTTGTTTTTTCCCTGAAGTCCTCGAACAAAAGCTTTTCCGAGTTCTGCAGTAAGAAAGGGGTCTTCTCCGTATGTTTCCTGTCCTCTTCCCCATCGCGGATCTCTAAATATATTTATATTTGGTGTCCAGAAGGTAAGCCCTCTATAGATGTCTCTTCGTCCTTTTTTCTGAGCGTCATGAAATTTAGCTCGAGCCTCATCGGATATTGCCTTAGCAATTTGTTCGATTAATTTTTTATCAAATGTAGCGGCGAGAGTGATAGCTTGAGGAAAAACTGTTGCCCTGCCTGCCCTTGCTACACCATGAAGGGCTTCATTCCACCAGCAATATTCTTGTATTCCAAGTCTTTCTATTGCAGGGCTATTATATGATAGCTGTGTTATTTTTTCTTCTGCTGTCATTCTTTTTAGGAGGTCAGATACCCTTGCTTCGATTGGTTTATCTGGATTTAGATAGATTTTTTCTTCCATAAATTCTCCATATTTTTATGATTTTTTAATGATATACTTTTTAAAAAAATTTATATTTTGCTTAACGTTTTTATAAGATGGAGCTCCGGGAATAGTTCTTTTTCTTATACTTAAGCAAGGGTCAAAAAGTTTATAAAAATCGGGCGGGAGTAAAGGAGCTACTTTTACTGCTTCATCATAGGGGATTTGATTAAGAGGGATATGTTTTTTTTCTGATAATTTGACCAGTTCACCTACCATGTGGTGGGCATCTCTAAAAGGAACGCCTTTTCTTACAAGTTCTTCTGCAATGTCCGTTGCCATCAGATATGGATTTTGTGCCAGTTCCTTCATCTTCTCTGTATTGCAGGAGATGCTGTCAATCATATCAGGAAATACCGAAAGAATGGCTTCTACGGTATTGATTGAATCAAAGAGAGGCTCTTTATCTTCCTGCAAATCACGATTGTAACTCATTGGCAATCCTTTGCATACGGTGAGGATGGCCATTAAATTCCCATAGAGTCTGCCTGTTTTTCCTCTTGTAAGTTCGGCGATATCGGGATTTTTCTTTTGAGGCATTAAACTGGAGCCAGTACAGAATTCATCACCGAGTTTTATAAAGTCGAATTCTTTTGAGCTCCATAAGATGATATCTTCACAAAGTCTTGAGATATGCATTCCAAATATTGCTAACACAGATAAAAATTCGCATATGAAATCTCTATCAGCTACTGTGTCTATACTGTTCCTTGTAATAGTTTTAAATCCGAGTTTCTTTGCTGTAAAATTGCGATTTATTGGGAGGGTTGTTCCGGCTATAGCTCCTGCACCCAGGGGGGATGCGAAGATTCTTTTTAGAGAATCTTCAAGGCGATTTTTATCTCTTTCAAACATTTCGCAATAAGCAAGGAGATGATGAGCAAATAGTATTGGTTGGGCATGTTGGAGATGTGTATATCCTGGCATTATTGTATCTTTGTATTCTTCAGCTTTTTTTAGGAGTGATTTTTGAAGTGAAACGATAGCAGATTTTATGAATATTGCTTTTTTTCTGATATAAAGACGGGTATCTAAGTTTACTTGGTCGTTTCTGCTTCTTGCAGTGTGAACCATTGCTCCATCAGGTCCGATCATATTTATTAATGCTTTTTCTATGTTCATATGGATATCTTCATAGTCTTCTGAAAATTGAAAATTTCCCTCTTTTATTTCTTCTTTTATCTTTTTTAAAGCATTTACTATTTTTTTTGCAGATTTTATCGGGATAATCTTTTGTGATGCGAGCATTTCTACGTGAGCTATGCTACCTTCAATATCGGATTCATACAGAATCTTATCAAAAGATATTGATTGAGTAAATTTTTTTACATTTTCAGAAAGTCCTTTGTCAAACCTGCCATTCCATAGAGTCATTTGATTTCTCCATTTTTAGTTAAATTAAGAAAGAGATTCCTATGCTTGACAAAATATGTGATTCCAGAAAAAACTGTTATGAAAACGATAATGGACAAAGAAAGAATCCATAAAATTTTTATATCAGATTTGAATAAGATACTATCCTCTTTACTTATTAATCCAGTCCAAATAGCACCACCAAGGATGAGAAATACCATTTGAAGAATTGTTTTTAATTTACCAGTATTATCCGCAGGGATAATAGTCCCTTTTGACGCTGCAAGCAGGCGAAGCCCTGTTACTAAAAATTCTCTTGACAATATGATTACAGCAATCCATCCTGACAATATATTACTTTCCACAAGAACAATGAATGCAGTGGTGATAAAAATCTTATCTGCCATTGGATCCATTAATCTGCCAAAATCTGTTATCATGTTGTATTTTCTTGCAATATATCCATCTATGAAATCTGTAAGACCGGCAATAATTGCTATCACAAAGCCAAATATTTTCCATGGGCGAACGAAATTTTCTCCCAGTAAATTATTAATCATATCATCTGTATTGGAAATTAAAAGAAAAAGGAATATCATCAATATTCTGGCTATTGTAATTTTATTTGGCAAATTCATGGTCTTTATCAGTTTTTCGTGTATTATATAATCATAAGAGTGTTTTTCCAGTAGCTTATTTTTTTAAATCCGAAATATTAATTTTTTTTGTTTTTGTCTGAAGATAAATTGTTGGTTTTGAAAATATTTCTTCTTTCAATTTTTCTAAATCTATGGACAATTCATTAAAAGTCTGATATCGTGTAGATGGTGAATAGTGGGTCATTTTTTCTATAATATCAACTAATTTTTGATTGTTTTGTGTTAGTGTTTCTGAAATTTTTGTTTTTAATTCTGGTTCAATATGTCTAGATATGAGCATGTTTATTTCTGTGTCTGTAAAATATGGACTACCATGAAGCATATAAAAAGCTAACATTCCCAAACTGTAAATTTCACTATATTCATTTTCTGGTTGCCCAAGTATTCTTTCTGGTGGGATGTAATAAGGAGAGCCTTCAAATTCATCTGATGAATTTTTGTGAGAACTTAATTCATCTAGATTAAGGGATATTCCGAAATCACAGATTTTTATAACTCCTCCCTTTTCAATCAAGATGTTCTCTGGTTTTAAATCTCTATATAGAAAGCCTTTTGAAAGGATATATTGTTCAGCATCAATAATTTGCATAATAAATGATAGTGTTTTTTTATCTGATAATTTTTTTCTTTTGCTCACATATTCATCGAGTCGTTCACCATTGATTAACTTAAATACAGCAAAAGGTGTTTCTTTAAAAATGCCGTATTCGATAAGTTCTGTTATATTTTTATGTTTACCAATTTTTTCAATAGTTTTAGCTTCACGAATTAAGTTGTAGTTCAACTCTTTTATGGACTGTTTTGAAGGGGGTATTAGTTTTACAGCAAATCTTTTTTCTGAATTAAGTTTGCGAGCCTTGTATACAAAGCCTTCACCGCCGCCGCCAAGGGGTTTATATATTAAATAATCATTAATTAACAAAGGGATGTACAACGCTGTTTTGCATGATGGGCATCTCTCAATTGTTAAACCTTTCTGAAATTCAAGCTTTTTTCCACATTTGCAACAAAAAAGCAATCCCTTATCAAAATTATCAGCATCAGGGACTTCTATATATTCACTTTTTTCTTTTTCCGAACGGAAGAAGCCTATAAATTTTTTTAATCGTTCTGGCATAACACCTCTAATTAATATAGGATTTTTTTACAACCTCACTATTTTTTGTAGTAAATTTTTAACAATATATCACTTATTAAATGGAAAGTAAAGTAGGGAAATTTTCTAAATGTATTTTGCAAAAACGCATTATAAAAGTTTCTAGTTGGAGAAAATTAATTCTATTGATAATCTAACTACTTCTATTTGCATTATTTGAAATTGGATAAATTCAATATACAGTAACGAAGAAAGCGGAGAGAGCATCAATGTATAGTAAATTTTTAGTTTTTATTCTTTTAATATTCATTATTTGTGGTTGTGAAAGCTTTTATGATTCCTACAGTAGGAGGGAAAACTTTATTGCTGTTAAAGCCCAGGAGAGTTCAAATAAAACTCTTGAAGAGCAAATGGCACGTCTTGCTGAAAATATTGCAGCTTTAAATGCGTCTAATGCTGAAATAATCAGGCATATAAATGAAATTTATCAACGAATTAATTTATTACAACAGGTTGATTCTAAACTTCAAAATTCAATGAATTCAATCAAACAAGATTTTGAGCAATTAAAAAGTACATGGCAGAAGGCAAATGAAAATATGATAGAACAAATTACGAAAGAAATTAACAATACTATCCAAAATCAAAGCCCGAAAGAAAAGGGCATTACGCAACAGATTCCTGGAGGCGAATATTATGTGCATACAGTAGAGGCCGGCAGTACTCTTAATGCAATTGCAAAAGCATATGGGGTTTCTATAGCGGAGATAAAAGCTGCTAATGGTATGAGTAATGACCTAATCAGAGTAGGGCAAAAACTCTATATACCTAAGAAATAAAGTGATAGTATTATAATTAGAACTTGTTTTTTATTAATAACTTGCTTTTGATTTACCTTTCATATATTGGCAGGTAGCGGTAATTCAAGGCCAGGGATAGTAGAGCGCAGGCTGTGCTAAACTCAGGACCAAAATTACTGTTCCAAGAACCATCTTCAGATTGAATGCTTTTTAGATATTTTATATTTGAGCTGTTCCATCGTTCCCAGTATATTGGCTTGTAATGGAAGAAAGTTTGAGATAAGTAATATAGTCCGTAAAATAAATAAGCCTCTTCAATACTTTCCGGTCCACGTCCTTCTAAAAATTCAGTAGTTTTTTTGTATTCATTTGAATTTTTTTGTTTAGCAAGAGCCCAAACGAGTGATGCAATGCCAGTTCGTATTGTATTTGGCCCTTGTGAATTTGTATATCCTATTCCACCACTGGCGTCCTGACATGATTTATAAAATTCAAGTCCTTTTTGTATACTTTCATCTGGGACTTTTATTCCTGCATTTGCTGCTGCAAAAAGGGCAACCATACATGCTCCGGTTACGGTAGTATCGGCATCGTTACTGTCCGGAGAGTATCTCCATCCGCCAAACTGATTTCGTTTTTGTGCAGAGAGTATCAATTGGACTGCTTTTTCGAGAGCTGGTCCAAGTCTATCATCCATCACCACACCATAGGCTTCTGCAATAGCAAGGGTAGCAAAAGCATGATTATACATAGAATTACCTATGTAACCATTTTCTTTATTCATATTTTGTAATATGAAATTAAGGGCTTTTTTTATATTTGTCGAATATAGACCATTTTCTGGATCATCTCCATGTGCGAGAAATGCGAGAACACAGAGTCCCACGACGCCTGGTGTTTGTCCATAACTGCTTAACTTCCATGAACCATCATTATTCTGTCTTTGGCAGAGAAAATTTAATCCCTTTAGGTAGATTTCTTCTAATCCCTCCGGAAGCGAAAGAGGGTCCTTATAGAAAAAATTCTGACCTTGAACTGATACAATAAATACAAATATTAATAAGGTGCTAATATAATTTAAAAACTTTTTCATTGATTGTTCCGTAATTTTTTTAGGTATGATTCATAGAAAATTTTATATCTCTCTGGTATTTTAAAGTTCGTATATTTTGAAACTTTCTCGTTTTTCTTTTCTAATTGTTCAGGAGAAAATTGTTCTCCCAATACGTTGATATTTTTAGTATTTGAATCTGATGTTATTCCAAATCCCGGGCTTGTACCAGTAACTGCTTTTGTGACAGCTGCAGTACTCGCATTTTCTTCTGAAATTTTTGATAATAATTCTGATATTAATTCGATTGCTTCAGTTTCTGCGCCTACTGTTTCTGAATCTGTTTTTTTACTTGCGAGAAGATTTGCTGCATCAGTCATAGGTTCTGCTATTTTATTTAAGGTAGAAATGATTTGTGGAATTTGTTGAGTTAATTTATTCTTACAGTCATGTATTATGCCTTTTATAAAATTTTGTTCATTTGAAAGATTTAAACAATTTTCTTCGTAATTTTGCTTTTCTTTTGTAATATTCAGCTCTTTTGTTTTTTTTCTTAGTTGAGTTTCTTTTATTATAGCTCTCATCAATGCAGCTATTACTTCAGTTGGAACTTTTAAATTCTGATTTGACTCTACTCTGGTTTTATTTTTAGATGACTCTTCGATAAATTCTGCCCATTCTGTAAGTTTTGTTTCAATATATTTAGATTTTTCGTTAGCTTCGTATAGTTTATTTTCTGCTATTAAGTCTTGGTTTTGAGAAAGTAATTTTTCTATGTTTTCTTTCTCCATATCTAATAGTACGGTCTGGTAAATCTGCAAAGGTCTCCTCCTATATATAGCTTTCAAATCGTATTTTATATCCATAACACTATTGCTTATATCTGAGTGGGTGGAGCTATGTTTTTTTATGAGGTCAATTATTTCTGGACTGGCGTTTTTGATATTTATCCCAGCACTTACTTTAATAGTATCTTTTAATTGGGACTGTAATTTTTTCTCATTTTCGGCTTCTTTTCTGAGCCTTGCTGCGAAATTCGCAGTCATTGCTTCGGAAATAGAGTTTTCCGATTTACTTATAAGATCATCGAGTTTTTTTACTATTTCTGATTGAATTTTTTGAGCATCATTTAGCTTATCTTTTCTCTGAGGTTTTTCTAATGCACTTTTGAGTGTATTGCAACTTTCTGAAAAATCATTTTTCTGTAACTCATAGAGTTCAGATAGTATTTCTGTCCATTGAGATGCTGTTTTATCTGAGAAAAGTTGATTTTTAAGGGCTTCTTTTAAGGCATTTGCCATTTCGTTTGCAATCTGTAGAGCATATTCTTTATTTGTTGCCTCATTCTGGAAAATTTCTAATATTTCTTCATTTAGGTTTTCCAATTTCTTGCTGTCGGACTCTGATACTTTTATATTGTTTTGTAGGTTTTCATTTTCAGAATACTTTAAGTTTTGTATTTTATCTAATAATTCTTCTAATTTTTCAGATAGGATTTTTAGATGTTCTTCTTGTGTGAGAATGTAAATATATTTTTCATCGGAAGATGACTCAGGACTACCGGGTTTAAAATCTCTTGCTATCATTTTCATGATGAGTAATTCTCCAGGACTTATTGATTCAGAAATTGGTGAAAAAAGGATATTCTGTTTAAAGGTTTGTGTTTGAGTTGAATGATTAAACGGAAAAGTTTTGCGGAATTTTCGTTCAGTATTCCAGTCATCGTTATTATTTTTTTTTAAGATTGAGATTTCAAGAGCGGTATATTTCAATCCAAAATCATCATTTGCAGAGAGGTGGAGATCAAGGATATCTTCTTTTAATATTGCTGAGCTATTGGGGATGCCAGAAAGTTCGACCTGGGGTAAAGAGTCCTGAAAACTTTCAATTTTTAATATAGTTTGTGGTTTTTGTTCCAGTCCATAATTATCTTTTGCACAAAGGGTTATTTCAGAAACTTTTTGTGGAGTTAAAAATTCAGAAGTAGAAAAGATACTCTCATTTATGTTTGATTGCAAGGATGTTCTATCTAATTCAACTTTTATTGAATTCAATGGTCTTGAGTATTTTCCTGATACTATTAGTTTAGAGTTCTCGAGTATTCTGATTTTACTTCCTGATAAAAGAGTTTGTTCGCTTTTTCCGATATATTCAGGATAAATTACTTTTGTATATATTTCAATAGGAGAAGGACGATATACTGGAATTACTGCAATTTTTTTTTGCCAATCTCCAATTCTTAAGGAGATGATTGATTGACTTGATGTCCCAGGAAAATCAAAAGAGTAGATATTGGATAGATTTTTTGAAAATATTCTATTACCCTGAAATTCTGCTACTCCTTTCTGAGGTTTTAAAAACGTATTTTTTGATAATGAGACGGTTAGACTAAAATTTTCTTCCATAGGAACAATTAGTTTTTCTGGGACTTGTTCAGGTATTACAAATGTAAATCTTTGAAGATTGCTGAATGGTATAATTAACCGTTTGAAAGAATTTAAAAGAGCTTGAGTTGCGAACTCCGCAGATAATCCGATAATTATCATTAAAAATAGAGATAAGATTATAAATTTTACCGTTTTTTTTTGGTCTATTGCTATTAGAAAATCAAGGTTTTCAGTTTCCTTAGCTGTTTGCAGTAATGCCGCTTGTCTAAGTTCTTCTGAATAAAGATTTTCATTCTCCTGCATAGAAAGCTCTACAGCTCCTTGTAATTTATCTCCTATATTCTTAAATTTTTTCTGAATTATAACTGCGATATCGGAATAAGAACGTCTTCTAAAAACCCATTTATCAAGCCAGTTGAAGATGTATTTTGTTAAGAAAAATAATACAGACATTGCAAAAATAGTTCTTATAATTTTGGGAGTATCAAAGATTCTATCAAGTATGAATAAAATTAGTAATGGTAATGCGATTGATATAATAAGTGATGATATAGTGATAAAACTCTCAGAAAATAATAGTCTTTTTTCAAAAGAGAGAATTTTATTCTTAAGATTTTCTGGTAGTCTTTGCATTTCTTAGAATGATATTTTTACATCACCTTTTATTTTTATTGGAGGAGGTATTATTTTTATTTTTCCATTATTTTCCCAATCATTGTCCCATGAGCGAAAAAGCAAAGGAGAAACAGGCTCGCCCCACGGATTGAAGTCTACAATAAGGATTCTACCACTTGCTGTAAAATATATGTCCATAGTGCATGAGACTGCTGGAAGGAGCCAACTTACTTCAGAAAAGAAAGTGTTTGCCATTTCCCAAAGTTTCTCCTTAATTCCTTCAAGCCTTTTGAAATGTCTTATAAGCCATAGTTGACTCATTCCGAGAAGTTTTTTGTCCTTTATGAAGAGCCGGAACTCCTTTGGTTTTCCCATTCTCCTAAAAGGCCTTACACATATGTGGTCAGAATCCCCATTTGCAATCGACTTTCTTACCTTTTCGCTTAGTGCAAGATACTTCCAGGCACTCTCAGCGGAATATACAGCACCTCCTTTTAACCTAAAGCGTTCTGTATCAGTTGGAGCAGCGCAATCGACAAAAACGAATTTGTTCCCGAAGAAAACTTTCATTGCGCCACGTAGTCGGTGGATTGCTTCTGTTATCTGTTCTCCTTCGTGTATGCCGTTTACAAGGAGTTCTTTTTCATTATCGCTTAGTTTTACGAAGCTTGTTGGAAAAGTATAATTTGCTAGTGATTTATACCAGTTTGAAGTTTTCAAACAATCAAATTTTTTTTCAGAAGATATCATCGTCATCATAATCATCATCCTGTTTTTGAGGATATAATTTTTTTTGAATACTATTAATTACGAAAAAAGAATAAATAATAAGCGCAGAAAAAACAATAGTTCTAAACTCAAGTAAAGGTAAAGATAGAGCTGAATATAGAGTTGCAATAATAATTCCGGGAAAGCTCATATAAAGGAGTAAAGAAAAGAATGTAGATGCTTTTATTTTTTTGAGAAGTTCACTACCGAAAAAAGTAAAAATTAAGAGAATCATTAATGCATATAGAGGAACAGAAAATATGATATTAAAAAGGAAGAAAATAAAATATATTATTATTGTTGTGAGCAGAATAATAGTTTTTGTGTCGCTAAATTTAAAAGCTTCAGAAATGTTTTTATAAGATTTAGCGGGAAAAATATTTTCTTTTTTAGCTATTTTTACTATAGTGTCGAGTTTTGACACAGGACTGTTAGTAGTTTTTATTTTTGTTGTTGAGGATAGAATAGGAAAATATTGGTAACCTAAAGGAGTTTTTATCCAAAAATATAGAGAATTAGGTAGCCATATGATGCCTTTTAACGCTCCTGCATCGCTTAATTCAAGAGTAGGGGCATCTTCCGATATATAATCTATTTTTAATTTTCCAAGAATTACACTTTTATTTTCTTGAGGATTTTTTATAGGAAAGAGACCTTCTGGACTGATTCTAATTCCTCCAAAATACCGATCGAGTATTTGACAATATTTTGTTGCTGAGTTGGATATAGTCGGAACTCTGACAGACACAAAAAATATAGAGGCACATATAGATAGAAGGATAAAGTGAAATATTGCTCTTCTGAAAGATGTATTTAAAAGGTCAAAAAATACTTCTGTAGTAGAACAGACTTTCATGACAATGGGAATGAAACGTTCAGGACTTTTTTCAATTTTATTCATTTTTTTTCAGACGTATATAGTTAGTTTTTTCTGCTTCTTTTTTTAGTATTTCAAGTTTCTTTTTTATCTTTGATAGTTGTTTTTTATCGAGGCGTTGGATAAAGAGTATTCCATCGAGGTGATCTATTTCATGCTGGAGTGCTCTTGCGAGGAGACCTCCACAATCAATTGTAATTTTCTCTCTTAAATTGATAATACCTTCAATAAGAATTTTTGAGGGGCGTTTGACTTCAGCGAAAATTCCGGGAACGCTTAAACATCCCTCTTCCATAGTATTAGTTTCATTACTGAAAGATATTATTTTTGGATTGATAATTGTGATAGGCATCATTGGGAAGAGGAAAGCCTCACCGGGGCTTATTTCTTCTCCCTTATTCTTGTCAGGCTTTGGAATAGCCAGAGCGATGATTCTCAAGGGAATACCCACCTGAGTTGCTGCCAGTCCGAGCCCATCGTATTTGAGCATTGCATCAATGAGGTTCTGACTGAGTTCCTGAATGGATTCATCTACGGTTTGAATTTCTTTTGCTTTTTGAGAAAGGATTTTATCTCCTATGAGCCTTATTTGTAATTCAGGAATAACGACATGTTTTTTCTTAATTGTCATAATCCGCCACTTACCTCCAGCGTTGTTCCATTAATATATGAAGCTTCTTCTGATGCTGTAAAGAGAACAAGATTTGCAACCTCTTCAGGGGTTCCGAATCGTTTTAGTGGAATTTGTTCACGGTAAGTTTTTTTCTGGTTTTCAGTTAGATCAGAGATGAAATCTGTTTCAATAAATCCGGGAGAAATACAATTTACTGTAATATTTCTTTTTGCAGCCTCTTTAGATAATGATCTGGAAAAAGCTTCCTGAGCGGCTTTTGAGGCTGAATAATTTGCCTGTCCATGAAAACCATATTTTCCTGAAGGGGAAGAAATATTTATTATCCTTCCATATCTTTTTTCCATCATTTTCATTAAGGCGAATTTAGTCATATTAAAAGTACCAGTAAGATTTATCTCTATTACTTTTTTCCAATCTTCAATGCTCATCATGCCTACTATTGAATCGCGTCTTATTCCTGCACAATTTACAAGAACATCTAAGGAGTCATGTTTGGAATTATATATTTTATAGAATTCTTCTACGGCATTATAATCAGCTATATTGAGCTTGACAATCTCGAGTTTATCTGAGTTAAGTTGGGATAGAAAATCATTTGCTGCTGAATCATTTGCCACGTATATGGCGGTAACATTTGCGCCTGCATTTAAGAAGGCGGTACTTATGGCTCTACCTATCCCCCTCGTACCTCCGGTTATAATTACATTTGAATTGGGAAAGTTAAACTTGATATTCGCCATGATTAATTATCTCCAAAAAAGAGTTTTTTTGAAATATACACTAATAAAGTGATTTTGATAATGCTTTTTTTGAAGTATATTAATCATTATAAAGAAAAATGTTAGCTCAAAGTTTTCTTATAAGATGAAATTTCAATGCCAATTATGTAGTTGTGCCATTCATGATATAAATCCCTGGATGTTGGGAAAAAAAATCATTTGTCCCAATTGTAATAAGAATGTTCTTCTACCTTCAAGTCCTTTTGGCGTGGGACGGATAATAGGAGACTTTATAATAGAAGAAAAAATAGGAGAAGGCTCTATCGGTATTGTTTATCTTGCTCATCAAGCATCTCTGGATAGAAAGGTAGCATTAAAGATATTGTCAGAAGAATATGCCAACATGAAAGGTAAATCTGCGTTTTTATCGGAAGCAAGAGCAGCAGCCAGACTTTCACATCCTAATCTTGTGAAATGCCTTGCTGTAAATGAGGAAAATGGAATATGTTATATGGCTATGAATTATATCCGGGGAATGACTCTTAAGCAGAAAATAAAATCATCTGGCAAGATAGAGGTAGATGAAGCATTGCATATTACACAACAGGTGGCAGAAGCGCTTTATTATGCATGGGAAGAAGCAAGGCTTATACATAGGGACGTGAAACCTGAGAATATAATGATAGATGAAGATGGCATTGTTCAACTTACTGATTTGGGACTTGCAATGCCCGAAACTGCGTGGCATGAAGGTATGGAGATATCTGGTAGTCCATCTTATATGAGCCCCGAGCAATTCACAGGAGAAAAATTGGATACACGGAGCGATATATATAGTCTTGGAATAACTCTTTATCAGATGCTGACTGGAAAATTACCTTTTACTGGGAAAACTTTGAATACTGTTGCAAGGCAGCATTTCAAAGATATTGCTGTGCCTGTTAATAGAATTATCCCCACAATTCCAAAAGGAGTCTCTGAACTCGTAGCCAGGATGATAGCAAAGCACCCAGACGACAGGTTTAAAAATATGGATGAGCTTTTGCATGAGATATGGAAGATTCGCCAGACTACGGCTCCAGAAAAGGAGCTAATTCCAAGCGTCCATACCGTTACACTAAAAAAACTTGATTATGACCTTCAAAATCAGGCAAAGGCGCGGAAAATCCAGATTCAAATAGAAGAAAAAGAGGAAAAAAATAAATCAGAATTACTACTTAAAATATTTGCCTTTGCTGTACCTGTAATAGTTTTATTAGTAATATTTCTAATTGCAATTTCAACACAAAAGAAGAATATCGATCAAACAGCAGTCAGAATTGTTGAAAATATTGAACAAATGATAGATGAAGGAGATCATAGTGTAGGTGTTCTTGATGCTGAATTACAGAAAGCCAAAAATTCCATTGCTTCTCTAAAGAATATTCAGGATGGTTCTATTGAATATCGTATAAAGCTGTGTGAACAGAAAATAATTAATTTGAAATTACAACAAAGAAATAAAGTTCTTGAGACACAGGTTGATTCTCTTGCAATGCGAATTAATGATATGGAGAATAAGATTTATGATAACGCTGACAAAAACTCAGAGATAGAAGAAAAAAATAAAAAGATTAAAGAGCTTGAGGCAAGATTGCAATCTCTCATTAGAGAACTAAAAAGAGAAAAAGATTATTCAGGAACACTGAGGAAAACAATTGATAAAATAAATGAATTGAATTTTGCAAATTGGGCTGACGATTTAAGGGTAAAGACAGCTTTCATGATAAGAAATAATAGATTTCAGGAAGCTTATGCAATTTTAAAAACCAGCGTGGTAGATCCATCTCCGGCTCAGAGTAACTGGCTTGCAGATAAAATTAAAGAAGTTGAAAATATAGAGAAACTTTTTAATTCTATTGAAAACAGCGCTCTTCGATATGAAGGAATCGAAGTCAAAGAAGGAAAGATAAAAGAAATTATAGGAGGAACTGTCTCTCTCATATCAACTCTTGGAGTTATTGAAAACATCCCATGGAAAAATCTTTCCTTTGAAAGTATAGAAAAGATTATTCCTCCAGAAATAAAGAACTATAACCGTGAAAACTTACCTTATTATATCGCCTTACTTACGGGTAAATTTTCAGAAGCTCAGAGTGTTTTTTCAAAAAATCCTGAAGCAAAAAAGACAATGCTCGCAGTACGAAAATATATATATGATAGTATTCGTTTTCTGGCAGAAACAGATAAAAAACGTGCAATTTCAAGAGCAGATGATTTTATGCGTGATTTTTCATCTACTGAAGGCTTTGATACTATGAAAAAAGAACTTGAACAGATGTTAAAATAAAAACAATATCATCTTTTAATCGTTTGAAAATTAAAAAATTTGAATTAAAGTGATAGAGCTCTAAAACAATTATTTAGGAGTGTAAAAAATATATGAAAATAGCTTGTCTCCTTGCCAGTCCGAGAAAAAAGTCAAATAGTTCTTATATTGCAAAATATATATGTGAAAAAGCCAAGGAAAAAGGTGCAGAACTGAACCTTTTTACTCTAAACGACATGAAATATGTTGGTTGTCAGGCCTGTATGGCTTGTAAAACTGGTAGTGATAAATGCGTTATTCAGGACGATCTTGAAGTCGTTCTTGATACAGTCGCTGATGCAGATGTGCTTGTGATGGCAAGTCCTATATATTTTGGCGATGTAAGTGCGCAACTGAAAGGCTTTATAGACAGAGCTTTTTCATATTTAGTACCTGACTTTTATTTTGCTGATAACAAAAGCAGATTGAAAGCAGGCAAAAAAATGATTATGGTTCTTACGCAAGGCCATGAAGATTTAAATTCTTTTGCTGATGTATACCCGAAATATCAGTTTTTCTTTAGTTGGTATGGATATACACAATCTGCCGTAATTCGCGGTGCAGGACTTCTTGACGAAGAAGACGTGATATACAAAAAAGATATCATGAAAGAAGCGGATAAAGTTTACGACGAGATTTTTGCTTGATTTTTCTATCTGTCAAACATTTTATTAATTTTTTACTGACTTTATGAACAATACCGTAGGGCAAACTATCCCAACTATTGCCATTGTTGGCCGACCTAATGTTGGCAAGTCCTCTCTCTTCAATGCAATCATAAAACAGAGAAAATCAATAGTTCACAAAGAATCTGGTGTCACTCGTGATAGGATTGAAGCAATTTATGATTATTTTGGAAAAAAATTTAAACTAATAGACACAGGTGGCCTTGCTCTTTTTAAAGGTCAGAAGAGTTCAGATATATGGTTAAGCGAAATTCGCAGACAGGTCGATATAGCAATAGAATCCGCAGATAAAATCATTTTTATGGTTGAGGTTGGTGAGCCTCTATTACTGGACTTTGATATAGCAAATATGTTACGGGCATCCAAAAAAAAAATTATCGTCGCAGTTAATAAAGCAGATAATGAAAATCTCGCAATTCTTTCTGCAAATTTTACTTCTTTGGGTTTTGAAAAAATCATCTCAATATCCTGTGTTCACAGAATAGGAATAGACGAATTATTAGATGAAATTACGCATGATTTGCCTGAATATGAAATCAAGGAAGAAAAACTTTTCAAAATTTCTATTGTTGGGAGACCTAATGTCGGAAAATCTTCTCTTTTAAATAAACTCATAAATGAGGAAAGAGTGCTTGTAAGTGAGATTCCAGGGACTACACGTGATGCAATAGAGACAGAGTATCTTCTGAAAAAATCAAAAGGAAAAGAGTTGAAAGTTGTATTCGTCGATACTGCCGGTTTGAGACAGAAAAAGAAAGCAGATAATCCTGTTGAAATTTTTAGTATTGTAAGAACTGAAAAAGCAATACAAAAAACAAATATGGCTTTGCTGGTAATAGAGCCTTTTTATGATGGGACATCTGCTCAAGATAGGCGTATTGGCGCTTTTATAAAAGAATCAGGGAAAGCCTGCATTATTGTTGTGAACAAAATGGATCTCATTCAAAAAGAAAAACAAAAGGAACTTTCAAAGCGTATAAGATTAACAATGCCATTTTTAAACTATGCTCCTATCTTTTTTGTCTCTGCACTAAATGGTAATGGTTTGGCAAATCTTTGTTCTGGAATCATAAATATAGCAAATGTAGAATTTAAAAAACCTCAGACTTCTAAACTTAATGAGATAATAGAAATGGCGCAAAATATGAACCCAGCATCTTCACATTTTAAAATATATTATATAACTTATATAGGTGGTATTCCGCCAAAATTTTTGGCATTTTGCAATAATCCCAAATTATGTTCGAGTCAATACTTGACATTTATAGAAAATTCAATTCGCAGGGAATATCCTTTTAAGGGATACCCGATAAATATAATCTTGAAGCATAAAAAAGGCAGATAAAAGTGCCTGTAAAGAAAATAGTTACTGATATTCAAAAAATACGAAAGACAAAGCTTACAAATCTTAAAATTACATTAGATAAGCACGATTGGCGAGATGGCATCATTATTAGAAGTCCTAATTGGTTAGGTGATGCTATTATGGCAATACCTGCTATAAAGATGCTGAAAACAATTGTTCCGAGAGATTGTGCGACTGTTCTTCTATGTCCTGAAAATATTTATCCTGTTTTTGATTCGTTAAATATTATTGACCATTCATTTTCTTTCTCTGCTTTGCACGGTTATTGGAATTGCAAGGAAATTTTGCGAATTTCGCATGCTAATTTTGGAGTTGCAGTTCTTTTTAATTCATCGTTTCGAGATTCATTTCTTTTTCGTTTTTCAATGCTATTTGGCAAAATTTACGCCTTATCGGGGAGATTAAATAATATTTTTCTTACAAATGCATTTAGTTTTGATAAATTTGACGAGTTAAAAGGATATCATCATACCTCTAAATATTTATCAGTTTCATATGCATTCGGGTCAGATTTTTGGGATGGAAAATTTCCAATGTTTGAAGATATAAAAGAGCCGGAAATTACAAGTAGTGAAGTATTAAAAGTTGCTTCAAGTGATAAACTCCTCGCCATTGCTCCTGGCGCAGCGTATGGTCCAGCTAAAAAATGGAATTTTGCGAATTTCGCAAAAGTTGCAGAATATTGGATAAACGAAAAAAAAGGTTCAGTTGTGATACTTGGCAATAAAGTTGACCACAGTATTGCCTCTAATATTGAGAATATGATTGGCTCAAAAGGGCTTTTTAATCTTGCCGGTAAAACCGATTTATATGACGTGATAAAAATACTTAAAAACAGTAAATTATGTATATCAAATGATAGTGGAATAATGCATCTTGCTTCTGCTTTAGGTTGTCCTGGAATAGCTGTATTTGGTTCGACAAATCCATTTTTGACGTCCCCGTTATCAGAAAAATGGGTATCTTTTTACTCAGATATTGATTGTTCACCTTGTTTTAAAAGGGATTGTCCCCATAAAAATTATCGTTGCTTTGAAGAAATTCGCCCGGAATTAATAATAGATGAAATAGACAGGATATTTAGATAAACTCTCTACGGGATTATGTTTTGACACAGAATTACCTTTCTGGAAGAAAAAAGCGAAATAACATGTGCAAATAAAAGATTGACTTTTTCATTTTGATGGGCGTCAAGATAATTCAATACAAAATCTTTAGTAGGCCATTTTTTTTGCTGTTTTTGGTGAGATTGGAGAATCTGTTGAATTGAAAAATATATATTACTCACCATATTCATTCTCAAATAGCTTAAACACTTTTACTGGCTGATTAAACCGCAAAATTTAGCTTATTATTATGATATAGTTTCTGGAGATGAATATTTCAGGGCATTTAGAGTTATCGGAACTGTATATTGCGTAAGTTTTTTTTTGATATTCGATTTATTTTTTATTTTTGACATTATATTCTGGTGATTTGCGTTTTGCTTTTTCACCTATTAGTTTATCTTTTTCAAAATGAGCAGCAATTTCAGAATATATAGAATTTGGATAAATTGCATTCAGATACTTATCTGAAAATTCTTGCATTTCAGTTGTTGTGAATTTTAGAAGTAGAGGGCGATTATTTGATATGGAAAGCCAATCATCATTCCATATGATTTGACTTTCCTCTCTTATTAGTTCTGGGAGCATATGATAACTGCAGAGCGCATAGCATATTCTTTCGTACTCATCTGTTTCTTGATTCCATGAAGTCCATGTTGTTTTAAGTTTATCTATGGGGCGAATATCGAAAAGCCTTTTTTTATTTCCATATCTCCGAGCGTAGATTTCTTTTACTGTTGACATATCGCAAGTATCATTTAAATTTCCAAGTATCAGAATATTTGCTTCAGGTTCTTCCTTGATAATATCATCAAATATGTATCTTAATTGCCTTATTTCGTATCGTCTCATATCGAATTGATTGAACTCTGGAACTGGAGTTTTATCTTTTACCGAAGCGCATATTGTATAAAATTCATAATTTTCGACCATAAACTTTGTAATTATAAATGGCTTTGTCTTTAATATCTCATCGTTATTATTTTTATCATTTTTTATCTTGTATTCTTTTATTTCTATTGAGAATTTTTGCGGTTTTATTTTGGAGATTAAGAGTAGAATATCATTTTTTAAATTACTGTCGTATATACGATATTTAAAAGATGAGTTTGAGGTGATAATTTTTTTTAAAATTTCTTGATTACTGATTGCTGCGAAAATCGCAATCTCACATTGTGATTTTTCTATTGTTTCAGAAATGGATTTTATTTTTTGATCATCAAGATTTTTCATTGATAAATCATAAAAAAGGATTGAAATATTATGAGTTTGATTCTGAGAAAAAACCGATATGACAGGAAAAATTACTACAATTAGTATCAAAGATAATCTATGGGTTATTTTCATCATCAGTCTTCCTCTGTTGTTATTTTTTCTGGTAATGGTGGAAATCTTTTATCAATGAATTCTTTTTGAAGAGGAGGCTTATCTTTCGTATTAATTGTGATTAATATGGGCCGATGATCTGAGGCAAACATCCAGAGTTCCGGTACATGAACTATGTAAGATTTTTCCATTGATATTTCAGGTAGGAGATAGAAAGTCGCAAAGGCGTAATCGATTCTTGAATATGAGTCATTCTGATTCCACCAGTGAGTCCATGATAGATTCCATTTGTCTGTAGGGCGTAAATCATATAATTTCATTTCTGGTTTTTTGTTATCATCTCTAAGTGTTCTGATAGGGGAGGAATCATAAGTATCATTCATGTCTCCCATTATCAGGATATTTGCATCTTTTTCTTTTTCCAGTATTTGATTGACAAGATATCTCAAAAGTCTTGCCTCATATCTTCGCATGTCGGTTTGATTATATCGAGGATGGAATATTCTTGCTTTCAAATGAGCTCCTATGATATGTAAACGATAGTTGGGGGAAAATTCATAAACTACATGAACAAATGCCCTTTGGGGACCTATTTCATCATAACTATTGGTATCTTTTATTTTGATTTTGTATTTTAAATCCGTTATAACGAAAAATTCTTTTGGTTTTATTCTGGAAAGTAATACTATGTGGCGACTGTCATCTTCTCCTTGAGTTGTCTCGTGAAAATCATATTTAAGTCCAAATTTTTTCAGGTTATTAAGAAAATCCTGATAAGATTTTTCCCCTCCGATTTCGATCGCAATGAATATATCTGGATCAGCTGACTTGATTGTGTTAAAAAGAGCCTCTTTTGAAAAATCAGATTTTATAGGGGTAAGTTTATCCCCATTTACAAAATAATTACATAGATTATAGCTCATAACTTTTATTTCATCAGAGTTAAGAGGTGAGGTTGAAGAAATAATTAATATTATGATACAGACAAATATTTTTATAAGAGAATCATATACGTATATAATATTCTGTTTTAAATTCATGTTAATTGGAGGCTCCTTATTAAAAAATTTAATTTCTATTTATTTCTTCTATTCTTTTCGTTATTTGAAATATCCTTAATTAGAGAAGGAGAGGGGGCTGATTTATAATTGATAAAATTCAATAAGAGCCCTTAAGGTCAAAATATAAGAGATTTTTTTGTATTTTACAAGTTTTAAATTTCCTCAAATAGAATTAATTGTCATTTGCTATGCTCTCTAAAGAATAGCTATCATTCTGTTTATCTCATCGTTTCTTTTGGATATAACAAAAGAAGTTTTTTATACTATCTTATTAATCAAGATTTGTAGAAGAAATAGGCGATGATTTTTTGTATCCAAAACTGATTTCTAAAGAGGGGAAACGTTGGCTCACATAAGATACTTTGGGGGGATAGTTAATGAAAAGTTATTTTTGCTGATAAATTAAGTTTTTTCCGTAGAATGAGGATGTTCATCTTTTCTTTTTCTGAGGAATATATGGATTAGTGCAATATCTGCATGTGATACTCCATCTATTCTTGAGGCTTGCGCCAGAGTTGTAGGTCGAATTTTTTCAAGCTTTGTTCTTGCCTCATTGGAAAGACCTTTTATTAGTGAAAAGTTAAAGTCCTGTGGAATTTTAGTGTTTTCATGTTTTTTCAATCTTTCAACTTCTTTTTTTTCGATTTCGATGTAACCTTCGTAATGGATAGTTATAATAATTTGTTCAAGTATTTTCTGGCTTAATTTATCATTTTCTAAGTTTAATGCATTTCTTAATAAATCATGTGGAATTTTTTGTATGTTCCCCTGACTTTTTAATATAATTTCACGGATTTTTTTTGTTTTTTGATCGTTTCTTTTGAGGATTTCTAAAGTTTCGTTTAATTTTTTTTCATATGCTTCAAATTCTGCGAATTTTGAATAAGACAGCAAAGAGTTTTGATATGCAAATCTGCAGAGTCTTAAATCCGCATTGTCCTGCCTGATACTGAGTCTAAACTCAGCTCTGCTTGTGAATAATCTGTATGGTTCAACTATTTCTTTTGTGACAAGGTCATCAATCATTACTCCGATGTAGGAACTATCTCTTGATAGTTCTATTGGAGATTGATTTGCTGCGAATTTTGCGGCATTCATTCCTGCGATAATTCCTTGCCCCCCAGCTTCTTCGTAACCACTTGTTCCATTGATTTGCCCTGCGACAAAGAGATTTTCCCACTTTTTTACCTGCAATGTTCTGAGGATTTGTTCTGGAGGCAGGAAATCATACTCTATGGCATATGCGAACCTGGATATTACAGCGTTTTCAAGTCCTGGAAGCGTATGAATCATCTCTATTTGATTTTCCACGGGGAAACTTGTTGAAATTCCATTAAGGTAATATTCTTCGGTATATTCTCCTTCTGGTTCAAGGAAAATGTTATGAGTTTCGTGGTGGGGAAATTTCATGATTTTATCTTCAAATGATGGACAATATCTTGTTCCTATCCCTTTTATTTTTCCTGAATACAGAGGGGATTTTGAAATATTTCTGATAATTATTTCAGATGTTTTTTTATTTGATCTGGTAGTATAACAAGGCAAATTTTTTCTTTGAGCCTTTGGGAATGCATCATTTGGCGAAAAATGACTGAAAAGAGAATCGATATTTTCTGCATCCTGCTTGGGGAGAATGGAAAAATTAATGGTTTTTGCCAATATTCGAGGTGGTGTGCCAGTTTTAAGTCTACTCAAATTTAGTCCCAACTGCTTTGATAAAGCTATCGGTAACAAATCCGAGGAAAAGTCGCCAGCCCTACCTCCATGGAAATTAACATCACCATAGTGGAGTTGACCTGACATGAAGGTGCCTGGACATAGAACTAAAGCTTTGAAATATATTTTTTCTCCAAACTGGTTTTTTAGCCCGGTTAATTTTCCTTTTTCTATTATGAATTCAGTAAGTTCGCATTGTTTTATATCGAGATTTGGGCATATTTCGAGTTCTCTTTTCATTGCTCTCTGATAACACACTTTATCGCATTGAGCTCGTGGGCTCCATACGGCTGGCCCTTTTTTTTTATTTAAAATTCTAAATTGTATAGCTGCCGCATCTGCTACTTTACCCTGTAAGCCTCCGAGGGCGTCTATTTCCCTGGTAACCTGGCCCTTTGCTATTCCTCCTATGGCAGGATTGCAACTCATCTGAGCTATATGGTCCATATTCATAGTTATAAGGAGGGTTTTGGCTCCAATTCTTGCGGCTGCATGTGCAGCTTCACAACCGGCGTGTCCTCCTCCCACAACAATGACATCATATATGTGTTCTTTTTTCATCTTTATTGTTAAATGGAATTTTTTCTTTGAATAAAACTAAAAAGGCATTAAAATACAGCAAAAATGAGTAAAATAAAATGGAGTTATTATAAAATGGCCAAGCATAATGATGAAAACTTAATTGAATCAACTTATGAAGAGTTGACTGAATTTGAAAATTTTTTTGTGAATAATTGGAAAACGATAATTGTTTGTGGAGGGCTTATCGTTGTGCTTGTAGTATTAGGCCTTCAATCGAAAAGCTTATATGAAAAATATAATTTAAAAGCTGCTTCTGTTTTATCGTCTGCGGAAACAGTAGAGGAAATAGAATCTGCTTTAAAGAAATATCCTTATCATAAGACAGCTGATTTTGCGAGATTACGGTTGGCTGCCCTTTATTTTTCAAATCAAAATTATGATAAATCGCTTGCTTTATTAGAAATCATTTTTAAAAAGGCTAAAGTTCCTGCCCTTTCAGCTCAAGCTGCTTTAAATTATGCTACTGTATTGGCAGAGACTGGAAAATTAGCAGAATCTGCTGAAAAATATTCAGAAATAGCTCAAAATAAGAAATATCCTTTTGAGTTTAGACTCAGAGCCAGGATTTCCGGAGCTATATTATATAATAAGCTCGGAAAAAATTCTCTTGCCAAAAATTTGCTTGACTTAGACACAGAAGAAGAACGCAATCAAGCACGAAACCATACAGAATATCAAAAAATTTATAATTTACTCTCATCCATATAGTTTACCTTTTTTTATAAAAAATCTTTTTCTTTTAGCTGTTGCTACAGATTTTGTAAGGGATTAATTTTTTTGAAGACTTAGCGTTTTTGTCTTGATTTTTATTTTTTTGCATGTACTCTCAATCCCCAAAAAAAAACTATATATGATAAAGCTGATTATAATTATTCAATGTGATATTACTCTCCAGCGGTGTCCTGGTTTTTTCTGTAATAGGGCATTCGTTAATAAGACTGGCGGTTTTGAGAAGATTAATTACGATAAAAATACTCTTAAGATTTCGATGTCATGTGGGGGATGTTGTGGAAAAGCAATCCACAGAAAACTTTCTCATCTAATCAAGGTTGCGAAAAAGTTCGATAATATTGAAAAGAATGAAATCTTAGTAAAATTAGCATCATGTATTACGAAAGATAACTATCATGGGCCAAAATGCCCAACACTAAACTATATCTTGAAATTAATCGAAAAACTTGGACTTGAATATAGTTTTGATACTCATATTTCAAAAAAAGCCGAAGAGCAAAGACAGAAAGGTCTATACGAAAAATAATTTTTATAGAAGCAGTTGTAGGGTTTAAGTTCCTTCTTCTTATGATGTTGCTGAAACTATAATAATGAAATTTTCAAATTTGTACTTTTTCAAATGCAAATAAAAAATATTTTTATGGATTCTCCCCGGATTTTCCTAAAATGCTCTTCTATTAGCCTAAGTTATAAAAGGTAATTGCGATCAATTTTTGGGAACCTGAGTACTTTCTTTTTAAGTAAGTATTAGAAAAGCAAGGTTTAAGTTCAGATTTTACTTTCATCATATTTAGGAGTTCCTCCAACACCAAAAATTTCTCTCTTCAATTTTAAATAATATTTATAATTCTCGAGTTTTACATCGGCTTGAACTCTATGGTCTATTCCCGGTATGAATCCTCCTTCTTCAAATATTGGCTTAAGTCTATGAAATTCCTTTTTTATTGCTTCCTTTCCTTCAAGGAGTTTCATTTTACAAAAACCTCCTTGTAAGAGGATGTCTGGATGTTTTTTACGGAGCTGAACAGGATCACTGCCACCATGTACTTCGACAGGGAACATACAATTTACCCCCCCTTCAATGAAACAATCTGTAATCGGAGTAATATTTCCATCACAATCTATCCATGATACAATACAACCATGTTTTTTCAGTAAATCACTAATTCTCTTGTATCTTGGAGTGACTACATTTCTCATAAATTCTACTCCTACAATAGGCCCTGAATTGAAACATATATCTTCCCATCCACAGGCAAAATCGAATTCCACATCTTTTAATACATAGCTCAAACATTCCAGGACAAGATTACAGAGAGTTTCAACCATCTCTTCGAGTAGATCAGGATCGTCATAAACCATAAGCGCAATATTTTCAAAGCCAATCCAATTTCTTAGTATTCCAATCATTGAACCTCTTGGAACTGCGAGGACATAATCCCTCTTTGAATATGCCTTCGCAAGTTCATCCCAATTTTCTGGAATTCTGGACCTGTCAAATTTAAGCCTTTCTTTGTATTCATCCCAACTTTTTCTATCTTTCAATGCAAATTCAATATAGTGCGGTATTGATTTGTCTCCTTTTTTGTTTATTTGAGCTATACAGCCAGAGCCAGCATCACGATAGGTTATAATTTCATCATCTTCACTTATAACTTTATATCCAAAATCAGGTTTTAGCCCCATTAAATTTATTGGAGCAGTACACCAATTTTCTATTCCAAAATATTCGTATGCACTTGCTTCATCACAAACTTCTTCAGGCAATCCTTCCTTATGCCAGTTTTTAAGAGTGGATTCCCAATAGCCAAATTCAAAATTTGGGACGCAATTTACTTTTTGAAAGAACATAGTTCTGCGCCAGCGCTCTCGAAGAGTAATTTTTTCTGATTCTGAAGCATTTTTTACTTTTAAATTTTGAAGATCTATTTTTTTCTCAAGTTCCTTCATCATTTCTTCAGCTTCCATAATAATCCTCTCTTTTTATTTTTATAATATAAACTATAGTAATATGAATTAAAAAAATCAAACGAAGTAAAGTATGAAAAATATGGATAAAAGTAATATAAAAACGAAGATAAGTCCTGAGGATTCGAAGCCTATAGTGATTTATTCAAACTATATAACAGTTCCAATTAATAAGAGCTGGCCGGCTCATAATATAAATGACCTTGAACTTGTCTTTGTTTTGAATGGTATATTTTCAGCAAGGGATAAGGATCATTCTAAAACAATTTTATATCCAGGGGATATACTTTTAATACGTCCTGGAATTCCTTGTGATTTACTTCAAGAAAAGTATGGTAATCCGAGTCTAATATCGTGTATTCATTTTGAACTCTTACCAGACAAGAAATGGATCAATGGCTCCTATGAGATTGCTCCATCGGAGCCGTGGGTGATAAATAGCAAAGGAGATGTTTTTTTGATAGAACTTTTTCGGCGCTGTACTGCTGAATTTAATTCTTTTTCTCGATATAGGGAGGAATTGTTATCACTTATGTTTAAACAGATCTGGTTAACAATTATGAGGATACACGCTTTTGGTATGGAACAATCTAATTCACGTATAAGTGCGATGCTTGAATTTATCAGGCGTAATATTAATAAAAATATAAATCGTGCAGAAATCGCTAGAGAATTCAAGTTAACCCCTCAATATGTAAACTACATATTTAAGAGGGAGTTCGGTTTATCACCATCTAAGGTAATAATGCGAGAAAAAATTCATGCAGCGGCAGAAATGCTTTCCAGAGGCAGATATAATATTTCTGAAGTCGCCTGGCATTTTGGTTTTTCTGATCCTCTATATTTTTCAAGAGTTTTCAGGAAAATTACTGGTAGTCCCCCATCAAAATTCAAATAAACATTTAACCTGTTTATTTCATTAAAAATGCAAAAAGCACAGATATCTTTTAGAGGTAAAATTATATCACAAATTGTGATATTTGATTTTTTCGTATTTTTGCCCGAAAAGCGAAGGTATTGTATCCCAACTTCGGTACCTTCAACCTGCAGCGTAGTATAACTGCATCTCATTGCTATGGCACACTGTTTTTTAGGTTTAATGTGTAGATAAAAAAGACATGAAAATTGCTATAGCTAAATCAAAGCATACAATATTAGGTGGTCTCTGTAAAATATCGGGAAATCAAATGTTTTATATACTATCAGGAAGATTTGTTTTTCTTCGCTTTTATCAATTGTATTATTTCTCTAACAAAAGCGCATTCGCATTTTGCTGGGCACGGACGTAATTCCGACCGATTCAGGCAATATTTGGGGCATTCATTAGAGCCCCTTTTATTTTTCTGAAATATTTCTCCGTTATATAAATCTTTAAATAAATCCACTTCTAATGCTAATGTTGTACCGCAGTAATGGTTAAAAAGGAAAAGGCCGGCTTCAAGATGCTCAAAATGTGCCTGATAACCTATTATTTCAATTCGTTTATCGTTAATAAATTGATTTCGGTTTTTCCAATGAGAATTGCATTTAGGACATTTTTTAAACATATTATTCCTTTGTTATTCTATCAAAATCAGTGAAAGGTTTTAAAACCTCAGGTATATTTACAGAGCCATCTTCATTCTGAAAATTTTCGAGGATAGCGATAATAAAACGATCTGTTGCAGCAGTTGCGCTGATTGTGTGAACAAATCCCTTTTCTCCATTTTCATTTTTATATCTTATATTTAACCTTCTTGATTGAAATTCAGTAAGGTTTGTATTAGAGGTAACTTCTCTATATCCTCCAAAACCCGGGAACCATGCCTCAACATCATATTTCCGATATCCAGGGGCTCCCATATCACCGGCACATACGTCAACAACTCTATATGGGATTCTAAGTTGCTGTAAGAAGTATTCCTCATTTTCCAAACAAAACTTGTGATATTTTTCAGAGTCTTCTGGCAGACAGATGACTATTTGTTCAACTTTATGAAATTGATGAACTCTAAAAATTCCTCTTGATGCTTTACCATAACTGCCAGCTTCAGTTCTAAAACATGGCGTAAACGAGGTGAACATTAAAGGTAACGACGACGATGGTATTATTTCGTTTGCGCGATAACCTACAAGAGTCTGTTCAGATGTCCCAATCAATGCAAGATCTTCGTTTTGAATTTTATAAATTTGATCTTCAAAAAATGGCAAATAGCCGGTTCCATAGAGAGTTTCTAACTTTGCAACACACGGCGTAAAAAAGGATATGAATCCCCTTTTTATTAATTCTTTTTGTACCCAGTAAAACAGAGCTGAACATAATTCAGCCCCTTTACCTTTCCAGTAGTAAAATCCCGATTGAGCAACTTTTACTCCCCTTTCTGTGTCAATTATATCTAAGTATTCACCTATCTCGACATGATCTCGTGGTTTAAAAGTAAACGATGGTAGTTCACCGTATTTGCGAATTTCGCAATTATCTTTGTCAGTTTTCCCATCTGGAGTTTGTTCTGACAAGATATTGGGGATTCTTTTTAATTTTTCATTTAGTTCTTTTTCAACATGAACTAATTTTTTTTCTTCTATACTGAGTTTTTCTTTTAACTCTTTTACTTTTATTCTTGCATCAGGATTTGTTTTACATTCAGCACTTAAGCGATTTCTTTCAGACCTGATACGTTCAACATTTTTAAGGATTTCCCTGTAGATAGAATCGAGATTTATGGAGTCATCAATGATCTTTTCATCAATTCCCCTTCTTTGACATGAAGTTCTTAATAGTTGTGGATTTTCTCTTAATACTTTTATATCAATCATTTTTTCCCCTTTTTATAATAAACCTTTTGTTGATGGTAAATCGTCTGAATGATAATTTTTCATCGTTGCTATGTGCAAAGATTTTGCGAAAGATTTAAATATTGCTTCCACTATGTGGTGGCTTTCTTCACCATATAGCATTTTTATATGTAAAGTAATGCCGGCATTCATTGAAACGGCATAAAAAAATTCATGAAAAAGACGGGTCGAAATTCCATTAATATTTTCAGAAGGTATTTTTACATCATATTTAAGGTAAGAGCGTCCGGAAATATCAATTGAAGTCAAGACTAAAGCTTCATCCATTGGCAAGACAAAAAAACCATACCTCTTTATACCTCTTTTGTCTTTTAATGCATTTTTTATTGCATCTCCAAGTACTATTCCCACGTCCTCTATAGTATGATGATAATCTACGCTAATATCCCCTCGTGCCTTTACTGAAAGATCAAAATCTCCATGTTTTGAGAAGAGTTCCAGCATATGGTCTAGAAAAGGGATTCCTGTATCAATATCAGCTTTTCCATTACCATCAATGTTAATTCTGATATAAATATCAGTCTCCTTTGTTTTTCGGGAAACCTCTGCAATTCTGTTTTGATTTTTCTTCATGCTTTACCTTTAAATTTTATATATACTAAATTGCTTAATATACTCTTTCACAGAGCACTTGGCAAGAAGCCAAAAAAGAGGAAAAGAGCTCTCTCTTAATACTTTTTTGATTTTATATTTATTTCATTTATCTTTTTTATTTATTTCAATATGTTTTTAAAGTTATTATTGGCTCATTTACCTTATGAAAAAAAAATGCGAAAACCTACAGATATATTTTTTAGAGCTATTATGATTTTTCAGGAAAATCACAATTTGTAACAGTTTGTTTTTTTCGCATTTTTTCATCAGAAAAGCGAAAATGTTATGTTTCAGTTTCGTTAATCCTCAACTTGTATTATGGTAAATGGGTCTCGGCTCTTACTACTGAAGTACGTTGCTTTGTGAAATATGCAAGAAAAGTTTCTTAAAATAATCTCTAAAATTAGAAAAAGTGGTATTATATTAGAGTGAGATTGTCTTTATGAACTATTTCATCATCTCCAATATAACCGAGTATCGAATAGATTTCTGAACTCTTTTTTCCCAGAATAGATAAGAGCTCTTTTGAATTATAGTTCACAAGCCCTCTTGCAAATACATCGCCATTAATGGAACAAATATCAATGGTATCTCCTGTCTCAAAATTCCCTGATATTTTCTTGATTCCTGAAGGCAGGAGACTTTTATTTTTTTCTTTTATTGCTTTGACAGCTCCATCATCAACGTATAGCTTCCCTTTTGATTTAGAAAAGAAACCGAGCCATCTTTTTTTGGAGTTAATCTGTTTTTTGGATGGGACGAAAAGAGTTCCTTCTTCTTCCAAAGAAAAAATCTTCTGAATTATATTAGGGGTTTTTCCATTTGCAATTAATAACGGTTCTCCAGATGCTGTCACTATTTGAGCTGCCTTGATTTTTGTGGACATTCCACCTATAGAAACATCCTTGTCATTTGTATCACTTGCAAGTCCCTTTATAGATGAATCTATCTTCCTTACAATAGGTATTAATTTGCCATCTGAATTAAGAGAAGACATTAACCCATCTACAGTAGTCAGAATTATAGTTAAATCAGCCCTGGTCATAACGGCAATTAAAGCTGCGAGGCTATCATTATCTCCAAATTTAAGCTCATCTACAGAGACGCTGTCATTTTCATTTATAATTGGAAGAATCTCCATTTTTAAAAGCGCATTAAGGCAATTCATAACATTTAAATGCCTCTGGCGGTTATTCAGATCATCTGAGCCAAGCAGAATCTGTGCACAATGAAATCCAAAATTTCCAGCCTCTTTTTCATATAGAGACATCAGTTTGCTTTGACCGATTGCAGCTAAAGCTTGAATTTTTGATAATTCGTTTGGACGCTTTATTAAGTTAAGTGTTTTCATTCCTAATCCAACAGCGCCGGATGAGACAAGAATAATTTCTTTTTTTTGGGATTTTAGATAGGCTATTTGTGAGATAATTTGTGAAACTACAAATGTGTCTGTGAGTAGTCTTGTTCCTACTTTGATTACAATTTTTTTCGCTTCTTCGATAAATATTTTTCTCAATGCAAAATCACTTTTATCAGAATACATATATATTGCCTTAGAATTAAATTCAAAAAAATATAAATTATACTCTTTAAATATTAATTCAAAAAAAACTTTTTACTGAAATGAAGTTCACTTTTTTTGCCCTGCAAAATGAAATAAGTTAAAATATGATAAATCTATACAAAGAATATATTAATTTTTTTTTCCGCATTATTGTTTTTTTTATTTCTTTTCCTGTTCTTACAAAATACAACCCTGTTTTTTAAGTTCATTTTGTAGAGATTTTATATCTATATTGGAAGGGGATTTTTCCTCTTTAAGGGAAATTACTGTTGCTACTCCTGCTGCCTGCCCCATTACTCCACATTGCGGCATTACCCTGAGGCTTCCAAGTGCTTCGTGAGTACAACTTGCGCATCTACCGGCTATGAGCAAATTTTTTATTCCTTTTGGAACAAGTATCCTGTAAGGAATCTGATATTTAAATCCTTTTTCAGGATAATAAGTTTTTTTGTCCATTCCGGGACCAGATACACAATGAATATCTATAAAAAAAGATCCCCAGCCAATTACGTCGTCAAATTCTTTTCTATTTATTAAATCTTCTTTTGTTAATTTATATAAACCATGAATTCTTCTGCTCTCTCTTATTCCTATGGTATTAGGGGTTGATATCATATAACATTTCTCCATACCCGGTATGTATTTTCTATATACATTAATTGTTTCATATGCCTGTTTTCTTGCTTCGATAGTGGCTTTTGTTAGGTCTTCAGCTTTTCTTGAATCTATGTTTGTTACGTGAGTAAAATTTACGCCAATCTGATCTGGTCTGGTAGGAGTCCACCACCACCCCATGTTACCTGTTTGAAATGGTCTCATATCTCCATTTTTTATTGCTTCAGCATAAACTCGTTCTAATTTCCATGGGTTTGAATCATCAGGGAACTTATTTTGATATTCTTGCCTGAATTTTACTACTTTATCCCAGTCAACTCCACCGATTGTAAACATTAAAGTTACTGGTTGACATAAACCGCTTTCTTCATCTCCATAATCGAAAGAACAGCCTGCCATTGCAGCTATATCTCCATCTCCTGTGCAATCAATTATACGATCAGCATATATTTCTTGCCTCCCGTTCTTATTGTATACGACAATTCCTTTAATTTCATTATCTTTAACAATAGCTTCACTGGCAAATGTATGATAAAGTAGATCAGTGTTGCTTTCCTCTGCCATTTGTTCGAGAATAAGTTTCATCCCCTCTACTTCAAAATCTGCACTGGAGTTATTGCAAACGCCATAACCTGCTTTTTCAACTTTCTTTGCGGCTTCCCATATTATCCCCCCAACAATTCTTTCATTAGTTCCCCATGCAGAATATAAACAAATATGTCCATGCCCTCCTGCCGTCGCAACGCCTCCAAGACAATTAAATTGTTCCACAATAAGCGTTCTTGCTCCCATTCTAGAGGCGGCAAAAGCAGCTGAAAACCCTGCAGGTCCTCCTCCGCAAACAAGCACATCAACTTTTCTGATCATTTTTATTCTCCCGTTTTATTTTTTCAGCAGTATTCTGCAATATTTTTATATATTTCATTATTTCACTTCTTTTTATCTTTCCAGAGAGAGCAATTGCGAAATTCGCATTGTCAACGGGCACCGCAAGAGATAAAACTCCATTTTCTTGTGGAATTTTAGCCCATCCATTTATGCGAATTTTACTTATCTCATTTAACAGACTTTTTATGCCTCCTGAATATCCGGGGATTTTCTTCCCTGAGAATAAAGTTATTATATCTCTATCGCTTTTTAACGCGAGTAAAACCATTCCTATAGCCGAATTTGTCGCGGGGTAAAGAGACACTCTCCCTATAGATTCCTCAAAAGATAAGTCTGGATAATTATGATATAGATAAGAAACTTTATCTCTCCATAAAACTCCTATAGCAGAAATCATTTTATACTTTCTGAGTTCACCGATATAAACCAATGCTTTTTTTATGGAGTTTGAAGCGAAAATGCTTTGAACAGCTAATACTTGCATTCCTGGACCCGGTAAATATTTCCCATTTTGATTTTGCGCACAAATTCCAAGATGTGAGAGTGTCTTTAAAATTCGGTGAACTCTCGTAGGTTCGAAATTTAATTCTCTGGCAAGTTCTCTCGAACCAATAGGTCGTCCTGCTGAAGCGAGAAAACTTATGCATTCAAGTCCATCTATCAGGCTTTGATTTGGTTGTTTAGGTAGCATAATGTTGCTATAATAGCACCATATATCTGTAATGCAAATATTTTTTCGTTTTTTCTGAAAGAAAAGAATGTCAATAAGGAGATGTGCTTTTATAGCACTGAAAAAGAAAAGAGATATAAGTAGGGTCTGCTGAAAAAAGATTTTTGAGTTTTTGGGCAAAAAGTTTTTCTGCATA
>CAYRRM010000017.1:0-54940 GCA_964426675.1 uncultured Lentisphaera sp.
AAAATTTGCCCATCATAATTCATATATTCGCCGTCGCCATTTCTCAATTGAGGAGAAAGCACTATTTTGCCACCACCTTTCGGCAAATCTATGGCAAAATCAGGAAGACATATTGAAGATAAACTTTTTCTCAACTCTTTCATTATCATCAATCCCTTTTCTACTCCTGTAACAAAAACATGATTACCTCTGGCTGGATCAACATGAAACAGATAGTGTGGCTTTACTTTTAAAGCAACAAGTTTCCTGAATAAATCAGCCAATACAGATGCATCGTCATTTATTCCTCTCAATAATACGGTCTGAGATAAAATAGGGATTCCATTTTTTCTCAAGTAACTTATCGCGGTTTTTGCAAGATCACATAACTCTGCAGGATGATTAAAATGACTTATAAACCAAACTTTTTCTGATAGACGAGCAATGTTTTTTGCAAATGAATAAGTAATCCTACTCGGTTCGGCGGAAAGACATCTGCTGGCAATTCTGATTACGTCAATAGATTCTATACTATCTAAAGCATCTACCATCTCAAAAATCTTTTTATCAGGCATACAAAGAGGGTCCCCTCCGGATAAAATTACATCTTTTATATATGCCCTTTCCTGAATATAATTTGCGATTTTCGCAAATTCATCAGCCCCAATAATCCAATCCCTTTTATCAGCATACCAGAAACGCTTACGAAAACAAAAACGACAACGGATAAAACAACGATCTGTACATAAAATTAATGCTCTATCTCTATAATGATGAATAAGTTTTGGCAATGGGGAAAATTTTTCTTCGCAGAGAGGATCATCAACAAAATCATTTTCTTCTTCGATAGATTCTTCAGGTCCCGGAATAACTTGTTTTAATATTCCATTCGCGTATAAAGGATTTTTAGCATTTAACCCAAGATTCAAAAAGTGTTCTGTCACTACTGGGGTATCCACTGAAGATTTGTTAACAAGTTTACTATAATATTTTTCAAAAACATCAATTTTTTTCTGAGAATCTATTGACATAATTTTCTTTCTACTCAAACACTGATTTTTTTTCACCATCAAACCTGAATAATTTCATTTTTTTTAAATCCTCTGGAATGATAACCTTAAGTTCTTCGGTATTTTCAGGTATAGTAATTCTGGGGTCTCTAACTACCCCAACGAGTTTTCCATTTTTCATTTCCTGTCCAGTAATTCTCGCCCATTCTTCCAGGGAAGAAAATCTTTGTCCGTCAAACAAACAAAAATCTCCAATGCCTGTCTGCCAATACAGGTTGCCTTCAAACCTTGCTCCCTTCATAAGTCCATAAATAAGTTCTTTTCCAGAAATAAATATATTTTCTGAATAATCAAAATAATCAAAATTCGGAATGTCATATACTGCACTGACTGCATATTTTGGATTTATAATTATATTTTTATATATTTGGGCTTTTGAAAAATTTTTATCTCCCACCCAAACATGAATTCCTGAATTTGTATTTTTCAAACCATCATTGAAACTAATGTTATTTCTGAGAATATTATTTTTCCATTCTGAAGCTCCAGGATATTGACATAGCAGATAACCTGCTCCATAATTATTATAAGATAGATTGTACTGGATTATTGAGTTTGTACAACCACCATCAAGATCAAATCCTCCTCCATCAAATCCAGGGCTTTTATTATCATGTGAGATACAATACTGTATTATAAGGGAATCGCAATTCCATCCCCATATGCCAACAGGCCCATTCCCCTGTCGTGGCATATCCCAGCCATTATTAGAAGCAACGCAATATTCTACTAAAACTTTTTTGGCATTTCCTACAATAATTCCATTTCCGCTATGATTATCTTTTTTTTCCGGATCACCAGGATTATTTTCAGTAATACAACTGGTTATATGAATATTTTCGCTAAAATTCTCATCCCAACCACAAATTTCTATTCCTGCCCCTCCATTATCATGCGCATAAACTTTTTTTATAGTAGTATTTCTATCACCGCTTGTCCTTATCCCGGCAATTCTAAAACCGCTTACTTCAACGTTGTCTATGAGAATATTATCTGTTTGAACCAGTTCTATTCCGCATCCATTATTACCAGCTTTTCTTCCTTTTCCTTTTAGTTTGATATTTTTTATAATAAGATTTGAACTTTTGTAAAGCTTTATTGCAGTCCCATCATCTGCATCTAATTCTGCCTGACCTTCACCATATGATGATATAATTATTTCATTCCCTTTTCTACCAGAAAAATTTGCCTCAAATACGAGGTTATCATTAAAAGTAGCCCCAGAAGCAAGAAAAATCCTCGAAATAGATGAAATATCTATATTCTTCAAATTGGCAAAACTTTTCCATGGAGACTCCGGTGAAAGCCCATCGTTATGATCAGAGCCTTTCTTTGAATCAAAATAATATTCTTCAGACATACTATTCACTCCTGGAAAAATGAAAAATACTATAAATACAAAAAAAAATTCTCTATATATGTGAAAAAAAATATTTTTGTCAATTTCCATATTATTTTAGGATTTTTCTTGGGTTTCATTTTTGCTAAATTAATAACTCATAATATATTCCAAAATTCATAAGTTTACAATCTATTTATGCGCCTAAAAATCTATATTTTTGCATTTGTTTTGAGTTTATCTGTCTCTTTAATGGTAAGAGGGATATTTTTTTTAACTCGTTATAAACTTTCAATGACTGATTCGCAGAATCTGATTTTGGCTCTTATTTCGGGAATAACATATATCATAGGAGCACAGCTTTCCCATAGACTTGAAAAGAAAATTTCACACAAAAAAGCCATGCTTATTTTTTTACTCCTGCAATTTTTAACTCCTTTTTTGTCTGCCTTCTATCATTCATTTATTCAACTAAACGTACTATTCTCCGTTTTTGCTTTTGCTAATGGTATGACATGGCCATTTGCAGAAAGTTATGCAAGTGCTGGACTTGATAGAAAAACTGCTTCTTCGTCAATAGGAATTTACAATATCTGTTGGAGCACTGCAATACCACTGGCGCTATTTCTTTCCGGTTGGTTAATAGCAAAAACTGAAACATATTTCTTTTTCTTTGTCTGTGGGGGTGTTAGTCTTTCCTTCATCCCTGTTCTCTTCCTCCCAATGAATATCCCGCATAAAAAAACTATTAATGAATTTAATAATAATAACGAAGAGAATATTGATGGAATAGAAAAACTCGTTTTTTCATCCAGATGCTCTATGTTTTTCTCTTATTGCATTATTCAATTATTAAACTCTCTTCTTCCAGGAAAATTCTATTCTTTAAATATTTCTCTCGGAATAGCAGGAATCGCAGCAGGATTGATAGATGTATCGAGAATTATAGGCTTCATCTTCATGTCCAGGACTCACTATTGGCACGGAAATAAACTTTCATTAATCCTGGCATCCCCAGCACTTGCCATTGGTTTCTTTATATGCATGTTTGCGACAAAACTCTCAATAATTGTAGTAGGAGAAATATTAATAGGCTTGTTCGCTGCAATCTCATATTATGCCGCCCTCTTCTATGCTATGCATATGAAAAAAGCTAGTGTAAATGCGGGAGCTATACATGAGAGTATAATAGGACTCGGTTTTGTCCTGGGTCCAATAGTAGGCATAATATCTGAAAAACTCATTCTTATTCCTGCATTTTCAATTTTTAGAAGCTCAACTCTTACAATTCTCCTCTTAGGAATGTCCTGTATCCCTGCATCAATCTTCTCTCTATTAAAAAAAGAGAAGACCCCATAAGAGAATCAGGACATAGTTAACCGTTTGAAAAAATCACTTCTGAATATATTTTACCTCCTCAAAAAATGAAATGAGGTATTAATATGTTCAGTGCATCAGACTTAAGAAAAGGCTTAAAAATCCAAATTGATGGGCAACCTTACGTAATTACTGAATTTGAATTTTGTAAACCTGGTAAGGGAACAGCCCTATATCGTTGCAAAGTGAAAAATCTTATAAATGGCTCTACTATGGAACGGACATATAGACCTGTTGATAAGATTGAGAAACCAGACCTCGAAGAACGCGAATTAATGTACTCATACCAGGATGGAGATGTTTTTGTCTTCAGCGATAACGAAACCTTTGAAGAAATAAGAATTCCAAGAGAAAAATTGGGTAATAACGTCTATTTTCTCATTGAAAATGCTGAGTGCAAAGCCCTCTTCTTCAATGGACAACCAATAGATATAACCTTACCTGTTTTCATAGAAAAGAAAATCGCTTACACCGAACCAGGAGCAAGAGGAGATACCGCAACCAATGTAATGAAACCAGCAAAATTAGATAATGGCTATGAATTAAATGTCCCTCTCTTTATAAATGAAGGTGACATTATAAAAATAGACACCAGAACCGGGGAATATGTCGAAAGAGTCAACAAGGCTTAATTCAATTCAGCGCCTTGCCAAACTCAAACCTGTAATTCAGAGGCGAAATAAACTCCTGCATTCCATCAGGAAATTCTTCACAAAAGAATCATTTATTGAGATAGAAACACCAGTCATTATAGATGCCCCTCTTCCAGAACCCAATATAGAGGCAATTTCCACAGATAATGGATTCTTGCGTACCTCACCGGAAGCAATGTTAAAAGCATGCCTTGCGGCAGGCTATGAAAAAATTTTTGAAATTGGTCCATGTTTTAGAAAAGAAGAACGAGGCAGATTACACCGCGAAGAATTTTCAATGCTCGAATGGTATCAGGTAAATGTAGACTCAACACAGCTTATTTCATTTACCAAAAATCTCTTAATTCACTGCGCTGTCGAACTGAACGGACACAGCAAAATCAATTACCTCGATAAGACAGTCGACCTTAATAGTGATTGGGAAATTATTTCATTAAAAGATGCTTTTGCGAAATTCGCAAATCTAACACTTGAAGAATCTGTAGGAAAAAATCGCTTTGAACTTGACCTTTTAGATAAAATAGAACCAAATCTGCCGCAAAACAAACCAATAATAATCACTGATTATCCAGCAAAATTCAGGGCTTTTGCTAAACTCAAAGACTCAGATAATACGTTAGCAGATAGATGGGAACTTTATATCGCAGGAGTTGAGATATCAAATACCTACAGTGAGTTAGTAGAACCTTGCGAAATTCGCAAACTAATCTCACAATTTCAACAAGAAAGAAAAAAATTAAAAATGAAAGATTATCCTCTACCTGCAATCTTTATGGAAGCAATTAAAGCAGGAATACCAAAATCAGCCGGCTCTGCCCTAGGGATAGATAGACTCCTTATGCTTTTGACTTCATCTAACTCCATAGAAGATGTAAAAATATAAAAATATTAGCAGGCTAACTATCTACTTTTTAGAATACCCTCATAATAAAACCTTTCAAATAACGGCTTTCTGGAAAATTCAAGGCTACAGGGTGATCTGTTCCCTGCTCTAAAGACTTCAATATCTGGATTTTTCTCCCCGAATCAGAAGCTGCATTTTTTATAATTTCAGTAAATTTTTCGATTGAAATGCCAGACGAACACGAAAAAGAAACTAAAATTCCATCACTCTTCAGCAATTTCATCCCAAGCAGATTAATATCTTTATATCCTCTCGATGCTTTATCTACATCTTTATAGGTAGGTGCAAATTTAGGCGGGTCAAGGATTATCATATCAAATCTTTGTCCTCTATCTCTGAATTTTCTCAATATAGTAAACGCATCACCAAGATGAAAATTTGCATTGTTTACAGGAAAATCATTTAACTTTAAATTTTCCTTTGCAAACAAAAGAGCTGATTCAGAATTATCAAGTAAGTTCAAATTTAATCTTCTATCCTCGGAGAGGCAATAAACAGAAAACGCTCCACTAAAACAAAAACAATCAAGAATTTCCATCCCTTCATTTGCGAATTTCGCAACTTCCAAACGATTATCACGCTGATCAAGATAAAATCCAGTTTTTTGTCCTTCAAAGAGACTCACTATAAATTTTCGTTCATTTTCAGTTATAATTAACTTTTCTGGTGGAGCTTTTCCGCGGAGAATAGATTTTTTCAATGGTAATTTCTCTATTTTGCGAATTTCGCAGTCATTACGTTCAATGACTGATTCTATCGAAAAATCTTTGATTATAAAGTCTGAAATTTCATTTTTTATCCTATCCATTCCCGCGATATTCGTTTGCAAAACGGCAAATTCAGAAAACTTATCAATAACCAATCCCGGCAGTTCATCAGATTCAGAAAATACTATTCTATAGCTATCTGAATTTATTTTGAGATTTTTCCTTAACTCAAATGCTTTTGTAATTTTGGCAAAGATAAAATCAAGTTCTGGAACTTCATCTTCTTTAAATGACAGAGCTCTCACAGCTATATTACTATGAGGGCTGTAATACCCATAACATATAAAATTTCTATTTTTATCGAAAACTTTTACTATTTGACCTGGCTCTATACTTGTCCTTGCTTCATCAAGAGAGTTTTTAAAAAACCACGGATGAATAAGATGTCTTTTTGTATCAGAAAAAAACAAGTTTCTCTTTAATGCTATTTCGGGATAATTCATCGATTGTCAAAAAATATCTCATTGTGTTTTAATTCCGCAAGCAGTTCAACTAATTTATCCGATGTGAGAAAGTCTTTTCCAGAGATTTCAGATAACCGTCCATGAATAAAAGTTCCAAGGATAGATGCATTAAAACAATCCAGGCCCTGCGCACATAATGATGCTATTATCCCTGAAAGAACATCTCCAGTACCTGCACTCGCAAGAGCGACAGATCCCGTAGGATTAACGTAGATTTTTTTTCCTGGCGAAACTATGACGGTACGTGGTCCTTTTAAAACAACTACCACGCCGATTAACTCTGCAAGTTTTTGGGCTAATGAGAATCTATCCATATCTGAAGAAATTTTGTAAGCAGAAAGGAGTCTTTTAAATTCGCCCTCATGCGGAGTTAATACCGCATCATAACGTCTTTTAGATGGAGTAAATTTCGCTATTATATTTAGAGCATCTGCATCGAAAAGAATTTTTTTTTCTAAATTCCAGAGAAAATTTATCATCGGAATTATTTCGTCTGAAGCTGTTAAGCCTGGTCCAACACATATGGCATCTGCCTTTTCAACCGTTCTGAAGAAATCTGGAGTCATAGAGAAGTAAGAAAAAATTCCATTTTCCGACGGTAATTTTCTCTCCACAATAGAACTTTTTATATTGCGAATTTCGCATTTTTCCGGGTATAAAAGAGTTATAAAACCCGCTGCACTAAAAGCAGCTGATAATGATGTTAGAGACGGCGCACCAGTGAAAGATCCGCTACCTGCAATAACAGCGAGATGCCCTCTGCTAAATTTATGCGCATTTTGAGGATGTCTTGGTAAAAGCATAAGAGCTTCTCTATCTGTTAACATATTTAGAGTTGATTCATATTGTTCTATCAACCCTGGAGCTATACCTATATCAACAAATCTCAAGATACCTGTATGGGTCAATCCATTTTCAATAAATAAGCCCCTCTTAGGAACTCCAAAAGTTATTGTCATATTAGCCTTAATACATGGAATATAAGCTTTTCCTGTATCGCTATTAAGGCCAGATGGTATATCAAGCGATACCGTTGGCAGGAAAGAAGAATTTACGCTATTAATCCAATCTGCAAATTTTCCATCTGGTGCTCCTTTTAGGCCTGTTCCTAACAACGCATCAATAATAAGAGTGTTTTGAAGATTACTTAAATTTAAGTTTTCACAAAACTGGCAGTTAACAGTGTTAGGTATTTTTTTATAATGTTCTGCGGCATCACCTTTTAGTGAGTCAATTTTAGCAATCAGGCATACTTTTACTTTAAAGCCCCATTTGCTTAGATACCTCGCAACAACAAAACCATCACCTCCGTTATTTCCCTTTCCGGCAAGAATAATTACTGTATTTACAGACGGATAAGAAGTTTTTATAAATCTATTGATTTCAATTGCTGCACCTTTCCCTGCCCGCTCCATTAATTCAAACCCAGAAGCGTGTCCTTCAGAAATAGTTTTTAGGTCAAGCTCTCTTACTTGTTCAGATAAAAGTATTTTCATTATATCATAGATTTTTGCAAAATAATAACGAATGAAGTAGATTGGTTTTCAATTTATACCTTTTAATTTGATTTGCAAACAGTTTTATACATCACTATCCCACCTTTATTTCACAATCACAAGAAAATTTCATATATATATTTGCAATCTATAAAGAAAGAGAGTATTTAAAGGAAACAAAATACACCTATCACATATTAATGATATGTTTAAATAACTTATTTGTGATTTTTAGTAATCGTGCTATTTTTCTAGTTGCAAGAGCTCTTTATAATGCAAAATCTTACTTTATTTTTTACAAGTTTCTTGTATAAAAAAGGAGAAAAAAAATGAAAGTTTCATACTGGCGAAATTATTTACTCTCACTGATATTAGGACTGCTTTATATTTCAAATACCTATATTGCAAAATGCGAATCCAATGAAAAAAATAAAAGTGAAATAGAATTTTCAGAGGAACAAAAAAAATCTAAATTTATCAACGATTTCATAAAATGGTCAAAACTCGATACAAGAGAAACTCTCCCACAACCTGATGCAATTCTCGTTATAGGAAGCTCATCAATAAAAAAATGGACGACTATAACAAATGATCTATCGCCTTTAAAAATCATTCATAGGGGGTTTGGCGGTTCTACAATGAAAGATGCTTTGATTATGCATAATTTTTTTATGCGATATGGAGTAAAAAAAATTGTCATTTATGAAGGAGATAATGATTTAAATAAAGATGATAGTAATGTTGAAAAAGACTTTATCCAACCATTAACAGAATTCATACAAAAGACATGGGAAATAGATAAAGATGTTGAATTTTACCTTATATCCATAAAATACAGTCCGTCCAGAATGCATGCAAAAGAAAGATATTCAGAGGCAAATCAAAAAATGAAAGAAATGGCTATCAATAACCCAAAAATACATTTCATCGATGTCAATTCAAAAATGCTCGATGATGCCAGTAATCCTCGTCCAGAGTTATTTTTAAAAGACAGACTACATATGAATGAAAATGGATATAAAATTTGGACAGAAGAATTAAAAAAAGTCCTATTAGAAAAAAAATAAAATAAATTTTGCATTTAAATATCTATTATTTCGTTTAGATAGTGTAAATGCACGAGAGAGAAAATCCATATTAACTTTTCTTGTAAATAACGCTATAATCTTTAAACCTTTTTTAGAAAAATAATTGTGCATAAAAATGCAATATTCAAAAATATCAGGAAATAGAGGTCTATTGTTTGTTAAGGGGAAAACTTTATTTGCTAAATTCGCAAGCTCCTAAATCCATTTTTTCTTTCATAATCCGAACTTCATATTTTTGTGGATGCTTATATTCAAAAAAGTTCCCACTAATGGCTTGAATAATATCTTCTGATAAAGGGAGGCCTTTCCCAATGAATTCAGATTTATTCATAATCTGGTAATCTCCCTTTTCAGAATTTATAAACTGAATAGAGAAATACTTATTACCTACCAATGAATTTTTGAGAGATGAAAAAGCATGAATAGAAGTTTTAAAGCCTGATGAAAACCAATTTGTCGAACCTGTAATACATTTGAAATCATTCGAGATAGGTAGTTTGATAAAGGTTTGTCCATTACAATGAGTTCCTCCATCATATACAATGTTATTAAAAAACTTACCGTATGTTTTGAGAGAGGAAAAGTGAACAACAGGTGCAACATAAGGAGTTATTATAGTATTGTTAATTAGATACAAAGTACCATTGCGTTCACAGCTTCCATCTTGTCCAAAATGAATTACTGTTCGATTTCCAGGACAAAATTTAGATTTCACAATAATATTTCCAATAATGATTGCGTCGCTATCCGACCTATCAGTATCGCCTTCCGCATCAACTAAATCAATTTCACGGTTTGCAGAATCGTGAATATAAGAGGCAGAAATAATGATTTTATGAGCTCTACTTTTTATATTATGACCAGTTAAGCTTGAATGGATTTCAGATCCGCGAATTAAAACATTTGTACCACCAAGATAAAGATTATGACTCTGGCCTGGTAACCCGCTGCTTCCATTACGATAAATTAAACAGTTTTCAATTATTTGATCTTTTGCTGTATTCGGAGTGCCATCGCCATTAGACATTATTCCCATATCATTATCGTGGATAGAACACGAACGAATCATAATTTTATTTGCTTGATTGATGCGAATTCCAGCGGCATTATGGCTCTCATTATGTGCTCCCAAAAGTTCGAACCCTTCTACTATACAGTTATCTGCATTTTTATTAAATTGTATAATAGCTCTTGGTGTGGAACCTATACCACTATAAGAACTATTTTGTCCATCTAAAATTATTTTTTTCTCTCCTTCATTTACTGCTATTATAGAAAGATTGGATTTACTTATAGAAAGAGCAACTTTTTCATACGAGAGACCATCTTTTTTAGGATAAACAAGGATTTTATCACCAGGTTGAGCTTTATCTAATGCTTCCTGGATTTGGGAGAATTCTTTTTGAAATCCAACTGTTAAATCAGCGGCGCTCAAATAATACTTTAAAGAAAAAACAAATGTAACAGTAAATAGACGAATGGTATTTTGATAATATTTGTACTTCAGTTTATACATAGCAATTTAGATAATTAATAAATTCTGAACATAAAAAGATAAATAATGTTAAACAGAAATGCAAGTATAAAGAGGTAAAAAAAAAGATAAGTAAAAAAATTTGCTTAAAGAGAATAGTTTTTTATACTTCTGGCCTAATTTTTTAATTTATACCTGAATTTTTGCTATAAAAAAATAGCCCAAATTTTTCACTGTTTGCATATAAAAGTCGCACAATACTGGACTACTTCGTCAGGGTTACCAGCGAATATAGTAGTTTCAGGCATTGGCTCTTCATCTGACAGGAGCTTAAAACCAAAGTTTTTTATTTTTCTTACCAATTTAACAAGATTTTCCTTTGTGATGTTTATATAAAAAGTATTTTCGGATATATTCTGTATCTCTCCATATTTTTCTATAATTTGTTTCACAATCGGCATTTGTTTATTTTCCTCATTCCATATCCAATTGTGTTTTACCACGGGTTTTATAAAAGCACTTCCTGTCTTATTATCGTCAAATAAAACCTTATGGAAATCCATTTCTGTACCTGTACCTGTTGATTTAACGTCATTAATATTAAATCCATTTAATGGTGATGTGATTGAAGTATCATGTATTTTGGAAGAAATTTGAATGTTTTTTTGTTTTGTTTGAGTCGAATCCTTCTTTGTTTCGTTTTCAGAGCTAACTTTTGAGGTAATAGAAGAAAAATTCTCTTCCTTTTTTATCAAAAGTTTAGAAAAATAAAAAATTACAAGTGCGAAAATCGCAAATACAGCAGCAATTCTGAGAAAGAATTGCAAATAATTCTCTATGTTAAATGATTCTCGTTTCTTCTCATAATTCAGGGCTTTTATAACTTTTTCCTCAATATCTTTACCTTGAATGACATCAATAAGACTCGAACTTATGGCAAAATTAAGCTTTTTCAGTCCATCAAGTCTTTTCTGACAAATTGGGCATGCTTGAATATGCTGATATTCTACACTTTCTTTATCTATTTCCGAATCAGAAAAAGCACTTAATACTTCGAAATCAGGACATTTTTCAAATTTTTCTTTTTCTTTCATATTTTATTTTTTATTTTACTGGCCAGGATAGCCCGGCCTCTTGAAATTCTCGTTTTTACAGTATCTATATTTAAATTCAGGATATCTGCAATTTCTTTATAACTTAAATCTTTTATGTGCCTTAGGACTAAGGGTTCTCGAAATATTTCAGGCAAAGATTCCATCGCTTGCAATATGAATTTTTCTATTTCTTTCTTTTCGAGTTCTTTATCTGGTTGAGCCAAATCAGATAAAAGCTCCATTTCACCTTTATTTTCATTGTCAGCACTTACTCCTTCATTTATGCTGACATTTTGCCCTTTTCCTCTTATTTTGTTCCAATTATACCGATTTCTTGACATATTCAATGTAATTCTGCATAGCCAGCTAAAAAAAAGCTTATCGTCTCTAAGCGACTGTAAATTTCTATACGCTTTTAAAAAAGCGTCCTGAACGATCTCCTCCGCATCTTCAGTTGTATTAAGCAGGCCATATGCAATTCCAAACATATATCTTGAATGCCTCCTTATTAATTCTTCAAAGGCCTCTTGAGAACCTTCTCTGGCTCTCTTTACAAGTTCTATATCAAATTCACTGAATTCCATATTAAATGACAGTTTTTTTTTAGAAAAGTTTCATTTTGAGATAATATTATTAAAAAAATTATTTATAAGAATTAGAATTTACATTATTTTTTTTGTTTTTCAGCTAAAAAAAATGAAAAAAGAAGGAATGATCCAAATTTATACTGGGAATGGCAAGGGAAAAACTACCGCAGCTTTTGGTCTTGCAATACGAGCGTTAGGCGCTAATTTGAAAGTTTTTATAGCTCAATTTATAAAAAAAGGCAACAGTTCGGAAATTAAATTCATTCAGAAACTAAATTCACCCAATATATATGTAAAAAGTTATGGTAGGGGACGTTTTTTTAAGAAGGCTCCGGAAAAAAAAGATATAGAAGATTCCCAAAATGCTCTCCTTGAAATTATAAAAATAACTGAATCCGGTAAATATGATGTTGTAATTGTGGATGAAATTTTTCCTGCAATTAAGTGTGGACTCATTGATGAAAGTTTATTAATTGATTTAATTGAGAGAAAATCAGATAAAACTGAACTTATACTCACCGGACGCGGTGCATCAAAGAAAGTAATATCTATGGCTCAACTTGTAACTGAAATGAAAGAAATAAAGCACTATTATAAAAATGGTTTAAAAGCAAGAATAGGGATAGAGTTTTGAGCTGAATTTTTAACTTATGAGAATTCTGTTTATTGATATATTTATCATTGCAAATCAGAATAGACTGAATCTGTAAAAGATGTTAATTCCTGAAGATTATGCTTCTTACTACTCGAATTTTTCATTAAAATTTACATATCAATTTTTCATTAGTTCAATATCTTCTCCTCATTATGCACAGGTTCATTCGCTGTTAAATCATAAAAAAGAAATCCAGGTTATAAACAGCGTACAACTTGTTTTCAGACTTCTTCTACTGATATTCTCAATTTAAATTTTTTACTTTTTCCAGGCAAAAGGTACTGGATTAATTTTTTTTCTTTCAGATAATTTCTATCTAAGACTGGAGCATTACACGGTTCAATCCCCATAACATAATCCGAAATTCCACACATTTTCCATTGAGTAAGGTAAGGAAGAGAAATACTATCATACTCTACTTTCAAAATTAGTCCCAATCTTTTATTGAAAACTTTTACTTCAGCTAAGCCCATCTTATCAGATTTTAACTTGTAGAAAAAGACCTGTTCTTTAAATCCCTTTTGAGGCATCTCTGCTTTGAATCTCTTTTCAAATCCCTTTTTAGAAATCTCATCACGAGGTTCTGCTTTTACACTATCAATCTGAACTTCCGTTTCCTCACAAAGAAATGGATAGCCTATATTGATATGATAAAGAAGCATAATTGGGCTTTTTTCTTCTCCAAAATTTTCAACACAATCATCTATTGATAAAGCAGCCTCTCCTGTTTTACAGGTAATTGTTCTTGTTAATCTAAGTTTATATCCAAAAAGCCTTGCTTCCTCAATAATAGCTCTAAGTTGAACATAATATATATCGCCTATCCATCTGGAATTATCGCTGAATTGTTTTGCCGGTAAATTTGAATATCTTCCGTGCAATCCATAATGTTCACCATTAGTTTTTTCTATATAAGGAGGTCCAAAATGGGTCAACCCACAGGTTGTTAAAAGCCCCCCATTAAATGTCCTTAACCATCCTAAGCCTTCGGGCTCATAGAATGAAGGCGAAATATCTGAATTTGGTGTTAAGAAAGATAAGTTAATTCCTTTGTATGAAAATCCTGATATGTCCATTCCCCGGTCGGGAAGAACAGTGAATACAATACCTGAACTGTTATTTACTTCTACTGCTCTCATGTTCATCCCTGGCCCATCATTAAATCGATAGTGATTTACCGTGGCAAATTGTTTTATATTTCCTATATATTTGACTTTCTCTTTTTTAAATAAATTATCATTCATAATTAAATATAATTATTTTTTTTCAATCAATAAAATAGCTCAACATTAGGGGGATCCACGATAAATATAATTATAATATTTGCCTGAGATTTTATTTTCATCTCTATCATATTTTTACATAGAGGCAAATGACTCCATAAAAGAAAGATAATTAGCCCCCCTGAACGAATGAAAATAATTCTATTTTGTCATCTTGTTTGAGTAATATCTCTTCATATTTTTCTTTTTCAACTAAATTATCGTTTAAGATCACTACAATGCTTTTTTTTCCATCATACGATTTTTTTTTCAAAAGCTCTGAAAGTTTAGTCATATCTTCCACTTCTTCTGGAACAGCATTAATGAATATTCTCATTTTTACCTCTCCTATTTCGATTTAGAAATAGCTCTTTACAGTATTTATTAAGAAGTCCCCAAAAAACCATTAATATCAATATTATAGTGGCTAAATATTCGAACGGGGTTTTATCCGTTGTTAAATGACAGTTAGAAATAGAATAGATTTTAAGTTCCAAGAAAAGATAGTTTATCATTAGTCCAAATATTAAAGCTGTTGAAACAAGAGAAATAATGTAAATAAAAAGTCCTTTTACGCCCAAAATCCTTTGCATAAAAATCAATGATACTGTATTTGAAGCAGGACCACACATAAGGAAAACAAATACCGCTCCAGGGCTAAGCCCCTTCAATAGTAAAACCAGAGCAACCGGAACAGAGGCACTAGCACAAACATAAACAGGAATACTAAAAATAAGCACAGCTATTATTTCAAGAATTTGATTTCCAATGAATCTTTCAAAAAAATTCTCAGGAATGAAAATATTCAATAGAGTCCCAACAACAAAACCTATTAAAAGATACAAAGAAGTTTCAGCGGGAAGGGTAAAAAATGCGTATCTTATAATTCCTGCGATTTTCGCAAAAATAGAAGAATTTAGACTATGCTGAACAGCATTTTCTTTACAAGCACAACAATGTTCTGAATCTTTCTCATCTTGATTAATAATTTTAACATCCTGACCTGAATAGAAGAAGTCTACAAAAAAACCACCTATAACTCCTGAAAAAAAGGCAGCAAGAGCTTTGAAAAGAGCAAATGGTATACCAAGAGCTCCATAAGTTACTATTATGCTATCTATTCCTGTCTGAGGAGTTGATATAACAAAAGATGTAATAGCTCCCCTCCCTACACCTTTTTGTCTGAGAGTTTCAGCTACTGGCAAGACACTGCACGAACACAAAGGCAATGGAATTCCAAAGAGGGCTGCCTTTATTGACTGCCACATCTTATTTCCTGATAACAACTTAACAATTAGATCAATACTGAAAAACTGATCGAGCACACCTGCAATAAGATAACCAAAAATCAAGGGATAAGCCATTTGATTAAGCAAGTCCCACAATGAGACCAAAAAATTTTCTATGAATTCCATAATATTCCTTTTACAGTGAAAGAGAAAATGCCCTGTCCCAATATTTAAAAATTGGCTGTAAGCCGAGCCGTTCAATATCTTCACATATTTCTTTCACTGTTCGTGTATCTTGTATTTCAAACTGTTCGAGTTCTTTTTTAATACCTGAATATGCCCCGGGATAAGTACCTGATGCAGCGCTCATTGTGGTTGCGGCATATTTCACAATATTATTTCTGAATTCGGGTCTTTCCCTTGTAGATACATTTAATTCAGCATCTGGAAACAACAATCTAAACAATATGAAAATTTTTTCAAGAGTGTGCTCTGTAACTTTAAATTTTGGAAACTTCTCTTCAGCAGGAGGTCTCAATCTTGGAAATGAAAAGCTTATTGTCCTATCCCAATATTTCTTTCTGAATTCATATGCGAAATTCGCAAGGGCAACTATATCCGATTTCCAGTCGGCTATTCCAAGCAATATACCAAAACCAAGCGATTGAAACCCGGCGTCTGCTGCATCAAAAATAGCTTTAATGCGTTTGTCATAGTCTTTTTTGGGGCCTTTATGGATAGATTCATATATTTTTCTATCAAATGTCTCTTGATAAAGAACAAATGAATCTACTCCAGAAAAAAGGAGTCTTTTACAATCATCTAAACTGAAGCTACCTGCCTCAATTGCGACAAATGAAAAATACTTTTTCATAATTTTCACCGCCCTGACAAGGTAATCTGTATTTGTTTTTGAAGAATCTTCACCTGAAACAAGCAATATTGAATCGAATCCCTCGCGTTTTGTCTTTTCACACTCATTTATTATCTCATCTTCAGAAAGTACTTTTCTTTCTCTATTTACGGACGTGGCGCAACCGCAGTATTCGCAATCATTCACACAGTAATTTGACACGTAAATTGGGCGATATAGCCTGACTGTTTTGCCAAACTGACAATTTTTTATTTCTTTTGCCTTTTCTTTTATTAAATTCCAATGTTTTTCTGTATCATTTGATAATATAAACTCAATATCAGAAATATCAGAAAGCGTATAGTTTCTTTTCTTTAATAAGAAATCAATATAATAATTGCTGTTTTCGTTGTGCATATTTTGTTCTTTTAAAAATTTACGGGTGATGTTGGTATAGCATAATTGTTTTTCCCAGCTAATCCAGCGGATATTGCTTTGTCCGACGCCAGCACAGCTAAATAAAAAGCTTCAGCTATTTTTACAGGATCTTCTGCTGAGGCTATAGCTGTGTTAACAAGGACAGCGTCTGCACCAAGTTCAATTGCTTTAGCAGCATCCGCAGGACTTCCAATTCCAGCATCAATTATCACTGGAATATTTGATTGTTCAATTATTATTTTCAGCATATATTCAGTTTGTAACCCCTGATTGCTTCCAATTAACGAACCAAGAGGCATGACGCATTGTACCCCGATATCTTCTAATCTCTTACAAAACACTGGATCTGCGTTTATATACGGCATCACTATACAACCCATTTTTATTATTTCCTCTGCTGCTTTAAATGTCTCTATTGGATCTGGCAATAAGGTTTTTCTGTCAGGATGAATTTCCAGTTTAATCCAATCGAATCCGGCTTCTTTTGCGATTTTCGCAATTATTACAGCTTCTTTTGCATTTCTTGCGCCTGAAGTGTTTACCACTATTTTTATATTTTCCGGGATTACAGAAATCAGGTCATCTTCTGATTTTGAGAGGTCCACTCTGCTTAAGGAGACTGTTACAAGTTCTGTTTTTGAAGCGATAATTGCCTCTTTCATAATTTTATATGATGAGAATTTTCCTGTTCCGATAAAAAGCCTATTTTTAAAATTATGATTTGCTATTGATAAACTTCTCATTTTTACATTCCTTTTAACTGGGTTATTAGTTTCTGGTCATCATCAATGTTTCTGCCATTTATAGTGAGATAATTTCCTATTAGCATCCCGTCGGCTCCTGCATAAAATAAAAGAGCTTGATAATCTGCAAAGAAAGTATTTCTTCCAGCTGCGATTTTTATTTTTTTTGATGGATTTATAAGTCGTAAGATAGCAATTGCATTAAGAGCTTCAATTGGTGAAATATTAGTTTCTGGCGCGCGAGTTCCTTCTATTTTTTGATGGATATTTATGGGAATCCCATCTACATCAAGCTCTTTCAGAGTAAATGCGAATTCAACCCTTTGTTCGGGGTTTTCTCCAAGTCCAAAAATTCCGCCACAACAAACCTGCAAACCTACATGTTTTGCAACTTTTATCGTATTAATTCTATCTCTTATACTATGAGTAGAGCAAATTTTATCAAAGAATGAAGGGGCAGACTCTATATTGTGATTTATCATTTTAACTCCGGCTTCTTTTAGCATAAAGGCTGTTTCTTCAGATAAAATTCCGATAGAACAATGCAATTCCATTCCGGTTTCAGCTATAATTGCCTTTGCAGCATCAATGATAGATTTAAATTCATTATTTACTTTTTTGTAGCCAAGACCGCTTACGACTATACAAAAAGCGTTAGCTCCATGTTCTTTTGCGATTTTCGCAGCTTTCAAAAGTTCATTCTTAGGTTTAAGCGGATAGACAGGTTTTCCCGTTTGAAAATGAGCAGATTGAGCACAAAAGGAACAATCTTCGCTACATGCTCCTGATTTTGCATTTACAATTTCACATGTAGAGAGTCCTTTTCCTGTAAATTTTATTTTGACCTTATTTGCAAGAGAATACAAGTCTAAGTTATATGGTAAATTTGTTTTTATTAGTTCCAGCGCTTCTTCGTAGGAAATTTGTTCTCCATCGAGCACGGAGTAAGCGTTAATTATATGTGATGGTATGTCAATTTTCATAGAGTTTTATATAAGTTATGTTTTACTCTAATTATTCTGATTCAAATAACCATGTTGAAAGGTAACGTTCACCCGTATCACAAATTATAGTAACAATATTTTTCCCCTCATTTTCAGGGCGCGCCGCAACCTGCATAGCAGCCCATACATTTGCACCTGCAGAAATTCCACAAAGGATTCCTTCGAGGCGTGCTAATTTTCTGGAGGTTTCACCGGCGTCAGTATGCCTTACCTGAATTATCTCATCAAGTAAGTCTTTTTTTAGAATATCAGGAATAAATCCGGCTCCTATTCCCTGAATTTTATGCGGACCTGGTTGTCCGCCGGATAGAACAGGTGAATCTATCGGTTCAACTGCAATCGCCTTAAAATCTTTTTTCTTTTTTTTAATGATTTCCGAAATTCCTGTAATTGTACCTCCAGTTCCTACTCCGGCAACGAGTATATCTACTTTTCCATTGAGGTCTTCCCAGATTTCAAGTGCAGTTGTCTTTCTGTGAATTTCCGGATTTGCTGGATTCTTAAATTGCTGAGGCATAAAGGAACCCGGAATTTTTGAATGGATTTCTTCAGCTTTCTCAACTGCGCCTTTCATTCCTTTTTCGCCCGGAGTAAGGACTAATTCGGCGCCTAAAATTTGAAGGAGCTTTCTCCTTTCAAGGCTCATCGTATCAGGCATAGTAAGTATGAGTTTGTAACCACGCGCTGCGGCAACAAAAGCCAACGCAATTCCGGTATTGCCACTTGTAGGCTCAATAATCGTGGCCCCAGGTTTTAAGAGGCCTTTTTTCTCTGCGGCATTTATCATTGCTACACCGATTCTATCTTTCACACTGCCAAGGGGATTCATTGACTCCATTTTTCCGTATATATTTGCCTTGAGCCCCTCTGTTATCCTGTTTAATCTTACCATTGGGGTTCTACCAACTGCCTCTGTTATACTTTTATAAACTGCCATTTTCTTTCTCCTTTACTTTATATTTCATAATTTATCTGTGTTTTATTCTTTTTATTGTACAGGTCAACTAAATCCTGTAAACTTATATTTTCCATGGTATTTTTTATTGTTTCATCAAGTTTAATCCAAACTTCCTTTGTAATGCAATTTCCAACCTTTTCACATTTTTTACCGGATTTATTACAGTCAACGGTACAAATAGCCCCATCAGTAGATTCAAAAATATCTTTAACTGTAATTTCAGATGGTGGTTTGGTTAAGAAATATCCTCCTTTTGCTCCGCGAACTGAATTGATAAGTTTATTTGCTCTAAGTGGAATAACAATTAAACTCAAATATTTTTCCGACAAACCTTCACGTTTTGCTATATCACCAAGCATAGAGACATTTTTCCCATAATCTAATGCGAGTTGTAACATAAGTCGCAAAGCATATCTGGTTTTCGTTGAAACTTTCATTTCAAATCATCGATTAAATTTTTTATAATATTTAAAACAAATTCAGGCATATCATCAGCTTTTACTTCTATTCCTGTATTTCTGGATAATTCCCCACTGGATACTGAACCTTGATTCTGAAAAATATAAAAATTTTCAACTTTTCCATTGATATTTTTTTTAATCCCTTGAAAACCAAAACTAACTGCCCTATTTAAACCGCAGGAATTCTGACAACCAGATAGTTTAATGTTATTTAGAATTTTATCAACTATGAAGTTTAATTTACTTTCATCTAATTTGATTTCTTGTAAATACTCATAAATGCGATTTGAAATTGCATTTGAATCCTTCTGTGTATCGAGCAGTCCAATTTTGCATGTTGAAGCTCCAATGCATGATTTTATAAGCCCGCTAATTTTATGACTGGAAAATTCGGGGAATATATTGCAGAATTCTTCCTTTTTCTGAGAATCTGAGAAAATCACAAAGACATCTTGATTTTGCGAAAATCGCAAAGATTCCGCAGCATACAATTCAGCATTTTTGACTATTTTTTCGAGAATTTTTAAGGAGAGATTACCATTCGGTATGAAAAGTCTGGCAAAGTATTTTTCTTTGCCTGACGTTATAGTTTTATAAATCTCATCCAGCTGAAATTTGAGAGAGAGATTTCGGGCATCATTTAATTGTTTTTCAAATTCATTCCTAAAAAAGTCCTCTCCCTTTTCAATTAAAACAAACCTCAAACGCGCTTTAAGACGATTTTCTCTATTTCCACATTTATAAAATAAATTAATTGCGGCTACTGAATATAGCAAAAGTTCATCATCGCTTATAAAATCAGATATTTTTATTCCTGCATAACTCTCTCTGCCCATACCACCACCTGAATAAACCTCAAAACCTCTTCTTCCATTTGCGATTTTCGCAATAAAACCTATATCAGTAAATTTCGCCATCGAAAAATCATCCGGACAGCAAGAAATATTTATCTTAAATTTCCTTGGTAAATCAAATGCTCTATCATAATCCATAAGATAAGAATTAAGCAAGGCTGCATAGGGAACTGTGTCAAAAACTGAATTATTATAAAATAATCCATGTGGGCATGCTGTAATATTTCTAAGCGTATCGCCACCTCCGCCATAAAATGGCATAGAAATATTCAAAAATTCTCTTGCGATTTTCGCAAGTTTCCCCGGCAAAACATCATGCAATTGTAGGTCTTGTCTTGTTGTAATATGTAATTTTTCTATTTGATTTGACTTTAGTATTTGAATTATTTCTTTCAATTTTTCAAGAGAAAGCTCTCCTCCTGGAATTCTTATTCTCATCATAAATAATGAATTTCGCTGTTCATAAATTCCAAGTGGGGCGGAAACTTTTTTCATCTCATTTGTTCCTATTAGTTTATTTGCGAAATTCGCGGAAGCAGTGTCGAGTAAATTTATTTTTTCATTTATTTTATCTAATGTCTTTTGCTTCATTTTATGTTTTTACTCCCTGTTAGTGAAAAGTTAGTATACCTGTTGCAGATAAAGCGATGAGAAAAATTATCCACAACGAAAGCAAAGAAAATACAAATGATTTTTCCTTAATTAAATGGAATACAGAAAATACCAATGCTAATGCAGGCGAAAGGCAGCCTAAAACTGTCAGCGCAATCGTCCATAAATCAAGTTTGAAAAGTATTGAGAATCCTTCATTAAAAAGTGAAAAATTATTCCATATTTCATTTAATTTTACGCCGATAAAAATTTTATAAATAATAGACTTTTGTTCAAAAAAAGACATTTTCTGAGATAAAAATGCAAGGATTAAAAATATCAGAGAAAATATTGCAGATAATCCGGTGAGATAATACACAATATTCCCATAAACAAGTTGAGATTTATGTATTAAAGGTCTTAAATCCTCTTCAAAAATGTGAGAAGAGGTTACTGTTTCAACTTTTCTTTCAGATTTTTTATAAAGTAAGAAAACTGATACAAAAATAGATAGAAATACAAGTAGGTATATTGTCCAATGAAAATTACCTATAATTTTAAATAATATAAATGATTTCATCGCAAGACTAAAAGAAGTAAAAAGCATTATACCGATGAGAATATATCTAATATTTTTTGCTTTTATGTCAGAAAGATACTTAGCCCCGATAATTCCGCCAAAAACTTGCCCCACCATCCATGGCGTGACAAATAAAGGTATTATTGCTCCCTCTCTGATGTAAGGCCAAATTGCTATGGAATCACCCATTCCGATTAAAACCCCGCTATTTGCGCAAGCAACTTTCAATGGCACTGACATAATCAGATTCTGTATGGGGACGATTGCCCAACCTCCGCCTAATCCAAAAAAACCAGAAATGAATCCTACAACTAAAATAGAAGAAATCCCAAGTAATGTATTATTTATATGGTATGATACGACTTTGTTTATGGTTTTCTCGTGATAAGGCAATCTCAAACTAAGTAATTTAGTAAGCAGACAAGATTCTCGAGATTCAGGCCACTCAATTTTTTTTACCCCGACTATAAAATAAATACTTAACCCAAATAATAACAACGACAGCAAAAAACGGATTAATGCCTCCCCAAAGAAACCAAATTCGGAGCTCAAGGCTATGGATATATTCGACCCAAATATAGCACCAACGCCAAATGTGGATGCCAGTAACAACGTTAAACGGAAATTGGCAAGTCCACTTCTCATAAAAGGTCCAGTAGAGATTAACCCGCTAAACATAGCTACAATAAGACCTGTCCCCCGAATCAAGGTACTATCAATATTAGAGAAGGCCATCATTAACGGTGTAAACAATATCCCACCACCTATCCCTGCTAAAACAGATATCACTGCAATAAGGAAACTTAAAGAAAAAAACGTAATAAGAATTATAAAAATATTAATATCATTATGAATAGTTGAAACTGTTTGAGAATTAATTTCAGGCATTATAAAAATAAGCATATACGTGAGGGATAAAAATGAAGTTAGAAATATTGACTTTATGAAAAATGAACTATGCACAAAATAATAAATTTTGCTATAGATATTAATTGATTGACATTTATTTTTTAAATTCATATTTATATTTTTTTTATATTACATAATTTGGAATTACATTAGATGTTCCTAATAATTTTAAGATACCATTTACTATTTCTGCCGAAGAGTTTTTTGAACTAAAATTAAAATCTGCTTTTTCGAGTATTTCATCAGACATATTAACAATAATTATTTCATTTGGGGAGTTAAGCAGTCGCAATTTTTCAGCTTCAAATTTATCCAATCTTTCAATAGAGGTTATAAATATCATTCCGGCATCAGTGAATATTCTTGCCAATTCTCCGATACGCCGAATATGTTCTTCTCTATCATAGATTTCTCCCAGGAGATCTATTTCAAGACCTTGTTTTATATTTGAAATCCCCATATAATAAGTGTTAAAACGCATATTAAAAAGCTCTTCTTCTAGAATTTTTGAAGTTTCTGGTGCCAATTTTGTACCATCACCTGTCAAGACAATAAACTTTCCCTTATGATGATTTCGAATAGATCGAAGTTTTGGGCTTATATAACCTTTTTCCCAGGAAAATTCTCTTTGCTTAATGTGTGATATAAAAAGGCTTTCTGCTTCATCTGCTTTTTTGACAATAATACCACCTCCGGCTATATCGTAATTATCAACTATCACAAATCTTCCGGTATATTCAATCTCATCAATCAAATCAAAAGTTACAGGCTTACTTGTCTCAATTACACATAATCCAACGTCGTGTCTATCTAACTGCTGTTTACCTTTAAATGAATTTAGTTCTGCCGCATCAATTACATTTACAACTTCAACAAGTTCAGCGAAAGTCCTATCAGAACCTATCTTAAGCTTGTAACGTTTGCCTTTTATAAAAGGAGAACGCCCCATCCAGAAAACATTTGCCTGAAATTTAGAGCTGACGTAAGGCATTTTTTCCCCTTTTTTTGTCATTATTTCGCCGGGTTTGATGTAAATTTGCGTTTTTAAAGTGAATCCTGTTGCTTTTTCAGGTCCTACTGAATTTCTTTTCGGCGCATTAAATTCTTCTATAGAGTTTATTATAGATTCTTTCCCGGATGGCCAAAAGATTGCAGTATCGCCGACAGATATTGTTCCTGTTTCGACAGTTCCTGCTACTATTCTTCGGTCATCTCCGCCTTCAGTAAATTTATAAATGTCTTGAATCGGCATACGGAAAGGTTTATTAATCTTATCCGCACTTTTTTCAAAAAGATCTACCAATTCAAGGACATTCTTGCCATTATACCAGTTCATATTCTTTGACATTATAGCTATATTATCACCATTTACAGCGCTGATTGGAATAAAAGCCAGAGGTTTTATTTTTAATGTATTTAGAAATTTTGAATATTCTGAAACAAGCTTGTCAAATTTTTCTTTACTGTAATTTACGAGATCCATTTTATTCACAAGCACTGCTATCTGCTTAATTCCGAGCATTGAGAGGAGATAACCGTGCCGTTTGGAATTTTCCATAATTCCTTCATTAGCATCAATTACAAGAAGAGCTGCTTCAGCCCGTGCAGCTCCTGTTACCATGTTTTTCAAAAACTCAATATGCCCTGGTGCGTCCATAATCAGATACTTTCTTTTTGTCGTTTTAAAGAAGCATCTGGCCATGTCAATTGTTATTCCCTGAGCTCGTTCATCTTTCAATGCATCAAGTAAAAACGCATATTCAAATGGACGTGCATTTTTTGCACATTGTTCTTTTACCTGTTCGAGTTTGCCTTCAGGTAAAGAATTAGTGTCGGCAAGTAATCTGCCTATTACTGTGCTTTTTCCGTGGTCAACATGACCCACTATAACTATTTTAAAAAATTCAGTTACTTCTTTATTATTCATAAAATATTCCTTTTATAAAATTTATTTTTCATTACATATACCCTTCTCTGCGGAGTGTCTCGAGCCCACCACCATCTTCCTTATCTTGAGCCCGTCCAGAACGTTCTGCGATATTCGCAAATTTTCCGCTTTTTAGTTCTTTTACTATTTCACTTACATTCTTAGCTGTTGATTCTACAGGTCCCGTACATGGTGCGCAACCAAGTGAACGATATCTTTTCCCATTCCCTTTATCAAAATATAATGAAATTATAGGTATATTCTCGCGTTCTATATACTCCCATATATTCAATTCGGTCCAATCAAGGAGCGGATGAATACGAACATGGGTTCCAGGAGCAAAATCAGTTTTATATTGATTCCATAACTCTGGTGGTTGCTCATCAATTTTCCAATCACTTTCTTTATCGCGCGGAGAAAAATATCTTTCCTTTGAACGACTCCCCTCTTCATCGGATCTTACTCCCACGATAACTCCAGTAAATGATTCTTTCCCTGGATATGGCTCTAATTTTCCTGTATTTTTATTCAAAATCATTCTATCCCAATCTCCTGCTAAAGTATGCCTTAAAGCTTCTGTTTTGAGATGACGGCAGCAGGTAATTCTATCACACTTTCCGTCCGGAAATGTATATTTTTCTTCAAGTGCCTTTTTATTTTGGCCTACGATAAGGTTTAAATTCCATTCTACCGCTATTCTATTACGGTATTCAATCATTTCAGGTATTTTATATGATGTATCTATATGCATCAACGGGATAGGAACGTGTCCAAAAAACGCTTTCCTTGCAAGCCATAGCAATACAGTGCTATCTTTTCCAATTGACCATAACATTACAATATTTTTAAATTCCCTATATGCTTCTCTAAATATGTGAATGCTATGAGATTCAAGAATTTCAAGATGATCCATTTTAATTCTCCTCTTTTTTTATGTTTTTTCTGACTAATTTTCCATTAACTATATGTAGACCACACTCTGAATGTGCTCTATCCTCCCACCACCATCTCCCTGCCCGAGCATCTTCCCCTTCCCTTACCGGTCTTGTACAACAAGCACATCCAATACTTTTATAACCTGACTTATAAAGTTGGTTTATTTTTATTTTATTTTTTTCTAAATAATTCCAGATTTCCACATCAGTCCAATCTGCTATTGGATTTAATTTTAAAAGATTAAACTTTTCATCCCATTCGAGCTTTCTAATAGTTGTCCTATTTTCATTATCTATACGTTTCAGACCTGTCATCCATGCCTTAAGGCCAAGTAATTTCTTTTTCAATGGGTTGATTTTGCGAATTTCGCAACAAAACTTACGCTTATCGACCGAATCATAAAAGAGATTAACTCCAAACTTTGTTACCATTTCTTCAACTTCGATAGAGTCAGGAAAAATAACTTCAATGTTCACTCCATAATATTTTCTTGTCCAGTCAGCAGTATCATAAGTTTCTTGATTTAACCTACCTGTATCAATCATAACTATTCTTGCGTTCTTGCTTTTTTTGAAAAGCATATCAGCAAGAACCTGACCTTCTACGCTCATACTGGAAGCCAAAATAAAATTCTCAAACCCTATTTCGGAGGCAACCCAATCAATGATTTTATCAGCAGAAAGTGATTCAAATTCTTTTTCTCTCTCTGCCACAAATTTTCTATCTATTTTATATTTCATAAGTGCTTTAACCTTTGTTTTTTTTAATTTGATTATAATATCTCAAAAATAAAAGTCAAGCAAAAAATTACTATTTTTTCTATTTTTTTAATAGTATTTATATAAATAATTTACAATTAATACATTATAAAAAATTTATAAGTAAAAAAATATTACAATTTGGTAGAAAAAGGAATATAATGAGGATTTGATTATTTCATGCCATAAGCTATTCTTTCAAGAAAAAGTTAAAACGAGGCTGCCAGAATTGAGATTTTCTTTTGATTTTAGAGTTATTTTTTTCATAAGGCCCCCTCCCCAAAATTTGATAAGGAAAGGATCGTCATTCGGAAGGCTCTCTGATTCAGAGTAGAATTCTGATGACCATTTCAGAGTAATTTTTCTTCCATTTGACAAGACGAATTTTATAGAATTCTTTGAATCTAAGAATTTTTGAACGGTATATAATGGCAGTGAAACTGAAACAGGATTTTGAAGCTGAAAATTATCTACAATTTTAATCATAGATTTATTATCTCTTACTAATGTATATTTTCTCCTCCAATAAATGAGATTAACAGATTTTTCAAAAGTAGCTGTCAGATCGAATTCGATTTCCGTAATTTTTTTATCGTCTCTGAAGTCCAAAACTGTTGGCTTAGTTTTTCCCAAAGCCTGCTCATGTTTTCCAAATTGTAGGATATTGTGTCCTCTTCCAGCATTCCACCAGATATTGTAACGTTCGTGGGAAAAGTTTTGCCTTTTATACTCGCCTCTACCTGGGTCTACTATAACAGGCTCACCATCAGCGAAGATTAAAAATTCTCCGACATCAATATGATTGTGACTTTCAGCATTTGTTCCTCCTTTTACTGCGAGAACGAATCCGGAATCGGGGGATCTTTTTTCCCTTGTAATTAGCAGTTGGGCGTGATGATACCATATGCTGGGGCTTTTTTTTAATTTTTTAGGTTTAATATCCAATGGGACCCAAAAAAGTTCTCTTAAAGCATACAGAAGATTTCCTTGATCTGAGCTGAAACCAAGGCTTGGATCAGGTTCTCCATCTACTGACCAATTTCTCAAGGCAAGTAATGCTAAATTCTTCAATTCTTCATTTTTTGTCCTCTCTCCATAACGGTATGGCTTTACGATAGGACGAGATATTTTTGCTGGGGTATCAGAATAATTAAAGAACCATGGACCATTGATATGCATATCTGAAAAATATTTTCCCATTTTTGCGAATTCTTTAGAATCAAAAACATTTAAGATTCCATTAGTCCGCGCATATAAGGTTTCGAAAATAATCAGCAATGCTCCCGGGGAAACTCCCCAGTATGAAGGCCCTTCATCACAAGAGAAATCAGGAGGATAAGCGTCGATATATGGTTGAAGAAGCTCTAATCCGTGTTTTAATATTTTAGCTAATCGTTTTGAATCGTTAATAAGATAAGTTGCCGATATGAAGATGCTAGAAATGCACCAGCTGGTCCAGTTGTTTTTAGCTTGCAACCATGGAAAATCTGAGCGCTGTTCAAACGGTAGTAGAATCCTTTGCTCAATTTCTTTTTCCACTCTTTCGGATATTGTTGGAGAAAGGGAATCCAATTCTTTTTTTAAAAGGAATAAAACTTCTGCTAAAATAGCAGATGTCTCACATGCAAATAGATCAACTGATGGTTGAGTTAGATCAGGACATAGGTCTTTACTACCATTTTCTAAAATTTTTCTGTCAACATGAGCAGAAAGTGCCCATGAAGATTCTTCGCATATTGCCCAGAGCATATCTGCAACTTTTTCAATGTATTTCTGTTCATGAGTAAAGGCTACAGCGAGAACCAGACAGGCTAATTGCTGACGTCTTTTCATATATATTCGTTCAAAAGCATCTCTATCTCCTGTCTTTATAAAATCACAAAATCTTGAGAGCGGTATTACCTGCCATTCTAATTTGAGAATTTGCTCAGCCTTTTCGATGATAAAGTTTTTTCTTTTTAGGTTTAGAGGATTTTTTAGAATGGTTTCCCATGCTTCTCTTTCAGATGCTGGGGGAAATGGTTTATATTTATCTTTAGGAATTATATTTTCTTCTATGAATTTTAGAGAGAATTGTTGATCTGGATTAAGCATTTTTTGTCCTCCGAGTATGATGATAGAATAATAAGATTAGTTATGATATTGTTTTTTCAAATAAAATCCCTCATGAACTTAAAATATTATTCAGTGTTGATTTTTGGCAAATTGATCTATATTTTGTATTTAGTCGGCATAATGCAGAACGAGAAAAACAAAATGATAATACTTAGATTAAGCTGAATTTTGCGGTCAATTACGTCTAAATTCACTTAATGGATATCAATATGGTAAAACGACTCGAAATTAATTTTCAATCATAGCAAAAAAATTCCGTTTTTTTGAATTGCTCCTTATGATTTGTTTTGTTTTTCCTTTTATATAAAGATATGCCTCGGTATTGGGAGGACAAATCAAGGAAAAATTGTATAAATTAACTCTACTCTTTTCCCATTTTACAGATATTTCACCCTGTGGTATCATAAATTTAAGATAGAAGTCATCAAAAGCACTAAGTACTGGCTCAAAGATAATTTTCTTATAACCTGGAGATAGTGCTCTTGCTCCAACAACGGCAGTACGCAGTAAATGTGGCATTGGAGCACTCCATGCGTGATTTCTCGAATCATGATTTTCAGCTCTCCAACTTTCCCACGTTGTTGTAGCTCCTCGATCTAACATTCCTCTGAAAACTTCACTAAAACATCTTACTGCTTCAGGAACAACTTTTTTACACTTTGAAATAGCTTCTGCCAGGAAGAAATAGCTGTAAGGAGTTCCCATTGAAACCCATGTATGCCTGTTAATATCAAGAACTGTTCTGAGAATATATTCAGCACTTTCATCTTTTATGACAGAAGAAATTATCCCGAGCGCATTGGATATTTGCGAAAATCGCAAGTCTTTTATATTTTTGTCCACAGCATCAGCAAAAAGACCTACAGACTTAATAAAAAACAGAGTTTTTGATTTTTTCTTAAGTTCCTTAATTTCTTTTTCGAGAATTCCTGGATTGTTTCCTAATACTTTTTCGAGAACTAATAAAGATTGCAATGCCCATAAATAATAGAAATTTAGTCCAGAGTTAATATCTCTTCTATCAAGCCCAACCGTTGTCATTGGATGCCAACCATTTCCTTGATGATCAAGAAATAAAAATCCTTTAAAATCGCTCCCCATAATTTCTTTTATTTTTTTCTGTGTTATAAAGCCATTTTCATCCTTGAACTCTTGAAACTTATGAACTATGGCGCGGGCTGTTTCTATACAATCTTTCACACAATCTATATCGCCTGTAAATTCGTAATACTTTTTAAGTGCGATAACAGGAACAAAACAATAATCAATAAGTGGAGTTGCCATTCCAAATAGACTGGCATTTAAAAGAGGTCCGGTCTTCTTTATTTCGTCATTTGCCGCAAGGCAAAGATGACGGAGATGAGAAAAGTCGCCTGTCATATGTCCAACGCTTTCTGTTATCCAAATTCCATCTCCAAGATAAGTTCCTTGTTCTCTCGTATTACAATCGTAGCAAAAAGCTTGAGTATTGAGTTTTATGCTTCTCCGACAAATTCGATATACGCTTTCAGCAAGTCTATCATTTGATGAAAAATCATCCTGGTAATTTAAATTAGCTCGACAACTTTTAGAAGAAACTTTTCTTATTTCAACCTTGCCAACGACGTCTTTAAAGACGAGATAAAGAAACCTAAAACCATTGAAGTGGTAAAATCTGATTTTATTGATTCCTGCTGAAAGATGATATCTGGCGTAATAGAGTCCTCCATTGCGCCAGACTATTGGTCGTCCAGAATCTGTTAAATCTTCAGCCATTGCGAATTCAAGTCTGCACGGATTTTCAACAAATATTTCTGCAGCTGGATCTCCTGCCATCATTCTTTTAAAATCATAAAGGATAAGGAATCCAGGTTCACCAATCCTGCGTTCAAGCTTTACAGTTTCGCGGGTATATTCATATTGAGCCTCTTCATATTCCTTCCATACGAATTCATGGTCGAGACGCACAGCTGTATCCTGTAAGTTATATAGTTCAGTATTGCCTCTAAAAATAGTTTTAGGTGTTGTAAGTTCGTCATTTTTCCATCTCAGAGGAGGAACAAGTCTCTTTCTTATTTCAATATCATCTCTTTCAAAGCTACGTGGTTTTCTCCATTGTATTTCTGGATATTTTTTGGAATTTTCGGAGTAATAATCTTCTGAAGCAAAATTTGATAATATTTTGAAGTCAGGATGATTTAGATTTAGCTCTTCGACATATTCAATAGCCCAATTTTTACGTGGAGTATTAAAATTCCAACAATTTAACTCGATTATTTTCCAATCTTTTGCTCCGGTTGGAATGATAATTTCTTTTTTTTCACAAACGGATTGAAATAGAGCAATTACACCAGGATATTCTTTCATATTATATTTTGTATCCGCTCCAATAAAATGAGCGATTACAAGTATATGATTCTCCCCTTGAACGAGAAAATTTTTTAGATCATATTCATCAATCATTACAACAGGTTTCCAGAACGGAGCTGGTCCTGCATTGACAAATTTGCCATTTACATAGAGTTTATATTTTGTATCTGCGAAAAGTGCAATACTTGCCGATACAGGGATAGCTGGTAGTTGGAGTTTCAAATACAGAGCAACAAATTGATTTGGTTTTTCTTTTTCTACCCATACCCATCTTATGCCATCAGGTTTTTTCCATAATTCTATTCCTGTTCTATTTTTCATACATGACTCCTAAGATTAGAGAAATTATCGAAAACCTTCACGAGAAAAAAAATACATCACATAAATTGATTTGCAAGTAAATATTATTTATTGATATTTTATTCCCAACTTATTGATCTTGTATGAGATTATACGAGGAGTACTTTTCAATGCTCTAGCTGTAGCGGCTACATTATATTTATTTTTTTCAAGGGCTTCCTGAATTAAAGCTCTTTCAAATGCGTTTACCTGAGTTTCTAAACTGGCGCTATCGCTTTCTTCATTTGGAGATTGAAAAGAAAATTTAGTTGTAGCAAGTTGCAATGCTGGTGGTAAATGCATTGCTTCTATAGTATCGCCTTCGGCAATTAAAACAGCTCTTTCTATGCAATTTTCGAGTTCACGCACGTTTCCAGGCCATTTATAAGCCATTAAGATTTCTGACACCTTAGAAGATATTTTTGATATTTTTCGTCCCTGTTTTTCTGCATATATTTTTAGGAAGTGTTCTGCCAAAAGAAGTATATCAGCCTTTCTCATTCGAAGCGGTGGGACATATATTGGGAAAACGTTCAGTCGGTAATAAAGGTCTTCGCGAAATTTTCCATTTGCAACCATTTCAGCTAAATTCTTATTTGTTGCTGCAATCAATCTTATATTTACTTTTATTGGAGTGGAGTCTCCTACTCTTTCAATCTCTCTTTCTTGAAGAGCTCTGAGCAGTTTAACCTGAACTATCTGAGATATTTCACCTATTTCATCAAGGAACAAAGTGCCTCCTTCAGCCATTTCGAATCTGCCTTTTCTATCAGAGGAAGCTCCTGTAAATGCACCTTTACAATGTCCAAAAAGCTCACTTTCAATGATATTTTCTGGGAGAGCGGCGCAGTGAACCTTCACAAAAGGTTTTTTAGCCCTGTTGCTATTATAGTGGATTGCACTTGCAACGAGTTCCTTACCTGTTCCTGTTTCTCCAATTATCAATGCAGTAGAATCGCTCTTTGCAATTTTTGCAATTTGATCATAAACAATTTGCATTTCATGTGAGTTTCCAATAATATTATCGGGCTTAAATTTCTCTTTGAGTTCAAGGCGTAAACGTTCATTTTCTTCTGATAATTTTTCCTGTTCTTCCTGTGCCTGGCGACGTAGCTTAACCGCCTGAGCAAGCATTGAGGCAATAACGCTCAAAAACCTTGCATCTTTCTGGAGTGACATTTCATCTTTAAATGGAGTATCTACACTTAAAGCTCCTGCAACTTCATTATCAACTTTTATAGGAACGCATATGAATGAAGTATCAGCGCCTTTTCCGCGTTTCGTTCTGTCAAGGACAAGAGGAGATTCGCTTTTGCGTTGAATTATCTGAGGCTCTCCAGTCATAATGACGTGTCCGGTAACTCCTTCTCCAAGTTTATACTTTATTTTTTTTGCCTGAGCTGGGGGGAGACCATATGAAGATTCTATCGAAATTTCTCCTGTTTTTTTGTGTAAAATAGTAATTGTACCATAATTCATATTCATATATTTATATAGGAATTCAAGTATGGGATAAAGGACTTCCTCCATATTAAGACTTGAATCAAGAGTTCTACTTATCTTGTATAATATCTGTAGTTCTCTTTGGCTTTGCTCTTCAGATAAAGTTTTATCAAAATTGTCCATATTTTCCCCCTATCAATGCCATTACATTATATCTATTTATGCAGGCTCTCTCCCGCTAAAGATTAACTATAACGGGAGAGTAACCCAGAATAAAGCCAAGAAATTATTTATTTCAAGAATAACATTTCAAGGTAACTTGGAAGCGGCCAGAGATCATCCGGTATAGCGACTTCGAGTTTATCGGAAATTGCTCTCAGTTCATTGATAACTGGAATGACTTCATCTCTATAGTATTTTGCATGATCAATAAGTTCGCCCTTGCCTTTGTGTTCAATTACTTTTTCAAGTTTGCGTATTGTTTTCTCGAGTATTGCCACATCTCCAGTAATTTCTTTCAAGAAGCTTATATCTGGATTTTTTATTCCCACTTCCTTAAGAGCCTGTGCGGTAGAAGCAAGTTCATTTTGTCTGCGATGGGCAGCTGGTAAAAACATATTTTTTGCTATCTGCTTGGCAAGAAGAGCTTCTGTATTTATCTCTTTACAATACCTTTCAATATAAATATCATTTCTTGAGTTAAATTCACGTTTTGTGAGCACCTGATATTTTTCGAAGAGATTCGCATAAGTATCGGAGTTCGATATTACATGTTTAAAGGCGTCTACAGTATTTGAGAAATTGGGAAGTCCTCTTTTTTTGGCTTCTGCATGCCATTTTTCGGAATAATTATCTCCATTGAAAATGACAGCCTTATGCTCTTTTATAATATCTCTAATAACGGATTGAACATTTTCGTTCAATTTTGCCATATTTCCGCCAGTCATTTTTTCAAGTTTATCTGCAATATAATCAAGAGATTCGGCAACTATGGTATTCAGTACCACGAGAGGTCCAGCAATGGACTGACTTGAGCCAACAGCTCTAAACTCAAATTTATTTCCAGTGAAAGCAAATGGACTTGTGCGATTTCTGTCTCCAGCATCTTTGGGAAGAGGAGGAAGACTATCTACTCCAACTTCCAGGAAGCCAGTCTTACCACTTCCTTTAATATTACCTTTCTCTATCTGGTCAAATACTTCTGTGAGCATATCCCCAAGATAGATGGATATTATTGCTGGAGGTGCTTCATTTGCACCAAGCCTATGATCATTACCAGCGTGAGCTACCGTAGCACGAAGAAGAGGAGCGTATTTATGGACAGCTCTTATGACTGCCGCGCAGAATACGAGAAATTGTGCATTATCATGAGGATTATCACCTGGATCAAGGAGATTCATATTTCCTGATGCTAATGACCAATTAAGATGTTTTCCTGATCCATTTATCCCAGCAAAAGGTTTTTCATGAAGCAAGCATGCAAGTCCATAACGATGAGCTGTATTTTTAAGAGTCTGCATTATAAGATGCTGATGATCTGCAGCGACATTTGCATTTTCGTAAACTGGAGCAATTTCATATTGACTTGGCGCAACTTCATTATGACGTGTTTTTACAGGAACTCCAAGTTTGTACAATTGATTTTCCACATCAAACATAAAAGCAAGGACTCTCTCATTAATGACACCAAAATACTGGTCTTCAAATTCCTGTCCTTTCGGAGATTTTGCCCCAAAAAGAGTTCTGCCAGCAATCATCAAATCAGGGCGAAGACTAAAGAGTTTCCTATCTATCAGAAAGTATTCCTGTTCCGGTCCTGCAGTAGCAAAAACATATTCAGGATTACTATGCCCAAAGAGTTTTAAAATCCTTTGCGCTTGTTTATTTAAGGCCTGCATTGAACGCAGGAGAGGAGTTTTTTTATCAAGGGCATCTCCTGTCCATGAACAAAATGCGGTTGGAATACAAAGTGTATTCCCGTTGGGATTTTCAAGGATATACGCAGGACTTGTAACATCCCATGCCGTATAACCACGTGCTTCAAATGTAGCGCGAAGACCGCCTGACGGGAATGAAGAGGCGTCTGGTTCTCCCTGTATTAATTGTTTACCTGAAAATTCAGCAACAGCACCTCCTTTTCCATCTGGAGAAAGAAAACTATCATGTTTTTCAGCTGTAAGTCCAGTAAGAGGATAAAATACATGTGCGTAATGTGTAGCACCTTTTTCCAGCGCCCAATTTTTCATAGCCTGGGCTACTACATCAGCAATCGCCGGATCAAGTCTTTCATCGTTTTTAATTGTTTTCATTAAGGCTTTGAAAATATTTTTGGGAAGACGTTTTCGCATTTCATTTTCACTAAAGATATTTGTACCGAAGATTGCTTCCAGATCTACTTTTTCACCAGTCTTTGGTGATGAAATTGCCTTTGCTGATGCAATCTCACAAATCATTTGATGCCTTGCACTCATTTCTTACTCCTCTTTTTTTATAATTGCTTTAATATTTTTTACGATTGCCGCTTTTTTAGCAATTTATATGCCATATTTCAATAGAACATATTTGTTATTATAGCTAAAAAAAATATTTTTTTGTAAGTTCATATATTTTTTCCAACACCAAAAAAAATACATTTTTGTGACTTCTTTATTTTTATTAAATTACAATTTTGTAAGAAGTTAAGATAATAACTACTTTATAGTTTTCAAATTTCATCTATTAAAAATTGTTACTAAGAGTCCTACCTTTTAGCAAGTACAACTGCTTTCTCCGTTCACGTAATCCCTTATTTACTTTTATTGGATTTCCGTTAATATCTTTTTCCGAGTAATAGATAGCTGAAGCAAGAGTCATAGGGAGAGGGATAAAATCCTGAACTTGCTGCAGTCGCCACTGCGATTTTCGCAAAAAGTTTTTGATTTTTTCGAACTCTTTTTCTCCTGAACCCAGGAAGTTTGCGATAAAATATGGAACTATATATTGTTCTTTTCCTGCTGATTTGCTCTCTTCTATGAATATTTTTAAAAATCTGAAGAAATCTTCTGATTTATTCTTTCTCATTAATTTTAATACTTCATCATCAAGATGTTCCGGAGCAATTTTTAAATGTCCGGAAACATTTTCCCTAATTATTTGTTTTGTTGTCATTTTTTGCCTTAGGGCAATATCGGTTCTAAGACCTGAGCTTACAAATACATTTTTAACATTCGGTTCTCTTTTTGCTCTCCTGAGAACTTTTGCAAAAACGGTATCATTAATTTTAAATTCTGAACAGATTTCAGGAAATAGGCACGATATTCTTCGGCATTTTTTACATTTATCAGATAAGGGTTGAGATAGGGAATAACAGTTCGCTGAGGGCCCGCCAATATCGCTGATGGTGCCTTTAAAAAACGCTTTTTTTGAAATCCTGCGAATTTCGCAAATTATAGATTCTGGGCTTCTTGATTGGAGAAATTTTCCCTGATGAAGAGCTAACGTGCAAAATGAACATCCTCCCGGACAACCTCTTACAGCAGTTATTGAGTTTTTTATCATATCAAACGCTGGTATTTTTGATTTGTATTTTGGATGAGGCGAATATGCGAAAGGCAGTTTATATATTGCATCCAGTTCATCAGCAGAGAGAGGAAACTGAGGTGGATTAATTAGTAGAACTCGTTCATTATGCTTTTGTAGGAGAGGTTTTGCATTAAATGGATTTGACTCTTCCTCAATAATTTTCATCTCATCAATGAGTTTTACTGGATTTTTCAAGATGTCTTCAAAAGACGGCAAGAAACGACATTTAGCTGGTATAATATTTTCTGCTTCTTTAGTTCCGAGCAATCTTGCAATGCCCCTTAAATCATTTAAGTTCTCAGATAAATTTATTCTTTCAACTAATTCCAGGATAGTTTTTTCGCCCATTCCGTATATCAAAAAATCAGCTTTAGATTCAAGCAGGATTGATGGTCTGATCCTATCATGCCAGTAATCATAATATACTGCGCGACGCATACTTGCCTCTATTCCGCCGATGATTATTCTAACTCCAGGATATGCCTGTCTTGCAAGATTAGAATATTTTACTACTGTATTTGGGGGGCACAAGCCGATTTTGGAATTTTCCGAATAATCATCATTTTTTCGGAATCTTCGTGCGGCGGAGTAGTTTTTCAGATAAGAGTCTATGTTGCCAGAGCTTATTGCAAAGGCAATTCTGGGTTTTCCAAATATTTTCAGAGAATTTTCATCTTTCCAATTTGGCTGTGAAATTATGGCAACTCTATATCCTGCTGCAATAAGAACTCTGCCTATGATTGATACGCCAAATGATGGATGATCAATATAAGCATCCCCGGTAATAATAATTATATCTATTTCACTCCAACCAATTTTTTTAATTTCATCAAGCGTGGCTGGTATAAAATCAGGCTGAGAATATAAGTTTTTCAGTTTAGAGACTATATCCATAATTAATATTGAGCCTGTAAATCATATTCACTTGCCCCAATTACCTTTACTTTAAGTATGTTGCCAGTCTTTAAATTTTTCTTAGATTTTAGTTCTACGTTATTATCTATATCAGGTGCATCGTAAACAGATCTTCCAATGAACACATCTTCTGAAGACTTTTTATCCAGAATGATTTCAATCTCTTTTCCAATCATTTTTTTATTATTGGCTAATGATATTTCTCTCTGTGTATTTAATAAGGTTGATAGTCTTTTTTCAGAAACGAATGATGGAACCTTATCTTCCATATAAAAAGCTGCTGTGCCGGGTTCTGGCGAGTATATGAATGCGCCGAGTCTTTCGAAAGAACTTTCTTTTACAAAATTGAGCAGTTCCTGAAAATCATCTTCAGTTTCTCCGGGATAACCACAGATAAATGTAGTTCTGATAGCGACTTTTCTTCGTAGTTGTCTCAGTTTTTCTATTAATATCTTTGTTTGTTTAGTAGTTACACCTCTATTCATCGATTTGAGTATTTTGTCAGATATATGCTGAAGGGGAAGATCCACATATGGCAAGAGGTGTTCTGAATTTTCTAAGAGAGAGAATAAATCATTTGAAAAATGTTTTGGGTGACAATACATAAGCCTTATCCAATACTTTTCAGGATTCAAGTTATCGAGTCTGTCTAACAATTTGACAAGGCCATTTTTGTAATTAATGTCATTGCCATAATTTGTTGAATCCTGAGCAATAAGAATAATCTCCTTAGTTCCATTTTTCAGGAGATTCTCCGCTTCTGTTATTAAATCATTTTGTTTTCTGCTACGAAATTTTCCTCTTATAAGTGGAATTGAGCAATAAGAGCAATGATTTGAACAACCATCTGCAATTTTTAAGTAAGCATAGTGAGGAGGTGTTAAAATTAATCGTGGAGTATTAGGAGTCGGTAAGTAGTCAGCTTCATCAACTATAGTTTCTAATTTTTGAGATGGGTAAAATAATTCATTCAATTTTTCTGCTATTTTTTCTATGTTATTTAAATTTATTCTTAAATCCACTTCATTTAAAATTTTTTCTGAATTTTGGTCTGTTTTTAGCTGATTAAGACAACCACATAGAATTATTTTCCGATTTTTTTTTCTTTTTTTCCACTTCAAGGCTTTTTTTATATGCATCAAGCTTTCATCTCTCGCTGCTTTTATAAATGCACATGTATTTATCAACATTACCTGGGATTCATCAGCTTGAGAAGATAATGCAAATCCATTTTTTAAAAGAATGGCAGCCATTATCTCGGTATCAACTAAATTTTTAGGACATCCGAGACTTATAATATGAACAGAAATTTTTTCTATAGAGTTTTTTGACATATACTTGAAAATCACAAATAAGAGGATAGCTTATTGAACTTCTTCTTTGTTTACGCGCCCGTAGCTCAGCGGTAGAGCGGATGACTCTTAATCATTAGGTCGAAGGTTCAAATCCTTCCGGGCGCACCATATTTATTTTTCTTTCCCTTCGTCGAGGACCCGTCTGATTTCCTTTGCAATTACACTTATCCTGTGTGGTTTTGGGATAAAGCCCTTTGCACCTTGTTTTAGTATATCATCGACTTCCTCTTCTGACACATAGCCACTAGATAGAAGGATTTTTGCATCGGGGTCTATTGCTTTTATCTGGTAAAACGTACTGTGACCCCCTAATTTCGGCATTATCATATCAAGAATCACCAAATCTATTTTTTTAGGATTTTCCTTATATATTTCCACAGCATCCAGTCCATTTTCGGCAAGAATCACAGTATAACCAAGTGTTTGTAATGCCTCAATCATGAAGTCCCATATGGCATCCTGGTCATCCACCAGCAAGATAGTTTCTGTTCCTTTTGGAAGATTTTCACTTTTCATATTTTTTAGTTGATGCAGCTTTAATACTTTATGGGAATTTTATCATATAAAAAGACTATTTCAAGAAAATATTATTTTTTTCTTTCCTGTATGAGGTTAAAACCTTATCTTAAATAATGAGATTACTTAAAGAACACAGTAAAAATTGTTTTAAATATTATTTTTAAATCATTAATAAACGTAATATTTGAGATATATTCTTCGTAAAGCTTGAGTTTTTTGGGAAGAATATTTTCTTTATATTCACGTTCTGGATCAGAACTTTTAGAGAGTAATTCCTCTTCATTTCTAAATTTTACCGACGCAGGGTCAGTGATGCCAGGTTTTATTGACAATATTTTTTCCCACTCTTCAGGATAAACATCTACGTATTTTTTTACTTCAGGACGAGGACCTACAATCGACATTTCTCCTTTTATTACATTTATAATTTGGGGAATTTCATCTAATTTTGTTTTTCTAAGTATTGCGCCTACTTTTGTTATTCTCTTTTTTTCTCCTGGTTCAAATTCTTTTTTTTCATCATCTGGAGACGAGGACATTGATCGAAATTTTAAAATTTCAAAATAGGTTCCATTTTTACCAGCACGTTTTTGTTTAAAAAATACTGGTCCTTTTGATTCGAGTTTAATAAATATTGCAATTGGTATTGCAAGTAGAATAAATATTGGTAAAAATGCAATAGATATTATTATATCAAAAATTCTTTTTAAGAAATTTCTATACATTTTCCTACTAATTAGAGGGCTGAATTAGACTGATTTAAAATAAGATTTAGTGCAGCTGAAGGGCTATACTTTATCAGCAATTTAGAATCTTTTACCTTTATTTCCTTTACTGAATTTAGGAAAAGTTGTACATTCTTGTTATTCTTTTCTTTTTTAATCGCATCACGAATAAATTTATCAATCTTTGAAGAGGGCATAGAAAGCGCACCAATTTTTAGAGAGCTAACATTTACGTTAATATTATCATTGGAAAGTTCTGGGACAAAAACACAATGAATATTTATATATGAACCGAATGGAGAAGTGATATTAGTTAGAAAACTGTAATCAGCATAGAAAAAACCATCCTTGAATTTAATTCTGAAATTTTTAAGTTGCTCACATGCCTGGGGATTTTCCCCTGAATTTATATACGTCTGTATGCCACTAAGAATGATTTCATTAACTTCTTTTTCGTTTAATTCTAATACAAGCAAAATATTTGGATCTATAAGCTGTTGGCTTGTCTCTTCATTTAAGAGATTACTGGATATTTTTTGTATTATATTATTTAAGACGACAATATCAGGAATATGAGGGGTGTATAATACGGTTGGATTTTTATCAAAAATAGCCCATGTTATAAACAGTGCAGCTGCAACAAGAGTAGAAAGAAGGAATAAAAAGGTGAAAACAACTACGATAATAATTTTTCTATATCCAGACATAAAGATTTAGATTTTCTGTGCAATTTTAATAAAATGAAGTATAATTATAATTTCAAAAACTAAAATAACAAGGAGATCTTATGCTAAAAAAAGGAGAAAAAATAGTCTTTATAGGCGATTCGATTACTGATTGCGGCAGGAGTCGTCCAATTGCAGAAAGAAGAAATTGCCTTGGCAATGGCTATGTGTCACTTATTAATGCACATCTTGAAGCGTTTCATCCATCATTAAAAGTTCGTATTTTCAATGCTGGCATAAGCGGTAATACTGTCAGGGATCTAAAAATGCGTTGGGACTCTGATTTAATGTCAATTTCTCCGAATTGGGCTTCAATTATGATTGGAATAAATGATGTCTGGAGGCAATTTGATAATCCAGCTAGAAAAGATTTACATGTATCATTAAAAGAGTACTCTGAAACGCTCGATGAACTTGTTTTTAAATCGCAAAGCGAAGGAATAAGGATTATCCTGATGACCCCTTATTTTATTGAACCAAATAAGGCTGAACCTATGAGAAAAATGATGGATGAATATGGCATAGCAGTTGCGAAAATCGCAAAACGCAGAAAAACGCTATTTGTTAATACGCAGGCTGTATTTGATAACGTTCTGAAGGATTTGCACCCAATGGTATTAGCCTGGGATAGAGTTCACCCTGGATTAAACGGTCACTTGCTAATAGCAAAGGCCTTTCTGGATATTTTTAAACTCTAATGCAGAAAAAAGAGAAATTATTATTATTATTGTTCTGTTCTCTAATGTTCTTCATTCAACTTACGAGTTCATGGAATATGGGGCTTACTGTTGATGAAGGCGCTCACATGCATTACGGTTTACAGATTTTAAAAGGGGATTCCTCAAGGTTTGATGACAGTAAGATGCCGGTGACAGCATTAAATGCACTTCCTATGAGCATTTCTGATGCTGTCAAAAAAAAATTTCCTTCTGTCCATATTCCTCCCTATATTTATTACTACGGTTTTGCCCGTATTCCGACTATGTTATTTTCTTTATTAGTTTTATTAATTATTTTTTTCTGGACGAAAAATTTACTAAATACCTACGCAGCTACTCTTGCGGCATTTTTATTTTCTGTAAGTCCTAACATAATTGCTCATTCCAGATTAATTACTAATGATATCTATGCAATGGGGGGAATATTTATAAGTATTTATACTTTATATTTATATTTTAAGAGAAGATCCTTGTTTGCTCTTTTTTTTCTTTCCATTTCGGTATCATTTGCTATTATATCAAAATTTACATCTTTATTTTTGTATCCGCTATTATTCTTAATTATAATTTTAAAATATTGGAAAACGGTTTTTTTTATTCTTAAGAAGAAGTCCATTCTGCAATTAAGCAAATTTTGCAGATTCTTTGCATTGCATCTAATTTTTTTCATAGTCATAAATTTTTTCTTAATTAATGCCGCATATTTTTTTAATGGAACATTTAGGACGCTAGAGTCATTTAATCCTAAAAGCAACGAATTTAAATCTCTGATGAGAATACCAATTATAAGAAAAATTCCATTGCCTCTGCCTTCACCTATGATTGAAGGACTCGATTGGATATCTTATAACCAAAAAATAGGGAAATCCTTTGGAAACATATACATGTTAGGAAAACATGCCAGGAGGGGTGAAGGTTTTAAGACTTATTATTTTGTCGTATGGTTGTTTAAAATTCCAATAGGAACTCAAATGCTTTTTTATCTATCAATTATTGTATTTTTATTTAATCATAGAAGATCTGTGATATCAATATTATATGATCCTTTATTTCTATTTTTACTTTTACCGTCGTTATATTTTTTCTGTTTATTAAGTTTTATTTTAAAGGCACAACTTGGAGTTAGATATTTCCTTATTTGCATGCCATTTATAATTGTTTTTTCGAGTGTTGTATGCGGAAATATTGCAAAAAAAAATAAATTAGTGAAAATTTTTACGATACTTTGTCCAATATACGTATTTTGTTCTGGGCTAACATATTATCCTCACTATATTGCATATTTCAATGAATTTTCGCTTGATAGAAAAAATAATTGGAAAATTCTTGCTGATTCAAATCTTGACTGGGGACAGAATATTAAATATCTGGCAGAATATTTGAAGAAGCACCCGGATACTATATATAATCCGTTACAGGTTACAAAGGGGCATATTGTAGTTGAAGCAAATCAACTGGCTGGAGTTACTGCCCCTCCGGAAAAGTATGCATGGTTAAGGAAAAATGAGGCAACTAATCATATAGCATATAGTTATATCGTTTTTGATATAAAGTGAGAATAAAAATAAATTTCTTCTATTCTTGATATTTCTAGTTAACATTATATGTTTTTGTAAGTTAGATATATAAAAAAAGGCAAAAAAAAGGAGAAAAAAATGAAAAAAATGATGTTTGTAGCTGCTTGTGTCGCTGCAGTACTTGCAATTACTGGTTGCGCAAGTATGCAGGTTGCAACAACGCTTAATGACCAAAAGATTGCCTCTACAGAAAATAATGTATCTCATATAAATGGAGACAACTGGGGGGTTTACCTCTTGTGGCTTCCTATACTAACAGGTGATACTGCAAAACCGGGTTCAATTGCTGTTATGAAAGATACTGTAAATGTTCCATCTGTAGTTGATATGGTTACGAAAAAGGGAAAAGAACAGGGAGCAACTAAAGTTCTAGACTTAGTTTCTTCGAGATCCAGTATTCCTGTTTTCTGGTTTATTATTCCAATAGTAAGTGTGAAATTTGTAGAAGTTTCTGGTAACGCAGTAAACTGAGAATAAACTAATACAAAATAGCCTTTTTTAAACCCTGTTTTTACAGGGTTTTTTTATTTTGTTTTCCAGCATAAATGCTTTACATTTTTTCCCTGAGATAGCCATTGAATTTCAAAATCCGTTTTTAGCCCTGATATTGTTTCTGGGATTCCTATTTTTTCAAAGTTTGTATTCAGGGAAAAAATTCTTTCTGCAATTTCTATATATGGTTCGTAATCCGAGGAAAAGTGAAAAATCCCATTTTTTTTTAATTTTCTTGAAAGAATTCCTGAAAACTCCGAGCTCAATATCCGATGATAACGATGTTTTTCCTTAGGCCATGGATCCGGGCAAAGCAGATGTATAATATCAGCAGAATAATCAGGAAGCATTATTTGTAGAAAAAAAAGAGATTCTGATTTAAAAACTAAAATATTAGGTAAGGTTATTGCCTTTTTTTCAAGCTTTTTTAATCGTCCTCCAAGTATATCAACAGCAATTATTGTTTTTTGTGGATTTTTTTTAGCTAGAGCAACAGAAAAAGAACCGTCTCCACATCCTAAATCTATTTCCACTTCCCCGTGACTAAGGAAATCTAAAAGCTTATAATCAAAGTCAAATATCATATATTTATTTTTTTCCAATAATTTTTGTTTGAAGATTTATTTTTCTCAACAATATTTATAACCCATGAGTTCAAAAATTCTACAAATTTTAAAAGAAATTACAAGTATTTTCGCATACAGTCAGGACAATAAAAAGATATTGTCAAAAGTCACTGCGATTCTCTCAAAACGTCTGAATTGCGAAGTATGCTCCATTTATGCCTATGATCCAGAATCAGACGAACTTATTCTTGCAGCGTCTTATGGTTTAAATCAAGAAATTGTAGGAAAATTTAAGTTAAAACCTGGACAAGGCATCACCGGCACTGCATTTGAGAAGAATGAGATTTTAAATATTGTAAATCCTGAAATGCACCCCTGTTTTGCTCCTGCATTTGGATCAGGGGAAGAAAAATTTAAAAGTATGTTATCGTGTCCACTGGTAATTGGTGGGCGTAAATACGGCGTGATAAATTTGCAATCTTCTGAATTAAAACCTTTTGATGAAGATCTAATTGACTTAATTCGCGCTCTCTCAATTCAAATTGCAAATATCATTGAAAGTTCTAAGGTCTTTGAACCAATCAAGTTAAGACATCAGGAAGAAGAAAGGGAATTTTTCAAGGGAGTAATCAAGGGAATCCCTGCTAACGAAGGACTCGCAGTAGGCAAGCTGGTCTTTTTAGATAGAGATTATGAAAAAATGGAATATTTGGAAAAAAAACACAATTCCCATGCTGAAGAAATGAAAATCCTTAGCATGGCTGTTTATCAGGCTAAAAAGGAAACTGCAAAGATGGCAGAGAGGGCGCTTGAAATGATATCAGAGGCTGACGCATCAATATTCAGCGTGCATCTTTTGTTTTTGGAGGATAAATGCATATTTGATAAAATACACCAGTATATACGAGATGGATTTTCTGCAGAATACTCTGTTAAAAAAGTTTGTGATGAATATATTCTGCGTTTTGAAAAGATGAATTCAGAAGTTTTCAGAGAAAAAGCTGCAGATCTAAAAGATGTTATGATGCACCTTATAAAACAGATACAAAAGATAAAAGGCTATAATCTATTAGAAGAAAAAAAATTGCCAGATGGAGATAAGTGTATCATAGCCGCAAGGGAACTTATGCCATCAGATATATTGAGAATTCCAATTGCAAACATTGCTGGTTATATTAGTGAAAGAGGCGGAGTTACAGCTCATTTTGCAATTCTTGCAAGAGCTTTAAATATTCCTGCAATGATGGGAGTTTCTGATTTGTATAAAATCAAAGAAGGGGAAAATGTTATCCTTGACTGCTATGCTGGCAATATTTACATAAATCCAGATAAAGAAACTGAAGAAAAATTTATTGAGATAATAAAAAGTAAATCTGAAGCAAGAATCAAGTCTGACCCATTTGAAGCTATTACAAAAGATGGTGTTCGCATATATGTTAATGCAAACCTCTCATTATTGAGTGAGATTCCAATAATTAAGAACGCAGGTGCAGACGGTATAGGCTTATATCGAACAGAATTCCTCTACATGATAAGAGATTATCCCCCTTCAGAAGAAAATCAGTATAAAATATACAGCCGAATTTGTAAATCTTTTGAGAACCAAAAAGTAACGTTCAGGCTTCTCGACGCTGGCTCAGATAAACCATTATCTTATTTAAAGTTCTCCAAAGAAGAGAATCCTTCAATGGGTATCCGCGGAATAAGACTCTTTGAAGAAAATCGCTCTCTGTTCAGAACTCAAATTGCAGCAATTATGAGAGCTGGTGAGAATTCTGAAATCAGAATTCTTATTCCTATGGCATCAACAATCAAGCAAATTTTATCAATTAAGGAAATAATAGCTGAACTTTCTTCTGATTTCTCAAAGAGAGGGATAGGATATAATGTAAAACCTGAACTTGGAATAATGATTGAAGTTCCTTCTGTCATATTTTCGCTTGAAGATATCCTTTCTGAAATAGATTTTGCAAGTATAGGTACAAATGACCTTCTTCAATTCTTTTATGCGAGTGATAGGACCAATGAAAAATTAAATTTAAAGGATTCTTTCTATGAACCTTCATTTTTAAAACTCTTAGATATGATTGGAAAATTATTCAAAAAGCAGGATAAAAGTCTTTGTATTTGTGGGGAGGCAGCTGCTAATCCACTTTCAATACCTCTCTTGCTCGGTTCAGATGTAAAAGAAATGAGTGTAAATGCAAAAAATATAGCAAATGTAAAAGGAATAATAAGAACTGTATCAATAGAAGATTGTAGACAATTATTTGAAGACTCTCAGAGGCTTTCTTCAGGAGAAAAGGTTATAGAGAAAGTCAAGGACTATTTGAACCAATTTGGATTGAAATATTAGCTTTTTGTGCTTTTAAATTTTTCCAGAATAAACTCCAATAAATAAAGTCAAAAAAAATAATTTCACAGTTGAAATTTTGAGGATTAATGGTAAAATAACTTCTTCTTGTGGGGCATTAGCTCAGTTGGATTAGAGCACCACGCTGGCAGCGTGGGGGTCAAGGGTTCAAGTCCCTTATGCTCCACCAAATTGAATTAGCCCCCTCGTAAGTTTTTTTTCAATTAACCTAAACAAGCAATTGGCTGCACTTGCGGTAGATACCAGGCAGCAAGACAAAGTTTTAACAACTACTGCAGCTTGAGTAGATACGATAAATACGGACAAAACCTCGCGGCTTGAAAATCAAAAAAAATCGTCAACCTAAAAGCTTGACGAAGTATAATCTATAACAACCTTATTTTCATATACATAAAAATAAAAACAATTTTCAACTGCTTTTTTTAGTATGATAGAATTTACTACAATTTTATCTGCCATTTCATAAGAAAAATGCGAAGAGCACAGATATCTTTTATAAAGGTATTATGATTTTTTACAGAAATTACGATTGTGTAGATTTTATTTTTTCGCATTTTCCAGGAGGTCGAAGACATCGTGCCATAACTTCGTCATCTTTCAATTTGCAGTACTATATGGCCTCGATATACAGAGCTATTAAGGCTTACTTATTTTCTGAAATAAGCGGTTAATGCTGTGGTTTACTTATTTATAAAGATGAGGCAGAGTCCTTTTCTTTCAGTGATTTGCAAATAAAATGATTTATGTTTTTATTTTTGCTCTTCAGTCTCTTCTTTCTTATCTGCTGCTTTTTCTTCTGTTTTTTCTTCAACTTTCTTTAATAATTCATCAAGAGGCATTGTTAATGTCTTTATTTTGTATTCAGGGAAAAGATAGAGCCAGGATGAATATTTTTTATTTATCTGCTCAACTTTTTCTTTTGACTTCTTTTCTTTTTCGGCAAATTCCTTTTCTTTTTTTTCTTTTTCTTCTGTTTTTTCATTTTCAGGAAGCTGTTTTTTTTCTATCCCAATGAATTCTGCTGACACTTTTGTATAATAGTCAGACCCTTCTTTATTCCCAATTTTAAAAATATACTTAATTCCGTCGAAATCTTCTGCGTTGAATATTTTCGGATTATTGAGTCCTGATTTTTCATCAGGAGTTTTTGGATCTGCGATTTTCGTAAAGTTAAGATATGAGAGAGCCGATGATACTTCTGAAATTTTAGATGAATCGGCTTCCCTACCTTCAGGAAGATTTTCAAGTTTCATATCTTCATTTTCTTCATTTCTGATAAGTTTCCAGAGAATTTTTTCATTTTCTAACAATTCAGCTTTTTTTACTTTCCCAGCAGAGAAAAACTCCTTATCAATCCAATCAGATGCTTCATTTTCAAGGTAATAAAGGGTTTTATCACATAGAATTATATTCTTGCTCTTCCCAACCAGCAGATATCTTCCTTCAGAAAATGGAGCGTTGAAGTTCTGTGATATTTCTCTCTCATATTTTTTACCAGCTATGAATTCTGCGATTTTCGCATTTTCAGAATTGAGTTCAACCCTAACAGGGGAAAAAGAGGGATTTTCTATATCAAGGCCAAATTTTGCAAATTGAGATTCTTGTGCACTAATATTTCTTAGAACTTTCATTTCAAGCAGATCAACTGTGAGAGAACGCAATTTAGATGGGCTTGCAGGATAATCGTAGAGATTGACGACATTCCACGAATCTTGATTTTTCTTCAGTTCAACTTTTAAATCTTTGCCCGAAAATATCTTTAAATTATTGAGGTTATCCAATTCGATTCCCTTCAATACAGGCATACCAATTTTTTCCTGATCATAAGCAAGTTTTTTGAGTTCTTTTTGCCTGAGTAAGAAAAAACTTGTTATGAGCACAGCAGCAATTACAATGAGTAAAAATAGATTTTTGGGTTTCATTTTGATCTCCTTCTTATGCTATTTAACCACACCGCAATACCGATTGCTACTAATGCGATAGGAACAGCAGCGGCGTTTATTATTTGTAACTTTATTTGAAGTTCATCAATATCTTTTCTGAGTTCCTTTCTTGTTTCTTTGAGTTTTTTAGCTGTCATAGCAGCTTCTTTGCGATATTTTTCGATCTGTTCTTTTTGTTCTTTTGTAAGTATAAATTGCTGAGAGCCGCTTTTTCCTCTCTGAAGTTCATTTATTTTACTTTCCACTTCTTCTCGTGTTTTTTCAAGGTTTTGTATTTCCTGTTGATATTTTTCTTGTGCCTGGTTTAACATACTAACAATTCTTGTAAAAGGCCTTTCTATTACATTCTTACTCCTTATAGTCAAAAGTTCAGGAGAGCCAGAGAGTTGTTCGATAATATTCTGTAATAAAACCAGATTATCATTAAAAGGTTGTATAATTGTTGTCCCTAGAAAATTTTGTTTCTGCACACAAAAGTCATCTGCAAACATATCCACATCGGAGATTAAAATTACAACCGTTTCTGGAGATTCTGTTAATAATTTGGGTTTTTCTGTGTTTTCTACTTTTTTATCATCTTTTCCCTGCGCATTCTCTGATTCAGCTGGTTTATCGTTATTACTTTGAGGTTTTCCATCCGGGAAAGCTGTTTTGAATTTGCCAGACAATTTTGCCACTAATATTTTTTCGGTCATATCTTTCTTAAAACCTTTCATTACTTGATCATTTCCGACTTCAGCAAGGAAAGAATCTACCAGGGCAGAATTATCTGAAGCTTTTATGATTTTTTCCAATTTAAGTCCCTCGGCTGGTGAACCTGTAAAGCAGCCAGCATAAACCATATTGACGTGATTAATATTTGAAATTGCTGGATCTGAATTTTTTTCTGCGAAATTTCTGAAATCGAGGACAGTTGGATATACTTCTGCGTTTGGTGAATTTATATTTCTCATTGAGTTGTTGAGGTCTGCAACAACTTTTGTATCGGAAAATTCAATTTTCCATTTTTCAAGAAATTTAGGAATATTTGATGAACCTGGGGGAACTGGTTGGCCCATCATAGCCTGAGGATTATTTCTGGATTCTGTAATGCAATAACTATCGAGTGCAATTAATAACTTTCCTCCTGCCATAAGATATTGGTCTATTGCAAATAGTGTTTTTTCTGAGATATTTTTAGGATGTATTATGAGTAGAGCACTAAGGTCTTTGGGGATTTCCTCTTCATCAGATTTAATTTGAATTATTTCAAAACGCCGTTTAAGTTCACTAGCTATCAACCATGTATCATCTCGAGGGTTCCTGCGCATGAACATTGCCATAGGACCGCCGAGGATTGGTAATTCCGTTATAATGCCTATTTTCTTTTTTTTGTCCGCAGATACTGCTTCATCAATGGCACTGGTAATTTTGTACTCAGTGATTGCCTCTTCGTGAGGGAAAAAGAATGGTATTGTTACTGTTTTGTCAAGACATGTTACAGCAAGACCAAGATATAATTTTTCACCATCGGGCATTGCCTGACCACTAATTCCATCAAGAGCAGCTGCATCTTCTGCATCAGAATCGGGAGTAGGATCAAATTCTTCAATAGTAATTTTGCCATTTGAGTTTTTTACGTATTCATCAAGCAGGTCCCTTATTCTTTCCGCGAATCCTGCAAGTTGTACTGGCATTCTGTTATCAGACCTACTTCTATAAAATCTGAAATTAACTGGATTTTCGAGTTTAGATATTATTTTTTTTGTTCCATCGGATAACGTAAATAGTTTTTCTTCAGTTAAATCAACTCGAAATTGAATTTTTGAAATAAGTGCATTGAAAGCGATAACCACGCAAAGAAAAAGTATTATTCCAATAATAGAGGAACTATATTTCTGAAATTTCTTTTTTGATGACATATTTTTTACTCCTCAATTTTTCTTTGTATTTAAAATAACAGTTGTAGAAAAGAGGAAAAATATTATAACAGATAGAAAATAGATTATATCCCTTAAATCAAGGACCCCTCTCCTCAATGTTTCATAATGTGGCATTACACTGAGTTTTGATAACATAGATATAACCCACTCCGGCGCCCAATTTCTAAAATAATCAGTTACTGCAGTATGCCCAATAATTATTAAAAGCAAGCAAACAACAAGTGAAAAAATAAAGCTGACTACCTGACTTCTACTCGAGGCTGAAGTAAAAGAGCCTACAGAGAGAAATGCGCCGGATAATAAGAAGCTCGCAAGATATCCGGAAAAGATTTGTCCGGAGTCTGGAGAACCAAGATAAAATACAGTAAGAGGTAAAGGAAAAGTTAAAACTAATGAAATAAGAAGGATAAGCCAGGCTGCTGCGAATTTCGCAATCACCGCCTCTGATGGACGCAGGGGCATTGTAAAGAGAAGTTCTATAGTACCAGTTCTATTCTCCTCTGCCCAAAGCCGCATTGCCACAGCTGGTACTAAGAGTAGATAAAGCCACGGGTGAAAAGGAAAAAAGCAATTATTCAGACTTGCCTCATTAGCTTGAAAAAATGCTCCAAACCTGAAAGTAAAGAAAGAAGACAATATCAAAAATATTATTATAAAAACATATGCAAGTGGAGATGTAAAGTAAGAAACTATTTCCCTTTTAGAAATACAATATATTTTGCTAAAACTATCTGTCATCTTTGAATCTCCTCTTTTGTTGTTATTTCTCTAAACACATCATCAAGTCTACCCTCATCAATTTTCAGATTTACAGGGATGATATTTTTATTTTTGAAATATTCTGTAATATCAAATAATACTTTTTGTGGAGAAGCCTCTTTAGAAGGATAAACCACTATCGATACGATCGAACTCTCTGGTGATTTCAAATCTGCGATTTTCGCAACAGAAACGAATGAAGAGATAACCTCTTTTATTTGCTGTATTTCTGAACTTTCATTTAATTTAACTACTACAGTGTTTGATGTTGGTGCTTTGGCGCGCAATTCTGAGGGAGTTCCGTCGGCAAGAATTTTGCCATTAGCAATAATAAGAGCCCGTGTACAACATGCATCTACCTCTTCAAGGATGTGCGTTGAGATTATAATGGCTTTGTCTTTTCCCATTTGACGAATCATTTGGCGAACTTCAAATTTTTGATTAGGATCGAGTCCATCAGTCGGTTCATCAAGTATCAAAATTGGCGGGTCATGAAGTATCGCTTGAGCAAAAGCTGTTCTCCTCATATATCCTTTGGAGAGAGTATCTATACTCTGATAATAAACTCCTTCGAGGTGACAGATAGAGACTGCTCTATCTATTGCTTCATCTGCTTTTTTTCCTTTTAATCCCCGCATTCCCGCTATAAATTTCAGGAAGCCTTTTACGTGCATATCTCTGTAAACTGGCGCATTTTCTGGAAGATAACCGAGTTGAGACTTAGCAGCCATTGGATTATCGAGGAGGTTTTGATTGTTTATAAAAATTTCTCCTGAATCTGGCTCAAGATAACCTGTAATCAAACGCATTGTGGTTGTTTTTCCAGCCCCATTGGGGCCTAAAAAGCCCAAGACTTCTCCTTTTTCAACGCTGAGAGACACTCCATCGACAGCTTTTATACTGCCGAAACTTTTCTTTACTTCTCTAACTCTAATCATAAAAAATATCCTGGATTTTTAGTTTAATTAATGAAAGTTGAAATTTTAGCTATAAGACAAGGAAAGTCAAAAAATGTTTCAAAAAAATTTTGAAAAAGTTTGAGTTTAGTTATAATATTATAGGTATTGTGTAAAGTTATATTAGGTTTTAAAGTATCCAAACAATAAAAATCAAGAGGATATCAAAATGAAACAATCATTAATATTGATGACTATGTTTTGTTCCATTTTTATTTTTGCCCAACAATCAACAATAAAGTTCAACGTTAGTTTTGTTGATAATGCAGGACCAATGAAGGCTTTACATGGGGTTCAAGGGGGACCTCTCAGCACAAATTCTCACGATGCCGACCTGACACCATATTACAGTGACGCTTCCATTCCATTTGTCCGCTTTCCTTACGGTGATGGTTTCATGGATGATTATAAACCTGATGCGAAGGAAGGAAAACCTCAGGTAACGAAAACTATTTCAAGATTAACACTTGGAGACATATTTCCAAATCGAAATGCAGATCCTAACGATGAGAAGAATTACAATTTTTCTGACATTGATAAATATGTTAAGGCCATAAAGGCAACTGGAGCAGAACCTGTGTGGCAGGCCATTTATGATATTGGCAAGGAAAGTAATGCATGGCTCGATAATGGCAGACAACAAGGAAAATCGCCTCTCGAAGTAATGAAGTGGAATACGGTTATAATAAATGTATTAAGGCATTTTAATAATGGTTGGGCAAAAGGAGGGAGATGGGGAGTTAAATATGTTGAATTTATAAATGATCCTGCAGGAACAGGAGGATATGATTTTAGATTTGAAGATAGGAATGTAAGGATGGAAAGAATAAGTGATGCAAAACCCGGAAGAGCTCAATTTCTAAATGACTATATGGAATTTATCAAGACCATTGAAAGGTATAACTCAATGTATGGGGGGAAGGTAAAGGTAGTAGGACCAAGTCTTGATGCCGACCAGACAATAAAATTTATTCCTGAAATAATGAATAAAATTGGAGCTCTAAAGATAAATCCAGAACTTTTAATATTTTCATACCGCGATTATAATTCACCCCAAAAAATTCTCGATAACGCAAGTTTTATAAGAAAAGAAATAGACAGACTTGTACTTGGTAATTACAAAGGGATTCCTCTCTGGTGTGTAGAATGGAACTGGTCCTTTTTCTACACGCCTCTTCAGGAAAAAAATAATGTTACACCGAATGATATCAGTGCATGGATAATGTCGCATAATATTCAGGCAATTACACTTGCCCGACCTTATTGGGATGCTTCTATAATTTATAGAGCAAATCGTCAGGCAATGTCATCAGTTTTACCTGAACCCCCAAATTCTTATTATTTTGATCTTGATTCAAAGGGAGAGCCTAAACCTGCATTTTTTGCTCTTTTAGCAATTAATAAAATATTAAAAGAAACTCCCATTTGTTTACCAGTAAGAGGAGGCACAAAAGAAAACTTAATTACACTTCTTGCTGCAAAATCATTAGATTCTAAGAAATTAATTATCCTGTTGAGTTACTGGAAAGAAAATGATATTGGAGCCCCTTCTATTGTTCGCTATTCAATAAACGTATCAAATTTTTCTTTTAAAGAAGGTAATAGAGGAAAGCTGTACATACTTGATAAAAATACAAAAACTATGCAAATGGCGAAAGAGATTATTCCAACAAGGGGCAAAAATGGAGAAATGATTCTATCTGATGATATTTCTCTATGGAGTTCTCAGCTTATTGAATTTGAGAAATAGAATCTTTTCATTTTAGAGAGACTAAGGAAAGTTTAAGAATAGGCATTAGAATCAAATAAAAATATATTTTCTCGAAGATATTGAGTTGATGTACAGTTAATCAACAATTTGTAATTTTGTTATTCTTTTATAATTTTCTTCCACGCTTTTCAATCTCATCTTTATCAAGTTCATCTTGCCAGCCGTTTTTTGTATTTTCAATACAATCGAAAAGTCTTGTATATGGCTTGATATCAATGAGTGGAGTATTATCTAAAATATCAGCACCTGAAAATTCCAATATATTGTTCTGAATAGACAAAAGCCTTACAATACTTAGTCCGATATGATTAGGTCTACAGGGAGCTCGCGTTGCAAATATTCCTCTTTCGATATCCTGAAGAAAGGGTTTTACATTAAGTTTTACCTGATTTTCTCTGTTGAAAATATATAGAAGGTAAATATGCGAAAACTTATCAAGGTCCCTCAACCCATCAGTATATTCCTGAAAAAGTTCAATCTTTCCAATAATATCAAAAGCAAAACGGGGTTGAATGGGGGTTTTATCTCTATCTTTATGTGGTGTTCTAATAATTCCAATTGGTTTTATTATATATTGCTTCATTTCTTTTTTAACAATATTAAATGATATAATTTCTTTATAATACAAGAATTAAAAAAAAAGTCAATTTAAAGATCAAAATACATAACATACATAGCATTCATAAAAACTGCCTTTTCAATAAAAGAAAAGAGGATGAGAGTTATTTTCACCCCCACCCTCTTTTTTTTAATTATTTTTCTACTTCTACCTTTAAGTCTTCAAGTCTTTTTTTTGTCTCTTCGAGTTCACGCTTAAGCCAATTATAATAATTTTGCATGGAATTTTTTCTGAATGATTCCCATTCGAAATATGGAGAGTCGGTCTTTGTTTCATCTCTTAAGCATCCAGGCATTCCAGTCGCATAAAACATATTACGCCTTCCAAATCCACCACCAAAACGACAAAAGAAATTTTTTTTTGCATAGGGCCTAACTCCTTGACTTAAAAATCCAGAGCAAAGCCCTGCCCTTCCACTTATTGGCCCCATTCCTATAGGACCTGTTCCATCTCCTCTTGGCATTTTTTACCTCCCTGTTTTTTTGATTTAGCTTTTTATTAAATAATTCATTATAAACATATGTTCAAAACTTAAAAATGCAAATAAAAAATAAAAAAAATTTGAAAGCTGCTATTGTAAGAAAAAGTCGTATCCGTTTAGATTTTGTATCCGGTCAATAATAACTCAAAAACTAAAAAGCGAGAAATATACTTCACTGGAAAATTCAAAAAATATTACTTAAGCAATTGATGAGTATGTATTTATGTAGTATAATGTTCTCAAAAAAATGCTTTAAATTGCAAGG
>CAYRRM010000018.1:0-53960 GCA_964426675.1 uncultured Lentisphaera sp.
TACTTACTTGTCAAATAATTATATAATATTTTTTGAATTTTTCAGTAAAGCCTAAGTATTTTTTTCATATAAGCATCTCCTTATCTCTTCTTTTTTAATTTGTTTTTGCTGTGTAAGTTGTCCTTATCTGAAAACTTATAACCTCTTTATGTTTGAAAATTCATTGTGCTCCGTCTTATTGTTTTCAACTTGCACCAGTTACTAAGTGTTGTATTGATGTTTGACAAGGGTACGTTCTCTTCGTGAAATAAGCGTGTTAGTATTTTTCATTTTGTTTTAAAGTTTTCAAATTTTGTTTTGTGAATTTTGGGGACATTTATAAGCATTTCAATGTAGCCGTTACGAAGATATTTTATGGACAATACTTTTGATGTTCTGTGCGCGAGAGCTACGATATCATGTCGTTGAGGAGGGATTTTAATAAGAATTTTTAAATTGAACTTTTCAATTTTTTTTTCAATTGCCTTTTTAAGCTCTTCAATACCTTCTGAAGTTTTTGCTGAAATAAATATACCATCCGGGATAGTTGATTTAAGTATTGCTTTTTTGAGAGAATCGTCGAGGATATCTGTTTTATTGAATACTGTTATAATTTCCTTTTCTCCAGCTCCGAGTTCATCTAATACGGATATTGTTGTTTTCATATGTTCTTCCCAATATGGGCTTGAGATGTCAAGGACATGTACGAGTATATCGGCGTAGAGAGCTTCTTCTAAGGTTGATTTGAATGCTTCGACGAGTGTATGCGGGAGTTTTCTTATAAAACCTACTGTATCGGATACGATAACATTGCCTGAGTTTAACTTTAGTTTTCTGGAGGTAGTATCGAGGGTGGCAAAAAGTTTATCTTCTATATAGACATCTGCATTAGTTAAAGTTCTCAGTAAAGAAGATTTTCCTGCATTTGTGTATCCAACTATTGCTATGCGCGGAATTTGGCTCTTTTCAGATAGGTTTCTTTCTATTTGTCTTCTTTTTTGTATTTCAAGGAGTTCTTTTTGCAATATAGAGATTTTTCTTTTTATAATTCTTCTATCAACTTCTATTTGTTGTTCTCCTTCACCTCTTGTTCCGAGTGCACCTCCGCGTTGTCTTGAGAGGTGTGTCCATGCCCTTTTTAAGCGTGGAAGGAAGTATTTATATCTAGCGAGTTCCACCTGTAAAACGGCTTCTTTTGTCTTTGCTCTTGAGGCAAAAATATCAATTATTACTTCCTGTCTATCAATTACGGGTAATTTTGATAATTCCTCAAGGTTTCGTTGTTGAGAAGGACTTAATTCGCAGTCAAAGATTATGATTTCTGCGAGGCATTCTTTTGCGAAATTCGCAATTTCTTCTGCCTTTCCTGATCCTACGTAGAAGCCAGGATTTACATCTTTTACTATTGCAAAAATCTCGTGTCGTTGTTCTATTCCTAAAGTACGTGCTAATTCGGATAATTCATTAAGATGCTCTCTTGCATCAAATGAACTATTATTTTGATCCTGAATTCCTACTAATAATGCTGTTTTGAAATTTTTTTCTGATTCTTTTTTTACATCAATCATTCTTTTATTTTACTTTGTTCTTTTGAATTGAACTGAGGGTAATGTTTTTCCATACACTCAGGGCAAATACCATGTGTAAATAGAGCATTGCTATGTTGAGAGATATAATCTTCGACTTGATTCCAATAACCTTTATCATCTCTAATTTTTTTACAAATACAACATATTGGTATTATACCTCTTAAAAGTTCAATTTCTTTCTTGTATATTTTAAATGTTATGAAGCATAATATCATTACAATAGTGGAAATTATTGAGCAGATAAATAGATTTAGAAGAAAAGCGTTAAAGATTTTTTTGATGACGTGTTCCTCTTCCTGTTCAACTATTAGATACCATTTGAATTCGGGGATAAACCTTGTATTAAAATGAATAGTTTTTTGTCCTTTTGAAAACATTAGTGATTTATTTTCATTTTTTTTAAAGGAATGTAATAATTCCTCTCCATGTTCGAAAGACAGGATATTTTTGATATTTTTAGGGAAAGCGGCACCACATAACTTTATATTTCCTTTCATATCGGTAAAATATATTCTTCTATTATATTTTTTCTGATATTTTTCTATCAGAGAAGTTACGGCATCTATAGTAAGTCCTACACCGGTGACTCCAAGATATTCGCCATTATATCCATAGATTTTGTAGTTTACAAAGATTGTCATCGTATCTCTATTTGCCATATCAGGGTCGATATTTATCTCATAGTCTTCTTTCATTTTTCTGACTCGAAAATACCATATATCACGATATTCTATTTCTGAGACCTTTTTTAATATTCCTCCGGAATAATAGTAATTAAAGGTTCGTTCAGATACGAGGAAACTTGAAAAAGTGTTGAACTTTTCCTTAATAGTTTTGAGGTATCGAGCCATTTGTTTACTATCTTTTTCACCATTCAAAATCCAGTCTCTGAGAAAAGTGTCGCATGCCATTTGAGATGAGATAAAAACTGGTCTAATAAGATCCCTCTGGATTTCTGAATAAACATTATCACTTGTGAGGGGCAATTCATTTTCAGAGATCTCTTTTCTAATAGTATTTCTGGAAGAAAAATAACTTAGTAAACTTGTTACAATAGAACCGACAAGAAGAATTATAAAAATGGATATAAGGAAAACTTTATTGTTAAAGATGTAATATATTTTTTCTCTATATTTTGGCATATTTATTTTAAAATTATTTTATTATTGATCCCCTAAAATCCTTTGTATTTCTGATTCCTAATCTTGTGAGAGAAAAATCATATTTGCATGGGTCTTCTGGATTAATCTTTTTGAAAGCATTTGTTATTTCGATAGCGGCTTTAAAATCAGGATTTTTTCTTTTTGTAAATCCGAGATAATATGAAATTTGCCACATATGTGTGTCGAGAGGGATTATTAATTCAGATTTTGGGATAAGTTTCCAGCCTCCAGGATCTATTTCATCTTGTCTCACAAGCCATTTTATCATTAGATTAAGTCTTTTGCAAGGGCTTCCATTTGATGGTCTTGGTATAAGGTAATTTGCTTTTTGAGAATTTCCATTCAGGAGAATAGCAAAATTTTCAATGGTCCATATATAACTTTTTGTATTTGTGAAAAAATTTGAAAATGCCATTTCGAGAGAACCAAATTTTTTTATTGCGGATTTTGCATTTAAGAGGAGTTTTGAAAGCTGAAGAGCATCGGTAAATCGGTGTTTAAAGCCTTTTAATGAGGTGATAAAACCTTTTTCAGAATTCTCCATGATAAAATGATATGGGGCGTTATCCATCTTATCAAGGACAAACTCTATACTTTTTATAATTTGACAAACTCTCCCATAAGCGAGTGAGGAAGCAATTAAAGCTACAATTTCTCTATCCTGAATACTTTTGTAGTCATAGAGGAACTGCAATGGATCGGGGCTGATATAATCAAAATGATTATATCTCTGATATATGAAGTCAAACGCCTTGCGAAATTCGCAGGCGTTTGATTTATTCAGTTTTTGTATGCTTAATTTATTGCTTTGAGAAAGAATCTTTCCCTGCTCCACATTCCGGGCAGACCCAATCTGCAGGAACTTTTTCAAATGGAGTTCCAGGATTGACGCCGTTTTCAGGGTCGCCTTTTTGTGGGTCGTAGACGTAACCGCAGACATCGCAGACATATTTATCCATTTTTGTTTTTCTCCTTAGTTTTGAGTTAATGATTTTAATTTTTCTGCAATTTTTTTACCGAGTTCAAAACACTTATTTAATTCATCTCTGGTTGGGACATATTTTACTGAAATTGGTTCGGAAACGATTTCGAATTTCATTTCTTTGAGAAAAGAGTCGAGTTGTCTTGTTGCTTCTCCACTCCAGCCGTATGATCCGAATGCTGCTCCAATTTTATTTTTGGGGCGAAGACCTTTGAGGTAAAAAATTAAATCCGCCATTGTTGGGAAGATATTATTGTTGAGAGTTGGAGAACCAAAAAGTATAGCCCCGGAATTTAATTGCTCTGTTGCAATATCGCTTCTATGATTTGCGCTGAGTGGCATAAGTTTAACTTCTGTGCCAGTGGCTATAATTCCATCGCTTATTGCTTCAGCCATTTTTGTAGTACTCCCCCACATTGTATCGAAAATGATAATTGCTCTATTTTGAGGTTTTTGAAGAGCCCATTTTTCATATAGGGATAAGATTTTACATATCCCATTATTTCTCCATATTGGTCCATGATCGGTGGCGATCATTTTTATATCAATATTTAAAGAGGATATTTGAGATAATAATTTCAGGATAAGGTCAGAATAGGGTAACAAGATATTTGCATAGTATTTTTCAGCCTCTGTTTCAAGTATATAATTATCGATTTTATCATAAAATCTTTCAGAAGATGCAAGATGCATTCCGAAGGCATCCTGAGAAAATAAAATACGATCTTCGTGAAGATATGTAAACATGCTATCTGGCCAATGGAGCATTCTGGTCTCTATAAATGAAACGGTTTTTCCTCCGAGATCTATTTTGTCTCCAGTTTTAACAACAGTTAGTTCAAAATTAGGGTTTAAATGTTTTTTCAATGCTTCTGCGCCGTTTTTGGAGCAGAATACTTTTTCTGGTTTAATTATTTCTGCTGTTTTTATTAGAGCTCCCGAGTGGTCCATTTCAGAATGGTTAGAAATAATGTAATCTATTTCTGAAGGAGCTATTATTGAAGATATACGGGCGAGCATTTCATCAAAAAATGGTAGTTTTACAGTATCAACAAGAACGTTTTTTTCAGCAAGGATTAGATAAGCGTTATAAGTAGTTCCTTGACTTGTATTATAACCGTGAAAATTTCTTATTTCCCAATCAATAGCTCCGACCCAATATACGTTTTCTGAAATTTTTATGGCTTCTGCAGAAGATCTCATAATAAATTTTACCTTTTTATTGCGACAATTTCCCTTGAGAGAACAGCGATGTGTCCGAGTTCTTCATTTATAAGAAGTTCTATCTTGTTTTTTTCATTTTCTGTTTTCAGCATTTTCTTTATTGACGTGTAATAAACTACAGAATCTTTTTCAATTTTCAAAGCAATTGACAGAATTTCTTCTATTGAAGTTTCATTATTAATGAGTTCTGCAGGGGTATCTGTATTGAAGATTTGACCTTCTGCCATAGCCCTGATATAAGATACAATTTGGGAATCTGTATCCGGGACGAGAGATTCCGTTTCTCCCACAAAAAGAGCTTTCATTTCGAGGAAGGTTTGCTCGTGTTTTTCCTCCATTTGAGCGAATTTTTCAAGCATGGCTTTAATTTCTGGTTTTACTGCAATTGAAGACGCTTTTCTATAAAAATCCCGTCCATTTCGTTCAATTTGAGCTGCCATTTCAAATACTTCTTCTGCGCTCATTATCATTTTTTTATCTCCTTTTTAGTTGAGAAAAGAGGTTGTGATAAAAAATCTCTCGTTTTCAATTTTTTTAAGCTGTCGTTGGATTATAGCCACCTGGAATAGTTGGGGCTACAAAAGTCCTTGTACCCAGCTCTTTATCTATCATGAATATAGCTTCTTTTGAATCAATAACCATTTTTAGTTGATTTACTATTTCACTTGCCTTTTCTTCTTCTTCAACCTGTTCATTTATATACCACTGAAGGAAATTCGCGCTGGCAAAGTCATCCTCGTCTTTTGCGATTTTCGCAAGTTTATTGATACGAGCAGTTACACTTTCCTCGTGATGAAGAGCATGTTCGAAAGCTTCTAAAGGTGTTTTCCATGATTCAGGAGGGGCTTCTATTTTCATTAATTTTACTTTTCCACCGCGGCTGAGGATATAATTATGAAATCCCATTGCATGAATGAGTTCTTCTTTAACCTGGACTTGCATCCAGTTTGCGAAACCGTTTAATCCTTTAGCTTTAAAATCAGCAGACATTGCCTGATAGATATAAGAGGAGAACAGCTCGTAATTGAGCTGTTCGTTCATAGCATCTTCAAGTTTTTTAGGGATCATAAATTATGCCCTCCATAGCCCGTGAAGATTGCAGTATGCCCTTACTATGAGTTTATCTGATTTTGGAACGTAGAATTCAGCAGATGGGGATTCTCCTGGTTTTAAATACTTTCTATTTACGTAATCTCGATTAATAATCTCAATCCATTCGATATGGTGTTCTTCTGTCATAGGATGGGGGACAGCGCCAACTTCCACTTTAGTTCCTTTTTGTCCTTCTTTCAAGACAGGTACATGTTTTTCCTTTGATGCATCGACGGTATTTTCTTTTTGTAAGACCACTGGTTCTCCACAGCATGTGATTTCACAATCAGCATCGGAGAGCATTTCAATAGTCATGTTTTTGTGACATTTTAATACATCGCCTCTTTTTAATTTCATTTTTTCTCCTTTTTGTTTTAGTTATTTTTAGTAGTAATTTTACTATTTACCAATTATGTTGTTTTATTTCAAAGTATGCCTGGGGATGTCCACATGTTGGGCATTTTGCAGGGGCTTTTTCGGAATTATGAGTATAGCCGCATTTTCTGCATTGCCATACAACTTTTTCTTTTCGTTCAAAGACTAAATTGTTCTTTATGTTCGCAAGGAGTTCTCTATATCTTTCCTCATGGGCTTTTTCTGCGACAGAAACGAGTCTGAATTTATTTGCTACTTCAGTGAATCCTTCCTCATCTGCGATTTTTGCAAAATCTGGATAGAGTGTTCCCCATTCACATTTTTCTCCTTCAGCTGCGGCGAGTAAATTTTCTGCAGTAGTTCCTATTTTACCGGCTGGATAAGTAGCAGTGATTTCGACATCTCCACCTTCAAGGAATTTAAAAAAATTTTTTGCATGTATTCTTTCCTGTTCAGCTGTTAGTTCGAATACAGCTGCGATTTGTTCATAACCTTCTTCTCGTGCTTTAGATGCAAAGAACGAATAACGATTTCTTGCCTGGGATTCGCCTGCAAAGGCTTTGAGAAGATTTTGTTCAGTTTTTGTTCCTTTTAAGCTCTTCATATTTTATACTCCATTTTTTTTATTGATTGTTCTTTTACATTTTTCACAAATTCCCTTCAGATCGATTGATAAAGAAGTTATGGTAGGACTGGAGGGAAGAATTGATGAAAGATTTTTACGGATTTCATACAATTTTTGATTCTCGTAGTCCGACACAGAACCGCATTTAATGCATTGAAAATGAAAGTGTTCTTCAATGTTTCCATCATAGCGTTTTGTCTCTCCAAAAGATTCTAATTTTGTGATGATACCTGACTTAGTGAGAACATCAAGATTTCTGTATAGAGAACCAAGACTCATTGATGGAAGGCGTTTTTTTAACGGTTGAAAGAGGTCATCGGCTGTAGGGTGATTTTTCAAGGAACGCAAATAATCAATTATAACTTTTCTTTGCTTTGTAAGTCTCATATGAACTGATAATTTTGAGAACTATTCCTATTTTAATTCATTAACTTGAAATGTCAAGCAAGAATAATTATTTTTTTAAAGATTTAAGGAAGTTTTCAAGTAATCTCATTCCATGTTCAGTTAAAATTGATTCCGGGTGGAATTGTACACCTTCGATAGGTATAGTTTTATGTCTTACTCCCATTATAATTCCATCGTCTGTCCATGCTGATATTTCAAGAGATTCAGGCAGCGATTTTCTATCTATGACAAGGGAATGATACCTGGTGGCGTTGAAATTCTGTGGAATATTTTTGAAGATCCCTTTATTATCGTGTTTAATTTTTGATATTTTTCCGTGCATAAGATAAGGAGCGTGAACTATTTTTCCTCCAAAGACTTCGCCAATACATTGATGGCCAAGACAAACACCGAGAATTGGAATTTTTCCTTCTGCGCATTTTCTTATTATCCTGCATGATATGCCTGCTTCTTTTGGAGAGCAGGGGCCTGGTGATATGACTACGGCAGAATACTTTTTTAAATTTATTTTATTTAATGGGAAATCATTTCTTATAACATCTGGCGGAAAACCGAGTTCTGCAAAATATTGAACCAGATTATAAGTGAAAGAATCATAATTATCTATCATCAATAGCATAAAAAGTCTCTTATTTATTTTATATATATTTGCATAAAGAATGGAAAAGTCAATGAAAGAGTTTAATATTTTGAACTCTAGATTTTATAATTTTTTCAAGCTCGCTAAATGAATGTTTTCCAGGTATGTCAATGTTGATGCTCAGGATTTGTGAATGTGGGATATGATAATTTGCTATCAGCAAATCAGAGACAGTAGACTCCATTTGATTTTGATTGTTTTTCCTTATAGAGTGTAAGATTATTATTATATGAAATATAGCTGCATTTTGCGTTTTGGTCAGAGTGGCGTATATGCCTTGAGAGAATGGGGTTGAGTAGTTACTACACCAGTGCCCCCTAACTTAGTCTTTACATCACAGTTTCCAGATGCAGAATATTTAGGTTAATGAAATGAAGAGAAGGTATTATCTGTTATTTCATTAGAGGGAGTAGTTATTCCATAGGGCTCAATATGAACGAGAACGTCTATTATTCCGAGACCAGATGAAGTTAAAATTCTTTTTACTTCTGTTGCTATATTATGCCCTTGTTCAATATTGAGGGAAGGATCTACTTCAACATGCATATCTATGAAATAGAGTGAAGAAACAGAACGACTTCTAATTTTGTGTATATCCCTTACTCCTTGAACATTAAAAGCAAGTTTTTTTACCTCTTCCAGAATTTTTTTGTCCAATCCGGCTTCAAGGATATCCTGAATTGGATTTTCTGCGATCTTCCAGGATGCTTTTATGATGAAGAGAGAAACGGCAAAAGTCGCGACATGATCGAGAAAAGACCATTCCGGGGCTATAGCTGAGATAGCAACAGCAATCGCAACAGGTATAGAAGAAAACGCATCAGAGCGATGATGCCATGCGTTAGCTATAAGGGCAGACGACTTTATTTTTTTTCCGACCAAAATAGTCCAGCGATACAGAGATTCTTTTACTACTATAGAAGCTATAGCAGTGAGAAATGCAATTACACCTGGAGGTTTACTGTGCTTTTCTGGTAAAGTAATAATCGCCTTATAAGCCAAAAAAACACCAATAATAGCTAAACTAACGGCGATAAATAAGGCAACGAGTGCTTCTATCTTGCGATGTCCATATGGATGGCAAGAGTCGGGTTCTTTTCCCCAGAACCTTGCTCCTATAAGGACGGCTATATCAGTCGCAGAATCTGACAGTGAATGGATAGCGTCGGCTACTATTGCCTGACTGTGCCCAAATATTCCTGCTATAATCTTTATTGTGCAGAGCAAAAAGTTAATTATAAGTCCACTAATAGTGACTTTATTTATCGCATTAATTGAATTTCTTTCATCCATTTATGAAATTGAATTTTTTAGTAAAAAATTAGCAAAAAATGTAATTATCATTATTAATCAAATGTATTTTATCTCTTTTTCAAGTCTATTTTATTTCTTTCCAAAAATTTTTTCTTTGCCTTAAAAAATGCTTAATCTAAAATAATGAGTATTTTCAAAATCTGACCATATATTTCTGAGTTTCAAAATCTTGAACAACGAAATAAAATGAAGAAAAAATTGACTTTTGAAATGATTATGTTATAAATATTTGTGTATTTATATATTATATAACTCAATTTTGGAGGATTTCCTGATGAATACAAATGGCAGTGAAACAGGAAAAAAACGAGAAAAGAATAAGCCTCAGTTTAATTATCCGTTAGGACTTTTCTCTGGTTGTTTTGCCTCTCTAATTATTCTTTTAATCTTTCTTTTTATTCCTGTATGGATTTGGTACTGGTGGAGGATAGAACCGGGGTCAGGTGAGTTTGCGGTGCTTATAAAGAAAACGGGCGAAAATCTACCTCCGGGGCAAATTATAGCATCAAACGAGAAACAAAAAGGCGTTAGATTGGAAGTTTTACCGGAAGGTCATTATTTTAAAAATCCCTACGTATGGGATTGGAAAATACATAAAATTACAGATATTCCGGCAGGAAAACTCGGTGTAAAAGTAAAACTTTTTGGAGAAAATCTTCCTGACGGTGAAATTATAGCTAAAGATAATAAATACAAAGGAATTATGCCGGATATACTTGCTCCGGGAAAATACAGAATTAATCCATATGCTTATGATGTTCTAATAATGGATGCAGTACAGATTCGCCCTGGCCATGTTGGTGTAATAACCTCGCTTATTGGAGAAGATATACTTAATAACAACATACCTGAGAGTGAACGGAATACTTTTTTGGTGAGAAAAGGCATGAAAGGTGTCTTACCTGAAGTACTTGATCCCGGTACTTATTATATAAATCCATATATCTTTAACATAGTAGAAGTAAATATACAAAGTCAACGTTTTGAGGTTAGTGGTGATGATGCAGTATCATTTCTTACCCAAGATGCTTTTCCCGTAAAGGTTGAGGGGACAGTTGAGTTTAACATTTTGAAAGACAGGGCAGCTCTTCTCACTCATAAAGTGGGAGATATGGAAGACATTATAGATAAAATAATTATGCCGCGTATGCGTGGTTTTAGCAGAATTGAGGGAAGTAAAAAGACAGCGGTGGAATTTATTGTTGGCGAAACGAGACAAGAATTTCAAAATAGCTTGCAAGATTATTTGAAGAAGATTTGTGAACCATGGGGAATTTCAGTAAATTCTGTGCTTATAAGAAATATAATTCCTCCTGAAGAGATAGCTCAGGTAATAAGGGAACGCGAACTTGCCATTCAAGAGGCAAAAAAATTTGAGCAACAGATAGAACGCGCAAAATCAAAAGCTGAATTAACAAAACAGGAAATGCTTGCGGAGCAAAACAGAGTAAAAGTTCAGGCAGAGACTGAAAAGATAAAAGCTAAAATAGCGGCGGAGCAGGAACAACAGGTTAAGTTGATTGGAGCCCAAAAGGAGCTTGATGTAGCAAAAATAAATCTTGATACAACTAATTCCAGAATTGCAGCAATGCTTCTCAAGGCTCAGGCAGAACAGGACGTAATACGAAAAAATAATGAAGCTGAAGCAAAGGTTTTAACTGATAAAGTCGAAGCATTTGGAGGGGGATTTGCATATGCAAAATATTTATTGTATCAAAAAATAGCGCCTTCATTAAAAAGTGTTATTACAAATGATAATCACAAAGGCTTTGGCTTTCCTCTGCCTGAAAATATAAAGGAGAAGTAAAAAATGAAAAAAATTACTTATTCTCTTGCATTCATAATTTCAATAATGGTGGTTTATTTTATATGGGTATGGGGCTTCTGCAGGTTTTATGTTCCAGCTGGTTATATGGCTATTATTACCTCTAAAGAAGGTGCTGAAATGCCAGCAGGGCAAATACTTGCAAAAAAAGGTCAAAAAGGTGTATGGGAAGAACCTCTTGCGGAGGGAAGGCATTTTCTCAATCCCATTTTTTATGAATGGAAAATAGTGCCAGCTCTAAGGATTAGTGCGGGTAAAATCGGAGTCGTAACATCAAAAGTTGGAACAGATCTACCAGCTGGAGAATTTCTCGCCAATGAAGGCCAAAAAGGTGTATGGCGCAAGGTCCTTGGTCCAGGAATTTATAGACTTAATCCTGTAGGATATAAAATAGACATTTACGATGCAAAAAGTATCCCTATAGGTTATGTTGGCATTATTACCTCCTTATCAGGCAAAGAAGCAAAAAAAGGCGATTTTGCAAACAAAGGAGAGAAAGGTGTTATGCAGGATATAATTCAGCCAGGATTATATTACGTCAATCCTTATGAGTATAAGGTAGATGTAATTGAGATAGGACTAAATCAGGTATCAATACTTGGCAAAGAGGGAGGGAAAGTTGTTACCAAAGCTCAAATTGCAACACAAAATCAGGCATTGCAGGAACTTCAAAGTAATGTTCTCGCCGAACAGGCTGAAAGAAGAGCTGATTATATAGAATCTGAAGCGAAACAAAGTGGGAGCAGTTCACTCTTAGGCTTAGGCCTTAGTAAAGCTTACTCTTCCGCACCGTCCGATAGAAAAAAAAGAGCACAACAAAAAGATAAAGCTCCTGCAATGGCTCCGCAAAAACCATCTGTAGATTTTTTGCAAGATGGGGTAATCAGAACGCTGGGACTTACTCAATTTGTAGAATTTCCTTCACGGGATGGTTTTGACATAAGGCTCGATATGACAGTTGAATTTGAATTTACTCCATCAAAGATTGCTTCTATTTTTATGAATTATGGTGATTTGCCAGCCGTAGTGGATAAAATTATAATGCCTCAGATATTGTCTATTTCGAGATTAAAAGGTTCATCATATAAAGCCCAGGATTTTATAATAGGCGAGGGAAGGGAAAAATTCCAGGATGAACTTAGAGAAGCTCTCTCAAATGTTCTTGGAGCAAAAAATATCGTTGTTCACAATTCATTAATAAGATATGTTGATGTTCCCAATCAGATCCTTGATCCTATTCAACAGAGGAGTGTAGCACAAGAACAAAACTTAACTAATATTGAGAAACAAAAAACTGCCAAAAAACGCGCCGAACTCAACACAGAAGAAGCTATGATAGAACAAAAAAGGCAGGAGGTAGCGCAAGAAACAGAAAAAATAGCAGCAGAAATAGCAGCTAATAAAGAGAAAATTGTTGCAGAAATTCACGCTAATACGGAAAAATCTGTTGCAGAAATAGAGAAAATGACTGCTGAAATAAATGCGACAATAACAAAAAACCTCGGTAAAGCTAAAGCAGATATAGTCAAAATGGTCGAAGGCGAAAAAGCGAATGGATATCAGATGAAAGTAAAAGCGGTAAAGGATCCCTCAGCATATGCATGGATAACTTTCGCAGAAAATATGAATCCAGAATTAAATATCAAAATTCTTCATGCTGGAGATGGAACGTTGTGGACTGATATAGATAAAGATAATTTTGGAGATATCGGAGGGGCTGCAATTCTAAAAAATCAAAAGAAAAAATAATTATTAATTTGTTTTTATTCTCATCAGTGCTAACTTACTGCCCGCCTTCATTCTGTCGAGGTTTGAAGGAATTTTATCATAAAAAAAATATAAACATTAAAAAATGAAAAAATGACAAATCTTCAAAACGAAAACAATCTAAAAAGTTATCTGGATATGAAAAATATTCCGAGTATGGATGAATTGCTCGGAAAAGTTGCTGAACAGGCAGATTTTAAAGAAGAAAGCATTATCGATGGAACTATTGTTGAAAAAAGAAATAATGGTGTTCTTGTCGATATAGGATATAAATCCGAGGGCTTTGTTCCAGCAGAAGAATTCAAAAACTGGGAACAAGTAAAAGTTGGCGATAAAATTAAAGTTCTTCTTGAAAATATTGAAGACGAAAGAAATATGCCAGTCCTCAGCGTAAATAAAGCTGAATTCTTGAATTCCTGGAATAATCTTGTTAAAAATCATAAAGAGGGTGACGTCATAAAGGGTCTGATTAAAGCGCGTGTAAAAGGGGGATTCACAGTTGAAATTGAAGGAGTAGATGCATTTCTCCCGGGGTCTCAACTTGATATAGCTCCAGTGAAAAGTATGGATGATTTTGTAGGCAAAGAATACGATGTGAAGATACTTAAAATAAATGAAGAAAGGAAAAATGTTGTTGTTTCAAGAAGAGAACTCCTCGAAGAAGATAGAGCAGGAAAACGCGCAGCTATACTCAAAGAAATTAAATTGGGAGATGTCAAAGTCGGAATCGTTAAAAATATTACTGACTTTGGCGCCTTCATAGATTTAGGTGGATTAGATGGTCTTCTTCATATCACAGATATGTCGTGGAAGAGAATAAATCATCCATCTGAAATGCTAACCATGGGACAACAAATTGAAGTAAAAATTATTGATATTGACGAAGAAAAAGGTCGTGTTTCTCTCGGATTGAAACAAAAAACACAGGATCCATGGGAAAGTATAACAGAAAAATACCCGGTCGGCTCAAAAGTAAAGGGGAAAGTTGTAAATCTTATGCCTTATGGTGCATTCATTGAAATTGAAGAAGGTGTTGAGGGCTTAATACATGTCTCTGAAATGTCATGGACAAAGAGAATTACCCGTGCAAGCGAAGTTATGAATCTCGGAGATGAAGTCGAAGCTGTTGTCCTTGATATTATTCAAAAAGATCAAAAAAAACTTTCTCTCGGACTCAGACAAACCGTCAGAAATCCATGGGAAATTCTTGCAGAGAAATATCCTGCCGGCAGTAAGATAAAAGGAAAAGTCAGAAATATGACAAGTTATGGTGCATTTATTGAAATCGAAGAAGGAATAGATGGAATGATTCATGTTTCTGATATGTCCTGGACCAGAAAAATTAATAATCCTGCAGAAATGTTAAGTGTGGGTCAGGAAATTGAAGCCGTTGTCCTTGAAATAGACCCAGCTCAGCAAAGAATTTCTCTTGGAATAAAACAACTTGAAAGTGACCCGTGGGCTGAAATAGATAATCTTTACAAAGTCGGCGACGTGGTAAAAGGGAAAATTACTAAAATTACTGCATTCGGCGCCTTTGTTGAAATGACACGAAAAATAGATGGACTGATACATATCTCACAAATAAGTACAGAACATGTTAAGCGCGTAAAAGATGTCTTAAAAATTGGACAGGAAGTAGAAGCAAAAGTTATAAAGGTTGATAAAGAAAACCGAAGAATTGGGCTCAGTATAAAGGCTATGAGTATGAATATATCTGAGGAAGAATTAAAAGCTGTTGGGGAAGAAGTCTCTCAAGCACTCGGTAATGCAATGGCCGGTGTAGGTGAAATGTTAGATGAAGATTCTCTTGCTGCGCTTGACCAAATAAGCATAGAACAAAATGTTGAGGAAAACAAGTAGTTACACCTACAAATAAAAATAATAAATGGAATTAATCCGGAGTTTTCCATCGAAATCTCCGGATTTTTTTTAGTTGGCAGGAGTCTGCATTTTGTATCTTGCTGGCGTGGTGCAAAACCAGGAAGTCCACGTTAGCCTCAATACTATTCTAAGAATAATCCTCCTATACGATGCAGTTAGAGTTGTTGCTACATCATAATATCATTATAATAAAAGAGATGTAGAAAACCATGTGCTTACCAAATTGCTTTCTGGACTGGAAATTTTTCTATTCTGAACCGTTGATTCAAGGAGCCAGATTGGTGCACATCCTTGCGCGAGCTTTCAGAAAATTCTACAGGAAAATGCGAACTCCCCAGCGTAAAAGAGAGCAACCATATGCTACTTTTCAACTTAGATACCAACTGTTTTTTTAGGATAATGATTTTTTAATAAAAATCATAATTTGCAAAATTTCATTTTTTCATATTTTTTTTCCACCAGGAGAGCGAATCCATTGTCTTCCCCAGCCTTGTTATCTTCAAAATTTCCAATAGTACAAATGCGTTTTCAATACCTCGCTACTACGCATTACACTGTTGGGTTAGTGAAACATGCAGATTAGATTTCTGTTGAGACATTTGCTGAAGAAAAAGTAGCCATTTGATTGATTATTTTTATCGATGCAGAAACTATATGGATAGCAAGTGCTGCGCCCGTTCCTTCGCCAAGTCTCAGGTCGAGACTCAATAGAGGTTTTACTCCCATTAGCTTTAGAGCTTTTGAATGTCCATTTTCTGCCGATAAATGACTAAAAAAGCAGTAATCAAGTATTTCGTTTTTCAGTTTTATAGCTGTTAGTGCTGCTGCTCCTGATATAAAGCCATCAATCATTATGGGGATTTTTCTTTCTGCTGACTGTATAATGGCTCCGCAGATAGCAGCAATTTCAAATCCTCCAACTGCTGCCATAACTGCGAGAGGATCACTTTTTAATTTAGAATATTTTTCCCTGGCAAGGTTAACTATTTCGATTTTTTTTCTAAGACGCTGATCGTCTATTCCAGTTCCTCTTCCGACAATCTCTTCTGCAGGCAAGTCAAGTAAAATTGAATAGATAGCAGCTGAGGATGTGGTATTTGCAATTCCCATATCGCCGGTGCAGATAAGGTCTGCCCCCTCATTTATGCATTCTTCGGCTATTTTTGCCCCAGCCATAATGGCTCTGCAACAGTCTTCCTGGGTCATTGCCGGAGTTTTTGCGAAATTCGCAGTTCCTTTTGCGATTTTATTTTTTATAATAGAGGGATGATTATAATCACCAGCTACTCCGACATCTATCACTTTCAATTTTGCGTTAGCATGTTTTGATAAGACATTTATTGCGGCTCCTCCATTTGCAAAATTTTTAAGCATCTGAGTTGTAACTTTTTGAGGGAAAGCACTTACGCCTTCTTCTGCAACACCGTGGTCTCCTGCGAATGTGAGGATATAAGTATTTTCGAGCTTTGCGTTCATGTTTCCTCTAATAGATAGGTATTTTATTGCGCATTCTTCGAGGATTCCAAGACTTCCTCTCGGTTTTGTTAGATTATTGAGTTTTTGTTGAGCAGAAGATGCAATTTCTTTGTTTGGGGGACTAATCTTATTAATAATTTCCATTAAATTTTCAGTTATTTTCATAAATTTCTGTATCTATAGAAGAATTTTTAACTTTTTTATTGTTGTTTTCATTTGAAAAGAAAATTTTTATAGCAATTATCACAAGGAATATAGCAAAAGCTTTTTTAAGGTATATGGAAGGAAGCCTCGCAGCAATTTCGCTACCTATCAAAACTCCAATTATCGAACCAATTGATATGAAGAAAGCAATTTTAGGATTTATTTCAATATCTGGATTGAAATAGTATCTGAGGGAGCCTACTATAGCCATTGGTATCATAGCCATTAGAGATAAGCCCTGTGCACTTTTTTGGTTTAAGCCAAAGATTAATACGAGGATTGGGACAACAAGAGCGCCTCCTCCTATACCGAGAGCACCTCCTGCGATTCCTGCAATAATTCCCCAAAAAATTAGGTTAAGCGATTGTGGCGTCATTATATAACTCCCATTTTTTTATAAAGATAGTTTCATGGTAGTCTATTAGATTAAATAAAGATGTCTTTTTTCTGTAGAATAATCTAAAAAGAACTTAATTAACTTGATAAGTTATCATAGATTTTTTCAGAGGCAAGTGATTGAAAGATAAAAAAGAGAAAAAAAGAAATAATTAGAAGAGCCGCTACGAAAGGACTTGTTTCATGTATTCCGACTGATTGAAATCTGTTAAATACGAAAATTGGGGCAGTCTCTGGAGTCGGTGCAACAAGAAGTATAGCTCCGAAGAGAGCGCTAGCTCTTCCAAAAGCAAGTATCGATGCGAGTAAAAGATTATTTAGAACAAGAGGGAAGGATATTTTTGTTATTGTCTGGAATTTGTTTGCCCCCAGGGTTTGGGCTGTGAATTCAAGTTCTGGGGGTATTGATTCAAATGCACGTAATGAGGTTTTAAAGAAAAAAGGCATTGAGCTAAATATCTGACAAAGGCATATTCCCCAGAAAGTACCATCGAAACGCAAATTTAAAATTGAATTTAATAACTCTCCCAGAGGTTGACGACTCCCAAAGATAAGTAATAAAGCAATTCCCGCTATTGATTCCGGGATTATCAGACTTAAATCAGAAATAGAGATAATGAGATTTTTGAAATGAAAATCTGATCGTGAAGTGGCATATGCAAATGGAGTAATAAATATAAAAAGTGTTAAAGTGCTAATGAAAGCTGAAGAAAAACTCATATAAATGGAAGTAATAAAAGATTTTTCTGTAAGAGTATGAAAAATATTTCTTGGATCTTCTCTTATTACTACTGAAATTAGAGGGAAAATTAATGTCATAATAAAAAGCAATCCTATGATGAGTAGAAATTTTGTAAGTTTTGAGTTTTGCTGTGTTCTTGCACTGAAAACAACATTTAACAGTAAAAACAAGATTATAAGGCTTTCCCACGAATATGGTTGAAAAAATGTAAATGATAGTATAAGAGCCCAAAAATAGGATAGTAGTTTAGGATGTCTGGCAACAGCACTCAAAGCAAATATTGCTGCAAGGAATAATGGTTCAGCATTTTTCTGAAAGATTATAAATATGAGGAAGAGTAGAAAATACGATATACACATAGAATACCACATTATCTTAGTGCCGTACCTATAAATTGATAGCGCCGAATATACAAAAAAGATATTTACTACTAATGTTGCTCCGCTGGTAAGATTGTCAGGAGCAATAATTCTTCCAAGTAATGAATGTGAAAATATAAGAAAGATAGATGATATGGTCATTTCAAAATCGTGAAAATATCCTTTTATGAGAAGGATAAGTGCTGCGATATTTGCAAGGTATAAGATATAATCGAATATATCAGGTATTTTCTGGAAAAAAGCGGATATAAACACTATCGTATGAAGCAGGATAATGGAGATAGCGATAAAATTTTTATTTTCATTAATGAAATTGGTTTTCAATGTTTCAGTTCCAGCGTAGGCTCAACTGCCTGTAATGTTTATGTATTTATGAATTTTCTTATAAAAAAGTAAAACAAAAAATATTTATCTTATACTATTTTAACTATAAAAGTGCATAATTTTGCATATTATTACACAGGTATATATTGATAAATATTTTATCTGCCGGGAGTATCTGAATATTTGACAAATTTTCTTTATCAATCCAGGAAATTTTTTGATTTTCTTCTGGAGAAAGCTGTTTTTCATCGAGGAGAAAAGTTCTTACAAAATATATTTTAACTTTCTTTTCTGGATAATCGAAGAAATTGCAGGATATTATATCAAGTGGTATAGAATCTGAATTTAACTCTTCTTTAAGTTCTCTTTTTATGCAATGTTGCGGAGTTTCTCCCTCGTGGATTTTTCCTCCCGGAAATTCCCAAAATCCTGCATAAGATTTTCCGTGAGGTCTGCTGGTAATCAGGATTTTATTATTTAAACGGATGACAGCTGCCGCAACATTTATTATCTGTTGTTTAGATGGACTGATCATTTTTATTGTGAGTTATCGATAAAATTTACTTTTTCTGGAGATATTGAAATGAGCTTTATATCAGGTTTTGCTATGTAGCATTTAACTTCATAGTTTTTCTCTGAGTCCTTTCTATTTTCTCCTGAAAAGTAAAGGAATGGTATTATATCTGAAGATTTTAATTCATATATACTATTTACTGGACCAGAAACAGTTACGTCTACATTGGTTGGATGAACTTTTGTAAGAGGAGGCGAAATTCCAAGCGGAGTGAGTGAAAAAATTGGTAGTCCTGAAAATATTTTTTTCTTTGTTTTTTGATATATTTCTACCGAAACCAGGACATTTTCTGGTATGGATTTAAAATCTTCCAGATAGATGGGAATTCGTTTTTCAAAACTCTGATTTATAGATGAGTCTAAAAGTATAGGTTGAGTATAAAGTTTTTTTAAATTTTCAATCTTGCTCTTAGGTCCGCTTACTGTGACAACAGGTGGATTTACTGATACTTCACCATATGCATAGTCTTCTGATAAAGCACCTGTGAATCTTGCTGCAACTGGCAATTCTTTTGTTTCTCTCCGATCTATTTTCAGGAGGAGTTTTGGTGGATCAGCAGAGAGAATTTTTATCCTGAATGGCTTATTTATGATGGCATCTCTAAGGATATCATACTCGATGAATCTTTCTCCTTCTGGTGCTTTAACTGGTAGATTGATATTAATTTTTATGTCTGAAGGGGATATTGAACCGCGTGTATAAGCGACACTTTTTATTACAAGATTAACGGTTTTTGGGCTATTGTTTTCGAGTGCTATGGTAGAGATATTATCTACTATTTTTACCGGAACATTTCTTATTATTTCTTCTGTTCCTATTTGCATTGATATTTTCCACCATACCAATAGCGCAAAAATGAGTGCAGTAAGCTTTCTGAAGAAGTCTGTTTTTATGAAACCGGGTATTAAGTCCATTTTTTTATCTAATGTTTTTTTCTGATTTTTGTATTATAAACAGTTAATTCATAATTTTATTTTGTTTTCTCTGGTAAAATATTAAGCTCTTCTTTTCTTATTAAACTTTCAAAGAAATTTTCAGTTTTTTTATGAAGCATACTTCTTAAGAATCGGGCTAATTTTTCTCCACTAAGATTTTGCACTATACTGCCCTGACATGCGATACTTATTTTTCCTGTTTCTTCGGAGACCACTACGGCTACTGCGTCGGTTTCTTCTGTAATCCCGATAGCTGCGCGGTGGCGAGTTCCCATATTACTAAGAATATCGGGATTTTGAGACAATGGAAAAATACAATGGGCAGCAACGATTCTATCATTTTCAATCACAATCCCACCATCATGTAATGGAGAATTTTTATTAAATATAGATTCAATCAATTTATGAGTTACTTTTGCGTCGATTTTTTGTCCACTTGAAATGATTGCACGCATTCCTATTTGTCTCTGAAAGACCAATAATGCGCCTGTTTTTGAGTTGGATAGATTGAGCACAGCAGTAACCACTTCGGATATTGTTTCTTCCCGGCGTTGTTTTTTGGAAAAAGGATTATTGCTTCCTAATTCAGCAAAAGCCCTCCTGAGTTCGGGCTGAAAGATTATGACTATTGCAATTGGAAGAACAGTCCAGATACCATTTAATAATTCTGCCAGCACAACGAGTCTTAAAGTTTCTGTTGCAACTGTTAAAAAAAGGAGAATAATTATCATTCCAGTTAGAACATTTGCGGCTCTTGTACCTCGTATAAAATATAGTAAAGTGTAAATTACGATGAAAAGTATTGATATCTGTAGCAAAATAGATATATAATCCCAGATTATAATCAGATAATTGAGATATTCATTCAGGAAAGACATTTTTCTCCTAATATTTTTGCCATTTTTACTGCCTGAAGATTTTCTTTTACGTCGTGAACTCTGAGAAAATCAACTCCTTGCATAGCAAGGTAAAAACTCAGAGCACAAGTTGCTGGTAATCTATCTTCAGGTAATTTTACTTCTGTACTATCTCCGATAAAGGATTTTTTTGAATGACCGATTAATATTGGTCTTTTTAATTCTTTTAACTTAGTCCAGTTTTTAATTATTTCCAGGTTTTGTGAAGTATTTTTAGCAAAGCCTATGCCAGGGTCCAATATGATATTTTGCATATTTACTCCTGAATCAGTAGCGATTTTGATAGAAAATGCTAATTCATTTTTTATGTCATCTATCAAGTTATCGTAAAAGCAATGTTCTCTCATTGTTGCTGGAGTGCCGCGCATGTGCATTAGTATCAATCCTGCGTTGAATTCCGCGCATAAGGGGGCAATGTTTTGCGAATTTCGCAGTCCATTGATATTGTTTATTATATCAGCTCCTGCTTCGAGTGCCGCTTTAGCGACGAGGTATTTTGTTGTATCAATACTTATTATAGCATCAGGGTATTCTTTACGGAGCATTTTTACGATAGGTATGATTCTATTTAGTTCTGTTGTTGCATCTATGGGTTTTGAGCCAGGTCTACTCGACTCACCGCCGATATCGATGATATCAGCACCTTCGTTGAGCATTTTTATCGCATGTTTGAAGGCTTTATCGTGTGAGAAAAACTTTCCTCCATCGCTGAAGGAATCCGGAGTTACATTCAGGATTCCTATCAAATAGGTTCTATTGCATATGATTTTTTTTTGGCGGAATTCAAATATCATAGGTAAAAAAATAAAACCCGGTTTTGCGAAAATCGCAGAACCGGGTCAGACTTTTTTTAGAGCTTAAATTCCAAGTTCTTTTTTTACTAATGGCAATTTACCTGCTGAGCCGAGTTTTTCATTTTTGTGAGCTATAAATTTTGCATATTCTTTCATAAAAATCTTACCCGGGTCGCGCAGATCAAATTTTTCAGGTTTATCGCGGAAAAATTCTCTGTGAACTCTTGTCCATACAAGTCGCCCATCTGTATCGATATTTATTTTTGTTACGCCAAGTTCTGCTGCTCGTTTAAATTGATTTTCATCGACGCCTTTTGCTCCTTTAAGATTTCCGCCTGCTGCATTTATTCTTTGTACTTCTTCCTGTGGAACAGAGCTTGAACCATGCATTACTAAGGGGAAACCGGGGAGGCGTTTTTGAATTTCTTCAAGGACGTCGAAGTGGAGCCCCTGTGTTCCTGTAAATTTGAATGCACCGTGACTGGTTCCAATAGCGCATGCAAGGCAGTCGCAACCTGTTTTTTCAACGAATTCTTTTGCTTGATCAGGATTTGTGAGTTTTGCATCTTCTTCTTTTACAGAGACGTGCTCTTCTACGCCACCAAGTTGACCTAATTCGGCTTCTACGGATATACCTTTTGCGTGTGCTGCGTCAACGATTTTTTTAGTGATTTCGACATTTTTTTCAAATGGTTCATGGCTGGCATCAATCATTACAGAACTATAGAATCCACTGTTGATACAATCCATACAAGTATCCACATCTCCATGATCAAGGTGTACTGCGAATACGGCATCCGGGAAAATCTCATCGGCAGTTCGTATTATAGCTTCCAGCATTTTTTTATTTGTGTATGAGCGAGCGCCTTTTGAAATTTGAATTATAAATGGAGCCTGTGAATCAAGATTTCCCTGGAATAACCCCATACATTGTTCGAGATTATTAATGTTATAAGCTCCAATCGCAAATTTGCCATATGCAACCTTAAAGAGATCTTTTGTTGTTACAATCATCTTTTCTCCTTTTTTTCATTATTTTTCTTAAACACTGTGGTAACTTAAATTGTATAAATAAAAAGTCAAACAGATTATTTTTAGGAGAAAATAGGTTGTAGTTCAGGAATTTATTTTTATTACTTCATTTAATGCATCTGTTGCTATTTTTGATAATTTACGGATAACTGACATTCTTGTATTCAATGGTGGTAATATGTAGATGCTATCTCCAAGATTTCTCATAAAAGCGCCTTTTCTTAATGCAGCTTGATAGAATTGAAATCCTATTCTTTTTTCTTTTGGGAATGGGAGTTTAGTTTTTGGATTGATGATATCCGCAGCAGCTATGAAACCGATTCCGCGTATATTTGTGAGGGCATTAGTTTCTATTGATATAAGATTAATAGCATTTTGTATTTCTTTTTCATTTTCAATTACATACTTATGTATTTTTTCTTTTTCGTAAATTTTTAATGCTTCGAGAGCTGCAGCTGAGCAGATTGCATTTCCTGCGTAGGTGGATGAATGCAAAAATGATTTTCCAGTTAGATAGTCATCATAAAATGCATTGAATATTTTTTCAGTTATTAATACTGCTGACATTGCCCCCCATCCCGCTGTTAAACCTTTTGATATACACATGATATCCGGTGTAATTTTAGCATGCATAGAGGCGAATATTTCGCCAGTACGATAGAATCCAGTCATTATTTCATCTGCAATAAGAAGAACATTATTTTTTTTTGCCCAGGACGCAATGCGTTGTAGGAAATTTTTCGAATATATAAGCATTCCTCCTGCTCCCTGAACTATTGGTTCGAAGAAGATGGCTGCGATTTTCGCAGAATTTTCATTTAGTTTTTTTTCTATTGGAATCCATAATTCGTCAGGAATTTTTTCCCAATATGGGTCCATTTTCCCGCTTATATATGGTATGGGGGATAAATTAATAATATTCTTGTATAGTATTGATTTGTACGGGGAAGAATATAACGAACAATCTCCAAGTGAAAGAGCGAGAGATGTTTCGCCATGATATGCGTTTTGAAATGTTACAAAATAATTTCTTGAAGGTAAACCCATCAATGCGTGGTATTGTAAAGCCATTTTAGCGGCAATTTCAATTGCACTTGAACCGCTATCGGAAAAAAAAATTTTTTTTAATCCTGGTAAGATTCCACACAAATGTTCGGACAATTTTACCAGATTTTTCTGTGTAGTTCCTGCTGGAATTATATGTTCGAATAATTTGATTTGTTTTTTTACGGTTTTTCTTATCTGTGGATGGGAATGTCCAAGGGATTTACACCACCAGGAACTTATAGCGTCTATTATTTTTTCTCCACGTTGTGTATATAAAAATTCTTTTTTCGCTCTGGTTATGATTATAGGCGGATACATTTCGTGATCTTTCATTTGTGTGCATGGATGCCAGATATGTTTGAGGTCACGTTGAATTAAATTTTTCATATTTTATAAATTATTTTTGCAGGGAATTTTTCTTTCATTAAAGAACACCTGTAAACCCTACAAATGCAAGAGCCATAATCCCTGCGATAATCAATGATATTCCGGGACCTTGAAGGCCCTGTGGTATTTTTTTTGCATCTAATCTTTGTCTAATGCCTGCCATTGCCATTATTGCGATAAACCAGCCAAGTCCGCTGCCAAAGCCGTATGCTACTGATACAATAAAAGAATAATCCCTGATTACCATGAATAAACATGCTCCGAGTATAGCGCAATTTACAGTTATAAGTGGTAAAAATACGCCAAGGATTTGATAAAGGGTTGGACTGAATCTTTCTATTAGCATCTCTATAATCTGGACAAAAGCGGCAATTACGATTATAAAAATTATAAATCGGAAAAAATGTAGTCCTAAAGGAATTAATATTTTATGATAGACAAGCCAATTTATTGCAACTGTAAAAGTCATAACAAATATAACGGCTATACCTAATCCAAAAGAACTTTTTACTTCTCTTGATACACCCAAAAATGGGCAAAGACCGAGAAAATATGAGAGAACCATGTTTTGAGTAAAAATAGCAGAAATACATACAATCAAGGCTTGCCAAAATTGATTTTGAATATCCATATTCTTTATCCTGAATTATTTTATTTTTTTTAACTGTATTGAACGCATTAGCCATACAATCATAGCAAGAACGAAAAATGCGCCTGGAGGCATTACCATAATTATCCATTTATCCCAGTAAGGCGTACTGAAGAATGGCATTGGGATACCGGCAAAAGTTCCCATCCCAAGAATTTCTCTTATCGAAGAAATCAAGAATAAGATAAAAGTATATCCGAGGGCATTATAAAAACCATCTAAAAGGGCTATTTTTGGTGAATTTGAGATAGCACATGCCTCACAACGTCCCATGACGATGCAATTAGTTATCACGAGTCCTACGTATGGTCCTAAATTTTGACTCATTTCGGGCCAATATGCCTTGAGTAATATATCAATAATAATAACGTAGAGGGCAATTATTAAGGTTTCGACCATCATTCTTATATTTTTTGGCGTAAAATGTCTAAGAGCTGCTACGGAGAATGCGCTGAGAGATACGGTAAAAATTAGAGCTGCACACATTACCAGTGTATTAAGAACTAAATTTGTTACAGCGAGAGTACTGCAGATTCCGAGTACTTGACAGAATATGGGATTATTTGTCCATAGACCATCTATTAATATTTTTTTATGATTATAACCATTCATAATTTAATTGGAAATATTCTTTAACCACTCTTTTATAGAATTGTTTATAATTTTCTCTAATCTTGTGGATGTTTGTGTTGCTCCTGTTATAGCTTCGATATCATGTTCTGATAATTTTTCCCCCTTGCGTTTGAAATTTATTTTTCCATCTGCTGATAACTTTTTTCCATTAAATTGTCTCCTGAAATTTTCCTTCATAATTTCAGCACCGAGTCCTGGAGTTTCATTCTGTTCATAAAATGAAATGCCTGATATAGTTTTTTTATCCTGTTCTATTCCTATGAAACCTTTTATCGGCGCCCAGAATCCTTTTCCCTCAATTGGAATGGCATAAGATTGGTTTTCTGTAAAGTAGTAGTAGGTATTATGAATGTTGGCTTTTTTTACTTTTTCATTAAATACTTTGTGAATTTCGGCATTTGTCATATTTTTTTTATATATTTCTGGTAATACTTGAATTACAGATTTTCCAATAGCTATTTTTTCATTCATTTTTACGTTTTTTTCTGTGAATTTTGCTGCTCCTATTATTATGGAACTTGCAATGAACATCAAAATAAAAATATAGATTACTGGATATATTTTTAGATCAATTATTTTCATTTCTATTAACTTTTTGATTTTTTAATTCTTTGACAATGTAATCGAGTATTGGGGCAAACATATTACCGATAATTATGGAGAACATTAAACCTCCATTAAATATGCTAAAATTGCGTATTATCATAGTGCAGGTGCCTATGATTATACCATAAATGATTTTTGCTTCATTAGTTTTCGGTGCGGATACGGGGTCAGTCGCCATAAAAAAAGCACCGAAAAGAAATCCTCCGCCCATAATTGCAGTGAGACCATCTGGAATATTTTGTATACCAATTAAGTAGAGTATATGAGTTAAGATGAAATATGATAAGACTGTTGAGATTATTATTTGTGGACTTGCTGTTTTGGAGAATAACAGGTATAGTCCTCCTATAAGAATTGCGATAACACTTGTTACTCCCATTGTGCCTGAAAGCCTGCCGGTAAGTTCGGATATATAAAAATCTTTTGCTGAAATATAAGTGGATTTCTGATTATTGTTTTGATGGGGTAGAATTTGATTTTTGTTATCTCTAATTAAAATTAAAGAGCCTGATTTAAGGTTTGCCATAGGAGTGGCGCTTGATATTGAATCCACGGATGAAACTGTAGACCATCTGTTTAATGCTCCAATTTTTTCTTCAGCAACAGGTGCCCATGTAGATGTCAGCGCTACAGGGAAACAGATGTATACAAAACATCTGCCTGCCATAGCTGGATTAAAAATATTTTTTCCAAAACCGCCAAAGAGTTGTTTACTGATTATTATCGCGAAAGATATACCTATCGCTGATACATGCCACGGAATAGTTGGTGGCATTATAAGTGCAAAAATTGTTGACGTTACAAATACTGATTCGCTTATTTGTTCATTTCTTCTCTTACAAAATACATATTCCCAGAATAGACCTATAATAATGCTCCAAATCAAAATAAAAAATGTTCGCCACCCGAAATAATAAATAGCGCTGAATATACATGGAGATAAAGAGACCAGAACTCTTCTATTGATCTTTTCTTTATGAAAATATTTTGAAAATAGTTTAACTATCATATGATTTTTAAAATTTAGATTTGCCTTTATATTAAATCAATACAAGAAAAAAACAACTTCATTTCATAACAATTTGATAATGAAAAAGAGGTTAATATGCTAAATTTAAAAAGTAAAAGGGTGGATATTTTTGTGCCAGAACAGATTGATCCAATTGAGGCATTGAAAAGAACAACTGATATTTGTATTGCTGCACATCAGGATGATATTGAAATTCTTGCTTATAGTGCAATAGCAGAGTGTTTTGGAAAAAAAGATAAGTGGTTTTCGGGTGTAGTAGTTACAGATGGAGCGGGTAGTCCACGCAGTGGGATATACGCAAATTATACTGATGAAATGATGCAGGAACTAAGACTTCAAGAACAGAGAAAGGCTGCATCTATAGGAGATTATTCTATACAAATTCAACTTGGCTATAAAAGTTCAGAGGTAAAAAATCCTAATTTTTGGGATTTAAGATCTGATCTTATTGAAGTTTTAAATGTAGCTGAAGCAGAGAGAATTTTTTTACATAATCCTGCAGATAAACATGATACCCACGTTGCTGTTGCACTGAGAGCAATTTCTGCTATCAGGCAGTTGCCGTTGAAGAAAAGGCCGAAACAAGTTTTTGGTTGCGAAGTATGGCGATCACTGGATTGGTTATGCGATAATGAAAAAATTATTTTCGATGCCTCAGAAAGAAAGAATTTGGCCGCTGCTCTTCTTGGAGTGTTTGATTCTCAGATTAGTGGAGGCAAAAGATACGACCTTGCTGTAATGGGCAGACGGCTTGCGAATGCTACTTTTTTTGCCTCTCACTCTACAGATAATGCAGACTCATTGATTTTTGCTATGGATTTGACTCCACTGATACAAGATTCAACTATTAGTATTGAAGAATTTACTCTCAATATGATTGATAGATTCAAAGATGATGTAAAACAACGGATAAGGAGCTTAGAATGATTAAACCAACTCTTTTAGTCTTAGCTGCTGGGATGGGAACCAGGTATGGCGGACTAAAGCAAATTGAGCCCATAGGTCCTGCTGGAGAGATTATTTTAGATTATTCCATTTATGACGCAATTTCTGCAGGATTTGGCAAGGTCATTTTCGTTATTAGAAAAGACATAGAAAATGACTTTAAAGAAACAATTGGAAAGCGTACGGAAAAACTAATAGAAACAGAATATGTTTTTCAGGAATTAAATTTATTACCATCTGGTTTTAGCTGCCCAGAAAAAAGGCTTAAACCATGGGGAACGGGCCATGCAATTTTATGCGCTAAAGACCTTATAAAAGGGCCTTTTGCGGTTATAAATGCTGATGATTTTTATGGAAGAAGAGGATATAAAAAGCTCGTTGAGAAATTATCTTCTGATTCCATAGCAGCTATGAATATTCCTGAATACTATATGGTAGGATTCATTCTGAAAAATACTCTTTCTGAATATGGTCATGTTTCAAGAGGTATTTGTAAGGTGTTTAATGATGGGTATTTAATCAATGTCGTTGAAAGGACAAAAGTATTTATGAAAAATAGTTCAATTAAATATACAGATGAAAATGGAGATGAGCATTTTTTGACAGGAGATGAGATAGTTTCAATGAATATGTGGGGATTTAAACCTTCGATTTTTAATTTTTTAGAAAAAAAATTTACTTTATTTTTGAAGGAAAACATTAATGATCTAAAATCGGAATTTTTTATTCCAGGAGTAATAGATGAACTCGTAAAAGAGTCGCTTATAAAAGTTAAAGTATTGCATAGTGATGATCAATGGTTTGGTGTTACATATAAAGAGGATAAAAAAGTAGTTGCAAAACAGATAAGAAATCTAATAGAAAAGGGTTTTTACCCGAAAAAATTATTTCCTACTTTCTTCTAGAATCTGTATTTTTTTTGTCAGTAAAAGCTTATTGATTTAACTGAGGAATATTGGTTATTTTGAAAATAAGTGATTAAAGTTGTATCTTTCAGCTTTTTTGATTAGACTATCGTTTGTCCAGAATGCCTTAAAATCTTCTTCAAATTTTTGGAAATCTACATTTTTCCATGCTTCGTCAGTCGCTTTTTTATAGTTTTTAGATTCTAATAGTACTTCGTAATATTTATATGGAATTTCAGAATAGTTATTTTCTTTCTTTATAACCTTAGACCCTTTATGAAGAAAGAACATTAGTCCCCATGCAAGGGTATAATTTTTAGAAATATCAAATTTAACAAATTCGTCTTGCTCCATGTATAGGAAAGATTTTATGTCTATTTTTAAAGATGCTAATTTTTTCATTTCGTTAAGCCTATCAGTTAATTCAATTTCAAATTGATTTCCTTTAAAATTTATACCTTCGAAAAAGGTAGCATTTCCCTCATTAAACCAGATTGATGAGATAGCTTCATCTGTTGCATAATGTAGATACTGATGGAAGCCTTCATGAAAAACGACTTTTACCATTGCTTTGCGGTTATTTGACTTTGTCATCCAGTCAATAGGAGAAATTATGAGTTCTTTTCTTGAAGGATTCCATAATCCACCAGTCCATTCATATTCTTTTCCGACGTAATTCAGGTAATCTTCACGTTTTTCGAATAATCTGCATACGCTGACAGCTTTGAGTTCTTTTTTTAAAGGGTAAAAAGTTTCGAAAACGGCTCTACAGGATTCTAAGTTCTGGGAAATTTCCTTTACAGTTTTACTGTTTCTTAGGTTATAAACAAGGATAAAATTTTCAGTTTCCAGATATTCCCATCCTTTTGCATTTTTAATATTATTTATGACTTGCTCTCTACTGATGATATACTCAGGGCTTCGTTTAATATTTTTATTTATGGTTTGTTGTTTTGACTGATTAAGAGGTAATTTTTTTGGAGGTGAAAATGTAAAAGATTTAATTGATGTGAAAATAGCGTCTTCTGATTTTTCAATATTAATATTTATTGTATCATTTAGGGTGTAAGATACTGCGATTTTCAGAGCTGGGAATTTTTGGGACTCTATAAGGAATATGTAAACTGGAGATTTTGGGTCTCTGCTTTTTTGTTTAAAAAATGAGACACGACAATCTCGAGGGGATAATTGTCTTGTTAGTATTTCAGGATTCTCCAGGCTTTCCAAATCAAAGAATTTTCTTACCCATTTATTTATTTCGTCTGCTGTGAAATTAATCTTTAGGGGTTGTTTTTCCTTCCATTCTTTATATGAGTCCATATCAATTATACCATCTTTATCTCCAATTTCTTCTGGATATGGGAGTGAAATTTTAGCTATTTTTAGGTTTCCTATATTGCTTTGCCATATTCCTATAAACTGATCAATACGCCATAAATCCTCAGAAGAATACATTTCTTTTTTTTCACCAGTTTGCCTGTTTACCAAAGCGCCGATCCTTTCAGGCAGAGGTATAGGAGATGGATTAAAATCATCTATACTTTTGAATTGGATTCCTTCTGATTCGATGTTTTCTGTTTTTCCTATTTTTAAATATGATTTACTTGCAGGGAAAACATTATTAAGTGCTAATGCCATCAGAAGTATAAAGATGCAAAAATTTAATCTTATATTTTTCATAGATTTCCTTCACAAATAAAAGAGAATATGAAATTTAGATGGAGTATTTTTTTATTTCTGAACAGTCATCATGAGGATAAATCACACCATTGATTTCCTGCCCATTTTCATGCCCTTTACCTGCTATAAGTATGATATCGCTCTTTTTAGATATTTCAACAGAGTATTTTATAGCATCTTTCCTATTTTCAATACAGATGAGATTATTTTTATTTTTTATTCCTGTTGAAATTTGTTTTATTATTTCCTGCGGGTCTTCATTTCGCGGATTATCACTTGTGATTATTTGTAAATCAGAGAGTTTTTCTGCTACAGCGCCCATTCTTGGTCTCTTTGTTTTATCTCTATTTCCACCACATCCAAAGACACAAATTATACGTGTTTTTTTAATTTCATTCAAGGTTTTTAATACATTTTCAAGCGCATCATCAGTATGAGCGTAATCAACAAAAGCAACAGCTCCATTTTTTAACTGAAATTTTTGAAGTCTGCCCGGTACTTCAATACCTTTCCTCAATGATATTAAGATATCTTTCGGATTTAAGCCAAGCTTCATAGCAACTATAAATGCCTGAGAAATATTCATTACATTATGTTTTCCAAAGAGATTGGAATTTATTTTGAAACTTTCCTTCCCAGTGAGGTAAAATTGCATTCCATCTTCAGAATATTTTATGTTTGTAATTTTGAAATCAGGATTTCCTTTAAGACCACATGATATAAGGTTTTTGTTATTCAATTCTGAAATTAGTCTTTTGCCATAATGATTATCGCTGTTTATTACGGCATATCCATTATTTTCAAGAAGGTTTTCAAATAATATTTTTTTAGCTTGATAGTAATTTTCCATTGTTTTGTGATAATCAAGGTGATCTCCTGATAGGTTAGTAAAAACAGCGGCTGCGAATTTCGCAGAACCTGTTCTTTGCTGATGGAGACCGTGGCTTGATAATTCCATTACGGCAAAGCTGCATTTTTTCACCATCATACTCAAGAGTTGCTGGAACTTTTCTGGAGAGGGTGTTGTACGTGAAGCGGCTTCTCTGAAATAAGGCATTGTATATTCCACAGTTGATATCATTCCACAGTTATATTTTGTAGATATGAGGTTATGTAAAATATATGTGGTTGTTGTTTTTCCGTTTGTTCCAGTTACTGCGATTAATTTTAGTTTTTGATATGGATTGTCGTAAAATTCTTCTAACAATAAGGAATAGACCAATCTACTATTTGAGACTTTTGCGTAGAAAACTGGTATTTTTTGAATAACATCTTTATCTACATCTTTCTCAAGGAAAATCGCCTTAGCCCCTTTTTTGATGGCTTCAAGTATGAAGTTATGCCCGTCATGTTTTTCTCCTGTTATAGCCACAAATACTGAATTTTCAATACAGTTTTCAGACGATGATGTAATTTTTTGGGGTATAAAATTTTCATCACCTTTAGAGAAAAGGATATTCTCTTTTATTTTTTCAAGGAATTGTTTGAGTGTCTTCGCCATTTTTTTTCTTTATATAGTTTTCTTCATATTCATCAATATACATAGGGGGAATATCAAGAATTCTTAAGACTTTTTCACCTATATTTCTAAAACTTGGAGCGGCTACAATCCCTCCATAATGATTTCCATTGGGTTCATCAGCCATAATTAACATTACGAAAGCTGGTTTATCGGCAGGTACAAATCCTATAAAGGATGAATGGAATTTTGTATTTGAATATGCTCCATCAATAAATTTCTGAGATGTCCCAGTTTTCCCAGCCACTTCATAACCTTTAATTGCGGCTCTTTCTGCTGTACCACCTTTTTTTGTTACGAGTTTTAACATATCCGTTATTTTTTTCGCTGTGTCTGGCCTGAGAAATATCTTTTTTTCTCTTTCTACTGGAAAGATAAAAGATTCGTTGGTTGTTGGATTAACTTCGCGATCAACTAACCTCAATTTTACTAAGTTTCCGCCATTAGCTATAGCACAATATGCTCTGACAATTTGAAGTGGTGATACCAATATTCCTTGACCAATAGGGAACCTTGATATTGAGAGGGGATCCCATTTATCCAATGGACGATATATTCCTTTTGCCTCAGTTTGAATAGGTATTCCGGTTTTTTGTCCAAACTCAAATCTTTTAAAAATATTATCTAAGCGTTTTGCACCCAACTTGATTGCGATTTTAGCAGTTCCTATATTGCTTGATTTTTGTATTATTTCTCTTACTGTTAATATAGAATATGGATGAGCGTCCCTGAGAATTTTTCCGGCATAAAACCACGCACCGTTTTCGCAATCGAAAGTGTCGTCGGGATTAATTATCCCAAAGTCAATAGCGCCTGAGACAGGAATTGGTTTCATTATTGATCCGGGTTCAAAAGCTTCAGAAATAACTTTATCCTTCATTGCCTCAAAGGATTTAATTGAACTTCTATCATTTGGGTTAAAAGTAGGTCGTTGTCCTATAGCCATTATGTTACCGTTCCAGGGATTTGCCATGACAATATAAGCCGAGAGAGGATTATACATTTGCACTATTTTATCCAGTTCCTCTTCAACTATCATTTGAATTTCTTGGGAGATTGTGAGGTAGATGTCATTTCCTGGACGACATTGCTCAAGAATATGTTCTTCGATAGTGTAACCGGTTCTATCTCTTTCAATTATTATTTTGCCTTCTTCTGGGGTTATAGATTTTTCCTTTGTTTTTTCTATTCCTGATTGAGCGATTTCTTGTCCTTTATCAATATTTACAAATCCGATTATATTTATTAAAAGTTGATTATAGGGATAATATCTTTTTGTTTTTTCTATGAAAAATATTCCTTTCCATTTTTTTTCTTTGATGTAATCTTTCATTTCTGAGGCGGTATCGAGATCGACAAAATCTGCGATTTTCGCATATTTTCTTATCCTTCCATCGGGTAGTTTTTTATTGGTAAGTTTCTGAAAAATTTCCTCTGCATTATTTTCTGTTTTTTTAGCAAGAAATTCTGCTATTTCACGGCAATCACTTTCTTTTTCAAAGGTTTTAAAAGATGGATCTATAGAGATCTCAAAACATGGTTGATTTGTAGCGAGAAGTTTCCCTTTTACATCAAATATTTTTCCTCTTTCAGCTTTTTGCTTGATAGTTTGGGTGTATTTGCTACGAGCTTTTTCATATAATTCCGTATGTCTTTTTATCTGAAGTTCATAGAATTTGTATATTACAATCAAGAAGATGAGAATAAAGAACAAAGAAGAAAGGATTATTCTTATTGCGATACCTTTTTTCGGCATATTTTTATAGTATTAATTTTTTCCCACAAATTAAATTAGAAAAAAGAAAAAAAGTCACATTTCTTTGCGTCTTACGAGTTTTTTTTCAGCAATTTTTTTATTAATTATCTGAGTGTTTTGGGATATGATATTTAAATCTAATTTTCTACGTTGCTTCCATTGTGGCAAATCAAGATCGAGATTGAGTTTTGCTACCTGTCGTTTTATATTTATTCCGCTTGCTGCTTCAATTTTATTTTTTGCATTTTCTATTTCCCTTTCGATGTCGTGAATTTCTCTTTCAATTTTTTCTTTTTTCTTTTGAAGTATATTGTTTTTTGAATCTATATGAGCAATCAAAATACCTGCTGTTCCTATCAATAGTAGGGATATGAAAATAGGAGTTCCTATTATTATTTTATCGGTTTTAAGTATAGCTTTTTTTCTTGCGATTTTTTTTATTTGATAAGGATCTTTGATAATGTCAATTTTTAATGCCATGGAAACAACCTTTTTTAAATTTTTTTTGCTGCCCTTAATTTTGCAGGAGCGGCTCTGCTATTAAATTTTATTTCATCATCTGCTGGAATAATAGGTTTTTTGGTTAATATCTCTAATTGTTGCTGGTGATTACACTTGCATTCAAAAAGGGTTGAAGGGCAAATGCAATCTTTAGATTCAAGTTTTAAAAAGTTCTTTACAATTCTATCTTCCAGCGAGTTAAAGCTTATTACAATTAAAATTCCTCCTTTCGACAATATTTTGAGAGACTCTTTAAGTGCTTTACTAAGCTGAGAGAGCTCATCATTTACTGCTATTCTCAAAGCCTGGAATGGAAGAGTAGGAGCAGAAACTCCTTTCATCCTTGTCAAACCCGGTATTCTTCTACAGAGTTCGGCTAATTGGCTTGTAGTGGAAAAAGGAGCCAATTTGCGTTGTTTTACTATCTCTTCCGCTAACTTGTGAGCTCTTCTGACTTCTCCATATTGCGAGAATATCTTTTCGAGTTCATTTTCTGAAAGAGTGTTTAATAAATCGGCAGCGGTTTTATCAGCATTTAGATTCATTCTCATATCAATTTTTCCTTCCCTTAAATAAGAGAAACCTCTTGATGAATCGTCAAGTTGAAGCGAAGATATTCCGAGATCCATCAAAATTATATCTGCAGAGAGCCACCCCGCGTCTGCAGTTATATTTTCGATTTCACTGAAAGTTCCCGCTATCAGTCTTGCCCGTTTTTCAAAGGGTTTCAGCTTTTCACTTGCCTCCTCAAGTGCTTTGAAATCTCTATCAATTCCGATAAGTTCCGCTGCCGGATTTTTTTTTAATATCAAAGAACTATGCCCACCGCATCCGACGGTAGCATCAATTATTTTTAATTTTCCTGATTCAGGGATAAAGCCGAGCACTTCGCGCGACATAACAGGTTTATGAATCTCATTCTTGAAAATTTCTTTATAAATTTCAAATGTGTTTTTTTCCTTAGTGACATCCTGTCTGAAAGACGAATTCTCACATTCCTTTCTCCTCATATTTTTCCTTTCAAAATATCAGCTATATTTTCAGGCCTTTCGTTAATTTTTTGAATAACATCCAGAACTTCTTCATCTGTTCCACCAGATTTACTCCAGTTTTTTTCTGACCATATTTGTATTACATTTATTGCTCCTACAAGTACCGCATTATTTTCAAGTTCAGCATAATTGTAAAGGTTATTTGAGATTTGAATTCTCCCTTGTTTATCGCACTCGCAGGCCTGTGCCATCCTGCCAAGTCTTGCCAAAGCTAATGAAGCCTCTGCATCGGCAAAAGAAACTTTTTTAATCTTTGATAATATTTCTGAGAATGAACTTGAAGGAATCATCTGGATAGTTTTGTGTCGACCTGGCAAAAGATAGAATGAATTTTTTCGGTTTTTAGATCCTCTCCATTCGCTTGGAATGATAATTCTCCTTTGAGAATCAAATGAATGAATAAATTCACCAAGAAATACTTGATTCACCTTAATTACCCTTTTTTTACCTAAACATACCTAAATAATAATTTATCAACCGGATTTTTTCAAGTTAAAAATAAAAAAAAATAATTTTTTATTTGACATTTTCATTAAGAGAATTAGAATTACCCTTTAGAAACCGATTTCTATTTTCTGCATATATGAATTCTCATAGAGAAAAAAAAATGAAAAATGTAACATTAGAAGTAGTTGCCCTTAAATGTGGAATGTCCAAATCAACGGTTAGCAGAGTTTTAAATAATCATACGAAAAATTTTTCCGTGCTTCCAGAAAAGAGAGAAATGATTTTTAAGATAGCCAATCAACTTGGATATAAACCAAATCTTGTTGCAAGTACGTTAAAAAAACAACGGACCAAAATTGTTGTAATATTCGGTTTAGCTCCTTATGAAGGGCCATCAATATATTCTTCAATTTTAATTGAAGTTGTGGAGGTTTTGCAGAGAGCTGGATATAATGTATGTTCAATTTTTCCTTCAGGGGGGAAAGTAGGTACAGTACCACCATGGAAAATTGATGGGGCAATGGTATTTTACTCTGTTCAAATAAAAAGTCTGGAAGATATTGATAGTGCACATGTACCTTATGTATCAATTAATGGAGAGGCAGGTTTTAATGGGACATCATTTTTAGTAGATGAAGCGAAGGGTGGGCATTATGCGATGGAGCATCTTTATTCTCTTGGGCACAGGAGGATTGTATATCGCAATTCTTTTTACCCTGGGCACTATAGTGTTTCAGCGAGGCATCAGGCATTTATATTTGAGTGTCAGAAACTCAACCTTCCGCTTTTGTCAGGGCACGATATTCATCAAATTAGTGCAGAGGAATTTTTGAAAAATTTTGTTTTATCCAATAAGGCTACTGCTATTCTTGCATATTCTCATTCAGAGTGTTTGGATATATATTTTAAAGCCATTAGGCTTGGAATTTCTATTCCATCTCAACTGAGTATAATGTGTTTTAATGACGTTTTTCCCTGTGCTCAACTTATTCCTGCTATCACAACAATTGCTTTACCCCTGCGTCAGATGGGGGTTACTGCTGCGAAAAAGCTGATAGAAATGATGAATTCTAATTCAGATAAAAAACTTTCTGATTTATACTTTTCTCCCAAATTAATTGTTCGTGAATCTACTGCCAGAATAAATGAAAAATAGAGATAAATGATGAAGAAAAATTACTTACTAAACGGAATTGATTACAACTTAAAAAATAAGCACTAAAAAAAGGTAAAAATAAGGGGAATAAACATGATAGTAAAGAGATTATTTTTAGCATTAAATTATTTGTTAATTTTTTTCATAGTTTTTCCATCCTTTTTCTCATGTTATTCTACGCAAACGGGAAAAGATAATAATCCAGAGATTATAGTTAATGACTTTAATACTCCCTTTAATTTTTCTTATTTAGATTGGAAGGATAAGGTTAAAACAATTGATGGAATAATTTTTCTTGAAGGGGTAAAGAGTACTGGAGGATGTGGCTTTAATGTTTGCCTTGATTTAAGTGCATATTCTGATTATTCACCAGCCTTAAAACTTAGGGTAAAGACTAAGAATACTGCAAAAATGCTTAAATTAATTTTTTCTGATTCTCAGGAATGCTCAGGGCATTGGGAATTTTTGCTACCTGAGAGCTCAGATAATTTTATTACCGTTATACCAAAATGGGGAGCAGCTATATCTAATCCGAATAGATTAGAAGACAAAAAAACTCCGGAAACACCACGAAATCTGGATTTAACAAAAATTATTCAGTATCAACTGGTAGGTGATTGGCAAAAAGAAACACTTGATCTTGAAATTGATAAAATTCTTCTAATAAAACCCGATGATAAAATTTTAGTTCAACGGAAAGAAGGGGAAAAACAACGGGAAGAAGAAGCTCTGCGAAAAGCAAAACTCAAAGCTGAAGAACAAAAAAAACTTTCTCAAGAACGTGATATGATGATAAAAAGCTACGGTTATCGCGGGGAGAATTCTCCAGAAGTCATACATGTATCAACTGTTGCCCCGGATATTCTTGCTTTGACTGTTCAGGCTCAGAAGGTTAAACAATATCAAATAACTAAATACATTCCTCAAGATGGAGATGAGAAGAAGATAGAAAAATGGAAAGATGGTACTGTAAGAAGAGCTGAGTTAATTCGAAACGGAAAACGGATTGGTATGTTACAGGGAAAAAATCTGGACTTTTTAATTCTTGATGAAAAATTAGAAGGAGACCCACTGATTTATTTTTTAGCAGATGAAAAAGATAGTTATGAAGTAATTTCAGATGATGATTCTGATTTTAAAAGTGCGGTAAAACCAGTTGCTGTATATCGGAAAAGTAAACCGGTAAATTGGCGATTGCCATGGAGTGAAAAATTCCCGGTATGTCATCAGATTTATTTAAAAATGCCTTCGAAAATCAAAACAGGGAAAAAGTATACTATAAAAATAATTAATGATAAGTTAAACATTAAGAATCCTGTGTTAAAATTCAACGCTAATCCTAATGTGCGTTGTGAGAGTATTCACGTAAATCAAATTGGTTTTAGGCCAGATGACCCTGTAAAATGTGCGTTTATGTCAGTTTGGCTTGGAAGTGGAGGTGCATGTGAATTTCCTGAAGGATTAAAATTTAATATAGTAGATGATCAGAGTAACAAAGTAGTTTATACTGGGATTATTGAATGCATTCTTAAAACTGATGGGGAAGAAACACTCTGGACTAAAGAAAAGAAAAACTTTAGCAAGACACCTATTTATAAACTTGATTTTAGTGATTTCAAAACGGTAGGGAAATATCGCATAGTTGTGGAAGGAGTTGGTTGTAGTTATCCTTTTGAAATTAGTCATAATGTTTGGGAGAAGGCATTTTTGGTTCAAATGAAGGGGCTTTATAATCAACGTAGTGGAACAATACTTGGTCCTCCTTATTCTAATTTTAAAAAAGAACGTGATTTTTATCCTGGTGATGGGCCTGCTATTACACGCAGTAAATATGATGTGTTAATTAATGGAGATCAGGCATATAGTGATATTGCAAAAGAAGACACTGGAGAACCGGTAAATAATGCTTGGGGAGGATACCATGATGCAGGAGACTGGAATCCTCGTCGTGTAACTCATATGTGGGTTACTCTCGCCCAGCTTGAATTGGTTGAAATGTATCCGGAATATTTCAATAAATTAGATTTGAACATCCCTAAGGTAGATGGAATTCCAGATATTATTACTGAGGCACTTTTTGAAATAGATTGTTTTCGGAGAATGCAGTTACCAGATGGAGGAATTCCTTTTGGCATTGAGACCGACGGTGATCCGAGTCCGGGAGAAGTTAGTTGGCTAACTACTCAACATGCATATGTGACTGCTCCTAATATTCGTGATTCCTGGTTTTATTCCTCAGTGGCAGCGCGAGCTGCAAAAGTTTTGAAGCCTATTAATCCTGAATTATCAAAGATTTATGAAGAAAGCGCAATAAAAGCATTCAATTGGGCTGAAGCCGATTATGCCAAAAGAGAAAGTGATGGCTCTTTGAATAAGTTAAAAGAACTCTGGCGAGCAACTGATGCCAGAAATCTCGCAGCTTTAATTCTTTATGACCTTACAGGAGATCCAAAATGGCATGAAATTTTCTTAAAAACCACATGTTTAAAAACCCCTGAAGGAGTTTGTTGGTGGGGTAAACATATTCAATGCGATGCAGCGTTTCTTTATGCTAGACTCAAGGATAGAGAAGTTGACTCACTAATTAAAGGAAATGCACTGAAAGCCGTTCTACAACAGGCGGAAAGATCGCTTGAGTATGCTGCTGGTAATGCCTTTAACTTAACTACAATGGATAAATATCGACCACTTTTTGCTGGTTTCTTTAGTACGTCTGGAGGAACTGAGCTTGCCAGAGCTCATTATCTCACAGGAGATAGAAAGTATTTAGATGGAGTGCTACGCTCATGTCAGTTTCAGTCAGGATGTAATCCTAACAATATTGTTTACACTACAGGGTTGGGTGTCAATCCGGTAAAAAATCCTTTACATCTGGATTCACGTTCAACGGGACAGCCAGCGCCAGATGGTTTAACCGTATTTGGGAATCTTGACTACTGGCATTTAAAAGGTGGTTTTTATGATTGGCCTATTAAGATACTAAATCATCCTGATATTTGCTGGCCTTTACCTTATGATTGGCCGCTTACAGAAGCGTATTTCGATATTTTTCTATTTGTTTCTATGAATGAATTTGTAGTGGATACCTGGGCGCCGAATGTCTTTGTTTGGGGGTATCTTGCTGCACGGCCAGAATCGCATGAGAAATCTTTCCAACTTCCCTCTATTTCAGAAGTCGAGAAAAATAAAAATAATAATACATCTCAAGCTGAATCCAATTTGCTTAAATTGGTCAATGATAAACTCATTTTGGGAATATTGCCAAATGTTGGGGGGCATATAGTTCTTTTGCGTGCAATTAATGGACAAAATATTCTAAAATCTGAACCGGAGCTTTGGAATAAACAAATTCTATCAATTTCTGCTGAAAAACCAGAGTTTTATCCTTATAATGGACATATCTACTGGGTTGGTCCACAAAAGGAATGGTGGACACAACAAGAAATTAATCCAGAAAAAAAAGAACAAAAATCGTCCTGGCCACCAGATCCGTTTCTAACTTTAGGAAAATATGACATCATGGAACAAACAGAGGATTCAGTTAAGTTAAAAAGTCCTCCTAGCCCTGTAAGTGGATTACAGATAATCAAAGAATTTCGTATAAAAGACAATAAAGTATTTCTTAAGGCGACTGCGATTAATATTAGAAATAGTGAAGTTTCATGGGATATCTGGTCTAATACCCGTTTTCCTGGTGATGCTAAAGTTTATGTTCCGGTTAATGATAAAGGAATAGTTTGGATGGAGTTTAGAGCATGGACTTCTAAAAATAGAGTTCTTCCATATCAAATTACTGATGGATTTCTTAATTTTGATAATGTACTTCCGACGAAAGACAATGAGCATATATTTAGCTCAAAAACTTTTATCACAAACCCTTCTAAACCACTAATTGCTGCATTCTATAATAATTATCTTTTTATAAAACGGACGGAAGAAGTTTTTTCTCCAAAAGATTTACATCCCGAACATGGTTTTATTGAAATATATAAGATGGTTGGTAATACACCAGATCCTTTAACAGAATTGGAAATGCATGGACCATACAAAATTTTAAAAACTAATGAGAGTATCTCTTTTTCAGAAATATGGGAAATTATTCCATGCCCGGAATTAGCAACAACCGAAAGTAGAATCAATTTTTTAAAAAAAAATATACAAAAAATTAATGAATAAAAATATTATAAAAAGAATTAATCCTCTTATTTCAAGTTGGTTCAAAAATTCTAACTTTGCTTTAAGAAAGAATAATCTATATACAGTAAAAAATTTTTCTTATCGAAAAAAAAATCCAGGATAGAAAAAGAAAAATAAAAAGTATTTTCTAAAAACTAAATAAATGTAAAATAAAAAAAGATTTATTCAAAAAAAGGAGAGAAAATATGAAAAAAAAGATTTACTTCATAGCAATCGTTGGTATGGCAATTTGCTTTGCAAGATTAAATGCTGATAATGCCCGGATAGACGTTTCCGGAACAAAGGAAGGTATCAAAATTACAGTGGGGGCTGTATCAGAAAAAGGCAGTTCTTATAATGCAAGCTGGATGGACGCAGAGAAGAATAGTCAATACATATTGATGCAATTGCCAGTAAACAACGAATGGCAACAGGGGAAATTTTCTTTTACTCCTGACAAAGACGGTAAAGTTGTTATTGGCCTTATGGGTGAATGGAAGCCTAAAGACCCACAGAATCCACAGGAGCTAATTCCTGTATGGATTCTTTATGATGACATAGTAGTAGAAAACGCAGAATTAAAGAATGGTGGTTTCGACGGAGGGACTGAAAATTGGTGGCTTAATGAAACTGAGGGTGCTCAATATGTTGCTGATGATGGTCATACGGGGAAAGGTGCTGTAAAAGTATGGCATAATGCCCAGGCCTTTCAGGAGATAGAAGTAAAAGCAGGAAAGGAAGTTACTATTACTTTCTGGGCTAAAATAGCGAAATAATATAAAAAACAAGGAATTATGTTCATGATATGGGGTAAGCAGAAATCTTCTGTTTTACTGGATCAAAAAACTATTTAAAAGGGGAGGTACTTATGAGAAAGAATAGAGTTTTTTGTTTTTATTGCAACTTACCCATTACCAATTATTTACTTTTACTCTTCTCATATTCTTGCTTACCTCATTTGTCATATTCGGAAAAGAGCAAAACATTAAAAAATTCAAAGAGAATACAGAATTTTACTCTTATCGAATTACTTGTAGTTATCGCAATTATTGCAATTCTCGCTGCTTTGCTCCTTCCCGCTCTTAATAAGGCACGCGACCAGGCGCGCTCCATATTATGTCTTAATAATCATAAGCAGATGGTACTCGCAATAGACCTTTATGGTTCTGATTATGGATTCTATCCTCCGAGTATGGCATCGGGCTATACAAGTGATTGGTCAATTATCTTAAATCAGTATCTCAATACCAATCAAAAGACTACATATGGGGGAAGACAATCACCAATCTTTAGTTGTCCGAATGCATTGAAAAGAACAGGTGGGGATCCAAATAACCTAAGTTATGGAGCACATGCAAGCATTATGCCTAATGTAAATATTGATCCTATTCAGGTACAGTATGGAACAAACCAAATAAAACGCCCATCAGAAATTGTCTTAATCGCAGATGCGTGTCAATGTGGACCGGGAGTTGCGTACGTTCTCCTCAGTGAACCTACCTCTACTGGTGCATGGTGGCAGGGTATAAATAATGGGGCAAATCCCTGGTGGCCAAATATTTCAATAACACAAAAGGAAGTTGCAATACCGGGAGCATGGGCGGCACATAACACTGATGTGAATGATGGAAGTGCCGGTAACCCATATTGGATTAGGTGGAGACATATGAGTAATAGATCAACTAATGCTGCTTTTCCTGATGGTCATGCCAGCTCTATAAAAATCAATACATTAAAATATAAAAATGTTGTTTTTAGATTCACTGATGGTTCGGCAAGTTGGGTTGAGTGATGAGAAATTTATTTTTCAGTAAAACTTTTCAGAAGGGATTAATTCATTTTTTTTCTTTATAAAAAAAATAAAAACAGGGGAAGATAATGAGAATGGCTATATTTCACTGTAATGTAAAAATGGTAATTTTAATTATTGCTATTTTTCTTTTACATAAATCTGATGCCCAAAATAATATCCCAACTAATGAATCCGAATCAGTTATTCTAAATGATTTTAACTCTAATTTACAATTTTCGTATTTATCATGGAAAGACGCTACAATAGTTTCAAAAGGATATTTGATCATTAACAACTTAAAATGTGATGGTGGAGGAGGATTTAATCAAAAACTTAATCTTTCTATACATGCCAATAAATCACCTGCTATAAAACTTAGAACAAAATTTGGTAATACAGCAAAAACAATAAGATTAATAATGTCAGTGGAAAATGGATATTCGGGACACTGGGAATTCCCTTTGCCATCCCCTTCTGACGATTTCGTAGTTATAACGCCAAAATTTAGTGCCTCACTATCAGAACCAAATACGCTTGAAGACAATAAAAATCCAGCCAAACCTCGTCCTCTTGATCTTGCTAATATAACGCAATATCAACTAATTGGTGATTGGAGTAAGGATATACTAAATGTAGAAATAGATGCTATTCTTCTTATAGAACCTGATGCTTCAATGCATGCACAAAGAGAAGAGGGAAAAAAACAGGCTGCGAAAGAGGCAGAAGAAAAAGCAAAAAAACTCGCAGAAGAGAAAGCTAGACTTACTCAGGAACGAGAACAACTTATAAAAAGCATCGGATATAGCCTTCCTGAATCACCAGAGGTCGTACATGTTTCTATGGTAGCTCCTGACATTATGTCTCTTGTAATTGAAGCACAAAAGATAAAACTCTCAACATTATCAAAATATGAACAAAAACCAGGGGATGTAAAGAAAGAGGAAAAATACCCTGATGGTACTGTAAGGCGAGCTACCTTAATACGTGAAGGAAAGCCTATAGGCTGGTTGCAGGGAAAAAATCTAGATTGGCTTTGTACTTATGAATCTTATGAAGGGCATCCTCTTCTTGATTTTCTTGCTGATGAAAAAGAAAACTATACTATAAAGTCAGAGGAAGATCCCAATTATTTAAATGGTTTAAAACCATTGGAAGTGCATCGGAAGAGCATTCCAATAGATTGGGCTCTCTCAGGTCATCTTGTTTTTCCAATGCGCCACAGAATTTATCTCAAACTACCTTTAAAAATCCTTTCTGGAAAAAAGTACGACATCTTAGTAGAAAAAGTTAATCTCAAAAACCGCAAAATTACATTTAAAGCTGATTTACAAAGAACACTAACAGAATCGGTCCATGTAAATCAAATCGGATATCGTCCAGATGATCCTGACAAACGTGCGTTTCTCTCACTATGGCTGGGAACAGGAGGTGCATATAAATTTCCTGATAATCTAAAATTTTCGATAATTGACGAGTCAAATGGTAGTTTTGTTTATTCTGGAAAAGTGAAACTTCTGCTTGACGTTGATGGGAAGGAAGAATATGGCGTGAGCCAACAAAATAATTCAAACCGTACTGCTGTATATGGAATGGATTTTAGTGATTTTAAAACTCCAGGTAAATACAGAATTTTCGTTGATGAAGTAGGGTGTAGTTATCCATTCGAAATAGACTCAAAAGTATGGGAGAAAGCTTTTTTAATTCAGATGAGAGGTCTCTACAATAACCGTAGTGGTCCTGAAATCGGCCCTCCTTACAGCAATTTCAAAAAGCCAGCTGATTTTATGATTGAGGTAGGTTCGCTCATTACACGTACAACTTATGATGTGATGGAAAAAGGTAATGAATCATTTGCTGATATTGTCAAATTTGATACGGGTGAAATAGTAAAAAATGCCTGGGGGGGATATCATGATGCTGGTGATTGGAATCCACGCAGAGCTACGCATATGAGAACAACTCTGGCCCAACTTGAACTCGTAGAACTTTTTCCAGAATATTTTAAGTCTCTAAAACTTAACATTCCTCCATTGGAAGGTATACCGGATATAATCACAGAAGCTCTATTTGAAATTGATTGCTTCAGGAGAATGCAGAATTCCGATGGTGGTATACCATATGGTATTGAGACAAATGGCGATCCCAGTCCTGGTGAAATAAGTTGGCTTACAACCCAACATGCATATGTACTTGCACCTAATATGCGTGATTCGTGGATATATGCTGCCACGGCAGGGCGTGCCGCAAAAGTTTTAAAACCTATAAAACCAGAACTTGCAAAAGTATATGAAGAAAGCGCAATTAAGTCGTTCAATTGGGCAGAATCTGACTATGCAAAAAAAATGGCCGATGGTTCAGCAAAAAAATATAAAGAACTATGGATGGCAATTGATTTTAGAAACCTCTCTGCCTTAATCCTATACGACCTTACTGGGGATAAAAGATATCATGATATTTTCAAAATAGATACATTGTTAAATACCCCAAATGCCGATTATTATGTATGGGGTAAAGCAGTCCAATGCGCTTCTGTATTTTTATATGCACGCCTCGATGATTCAAAAGCAGACCCGGAACTTAAGAAAAAAGCTATAGCAGCCGTCGAAAGTGAGGCTGAAGTCTCAATCCGTTTTGCTAATGGTAATGTATATAAAGTAACAAATGTTGAAAAAGCAAGGCCAATTTTTTGTGGATTCTTTTCAACATCTGGTGGAACGGAATTAGCCCGTGCTCATTATCTTACAGGAAAATCAGAGTATTTAAAAGCAACTTTGCAATCCTGCCTATTTCAATCAGGCTGTAATCCAAACAATATAGTTTATACTACTGGGCTCGGTGCAAATCCTGTAAAACACCCATTACATCTTGATTCACGTTCTAGCGGACAACAACCCCCTGAAGGACTGACTGTTTTTGGCAACCTTGATTATTGGCATTGGAAGGGGGGATTTTGGGATTGGCCTATACCACTATATTTTAACAATCCAAAAAATTGTTGGCCAAATCCTTATGATTGGCCTTTAACTGAAGCTTTCTTTGATGTATTTCTTTTTGTATCAATGAATGAATTTACTGTAGATACATGGGCTCCAAATGTTTTTGTGTGGGGATATTTGGCTGCACGACCTGAAATAAAATAATCATAAAAAAAATATCAAAAAACTTTTTAAAATAGGAAAATAAGATGAGAAAGAAGATTAGAAAAATTTTTCTGAGTATTGTTACTGTAACTCCACTTCTGTTTGCATATGCAGAAACACCTAAACCAATTTTTGAACTTCCATTTGATGGAAATCCAAATGCAATCACAAAAGGAAAATCTCAACCTCTAAAAGCTGAAAATCTTTCTTATGTAGATGGTGTAAAAGGAAAAGCCGTATTTATTGCACAAAATTCTATCCTTGAATATTCTACAGATGGTAATCTAAATCAGGAAAGAGGAACCGTTACTCTTTGGTTCAAACCTAACTGGCGAGCTTCAGAACAATCCAGCGATAATAGAGCCAATTGGCATTGTATCCTCTCACAGCCTTTCCCAAAGGGTTCTCCAGGAAAAGATGCTCGCCATGGTTCAGGAGCACTATGGTTTTGGTTCTGGGGACATCATTATAGAGGTGATATTAGCGATATCAACGATAGCTACTTGATAGGAGGAAATCAAGATTTAGATCAAACAAAATGGGTACATCTTGCAATGACATGGGATATTGATAAAGGACATTGCATCTATATGAATGGAATTCCAGCGGGAATGCCAGGAGATGGCAATTCTCCACTTAATGTAAAAAATAGAGCACGAGATTTCTCTGCTCTCAAGAACAAATTCACCTCTTTCTTCATTGGATCACAGGAGGGAAAGGAAGCTAAAGCTGACGGTTTAATTGATGAGTTTAAAATTTATGATAAAGCATTGTCTCAAGAAGAAATTTTATCTGATATGGGAACCATCCTTCCACTAAAGCTCGATTACAATACTGTTTATTGTATTACTGGCGATACTGTAAAATTTAAATGGGAACTTAAAAATATTTCATCTCAAGACATCTCCTCCACGTGTTCATGGCAAATTCAAAGCCCCTCCGGAACGATTATAACCGAAGGTAATGAACATGGTTCAACTCTAAAACCTGGAATGTTAGAACAATTTGTATCAAAAATTAAGACTACAGAAAGAGGTGAATACAAATTCTCCGTCAATACTGGTAATGGACCAAAACAATTTGCAAGCATATGGGCTCTCCGAAAAAACAATCCCTATCTGAAACCTGCAAATACAAAATTAGAAAGCAAACTTATCGAAATAATAGATTTTGTTAAAGGGGTTCCTCAAGAACGTTTTGTGAAAATCGGAGAATGTAAAATAGAACAAATTAATGGGCGGACATACCTCGAGGCCGGACAGAAAAAAAATGACCGATTTGCAGTAAAAGTTGATCTCCCTCTTGCTCAAGTACCATATCTCATTGAATGGGATTATCCTGATGATAAAGTCCGCACAATGGAAATGATTGCCCAAAGTGCAAAACATCCAGGAGAAGATTATGGACTTCAAACAGGAGTTTTTTGTGGCGATGAGTATAAACTTTCAATGAAAATTTTAACTCATCGCTCCATACTCTGGGCAAGAACAAAAGATTATGCATTCATATTTATGACAGCACGCGAGGGAAAACCAGCTGCAGTTTCTGAACTTCGCATCTACTCAATAATTGGTGGATTCCCAGATGCAGGAATAAAAGAAGCTCCTCTTATCAATGGTTGGACTCGTACCGTCGGAATTCATTTCGAAGATCCTTCTATAGGATTTGACTTTGGCGTAACTCATCAGCTCATGCCAGAATACGAGGAAACTCTCGACAGATTAATTGCATACATGAAGTGGAGTGGGCAAAATCTCCTTTCTTATCCTGCTATTTGGTATCAGGGCGTAATAGGACGTTCTTATCAACCAAGGCCACATCCTGATAATTATATAGGCTGTATACTTGCGAAATTCGCAGAAAATAACTTAGGATTTATGGCAGCAATCAACCTTCAGAATATTAAAGTGCCAGAAGGAATTATAATTGATTCTAAAACTGTGGAAGATGGTTCGCTTCACAATACACCAGTAATGATTCTTTCTGACGGTAAGCCTAATCCAGGAGGTTGGCATGGAACACCTCCAAATTTTAACCCTCTTCACCCTCTCGTTCAAAGATTCGTTGATTCCCAAATAGACAAAATGCTTGATTTATATGGAGGCAATCCTGCTTTTAAAGGAATTACAATGCATCTAACAAAACATACAATCCCATGGTTCGGAAGTATAGAAGCTGGGTATAACGACTATAATATAGAAGCTTTTGAAAAAGATACAGGAATAAAAGTGGATGTCAACCGAAAGGATCCACTACGTGGAAAACTCTATTATAACTGGATAATGTCGAATGCTCGTGATAAGTGGATTGATTGGCGTTGCGAAAAAATTGCAGAATGGTACAAAAATATAGCTAAGAGAATGGCAGCAAAAAGACCTGATCTAAAGTTAGCCATCTACAGCTATAACCCCACTATTAGTGATCATCACAATGATAACAGATTTAAACAAGAAGATTTTACGTATATCATAAATAAAGAAAGTGGCATCAATCCAGAACTTTATAAAAATATACCTAATATAATCCTTACTCAAACTATATACCCCTCTGATTATAGACAGATGTCAGACGTTCCTTGGTTGGCTCCTGCTCTGCCACTTTGTCGAGACATTCATAAAAAATCAGAAGCATACAGTCTGTTAAATGATGCCACCTTTCCATGGATTAATATGCATGATCGTTATTTCGAAGATGCTGTAGGTAGACCGGGGAAATGGTGGGGAGGGGATGGTAATCCGCTTAAAGCGAATTGGTTAGTTGAACATGGTTGGCGCGTTTCTACCCTTAACCCTAATATTAATAGTTTCTTGGAGCACTATATCTTACCCCTTAAATATAATGATATATTTGGGTTCACAAAAGGCGGGTTTTTGATAGGAACTTGCGGAGTTGAAGAAAAAATTGCAGAGTTTGCAAGGGCATTTAGAGCTATTCCAGCACAAAAATTTCACGACTTGTCAGGAAAATCAAAGAATATAAAAGCCAGATATTTGTTTTCGCCTGAAACAACCTGGTTTTACGCCGTCAATACAGGAACAGAACCAGAGTCAATAACTTTTATTTTTGATGAATCCCCAGGAGCAATTATTGATTTGGTTTCTGCAGAAAAATTAACTGTTCCAGGAAATAAAATTAAAATCGATATGCATGGTTATCAGATTCGCTCTTTCAAAGTTGAAAAAGGAATAAAAATAAAAGCTATAGAATAAAAAAAATATTCTATAAAATTTAATCTAAAAAAATTAGGTAATTAAAATTTCAGATATAACAAATAAGAAAAGAGGGGGATAATTATGAAAAGAATTATAAAAGAAAGAAAGAAGATTGGTGAAGAAAAAACTGTGTTCACTCTTATCGAATTACTTGTAGTTATCGCAATTATTGCAATTCTCGCAGCCTTGCTCCTTCCCGCCATAAAAAGAGCAAAAGAGAACGCACGCACAATAAATTGTTCATCCAATCTAAAAAATATAGGACAAGCTGTATGTATGTACACTCAGGATTACAATGGTTACATGCCTGTAGCTTCTCTCGGACCCGATATTTCGGCATTGACTGGTCAATGGAAATATCTGATATCCCAGTATCTGGGGATTGAAGCTAATTCTTTATGGAATTCTCGACTTGGACAGGGCATTTTTGTTTGCCCAACATGGCAAAGAGATCCAAGTATAACTGCTTCAAATGCAGGTGGTTATGGATGGAATAAAGTTTACTTCGGATATACTAACGAAAGCTCTTTTAGCACAAGAAAAAGTAAACATATTTCTAGAATTAGTTTACCTTCAGTAAGCGCTTTTTGCGGGGATAGTGTAGATTGGCCTGTTAACTATTGGGATTATGCGTATCTATACGTCCCATCATGGTATTCATACGCTGGAATTCCACAACCTACTGTTGGAAATAGACACGGAAAGTCTGGTACCGAAAGTCGATATGGCGGAGGAATAAATCTTATTTGGGCAGATTTCCACGTAAGTAAAATGTCACAACAAGATCTATTGTCTGGATTGAATGGAGATATGGATTATTATTATAAATGCGAGCGTTAGTATCAATCACTTTTATGGAATTTATAGCATATCGGAGATCATATTTTAAATCTAAAAATAAATAAAATAAGGGGATAAAAATGAAAAAAAGCTTATTAACTGCAGTTAGTGCACTAATATTTACAGGACAAATCACCATTCAAGCATTTGATTCAAATTGGCTCAATATATCAAAAACTGGAAATATGCAAGTCGACAATGTAAAAATATCACTCGTGCATTATGGAAAAAATTGGAAGGCAAATGGGCAATCTGCTTCTTCCATAAAACCAGAAGGAGACTATCCTAAAATAGATGAAAAGTCGTGGAACCTAAAAGGAACTTTTTTAACTGCAGATAATGATATTTTTACATTAAACCAAAATATTAAAAAATTATCGGATTACTCAATTTTATATGAAGCGTCTGTTGCAAATCAGAACGGAATATTTAGTGAAGCCATTGCACTGCAAATAGAAGTGCCAGTTAACGGAATGGCCGGTAGAGAAGTATCTGTAAATGATGATAAAATCACCTTACCGATAGACTATGATGAAAATAAATGGTTATTATTTTCCTCAGGAAATATAAAAAAAATTTCTCTTCCTCTTAGTTCAGGACGATTATCAATAGAAGGAAATTACCCTCTGCTCATTCAGGATAATAGAAAATTTAATGGAAATTCATACAGTATACGAATTGGGATGTCTCCTTCAAAAGGTATAATAAAAGAAAGTTTTATCAATTTGAAAATTTATTATGAAAGTTATAACTCTACACCAATTTCCATTATACCTCAAACCAATATGGGATTTGCCGACGATATTGCAGATGATAAAAAAGGTGGATGGACAGATCAGGGACCTGAAAATGACTTGAGAATGATAACTGCAGGCAATAAAAATTTTTACGGCATAAATTTTAATATAATCAATCCTTCAACAAATAATGGAAAATCATGTATCGTGCTCGCTGGGCCTCAAAGAGAATATTTTCCCAAAAATACAGAAATAACAATGAACGGAGAAAAATATAAAAATGTCTATTTGCTTCATGCCTTGGCGTGGGCTCCCAAAGAAAAAGTCCCCATAGGAAAACTTAAATTTAAATATCAGGATGGTTCAATCTCAGAAGCAGAAGTTATTGCATTACAAGACCTTGGAGATTGGTGGACTCCAATTCAATATCCGAATGGAATGCTTGCATGGACTGGTGAAAATAAAAGTTCCTATGTAGGACTTTTCATATCAAAATATCCTATAGAAGAAAAAGCTTTGTCTTCAATAACGCTTGAAAGCACCGGAAAATCAGTCTGGATGATAGTCGGAATAAGCGCTTCAAATGAAGATATTCCACTAATAGGACATAATGCTCCTTTTTATATTGTTCAAGGAAAAGATTGGAAGCCAATAGAATATCCAAGAAATATAGAAAAAAATTCAATTTTAGATTTTTCATTTCTGCTTGATCCTCCAGCAGGAAAATATGGCTTTGTTTTACCCAAAGGAGATAGATTTATTTTTGAAAATTCTCCAGACAAATCAATGAAATTTTATGGTGTAAACCTCTGTTTTACAGCCAACTTTCTTGAAAAAAAACAATGCGAATTTCTCGCCGAACACCTTGCTATATCAGGATATAACTCAGTAAGATTTCACCATTTTGATAATAATCTCTCAGATAAAAATAGCCCGGATAGTACAGTTCTCGACCCAGCTCAACTTGATAAATTAGAATACTTATTTTATTGTCTAAAACAGAAAGGCATATATATCACAATAGACCTCTTTATATCAAGATCTCTAAAGAAAGGTGAAATTCCAGAATTTGAAAAAGCAGTAGGGAGAGATTTCAAATCCCTTCCTTTTGTCTTGAAATCTGCTATGGAAAACTGGAAAAGATTTTCTGCAAATTTATTGAATCACGTAAATCCATATACAGGTATGGCATGGAAAGACGATCCAGCCCTCATCTCAATCAGCCTGATTAATGAAGACCCCCTAATATCTGTATGGGATAATACCCCGGAAAGTAGAAAAATATATAAAGAACGCTTTCAAGAATGGCTAAATGAAAAAGGACTCTCAAATAAAGAAAATACCGATGAATATTTTAATTTCTTCCTCACAGAATTATATCGTAAAGGTTTTTCTGAAATGTCGTCATGGCTAAGATCTATTGGCGTGAAAGCAATGTTATCTGATACGAACATGATAACAAGTATCCCCCTTGTATATTGTCGTCAAGACTTTGATTATGTGGATAACCACTTTTATTGGGATCATCCTCATTTTGTAGAAACTCCATGGAGATTGCCTTCCTCCTTCTCAAATTCAAGTGTTATAGAAAAATTTGCATCTGTACCTGGAAGTCTTTTTCCATCAAAAATATTGGGCAAACCAATTATGATTACAGAATTTAATTTTGCATACCCAAACTCACAACGCGCAGAAGGAGGTCCTATCACAGGCGCTTATGCATCACTACAAGGTTGGAATGCTCTCTATCGCTTTTCTTATGCACATGATTCGAAATTCATAACACAAGATGCTCCAAATACATACTTCGATACTTCTGTCGATCCACTTAATATGCTTTCAGATAAAATTGCTCTTTTGATGTTCCTTCGCGGAGATGTCAGTGAGGCCACAGAATCTATCCCTTTCCTACTTTCAGAAAAATACTATGAAAACCCAAGGGCAAAAAACTTCTTCCCTTCGATCGCTTGGAAAACAGGACTTATCAAAAAGGTCGGCACAATTATAGTATCAAATAAGACATCTATCCCAGAGAATGCAATTGCAACTATGGGATTAGAAAAAACATTATCTAATAATCTAACTGTTCCTTTCTTTGACGTTTCTGAGGAGAAAGAAAAAAATATATTTGACGAAATGTTAAATAAAAATTTGTTAAAAGGTATAAATAAAGAACAAACAGAATTTATAAGTTCAACTGGGGAAATTACCCTTGACCAAAAAGAAAAAGCTTTCAAAGTCATTACAAAAAATAGTGAAACATTTGTCCTGGGAAATATGACTGGAATGAAAGGTAATGTAATGGAAATCCTCAAAAACAATGGCTATGTGCTGATTTCAATAGCTTCAATAGATGGAAAAGAATTGAATAATAGTGAAAAAATACTCTTTTTGCATCTGACTGATATACAAAATTCAAAAGTAAAATTTAAAGAAGATGGAAAAAGACGAATCCTCGAAAAATGGGGGGAATTACCTCACCTTTTACGCAAAGGAGATGCAGAAATTAAACTGAATGGCATTAATCCAGAATTAAAAGTATGGGCAATAGATCTATCCGGCAAAAAAATTGAAGAAATTCCAGTAAAAAGGGAAAAGAATACAATCATATTTAATGCAAATACATTCCTCAACTCAGGAAAAACTTGTATGGTATATGAAATAAGCAAGTAAAATCATAATTTTTTTTATTGATTCGAACAAAAAATTACTTAAAATTTTTTAAAATTTCTGTCGGGCTTTTTCTAATTTTTTAATGAAATTGTCTGGAAAAATAATCCTAAAAAAAGCAGTTAGTATTTTAATTAAAAGGAGAAGTAGCATCTGCTTGATCTCTGATTGGAGCACGCATTTTGCTGTAGAATTTTCTGAAAGCCCGCGCAAGGATGTGTGCCAATCAGGTTTCTTGAGTCAACTGCGTTGAATAGAAAAATTTCCAGTACAAAAACCAATTTGGTGAGTGCTCAATTTTCTACGTCTATTTTATTTATCATAACGCTATTGTGATCTCGTGACAACTCCAACTGCGCGCCATATAGGTTCATTAAATAAGCAGATTAGACTGAATTTCAAAAAGCTTTTGAACATTGATACTGCCTCAAATACAAAA
>CAYRRM010000019.1:0-52550 GCA_964426675.1 uncultured Lentisphaera sp.
TTTAGGCTCAAGTACAAGGATTTTGAAGGGACATCTTGATATTCCTTGCAATTTAAAGAATTTTTTTTGAGAATATTATACTATATAACTATCTATTTGTCAAGTGATTATATAATATTTTTTTTGAATTTTTTAGTAAAGCCTATTTATGCATTTATCTTTTAACCTAAAAAAAACAGTTGGCCATGTGTGGAGGGCTAAGAAAGGACGTCAGTGCATATTACTACACGTCCTTTCTCAGCAAAAAAATATGAACTGCATGATTTATGTTAAACAACAGATTTAAATACGATTTGAGGTTTTGAGAAAAGGCCATACGGTAATCTTACATATTCATCAGTCCAGGTTTCTCCTTTACGAAAGTCCCATGGCCCGGTCCATCTTGGATATTTTATTGTATTGTGTAGAGGGCCCAAGAGATTCCTTCTTGTACTTACAATCTCTATATTAATAGTATTTGAACCTTTATTTAGAAAATTTGTGATTTCAAGTTCAAATGGCGGCCACGCAATTTTGCCTGTGATTTTACCATTAACATATATTTTTAAGAGAGAACCTTTCCAATCGGGGATTTTTAGATAAATTTTTTCATTTTTCAGAAATTCATCTATTTCGAATTCAGTTTGATAGCTTATCGCTCCCGAGTAACACGGGAAGCCCTGTTCACACCAATCACCTAAATGTAGCTTTTCGGGAATTTTCCCAATAATAGCTTCAGGAGATTTTTTATTATCAATCTTTCTCCAGGTGACTGAAAATTCTCCTGCAATATATATAGCTTCTAAGGCATCTTCTCTGGTATAATTTATTGAAAGAATTAACTCATTAGATCCTTTTACGAGATAGTTAGCAGGGATAATAATTTTCTTGAAAGAATTATCAATCCACCAGCCCTCACAACCATTATGTCTTAATTCAAATCCGTTCAACGTTATATTAAATCTCTCTGGATTTTCGATTGCCAGAAATAACGGTGCCAACGGTAATTCTTCTGCAGTAAATGTGTATCGCAAAATAACTGGAATGCTTTTAGATTTTTTTTCTTTTTTATACGCCCATGGCTGAACCATACTGCCTCCCTGTCTTTCCCAGCCAGCCTTTTCCCTCACAATTGTATCTATTTTCAAGATTTCCTCAGCAGGTTGAAATTCTTTTCCATCAATTGAAAATTCTGCATAATCAAGCGGGAAGGCATTTTCTTCATCACGAAGTATTTTAAATTCTTCTTTTTCAATTTCATATTTTCTTATTTCCTTCAACTGCGAACGGGGAGAAAGGTTCCTGTTCTCTCTGGTAATTACAAAAAACCTGCTTCCATATGGACCTATAGAAGTTTTTATTTCCGTTTCTTCAGATGATGAATGATAGTTTGCAAGGTAGATTTCTGCGTCTTTTAAATCCCATTCTTCTACATAACCTTTATAGGGAAGCTTTATTTTTACAGGAACTTCTTCGCCTTCCTGGAATGTAGAGCATATAAAGAGAAGAATATCACCATTCTTCCCTTCCCTCATCATATAAAGAGAGTCTTTAAATTCTTCGCCATTTTCTTTTTGTATACATGGTCTCTTTATATTTCCAGGAAATAATTGTTTTAGAATGGCCTCTTCTGAAAATTCAATAGGAGAAAAATTATTTTGAAGTTTATTGATTTCTTCCGAACTCTCACAATCCACTCTTTCCGGAAGAGATTCAATAAAAATAAGTTTTCCACCATTCTTTGCGAATTTCGCAAGAGCATGAAGAGTGCTACTGCGTATCGTTTTTAACGGAGGCACTATTACTACACTATAAGACGATTTACCTACTTTCAACATGTTATTGTTGACAGAACCATGACGAGAAAAGATATCTTCATCTATGTATTCAAAATCAAAGTGATTTTCAAGTAATATTTTTTGGAGGGCGCATAATTTTTCATCGAGAACTGTCATAGGAGAAGTTTTTCCTTCTTCATTTTTTTGAGGGAAGCCCCATCTATTTTTCAAATTGAGATTTACATAAGCAACTCCCCATGCACTTTCTATTGGATGTATAACCCCAATATCTATGATGGGTTTTCCCTTGCTCATCAAATAAGATAACCTGGCAAAATAATCTTCAACGACACTGTAATCACGCCAATATGGAGATTGAAAGAAGATAGAAGCAGGATAATCTCTTTTTGCTTCACCCTTCATAGTATACCATGAAAGGTGTTGACAACGGAGATTAACACCCATTGCTGCCTGCCAATCGCCAACAGCCTTATGCTCAGCAAGAGTAAAATGCCAGCCAGTACAACCATAAAGCTCACTTAACATCCATTTTCTTCCCATTTGATTAAGAACAGAAACACATTGCTTAGCTGTAAGATATTCTGGTTCCGCTCCTCCTTCTCTTTTTAAGCCCTGAGCACAAAGAATATCAATACCGGGAGCCTGCATATATTCATAAAACCTCATAGTACTGCCTACCACATTGGTTTGCGAACGAAGGCTTTCCTCACTTAAAACATGCCCCGTATACAAAAGTTTATTTTTCTCACAAAAATCATAAATCATTTTTCCAAAAGCATTTACAAAAAGATTATTTATTGTTTCTATGTAATCATGACGTGCTTTGGAAAAATCATCATTTTTATATCGTAAAATGACTTCAGGGATAAAATTGAGCAGGTCGTAACCATAGCGTTTTTTGAAAATTTGACTGATTTTATCTGTCCATGGAATATTTACCGTATTTCCATTGACAGAAAATCCTCCATAGTTGGGTTCGTCCGTAAAAATTCCTGGTATAATAGAGCCAAAATATTTTCCACTTTTTTCCTTATATGCTTTATGCGTGACTTTTATGAATTCTGAAACGGCTTCTTCTGACATTGTATCAAGATATGTTTGACCATTATACCATGAGGAGGGTTCCTGCGTTCTGATTTCACAATACATTATTTGTTTTTCAGTATTCTTTTTGACTTCTTCTTTTGTTATTCTCTTATAAGATTTTAATTCGTCTCCATCCAATTCAATTGCGAAAATCGCAATGTGCCCTTTGGAATATTTATAATTTCCCGCTGAATTTATATTGATATGCAATGATTTCATACGGAATTTTTTATTCTTTGTAACTATTCCCCCGGCAGCACCAGAAGGCCATCTATCTTCGTCATAAAGCCATGCTTCCATTTCATTCTTTTTGCAATGTTCTGCACATGCATTTATAAGACTAAACCATTCATCTGAAAGATATTCTGTTGCTAATCCAGTCCTTGAATGCATAAACGCTCCACCAAGCCCCATTTCTTTCATTACATCAAGTTGTCTCAAAAGCTCATTTTTATCTAGTTTTCCATTCCATGACCAGAAAGGTTTTCCTCGATAAATTGATGAAGGTTTAATGAATTCGTTTAAAGTTGATGATTTTTTTTGCATAATTTCCCCTTTTATTTTTTTTAACTGTGATTAAATTAGATTTATTATAAAAAAAATCCTCTATGAAAATATCAAAAACAAGCACAAAAGTATCAAAACAACTTAGAAAACTTTCTTTTCCATCTGATTCAGACTTTCCACTGATAGTCAACAGACAATATCCACAAAATCCAGTTGATAAACATAGTCATGATTTTGATGAGCTTGTAATTATTACGGAGGGAAATGGTATTCACATAACAGTAAATGGTCGCCGTTCCATTTATGCTGGAGATGTCTTTCTTCTTAGGAAAGGGGAAATACATTCTTATATAGAAACCAAAGGACTTAAACTTATAAATATATTATTCAAGTCGGAAAAAGTTCTTTCATTCAAAGAAGAATTCAGAAAACTAAGTGGTTTCAACGCTCTTTTCAGGATAGAACCCACAATGAGAAATAGTGAAAGCCAGTTAAGACTTTCTCCTGAGAAACTTCTTGAAAGTTTAAGATTGATAGAATTAATGGAAAATGAAATAAAAACACAGAAAGACGGCTGGTCAATTTTTGCAAAGACATATTTTTTGCTCTTAATAGCATTACTCTCAAGAGCATATTCAAGCCAATATTCAAGAACTGAACAACCCATAATGAATTTAGCAAAAGTAATCAGTTTTATAGAGGAAAACCCTCAGAGAAAAATGCCAATAGGAGAATTATCTGCAATGGCAAATATGTCAAGAAGTTCTTTTTTTAGAGAATTTTTAAAAAGTACAGGATATCCGCCTCATGAATATATTATACGAATCAGGGTATTTAAAGCAATGAATGAAATCATTCAATCTCACGGAAAAATTTCAATTAAGGAAGCTTCAATTCGAGCAGGTTTTAATGACAGTAACTACTTTTCAAGAATATACAAGAAAATCGTAAATGAACCCCCTTCTAAGACAAAAATACGATCAAAATTTATGCTTAAATAAAAGGTCTTTTAAAATCTAATATAATGGATTTTATCGAATGTTGAAAATAATTTGCATAAAATTGGTACCCGGGAGAGGAATTGAACCTCCGACCAACGGTTTAGGAAACCGCTGCTCTATCCGCTGAGCTACCCGGGCATAAAAGAATAATTATTAATATAGTTCTCCTTTTCTCCTATTTCAAACTTTGTAAGCCTTAAATGTGCTAATCTGCTACTTTGTGTATCCCCTGAACCAACCCACATAACCAAATGAGTCTAAATTTTACAATTCAATCAATCAAAAGAATTATAAGTATTTCAATATAAAAATCTTATAAATTATTCATAATTCATTTTTTGTGGTATATGTTATAAAACTTCTACCACTTAGAGCAGTGTAAAGCAAATCGTGCAGAACTATCTTCGAGTCCACCATAACGGGAACGTTTTAACCACAGGCTACGATGTCTTGCAATTAAGTCGGCCATTCTGCATGCAAGTTTCTTTCTATCATCAATATTTAAGTTTTTACGCCTCATGATTGCACGATCAACAATCCACTTTGACCAATCAAGAGCAAAAAGGCATTCATCTTTTACTATTTGATCCAAATCTTCTGGTAATTTGCTATATAGTTTTTCAAGTCGTTCATCTATTTCTTCCCAGGCTTTTATATCACCAGGCCCGCTCATTTCAAAAAGATGAGTATTCATTTCCTGCCATAAAGCATTGCAGTATGTTGGTTTACCGGGAGTTTTTTCGTTCCACCAGGGTCGTTCTCCTTTAGAAAGTTCCATATCCACATTTCCCAATTCTGCCAGCCACGGCCCAATGGAAATGGACCCAAAGGCAAAAAGTCCTGCCGCTTCATCATCATAGTTACCTGGTCCAGACCACGCTGTCATAGCAGCATCAGCAAAACCAAAAATAGTTAAAGGAAGAACTTGCCTGTGCCCATTATCCCCCCAAGCTGTGCATAAAAACCCACTTGCATCTTTTAGCTTGCCTGCGAGATCAAGATTTGCCCTGCGACACCAGGTTCTTCCTGTTGATGAGTTCCAACAATTTGTGCCAGGTGCAACCCAGATTTCCCTACCTGCAGAAAGATGTGCCTCAGCTCGATCCTTAAAATTAGTATCCGCATTATATCCCCATATGAGGGCAATCAAATCATGCGTAAGCCCTTTATCTTCATTTGGGTGTGGGTCACACCAAAATTGAGGTTTTTTTCCGAGTTTTCTTGCTATTTCAGCAACTTTGTTGACATGTTCTGAAAAAATTTTACCTTTTCCTTCTCTCGCGCAAATGTCCTTACTCCGCCCAAGTCCGAGGTCCCATGGTTCATCACAGCCTATATTGGCATATTTTCCTGAACAAAGTGGCAATTGCTGAGATAATAAATCCTCTATAAAAGGCATTACTCTGGGGTCCAACGGACAAAGCGTATTAGGAGTGACGAACCATTCATTTCGAATCATATATGGACTTGATACTTCTGCCATAGATGCGTACTTGGGGTGTTTCAGCCATCGCTCAAAATGGCCGAGACAGTTCTGATTTGCATTTAGCGAAATTCCTTTTCTTTTACAATAACTGTCAATAGCGGAAAGTTCTTCAAGTGTTATCGGAGAGGAATTTTTCCAGATTTCCTCATGCCCGAGATATGCTATTGTATGCTCTACATAGAGTTGCAAATGATTAATTTTCCAGGAAGCTAAAAGATCAATGAGTTCAAATAGGGTCTGCATTGTAGGAACTCTATCACGGCTTATATCAAGCATAACTCCTCGTTCAGCAAAAATAGGAGCATCATTTATTATCATCGATGGAACAATATCGTACAAACGCAATTGCTTTAATGTTGTGTGTCCCCAATGCAATCCCTTTTGTGTTCTTGCGCTGAGGATAATTCCCTCCTTTGAAATTTTAATACGATATGCCTCATCACCAGACTCACTTACAACCGAACTATTTAACTCGGACAAGACTTGCAGTGCACTGATTTTAACTTCTTCTCCTGTAAATTCCATTTTACGTGGACGTGGTAATAAATGTAATTTTTTCATTTTACTCCTTTTATTCATTTAATATTTATAATCCATTAATTGCAATGTTAATAGCTCCAAGTAAGGCAGTCTCATAACCAAAAGGACTTATCCTTAAAATAGGAGGTTTTACAAGTTTTATATGTTCTAACATATATTTTTGCGCAGGAAGGAGTAATCGCTCACCACGATAGTAGCTTATCCCTCCACCTAATGAAATGATATCAGGAGCATATAAGACAACCATATTTCGAAGTCCTTGACCGAGGTTATATGCAACTTCCTCCCATTCATATTCACTCAAATTTTCAGGTGATTTTCCATATATACGCTTTATTCCATTTCCAGAAATTAGTGCTTCAAGACAATCTGTGACACCACATTCACACTTCAAGTTATCTAATTTAAGGCAACGGTAGTTGATAGAAATATGCCCTGGTTCGGGGTGTATACCATTACTGCCTCTATATATTTTCCCATTGAGAATAAACCCTCCTCCCATACCTGTACTAATGGTTAAGTATAGAAAACGTTTAAATTTTTCATTTGTTAAACGGTATTCTCCTAACGCAGCAACGTTCGTATCTACATCGATGTAAACAGGACAATGCCAACGATCTTCCATAATTTGTTTTAATGGGACATTTCGCCACTCAGGCTGATGCAGTGGAGACACAATCCCTTTTTCATGATCCAGAGGGCCACCAATCGCAATACCAATGCCAGATATGCGTTCTCCGCAAGAAAGTTCATTGATAATATCATCTAAAACTTTCAGTCCATCGGTTAAAGAAATTGGTGTTTCCCTATAAAGCTGCTTTATTATTTTTCCTTCAGGATTAGCAATGGCTGCCAATATTTTCGTTCCACCAATATCCAAACCAATAAATTTCATTTTTCCCAAAAAGATCCTAATTATAATTTTTTAAATCGCATAAATTTTAAGGTTTTTTAGTGATAATCTACCATTATAACAGAAAAGGAAAAGCGAATCACCATTTAGTTCATATAAACGATTAATAATCGTATATTTTTTATTTACGCAAACATCTATCAAAGATTCCTTCGCTATTATTTCAACCACTAATTTTTCTTTTAAATCATCTGAAATATATATAACTTGCCCTTCTAAACTTATTTGCCTACGACCTATGTCAAAAGTTATTTCATAGGATTTTTCAAGCGTTCCTATTCCTCTAATTCCAAAAGCAAAGGATTTACAATCATTAAGTTTTATCTCACAAAACACTCTAAAATTGAGAGGAAGACCATTGAATGAAACGGCTTGAGTTGTATTGCAAGCATTAAGGATTAATTCTCCCTTTTCCTCTACTGTTTCAGCACTGTGAATATTTGTAGCAGGAAATATAACCTTTCCCTTCGGTATTAACTCTTCAATAAAAGAGGTACTAAGTGTTCCATCTGAGTTTTGCTGTATTTCTCTAAAAACCACATTTCCTCCCCATTCTAAAGGACCATTATCCTTATTCTCTTTTCTTGTTCCAATCCAACAAACACCAATACGCCTATTAGTTCCAAATGCTGCGGTTTTCATAACGGCACACAGGCTACTGGCAAGTAGGTCATTTTCCGGTTCATACCATGGCCCTAAAGGGTTTTGCGATATTCGATAATGAGTTTCAAGTCCCTGCCCAAAAAGTAGATAAAAATAATTATTCATCTGAAAAATATCCGGACATTCAGGAATACCAGAATATTGTTGTTTTTTACCTGGAATTAGAAATAATCCGCTCTCTTTCCATTCCATTAAATCTGATGATGTATACCGTAAAAGACAGCCTCCTCTTTTATTCAGTAGAGGTTTTCTAAGGTTTGATGTAATTATCATATTAAATTCACCTGAAGAATCCCTAAAAATGAATGGATCCCGGAAGTCTTCCTTAAAACTAATCAGAGGTGCCGACAAAATAGGGTTAAATTTTGATTTCTGAAAAGATATGCAATCTTTACTAAATGCATGGCATATATGCTGTGTTCTATCCGGTTTTCGAACGGCATAAAAGGCATGATAAAGACCTTTATAAAAAATTAACGAACCAGTACAAATTGAAGCTTCCCAATCCGCTTCAGGTTTTATTGCTACTTCATGATTTGTCCATTCTATTAAATTTCTTGTAGAAAGATGCGCCCATTGATGACCACCTAAGCCATGATTTGCCTGGTGATGGTTTTTGTCTAAAAGATAAAATAAATGAAAAACTCCACCTTCGTAAAATGGCATGCAGTCACCTGCGAAATATTCCCCTTCTGGTTTAAAATATTGCATTTTCTTTAATATTATTTTCACCTCCAATTGAATATAACTCGTGTTATTTTTTGTTCAAGCAAGTCTTTATATGCGGATAGACATGAAGTATAAGGAAGGACTTTATGTGGAACCAGGAGAGGATTAAATCTCCCCCGACTAATTAATTCAATTATATCATAAATATCATCTGGTATGATGTCCCTTGAAATAAATATATCTGGCTCAATATTAAAAAGACTTGAAAAATAATTAAAAGAAATCGGATTTTTATAAGAACCAAGGATTACCAGTCTACCAGAAGGAGGAAATGGAGCTACCCATGGTTTTTCTCGCAAAAGGCGAGTTGTTTTATCTATCGAGCTTGCTACGCCAGTAGCGTCTATTGCAACATCTACTCCACCATTTGTAAGTTCTTTTATTTCTTTTTCAACATTATCATTCTTAGAGTTAAATGTGTAGTCAACACCTGCTAATTTCACAGCATTCAAACGCTCATCAAGCATATCCACCGCAAAGACACGTGAACCTATTGTTTTACAAATAAGTGAAGCCAAAAATCCAATCATTCCCTGCCCTACTACTGCAACATTATCTTTCCAACTTACTTTAGCCCTTTGAACACCATGATATGCAATTGCAGCAGTATGAGCAAATGAAGCTTTTAAAAGATCTATCCCTTCTGGTAATTTAAAAACAGATTCCTGATTCTGAACAACATATTCAACTTGAGCCCCCCAACTAGAATTGTAATTTCCTAAAGCTTTTGAACTTCCAGCAAAAACCCAATCTCCACTTTTCAAGTTTGTATCTTTGCCCGTATCAATAACTTCTGAAACATTTTCATAACCTGGAATTAGTGGAAAAGAAGCCCCCGGTTGTTCTCCTGAAAATACACGTATTTCTGTTCCAGTACTAACTCCTGTATAAAGTGTTCTTGCTAAAATTTGCCCCTTTGATAATTTTGGAATTTCTATTTCTTCAATTGAGCACTGGTAGGGTTTCTGAAAGACAATTACTTTTGATTTCATGATGCACTCCTTTTTCTCTTATATTAATTTAGGCTTTTTACCTACTCAAGAACTAATCTACTTAATGATATATCTATTGGTTGTTCAGACCAATTCCCAAGAATCTGGATTTGTTTGATGATGGATATGTTGAACTTATTTTTTTCGGCTAATTCAATAAAAGATGTATTATTTTCTGGCAAAAGCCTTATCTCTTTTTCAATATTTTTTCCACTTAAATTATATATATAAGAACATTCTGAAGATTTATCATCTAAAAATAAGACTTTAATACTGTCTGCCATATTATCTTTGCCAATTTTAAGATAAAGTACTGGAATTTTGTTCACTATATTTGTAAAATCAAGTCCATTATTAAAATTATAACCTGCCCCCCCCTGACTTTTGTCAGCTCTTATGAAAACTTTTGAATCCTCCACTCCTGTCTTATCTTTCCAAGCTTTGTAATCAAAAAGAAAGGGTTTATCAAAGCTTAACAGATGTTCTTCTGCTAATTTACTAATACGAAATTTATCCGCTTCTGAATCTGCCCCTACATTATCCGTTGTTAACTCATAAAGCATTATTGCTCCAAATGGGCTATTTATAGATGCTTTAAATGATAATGTACTACCTTCAATTTTAGTTTGAACTTTACTAAGGCGTTTCCCGCCTTGAGAAATTCTCCAGACAACATATTTGTTTGGATTTACAAAATTAATTCGTATTTTAGCCTCACCATTACGGACAAGATAAGGAAGGCCACCCCAATTTGTTAGAGTCTGTCTTGACGAATCACTATATTCTATGCCATTATTTTGTAAATCTGTAAGATGTGTTACCAATAGACGTGATGAATTATAAATAGGTTTAGAATCCAAGCTTGTAATAAAGATTGTAGTTTCAGTTGTTAGTTCACCAATTGCTACACCAGATTTTTTTGCAGATATTTCTTCATCTTTAGCGGAATAAACAGCAAAAGTTCGAGGAGTATCTATACATAAAATTCCTTTTTCACTATCGATCATAATCTCTTCTGATTCAGAAGATATAACTTTATTTGAGAAGTCAATTTTTATTCCTGCTTTTCGAATTTTTTCTAACGCTTCACAATGATTAAATGAAAGAGGGATTGAAATCGAATTATCAGGAATAAAGTTGATTGAATCTCCAATACGCAAAAACCACGCAAAATCATTTGTATTGAATGTGATATTTGAAGATGGTAAAAAGATTTCTTTTTCACTAATAATCCTTGCGATTGAATTTTGCGCAGGTTTCAGGTCTCTTCGTAAAAAAAGCATTATTGCCACGCGATCAGACGCTAATGCCAAAGGGTCTCGTGCAAGATTAAAATAGTCTATTGGCATTGGCGTAAAAATTTCTTTATCTGTGTGAGCATATGCAAAACGCCATAAAGCATCCCAATCTTGCAAAGATGCTATTGCCCCAGTAAGAAGAGCACCTATTCCCCTAAATTGACCTGGCGCACAATAGTTGAATTCACTAATTGTCATAGGTTTTCCCCATAATCTAATAGAAGCACTACGATTAGCCCCAGATGCTTTACTCAGAATAGGATTTGTATTTGGAGATCTACTTGGCAACCCCCATCCTCTTTCAAAAATTGGATGATCAACATAAAAATGATCGTCTACATAATCTAAATTTTCCCTCGTTTTTTGGTCAAATAAATAGTTCGGTGGACAATTATGATTACTTATGAGTGCGTTACAATTAATTTGCTCTCTTAAAAAAGAACAAACTCGTGTAATAAATTTTTGTTCAACATCCGCCAGAAAAGTTCGGCACAATCTTCCCCTTGGGGTATCTTCATCGATGCCACCTTTGGGAAATTCAATAGTTCCCAATTCTGGATCTTCTTCATTATTAAGAGTGCCTATAGCATCCGTAAGTAGATTGCGATCTGGATAACGGTCAACAAGCCATTTATTCCAAGCGCATTTCCACTCTGAAAAATCTTTAATCTTATTTCCTGGAGCCCCTTCATTAATCAAATTAATCCAGGCCAATGCGGGTTCTTCTGCCAATTTTTTCCCAGTATATGGATTTACGCTTTCAAGTAACTTTCTAGCAAATGTAATGAAATCTTGATATGCCGGCTCATGAATAAGTATCAACAGTTTATACACCTGTGGATCGACTAATCTATTATTATTGATATATGGTTTCTCCGCAGGAACACCAATTTGTTCTGGACTAATTGGACGAGAAACATATAAGTCCGTTGTTATCCATAATCCCCGTCTTGAGCAACCAGCAATCAGATAATGCAATTGATCTAAATATTTCGGATTCCAGTCAAAACCAGTTTTCCAGGGAGGGTCTGTAAGACGAAATTCATAATGATGAATACGTACAGAATTATATCCTAATTTTACAAGACGATCAAGTAAGAGATCTGTCTCTTCTTTTTTCATATATTGAGCAGTAAAACAAAGATTAACTCCATAAAAACGTTGTGTTTTTTTCTGAGGATCATTGGCAAAAACAAAATGCCCATCTTTTGTTACAATAATTCTCCCTTCCTTCCCACAAGGACCTTTGGCAAACTCGTTCATAGATAAGTCTAACGCTGAACCTGCCTTAATGTCCATATCAGGTTTTAAAACTATCCACTCATTACTAAAAGTAATTTTAACCTCGTCATCATGAAGAAAATTAATTTTACTTGGAACCATTATTCTCATTGTAATTCTATATTCCTCGTTTTTTGCAAGTTTTCCAAAAACCTTTCCAAAACGTATTTTATAGTTTTGAGATCCCCACTTCCTATCATCTTCTATTCCTAAATGTATTGCTTCTGGAAATTCTAATGTGATAAGACAAACCCCTGTTTCTGAGAATATTGAAAATTTTCTAACTGCGGAACCAAATAAACCTGAATCTTCATATTTCTCAGGAAAAACTCCTTCTTTTGCATCGGCTATCCATTTGTAATTCATAAAGCAATTAATAGGAAGCTTAAACTCAATTGCGAGTGTATTAAAGGAAACATCATCCAAAGCCTTAAAAGTCCAATTGCATTCCATCCCTTTTTCATTATAACTAAAATTCAATTTCCCTTTCACTTGTGGTGGAGTAAATAATGTAAAGTATGAGTGATTATTCTTAACTTGCTCCGATTTATCTTTTATTGCAAAGGCAAATTTCCAATCAGTTGTCGCTCCAGTTGGAACAAATTTGATTTCTGCTTTAGATATAGGATTAACTTTTAAAATTCCACTTGATGTAATTGTAAATGATGTTGAATTTTCAGTGCTAATTAATTTATGAATGATGAAAAAAATAAAGACGATAACAAATATATTCTTTTTTCTAAAACAATAGAAATAATTTTTACACATAATTAACCTCATAAATTTAATATTTATTTCAATATCGTATAACTTTTATTTTCAGTAAAAACCTATTACTTCGCCTGATGAACTATGCTTGGGAAGATCTCTAATTCCCTCAACATGCCCATCAACAAATGTCATATTGGTGCTCTTTTTCTTATCATGTCTATATGCAAAATTAAAACGAGAGCCTAATGTAGTCCAACCCCATGTATCAATCATTGGAACATCATCATACCAGCCATTCCAATAAGTTGAATATCCTTCACCATAAGGAACCCATAAAGGTTGTGGACCATATCCATCAATAAAATAAACTAATTTTGTCGGATCTTTTATCTCACTTATTTTTGTCTGATCTGGATCTGTACTCCAACATGCACTAAGTCGATAATTCATTGAATACCCAGCGTGCTCATATTCATCAAAAACTATACCATTCCAAACATGCCGCCTTAGTCCATTAATCGGTATTGCAGAAGGACATATAAGGACAAAAGCTTTCAAATTAATCATATTCGTTTTATCTTTATTCATTAATTCTTCTCCGAGTATTCTTTTACTATACCAGTAGTCAGTATAATATGGTCGATTATATTTAATCATACCAGGACATAACAATTCACTATTGTCAACAGTATATATCAATGCTACTGTGCAAATTTGTTTTAAATTATTTTTGCAATATACGGATTTGGCTAACTCTTTTGCTGTATTAAGAGAAGGGAATAAAATAGCAGCTAATATTGCTATGATCGCAATCACAATTAGTAACTCTATCAATGTAAATATCTTTTTCCTATTCATCCTCTTCCTCCTCGTTTTTATTTCTTTTTTATAGCGCAATAATTTGAATGATAACAAATTCATTATACGATATATTTTCTCATCCTCTATTTATTAACCTCATATTATATTTCATTTTTATTGGTCCTCCTGGTGATTTTCCATTGATTATTTTGTTTAACATGTCAATAGTATATTCTGGTACTTCAACTTGATGAATAGAACACTCAAGAAAGTTATTAGGACCTGGAAGAAAAGATGCCATTACATACGCAATTCTCGCGTCACGTTCAAGTTGAAATTTCTCAGCAATCAATTGATAATTCCCAAAGTCCTCTCCGATAAAAAGACTATCATATAACTTAGATCCTGAAATGATTTTAAATAATTCCTGTTGCGGAGTAGGATATCTGAAAGTTTCAATAATTTTTATTTCATTAAAACCAAATTGTCGATAAGATGATAATGCAGTATTCTTTCGTTCAAGATTCCAATAATAATCCAAATTACCTATTAAAAAAATAGGGTGTTTTTTCCCTTCATCAGCAAAATACTGAAGCACTTTTTTAATAAGGTCTTCTTCATCAAAAGTAATACAATTTTCACACATTCTTTGATTGCAATTAACAAATACATGCGGAATAGAGTATTTTCTTATCCGTCTCAAAATTTTCTCATTTATATCTTCAAATAATAATATCCCGTCTGTTCTATCTTCATTTACACACCTCGGATATAATTTTTCTCTTAACAGTTCAAAGGATATAACTTGACCGTAAGTTTCTGCTCTTCGTATGAGAAAATTGGGAAAATTGAAAGGAATCCTATAAAAATTCTTGAACAATATAGTAATACACCCATGCCGGCCATTCACCAAATTTCTGGATGTAATATTGGGGCGATAATTTAATTTTTTAGCTATCTTCTTAACTTTATCCATCGTTGCCTGACTGAATCTTGAACTGGTATTTCCTCCATTTAGAATTGCAGATACAACCTGTTTTGAAACACCGCTCAGTCGTGCAATATCTGCAAAACTACACCCTCTATCTTTATTATCTTGACTTATTTTTTTTTCTTTTTTCATATTTTTTAATTGACCGTTCAATCATATATATTATAACACCTTAATGAAAAGTCAAGAATTAAAAAAACATTTTTTTTATTTTGCTATTTGATTTTTTTTTGTATAAATGTATCTTCGGAATTTTTAATTCCATAAAATAAAGGGAGGAGGTATTAAGATATGACTAAAAAAACAAGTATTTTAAAAAAGAAGCTTCGTGTAGCATGTATAGGTGCAGGAGGTATTGCGGGAGCACATCTTACAGAATACGCAAAGATGGATGATGTTGAAATCGTAGCTTTAGCAGATCCCGTGTTTGATTCAATGTCAAAAAAAGCTGAGCAATATAAAATCCCGTCTGAAAACTGCTTCACTGATTACAGAAAAATGCTTGAGAAAATAAAACCTGATGCAGTAAGTGTATGTTCACCAAATGGAGCTCACGAAGAAAACACTATCGCTGCGTTAAAAGCAGGAGCCCATGTTATCGTTGAAAAGCCAATGGCAATGAATGCAATCCAGGCTGAAAAGATGATAGAAATAGCCAAAAAACTCAAACGTAAACTGGTAATAGGGTTTCAATACCGATATGACGGAAGAACTTCTTTCATAAGAGATGCTGTAGATAATGGAAATTTTGGAAAAATCCTTTATGCAAAGGTTCAGGCTCTTCGTCGAAGAGGAATACCTAATTGGGGAGTATTTGGAAGGAAGGAACTGCAGGGGGGTGGTCCTATGATTGACATTGGAGTTCATTGTCTTGAAATGTGCCATTATGCTATGGGATGTCCAAAACCAGTTGCCGCAATAGGAAATTGCTATACATATATTGGAAATAAGCCAAGCAATATAAAATGTCAATGGCCTAATTGGGATTGGAAGACCTATAATGTCGAAGATTTAGCTGTTGGAATGATAAAATTTGACAATGGAGCAATGCTTTCTATTGAAGCCTCTTTTGCTGCTCATATTGAACGCGATGTATGGAATTTCTCTATAATGGGAACAAAATCTGGCGCTCAATGGGACCCCCCAATGTTATTCAGTGACCAGAATAATCATATGCTAAATATAACTCCATCATTTGTTCCTTCAACCGGTTGGGGAGGAATATGGCAAGCAAAAATGCGTAATTTCGTTGAACATTGTCTATATGATAAAAAAACGCTGTCTCCCGCAGAAGATGGATTAGCCGTTCAAAAAATACTTGATGCTATCTATGAATCCTCTTCAAAAGGAGGAAAAGAAGTCCAAATTAAGTAATATACTATTTTCGGATGAGAATAAAATGAACCTATATTTTTAGTTTTTACTAGCAGAAAATACAAAATATAGATTTATTTTTTAATAGATTAATTAAGTTTTTTATATCATCTCAATAATCGCGGGATAGTTTCATCTACTAATGACCTAAAAAGTAAAGTTCCATCTGCTTTAACAATGCACAAATAGCCTTCTTCAATTAATGTTGATTTTTTGTCTTTTAGATTCGTAAACATTACTTTACCTTCAATCATATTAATTTTTGTCTCATTTCTGGATACGTAAAATTCCAGCATAGTCCCTATAACTTTTACCTCTGCTATTTTAGAAGAAAAAATTATTGTCTTGCCATTTTCCTGTTTCGCAACTTTTGCAAGTACTCCGCCTTCAGTAAAAAAAATCGTTGTCATTCCTCCTGAGACATGTAAAGATAACTTACTTTTTTCCATAATATTTAGTTCTGTTTGATCGTTCATTTTTAAATAAAGATTTGCATCTGAATATGTGATAATGGTGTCTCCAGAATATAGAGTACTATCATCCGTGATAAATCTTCCATTCCTTAACACAACAACCTTACCCTCTTTTTTTCTTATATCTGCAATCTTTTCCAATTTAGGGATAAGTGATGATTTTGTTTGAATTTTATAATTCTGACTATTATTGAAAAATTTTAAATATATTACTCCGCTAATAATTACGAAAAGTGCTGCAATTGAGATCCAAAAACTAATATATTTATCTTCTGATGCCTGTTTCCTTATAAAATTTTTCGCATTATTGTTTCCCTTTTTGGATTTATTTTTCATTTTCTGTGCATTTTTCTCTAAAATCTTACGTATTATTAGTTTTTGAGTCTTCTTCTTAATACTATTGGGAATGAGAGTAAGTTTTATTCTTTTCACAAGATTATCTTTTTCTTGTCCGCTTCTGAATTCTGCTCTTAATAAACCTTCTACCTGAAGGAGTTCTCTAAATTCTTTTAATGCTTCAGGTGATTCTTCTAGAAAGTGTAAAAAATCAACTTTAGCTTTTTCATCTAGTTCTCCGTCAAGCCAGGATCTTGTAATATTTTCAATATTTTTTAATTCTATTTTTTGCATTATCTTAAGTTCTAATTTCAAATTTTGAATTCAAATTTATGCTTTTAATTCATTCTCAATACACTTTTTTAGAATCAATCTTAACCTATGAACCTGCACTTTCATTGTGGATACTTTTTTTTCAAAAATTTTTGCTAGTTGAGCAAAAGAAAGATCTCCCATGTAATGTCTTTGTAAAATTTCAAATTGTTTTGCAGGCAATTTGTTAAGGCATTTTTTTAGAGCAAGGAGTTTATCTTCTGGATAGATTGAACTATCATCTTCATCAATTACGTTGCTTAAATAAAGATGATATATATAATCATCAGCATTTTTTCTCTTCACTGCTAGTTGACGAACAAATTTTCTAAGCTTGTTTAAGGCTATCGTCTTAAGCCAGGGAAAAAAAGGTTTATTCACATCGAAGTTTTCTATTGATAAGTACGCTTGAACAAATGCTTCATGTACAATTTCTTCAACCGTATCAGATGAAAAACAGTAATAACTGAGAACAAAACGTAATCTATCCTGGTAGAATTCAATTAATTTTTCATATTGCTCTATATCTCCAGCTTGAACTTTTCTTATTACTTCCGATTCATTTTTTATATTTGACCACATTCTTTATCCTATATAAAACATTTTGTAAGTCTGTGAATTTTGTACAAGATAAAATTAAGTACAATGGATCACTTTTTTCAAATAAATGTATCCTCAAAATACTAAGAAGTTACATTTTATTTCAAAAAATTTACTAATATATATGTGTGTTCATATCTTCTAAATGCCTTATATATAAAAAAAGAAAAAACTATTGGAATAAAAATTTTATGTGACTTACATTAATCTTTATTCTATGTAACGCAGCCGTATTATTTATTTTATTAAAATATATTTTAGTAAAAACAAGATACAACTTTCCAGCAAAGTAATTAATGCGCGATAATAAAAGGTTATCAATGTAAACGAATAATAAAAGATTGCCTTCTTAAAATCAACCGATATGAATCACAACCACTATGCTTCGAATCCGATAACACATATTGTATAAAAGAATATTACCAAGTATAACTAAGAGAACAAATAAACCGTAAAAAAGTAATTAGAACAGGCTAGAAGATTAATCACTATTCATCCAATGATTTTCTTTTATAAAAAAATCTATGAATATCTCAATGATTGGATGCGTCCGGAATATTTACAAAAATCAACAATAATAAGTACGATCCGCTATTTTGTGTTAACCATTTTTAATAAGTTAATTGACTGAAGTGCAAAATTTAGGTTTAAAACTTATAAAAGAACATAATAGCATGCGGAATAGCAGATTTTTTAAACACCTTCAAATCTAAACTAACTTAAACACACTGGATAATCACTCTTCTTCTGTTTGGGATGCTTTGTAAGCATCAATTATGTTTTTTGCCACATTTGAGGGAACCATTTCGTAGCGATCGAACTCCATTTCAAACGAACCTTTTCCCTGGGTCATACTGCGAAGTTCGCTAGCATATTTAGACATTTCCGCAAGAGGAACTTCTGCATTAACTACCTGCATCCCCTCCTCTACACTCATTCCCAAAATTCTACCGCGTTTATGGTTCAAGTCTCCTGTGATATCTCCCATATATTCATCAGGAATAATAACTTTTACTCTATATATAGGTTCAAGCAAAATCGGTTTAGCTTTAGACATTGCATCACGAAAAGCAGCTCTTGCTGCAATCTTGAAAGACATTTCAGATGAGTCAACTTCATGATGTTTTCCATCATATACTGACACTGTAACATTTTGCACTACACAACCGGCAAGAGGCCCTTTTAACATTGCTTCTTGAACTCCTTTTTCAACAGCCGGAATAAAGTTCCGCGGTATACTTCCGCCAAAAATATCGTTCTTAAATTCATATCCATTGGGATTTGGAGATATTTTGAGATAAACTTCTGCAAATTGCCCGCGTCCTCCCGTCTGCTTTTTATGTCTGTAATGCCCATCGCCAATAGCTGTAATAGTTTCTCTATACGGGATTTTAGGTGCGTTAAGAACAATATCAACTTTGTTTATAGCTTTTACTTTTTTGACTATCTGCTGAATATGTTGATCTCCCATACCATAAAGTAAAAATTCATGAGTTTCTGGATGCCGTTCAAGTTTAACCGTTTTATCATTTTCCGCAATCTTTGAAAGAGCAGCAAAAACCTTCTCATCCTCTCCACTTTTTGAGGCCGTAACAGCATAACACATTACAGGATTAGGATATACTGTTTTCGGGAAAACATGATCAGAAGGAGCGCTTGAAATAGTATCGCCAATCCCTGTATTTTTCAATTTTGCAACTGCGAAAATCGCACCAGGAGGAGCACTATCAATAGCTGTTTGACTTTTTCCATTCATCATAAGGAGAGAACCAAGTCGTTCTTTTTCCCTTTTATTAACATTAAAAACCTCTGTATCAGGTTTAAAAGTCCCACTTATTACCCTAAAAAATGCAAGATTCCCAATAAATGGATCAGAAACTGTCTTAAAAACATAAGCAAAAGCCTGTCCATCTACGGACAACTTAAGTTCTGTTCCATCTTCAAATTTCTTTTTATCAGAAACTATTGGGTTCGGCACCAAATTTACCACTGCATTCATAAGCTCTTCCACACCAATATCTTTTGCAGAAGAGCCTGTTAAAACAGGGACAAGAGAGCCGGCCATAATAGCTTTTTGGAGTCCTGACGATATTTCGGCTTCGCTTAATTCTTGACCTTCAAGATACCTGGACATTAACTCTTCGTCAGACTCAGCTACGGCATCCATAAGGCGTTCTTTTGCCAATTCAATATCTTTTGCCAATTCTTGAGGATAATCTTTATCTTTGAGGACATTTATAACTTTATTAAAATTAGCTTCCTGACCTACTGGAATTGTGATAGGAACGCAAATAGTCTGACCATAAATTTCTTGAATCTGTGCCAATGTTTTCTGATAATCAGCAAGTTCTCTGTCAAGTCTATTTATGAAAAAAAATCTTGGGATACCACGTTCTTTGGCAATCTTCCATGCCTTTGTAGCTCCTACACCTAAACCATCTTTTGCATCTACTACTATAATTACAGCATCAGTAGCATTTATTGCACCTATTGTTTCACCAATGAACTCTCCATATCCCGGAGTATCCATAAAGAAGAAACGGACACCGTTCCATAAACATGTTAGAACTGTGGAATATATGCTACTAAGTTTTTCTTGCTCTTCGGACGTATAATCAGAAACACTTGTTTTCTGGTCTACACTCCCACATCTATCAACGGCTTTTGCTTTGAAGAGGATTAAATCACAAAGAGTTGTCTTTCCACTGGCGCTATGCCCGGCAATTACAAAATTTCGGATTTTCTCAACAGTTTCGGCCATTTCCTCATCTCCGTGTTTTCTTTATTTTTGTTTTTGAACAGAAAAAGAGCTTTAAAATTAACTCAAAAGAAAAATTTTTCAATAAAATTTTTATCATATTTGATTTTTTTTATTTTAGGTGGAACTTATAACGATATAAAAATTAACGATTGTTATATGACTTCGTCTGAAAAAATATTAAAAAAAGCCTTTTCTGAAAATAAATGAATCGTATTGGAGTCTACAACATTCTCGCAGGCACTCATACAGGGCTTGTTAGAACATGCAATGAAGATAGTTATATCTATGTGGTAGATGATTCTGCCAGAAATACCCTTGTTGTAGTTGCTGATGGAATTGGAGGACATGAAAGAGGAGATCTTGCAAGCAAACTATGCACTAAAAATATTTTTCAGGCATGGCAAAGAAAAAAAATGGCAAATGAAACATCTGATGAAAATATCATGCTATTCTTGAAAAATGAAATAAAGGCAGCAAATGAAAAGATTTATCGCCTTAATAAAAGTATGAATATACAAAATCCTATGGGCACCACACTGGTTTCAGGAGTCATTGGTGCAGAAAAACTATATGTTGCTCATGCTGGTGATAGTAGATTGTATAGGTTTAGAGACGGAAGACTCAATTCCTTAACTGAAGACCATAGTTTCATTGCTGAATTGATAAAAAGAAAAATTATCAGTAATGAAGAGTCTAAAAATCATCCATTTGCCCATATAATATCAAAGTCAATCGGTACTACAATGAATATTGAACCTGATTTTAATATATTCGATCTGAAAGAAGGAGATAAATTGCTTTTCTGTTCAGATGGCTTAAATATACATGTAGATGACCCCCAAATTGAAGTAATACTTGAGAATGCACTTGATCCATTCGACGCAGTAAAAAATTTGATTTATGCGGCATTACGTTCAGGAGGGGAAGATAACATAACAGTGGTTTGTGTATTTGTATGAGTAACATTAAAAAAATTCTGGTAACCGGCGGCGCAGGATATATCGGGAGTGCCTGTACTGAATATCTCCTCGATATGGACTACGATGTAACAGTACTCGATTCTCTCGTCACGGGACATAAAGATGCGATTGACCAAAGAGCAGACTTCATACATGCCGATCTCTCGAATAGAGAATTAACTATTCAAGTCCTTAAAAACTTGAAGCCTGATGCAATTATGCATTTTGCCGCTTTTTCTCTTGTTGGAGAATCTATGAAAGATCCTGGCAAATATTTCCGTAATAATCTTGCAGCAGGAATAAATCTACTTGATGGAGCTGTATTGGCAGGAACAAAGAAATTTGTCTTTTCAAGCACATGTGCAACATATGGGGAACCAGAAAAAATTCCGATTGAGGAAACAGAAAAACAGAAACCAATAAATCCATATGGTGAATCCAAATTGATGTTTGAAAAAGCCCTCTATTGGTACTCAAAAATTTATGGAATTATTTTCTCATCTTTAAGGTATTTCAATGCCGCAGGTGCCACAGAAAAATTCGGAGAAGATCATAAACCAGAAACACATCTTGTCCCACTGGTTCTAAAATGTGCTGCAGGTCAAATACCTTCAATAAAAGTTTTCGGAAATGACTACCCTACTCCTGATGGGACCTGTATCAGGGATTATATACACATATTAGATTTAGCTCAGGCTCATGAACTCGCTCTACACTCAGAAGAAAGTTGTTCTTATAACCTCGGTACCGGAAATGGTTACAGTGTACTCGAAATTATAAATACCGCAAGAAAAATTACGGGAAAGAAAATAAGCATTGAAATAGTAGAGAGAAGACCAGGAGATCCGCCAAAACTCATCGGAAGTTCAGCTCTCGCAAAAGAAAAACTTGGATGGAAACCTAAATTTGAAAATATAGAATCTGTAATAGAATCTGCGTGGAAATGGAAACTAAAATTTCCGAACGGATACCAAAATTAATTTACTTCTTTATTAAATTTTTTTGAAGACTTTCAATTTTCTTGAGTATCTCTTCAGGATTAGTATCTTCACTATAATATTCAATCCCTTGCCTCCAATAAATCAATGCTTCATCATATTTTTTCAGTGCAAAACAAATATCCCCGGCATGATCATATATTAAACCATCAAAATGCTCTTCCATCTTCTGAATTGCTTCTTTTATATAGTGGTATGCCTCCTCATACTTACCCTGTCTATAATAAAGCCATGCTATGCTGTCAATATAAGCCGCATTATCTGGTTCTTGAGTAATAGCTTTTTTTAAAGCTTCTTCAGCCGTCTCAAGCTTTTTATTATGGTCTGCCAGAAAATAACCGTAAAAATTACATACCTCATTGTCTTCCGGATACTGAGCATATAATTTTTCTAGAATTTGAAGTGCTCTGTCATATCGCTTCGCTTTATCATTAGTAAAGGCCATAAACATATAAAAATCTTTATTTAAAAATTCTTTTTTAGAGTTTGCTTCAGCAACTTTCTCAGCTTCGTCGAGCATATCGGCTGCCTTTTGAATATCCCCCAAACGACGATATGAATAAGCCATGAAATAATACGCTTCCGGCATATTTTTTAAGCGCTCAAAACGAGAAATTGCTTTTTCATATTTTTTTGCATCCATATAAGCGAGCGCAGCAAGATAAGCAGAGGATTCCTTTTGTTGCGGTTTGGAAATAAATTCAGCCCATTCGAATGCACGAATAGCTTCATCATATTTTTTCGATGCAAGTGCGGCACGCCCATATTCCATATAAAATTTATAATTAGACTTATTTTCCTCACAAATTTCCCTCCATATTCTTCTTCCATTAGCATAAGACTCAATATCCTGATAAAAGAGAGCAAGCATTATGCGACTTCCCGTGTTCTTTGGCTCACTGAGAAGCTTTTCAAGTATCATATTTTCAATCTTATCTGATAGGGAAAACTTTTTACAGATTTGAATTATTGGAGCCAACTCAAAAGCCTTATCTTCTCTTGGCTGGTCTTCACTCGTTGCGCTGTCAAGTTGTTCAAACCATAATTTCTCTATGTAAGAAAATTGTTCCAACATTTTTCTGTAAAAACGCCTTTCCTGCCAACCAGAAAACAAGGAAAAAGGTCTATCTTCAGCCTTCTTTGAAAAGAAAATAAAAGCCGCTCTCCTGAGCTTATTATTATGAAGCTCTTCCTTTTCAAAAGCATCATCAAATAATTCCTCCCCCTTCTCAAAATCTTCTTTTTTAAGATATAACTCAGCCAGATGAATAATAAGCTCCACATAATTAATCCCATATTTGTAATCAACTCTCTTCTCTATCGCTTCCAATGTTTTTTCAAGAAAAGCTATGGAATCATCAATTTTGTCAAGCCTCGCATAAGCAAGTGATATGGCAAGAGCAAGAGAGTCATTCGATGGATTATCCTTAGCCAGAGGCAATAATATATCAAGTAATTTTTGAGGTTCATTTCTGTCAAGATAATATCCCATCAGAAAAGCTAATGGTAATCGCGCCTCAGAATCTATCCGAAGTATCTCAACTAAAGAGTCCAGATCTGACTGCTCTAATTTCTTTTTTTGTTCTAAATTCTCTACAAACTTTGCAAACTTAGTATATGCTTCAACAAGTTTATCTTCTTTCCCTGCTATTTTAAACTCCAAACCATCCCGATTCAAAAAGTCAGAAGCAATGTCTTCCTGAGCATCTATATCGTAAATAAAAGGTAAAAAGAGTAGAGAAAGAATGAAAACGCTTCTTTTTAGACAAATATGAAACATAATCCCATCTGTATTTGTGAAGATCAAGCTAATATATCTTGTTTGGCTCATTTCCAATTCGGTGCTAAAAAAAACGAAAAATAAAAATCAGAGCCAGTACTACTTGTTCTTGTGCCTATTCGCTTTTCTCATTTTTCTGCGTTTATGACGCGCAATTTTCTTTTTTCTCTTTTTTCTAAGATTTCCCATTTTTTTATTTCACTTTGATTTATTTTATTTAAAAGTTAATTTTTGATATTTAAAAGTGCAAATATATCATAAGTTTATAATTAAGCAAACTTTGAAAAATAAAAAAAATTATGAAAAATATATCTGACATCAAAATAATTTTATCTATTTTTGCTCTACTCCTGATCACTGTGGTTTTCATATCAAGAGAAAGACTTAATATATTGACTGGAGATAATGAAATATCTGGAACTAAGTCAATAAAAATAGCTTATAAATGGCTAAAATGCTGTGATAAGGAAGAATTAAAAAAATCTATCCCATATGCAAAAGCACTTGTAGATGATTCTTTCAGAATTTTACCGGAGATTGATTATATTGATATTACAAGAAATTCAGGACTTAGCACTATGCTTATCACCGGCGAATTTAATTTCTTTGATGCTCAACGGTGGGTAGCAGGAATTCAATCTGCGAAAATCGCAAAAAAATTAACTAATAATTCTGACTTTTCTTTTCCAGAAAAACTTCTCAAATTTATACTTGAAAGATATGAAATCACTACTGATGAAAATACAATAAAGAATGAAGGCTCTTTATGGAAAATTTTACACAATAAGAAAGCATCTTCAAATGCAATACTGAGACTTGCATCTGAAATCTCACTTCAGGCAGGTTATGCCCCACTAGTCGTAACTTTTCACAATGAGAAACAACAAGAAATAGCATCCTTCCTTGAATTAAGAAAAAACAAAACTTTTTTTACCATATCATTTGAAAAAAAAATAACTTACAAAACAGATTCTCAAACTCTCCTACAAAATACAAAAAATGCGAAATTCGCAAGATACCACCTGCCTATTGAACCATCAGACTACAAATACGCAAATTACCTTCTCTATCAACGATTAAAAGAGCTTTTACCAGAAAAGGAAGTCCCGGTTTTTGGACTTAAACCTATTGAAAGAATAAATCAAGCCGTAAACATCGGACAGCAAAAAAATATACCCCTGACTTTATTTGCCTACTGGTATTATCCTTTTTCAGCCTTAAAATCTGATAAAGATTATACCTGTTTTTCTTTGGAAAACTCTAATAATTAAAATTAAACTTCAAAAATAGATACAATAAAAAAAGCTAATCTACGTTTTATTAAAGAAAAATATAAAATTTCACTAAAAAAATGGAGGAAAAATGAAAAAGAGCACTATTTTTTTATGGATATTACTTATCATATTCGCGGTATTTTCCTTATCTGAATCCATTTCTAATCGTAAACTAAAAAATAAATTAGATGACTATCAGAACAGAATAAAAGATTCAAAACAGAAAATAGATAAATTAGAAGAGGAAAATATAAAATTAAAAGCAAGATTACAGGAAAAAACAGCTTCTCAAACAGTAGCAACAACTGAAGAGAAACCACAACAGGCACCGCCACCCCCTCCCCCAGACGATAGACGCAGAAATGAAAGATGGCAGGATCGTGATCCGGCACAAATAGCAGAAAACATGCGCAATCGTTTTGAAGAATTAAAGAACAGTGATCCCGAAAGATATAATGAAATTATGCAAAGAGTAAATGAATTTACACAGAGAATTGATAACGAAGTGAAAGATAGAATTGATTATTTAAAGAACCTTAAAATTGATGAGTCTTATATGACTCCAGAAGAAATTGAAGCTTACAATAAACTAATCTCAACACTGGAGAAGAATTCAAAAACACTTGAGTATCTTGTAAAAAATCCAGAAGCTGATGACGCGACAACGCTAAGAATGGAATTATTTCAAAGTGCAATGGAAACAAGGGATTTTATGGAGAAAACTAGGGCTATTGCCATAAAAAATATAGGTATACAAAACGGATTATCAGGGGAAAAACTGAAACAATTCCAGGAGGAAATCAATAAAGCATATGAAATGACTTCATTTAATGTGGGCAGATTCGGCGGACGCCAAAACCCAGGAAGAGGAAGAAGGTAACTTCGCTTTTGTATTTTTAAGCCCGGTTATTTCACAAAACTACCAAGACACTATCCATTAAGACAATGCCATAGAACTACTGCAACTTGCAGGTAAGAAGGCAAATATGACGTAAAATCTTTGTCCTACAGGTGAAACAATTGAAAAGTCATCGAGTTGCATTAATTTTCAAGCAAATTTATAAACCCCCATTAGAATATATGAAAAAATCTATTGAATATTTGTTATAAGTGGAAATTTCTCAAGCAGATTGTAAACTGCACCATCTGTTTTTAATTCACTGGAATATAGAGAAAAAGTATTTACTGTGAATTTTGCGGAAAAATTTTTGGCTCGTTTTGCGATTTTCGTAATGTCATGCTCAGTTATTTTTGATATCCTTGCGATAGTAATATGCGGTTTAAAAGGTCTGTTTTCTAATTCTATAGAACAGGATAAAACTGATTCGTCAATATTTTTTTTTAATGCCATCAGAAATGGATTTAATATTACTCCTATCCAGAATACCGAAGGTCTCTTAGGTGAAGGAAAAAATCCGCAGGAATCGAGAGATATTATAAAATTATGAATTTCTATCTTTTTTAATTTGGAAATCAAGTTTTGAACTGTCTCTTCAGAAAGTTCTCCAAGAAAATTAAGCGTAAGATGAATTTGATCTGAACGCAACCATCTGATTCCATCACATTTATATTGTAGTCTCTGAATTTCCTTTTTTACGTCTTCATCTATGTCGATGGCAATAAATGCGCGCATTTTTTTTCACCATATTAAGCGCCAACTTTTTCCTGGAACGGTCTATCGGTATCCGTTTTAAGACACCATTCTATCATTTTCAACATCAATTCTGATTTAACTGTTTCCAGTTTTGGGTCACTGAAATTATACAGATTATGTAACTCATCAGGGTCATTTTCCATATCATACAACTCGTTTCCGCCTCTAAGTCTAATAACAAGTTTCCATTTTTCGGTTCTTACCATTTTAGTTCTCGACATTGTCTCAGGGAATTTTGCATATACTTCATGTTTTCCATGTGTTGAAGGGATAATTTTTCCGTCTTTCCTTTGATATGTTGTCTGAGTATTAAACCTTTTTATCATATCATCTTCATGTCCCCCATCAGCAAAAACAGCATCTTTTTTCTTTTCTCCTCTTATTATTGGGAGGAGGCTTTCTCCGTGAATCACCCATTGAGGTGGAATTTTAATATTGAGCATTTCGAGGATTGTTGGAGCTATATCTGTGTGTTCGGTAAGACTATCTATTCTTTTTCCACAGGGTAATTCAGGGGCATATATTATCTGGGGAACATGTAATATGCAATCCTGCATTGCTGTATCCCATTTCTCTATCAGGCCATACTGTCCTGCAAAGTCTCCATGATCCACCCAAAACATAATTATACTGTTATTAAAAAGCCCTTCCTCTTCAATCGCTTCAAGCACTTTCCCGATTAGGGAATCAAGTTTTGTTACCATTCCATAATAAACACACTGAATCCGGAGGAAATCTTCCTCAGTGGCATATTTTCCTGAACGTATTTCTCTCATTTTTAATATAGGCATTGGAGCATTTTCAGGAATTTTATGAGTAAAAGGTTTTATTTTTTCAGGGGAATACATAGAAAAATAAGGCTCTTCTACTGAGTAAGAAGGATGCGGAGCTCCAAAATTCAAGTGCATATAGAAAGGTCTTGATTTATCCCTTATATTTTTGATATAATGTATTGCCTGTTCGGCTCTGCAATTGTCAGAAAAGCCAGTAAGATCTGTCTTCTCACTAACTTCCATGTTAATAGCATTATCATTTTTTAGAATTTTCGGTAAATTATTTGAAATTTTCCTGCTTTTTTTTACAAAATGATCAAAGTAACCTTCAGTAAATGAGTGGTAATCTGGAGTGCTTTCTCCCTTTTTATTTCGCCCGTGATAAAGATTTTCAAAAACATGATTATGCCCAAAATAAGCTGTCTCATATCCATTTTCTTTTAGTGTTTCAAGCAAATTCGGATCGCCCGGTTTAAGGAGATTGGTTTCATTTACGGTGCGTATTCCGTCGGTATGCGGATAACGTCCTGTCATCATTGCAATTCTTGCCGGCACACATTTTCCATGGACAGAAAAATGTTTTGTAAAAACAACACCTCTTTGGGCAAATTTATCTAGATATGGCGTTTTACAATCTGGATTCCCCATAAATCCAGGAACATCTCCCCTCATCTCATCAGAACTTATAACTATCAGATTTTTTCTATTCATAATTCTCCCAGAAATAATTCGATAATTTATCATAATTCCTTTGTTATTCAATTGCATGCGATTCATTTTTTTGCTTCAGATTTTTGGCTGATTGAATCCGTAAGGGTTTGACCATTGCGGCACATCTCCTTGCGGAGAAAAGAGTTGGAATATTCTATACACCGGCATTCTTCTCCGCTTTGCCTCATCACACTGGCTAAACGCAAAATATAGATTAACGTATTTTAAAGAAAATTTTAAATTTTGACCCGAAAAGTACTCGTAAATTCAAAAAATTATCGAATAAGAGGGATAATTTTTCTGGTTGAAAATCTTATTAATTGCATTATTATCATTGTAATTTTAGATTTTTTATTTCGCTACTTTATTAAAAGAATGTTCTATGAATTTCAGAAATATAAAACCTTGAAAAGCCATTATGAATTCATTGCAAAATCTTAGGATTGAGGCGTTTTATTTGCAATCAACGATTCATAACGTATTTTGTCAACAAATCTCATCTTGCAGAATATGCCAGAATCATTTTCACGAGTTCGAAGGAATTCATAAAATAAACAGGTTAATTTATAAAATGTTCTAAGAGAATTTCTTTATATGTCCTAAGGAAATTATGAGATATAAATATATCAGAAATATTATTCTTATTACTGCGGCGTTTTTTCTTTTAAATTATTTTTTATCTGATTTCCTCTTTCCGACCTTAATTCAAGGATTTATCCTGCCAAAAATAAATCATAAAAGTCAAATAAAGGTAGATTGCGAAATTCGCAAAGCAAGTTTTTTCAGTTTTTCCGCTTATAACATCAAAGTTCATAATTCTAATACTGAAATTATAAAGATAGATCACTTATGTTTGGATTATTTTCTATTCGGTCTTTTTGGGATTAGCGAAATTCGCATTTACGGCCTTGAAATCTTTTTTCCTTTTTCAGAAAAAGTATCTTCAAAGGAAAAAAATGGATGGACAAATTATGTATTGCCAATCAGGCATTTTCTGAACAAAATAGAAGAGTTTACCCCGTCTTTTTTTATAAGAACTTTGAACTCTAATATTTTCTTCAAGAAATTTAAGGATTCTAAAATAAGTATAAAGAACTCCAAAATTTTTCTGAGAAATCCTGAAGGTAGAATAATATATTTTCCATTTGAATTGGATGGATATATATCACAAGGTGAAAAGTCTGAATTAAACCTCAATGCCAATACTCTATTTGGCAATAGCATAACTACAATTACGATGACTAACTCTGGAGAATTTTTCTTAAAGACAAAGCTCTTGAATTTACAACTAAATGAATTGAGTGCTGATTTTTCAGGAAAACTTGATGCTGATTTTTCAGTATATTTATCTGATAGAAAAAAAACGATTGACATTTCATGCGACATTCGCAATTTGTCCACTTCGTCGGGGAATTTATCTATCAGAAATTCTAATGAGAAAATAACTTTATCATTTAACTTTGATTTTTGTAATGAGAAGGCAAAATTTGAATTAACTAATATGATGTTATCAGGAGATTTTCATGTTCTTGTAGATTTTTTATCTGGAGAGTGTTCTTTTCCTGAGTCTGAAAAAATAACTATAAATCTTTTAGCCACCCTCAGACTTGATAAATCTAATGATAATTTTTCTTTTAGTTCTGAAAAGATTTCTTTTAGAATTGATGGAGAACTTAATCAAGATATTTTAACTTTTAATGTCAAAAAAATAAATAATCCTAATAAAGTTTCCATGAATTTAGGAGATTACAGATGTCAATATGAGATTAGTGCTTTTGACTTAAAATCTGAATATAAAGATAATTTTAATATAAAAACTTCTCTTTTTCTCTCAAACTTAGAGTCAAAGATAAAAGATGGCACACTTAAGATTCCTGAAATTAAGATTTTTAGTGAATTTAATAATGGAGAATTTTCGGGATTTGCGAAAATCGCAAACGCAATATATGAAAAGGGCATTATTAAGATTATAAACATTGAAGGAATTGCGAAAATCACAAATACAGCTTCCATTGAAATAGATGGAAATGCCAATAATATAAAAGTGGGGGAAACTGATTATGGAAGAGCCTCTGTGAAGGGAAATTTCGATTTATCAAAAAGAGAATTAAAAATTAGCGGGAATTACTTTTTAGAAAAACCTTCTTATAATTTGCCTTTTCAAGGGATTTTTGCTTTTTCAGACAAAAACAAAAAATTCAGAATCACTGCTAAAAACGATGATTATTTAAAATTGGATAAGTTTTCATTGGGTAGATTTGCTCATCCTCTTCAGGGATTTTCCGCAGAAGGGGAGTTGAAAGTAAATTATGAATTAGATTATGATTCAGGTATTTTGTGTAGTAATTTCGAAAAAAGACTTAGGAACTTTTATATAGAGAACCCATCAAAAGAATTAAAAATTGCCGGGATTGATGGAGAATACATAAGCAAGGATTTATCTCTGATGAAAACTTTGCCATCGATGAGATTTTATGCAAAGGATTTGAGTTTTGGAAAAGTTAAATTGAATAACATCGAACTCTTATATACTCTCGAATCACCAAAATCATTTTATATAGAGAAATTATCGGCTGGATGGTGTGGTGGGAATATCTACATTTTTTCTACGAGAATAAATAATTCTCTTAGAAAAGACTTTACTTTATATTTTGATAGAGTATTATTAGCTGAAATGTTGTCTGAATTTGGTCTATGCGAAGGAAGCGGTGATGGACGAGTAAATGGTAAGGTTCCCTTTATTATAGAAGGTAATGATATTGAATTTAAGGATGCATTCTTCTATTCGACTCCAGGAACAGGCGGAAATATAAAGATTCAAAAGGCTACTGCCTTGAAAGACAGTATAAATTTACAAGGAGAACAGTTGTCGCCGGTTGACCTGACTTTTGAAGCATTAAAAGATTTTAATTATGATTGGTCGAAAATTACTTTAAATAGTGAGAAAGAAGATATTCTGATGAAAATTGAATTTTTAGGGAGTCCAGCGCATTCGCTTCCTTTTCATTTTAACCGTCAAACTGGTACTTTTTCTCGAGTAGAAGCTGATTTCCAGGGGTCTGTTTTTAAGGAAATTAAACTTGATTTAAATTGCAGGTTTCCATTTAACGCTATAATGCGCTATATTAATACATTTAAAGATTTTTTAAAAGTTAAAAATGATAAAGGAGGTGATCTATGATAAAAAGCACATTACAGTTATTGTGTTTAGTTTTATTATTTCCCTGTTTTTCTGCCTGCACACATCATAAAGTAGAAACAGAGAGCAAGGTTGAACTTGCTCCAGTTGAAGTCAAACCTATTCATATAGTGCTTGACGTAAATATCAAAATACAGGAGGAGCTAAAAAAGAAGTTTGAGAAAGAAGATGAAATAGCAAAGTCTATTTCTGACGAAGAAGCCCAGGAGGCTTTGAGAAAATATCTTGAAGAAAAAAAATAAATTGGGAGGAAAAGTATGAAAAAAATTTTTAGCATTCTCTTATGCTTTGCGTTCTTTTATAATTTTATGGCCGTTATTCATGCAGAAACAAGCCCTGCTCAACGTCTTGCAATAATAAAGGCATTAAAAATGGAAGGTATCGTTGGTGAAAATAACAAAGGATTGCTTGAATTTAGGGGCCCTGTAAAAGCAAAGGAAATTGTTGATGAAGAAAATAGTATAAGATTAAAAGCCTACAAGGCAGTGGCAGAAAAGAATAATGTTTCAGTTCAGGATGTAGGAGCTCAACGAGCAGTTCAACTTGCTTCTGAATCTCCTTCGGGCACATGGATTCAGTTGCCTGATGGACGTTGGGTAAAGAAATAGATCGTCTTATGAAGAAATTTTCGAGGATATTATTCCCTTTATATGAGACGCATATTGTAGTTACGATACTGCTTTTACTTTTTCTTTTGTTTCCTATTTTTTGTGGAGGCCGCTTTGCTTCAATTTTGAACGAATTATCGTGGACGAGTACAAATGATATATTTATTTTATCATGGTCTTGTGGTATAACTTCTTTATTTATTTGTCTTATTTTCTTTGAAATTTTTCGAGAAACATTGCGTTTTTCTTATTTGTATTTATTTATTCTTTTTTTCACTCTCGGTATTTCAGATATTGCTTATTCGGTTTTTTCTATGGAATTTAAGAATGCTATATGGTTTAAAGCGGCTGGTGCATTATCTGCAGGGATGCTTTCAGTTTTGTCACTATTTTTTCAAAAGAAGTATTCGTATAATTACCTTTTTGACATTTTAAAAAGTTTACTTTTTGCTTTAATTTTACTTTTGTTGCTTTCTTTTATTCCTTTTTCTGGTATTAAGATTTTTCTTCCAGCTTATGATTTTTCGGGTTCTTTCAATTCATGTGCAATATTTTTCTTTTCTCTTTCAGCTTTATTTTTCATCATTGCAGCAATACCATGGTTAAATAATTATCTAAATCAAAAACAAACTGGAAGAGACGACTTGGTTATAGGCGTATTTTTTATATTTTTAGGAGTTCTTTTTGCATTTTCAAAACATTTAAATTACTCTTCTTTTTTTTGGTGGTTATGGCATTTTTCATTTCTTATTTTATATCTTTTTCTTGCCTTGTACCTGACTGTAGCCTGTATCCGTCGTTCATTTGTATGGAAGATCGTATTGTCTGTTTGTTTACTCTTTTTTATAGCGATTCTTGCTTCTTTTTGGGCAGTACGAAAATATTATGATAATCGTGAACGTATTGTTGCAGAACAATTTATTTTTTCACAGATTTCATCTAAGCATGAAAAGTACATTGAAAGAATTGATAATACATATGATGTTTTACAGTTACTATCTAAATATATAGATGGTGATGAGCAAAAGGATTTTCAACATTCTTTATTGAAGAAATTGTTAGAATTTTATTTCAATTTGATCTCATACTCACACTATGATTCCATCGGGATTGTCTCACCTTTAGAAATGCATTCTGTTGGTTCTGAACTTTCCAATAATTTAAAAGAAAATATAAGTAAAATTTTAGGGGAATTAGATTCCGGGACTATCTTAAAATTTATAGAAGAAAAAGATGGTTTGACAAAAAGGAAATTTTTAGTTTTTTTTAATAAAGTAAATGAAAATAATGGGTTATTTTGTGTTCTCGATGCTTCTTTTATTACAGCCAGACCTTTGATAGAGAATTACAGAAATTTCCAGCAGGATTGGGGAAAAATTATTTTTGACACTAAAAAAGCCAAAATTATATATTCAAACCATCCGCCAATAGTTCTTAAGAATTCTAAGGAAATTGAATCGGAATTTACTTCCACAATAGTTTCTCTTGCATACCAGGCAAAGAAAAAGAAAAATAAAACCGTTGCCGAATTTTCCCCACTTGCTAATTATATGTTTTTTGCCATTTTTGAACCTAATACTCAGTGGTTATTAATAGACTATTCATACGGTGAACCAATTTCAGATAAGAGTGCACTAAAAGTGCATATGATTGTATCAATGTCTGCTATGTTATCAGGTCTTGTTATAATGCTGTTATTATTGAATTCGCTCTTAAGTAAACCTCTTAAGAAAGTTATGATAGCTGCGACCTCTCTGCAGAATGGTAATTTTGATTATAGGACTCATACGCGGAGAGAAGATGAGATAGGCTCTCTTGAACACATTATTGACCAGACATCTGAAAGATTAAAAATTTTATATGATAATTTGAAAATGACTATCATAGAAAAAGAAAATGCTTTATTAAAAATACAAAAAATAGAGAAAGAGAAAAGAGATTTCTTCAATGGTTTAAGTCATGAGCTAAAAAGTCCTATTCATTCTATAGTTAATTTTTCTAAGTTTGGTATGAATTCAACAACTGCTACAATAAAGGAATATTTTGAAAAGATTAATGAGTGTTCGATGATTCTTTTAAACATCATTGAGGAACTTCTTCAAATTTCACGACTTGAAGCTATTCCTAAATCAATAATAAGCGCTTTTTCTATGAAAGTGGCTATAAATGAATGTATATGGAATCTTTCTACTCAAAGCAGGGTAAAAGAAGTAAAAATAGTAACTAATTTTGAGCCAATGAATGAGGAATTTACAATATTTGCTGACAAAAGTCAAATAGCTATATTACTCTCAAATATCATTGGAAATGCAATAAAATACACCGAAAGAAAGACTGTTATTTCTGTATTTTGTAAGAAAGAAAATGATATGATTACTCTTAGAATATCAGATCAAGGACCTGGAATTCCACCAAAGGAGATGAATAAACTTTTCAGGGAATTTGTCAGGTTATCTCATAGTAAAGAAAGTGGTACCGGACTTGGGTTATATATAAGTAAGAAAATTGTTGAAAATCATGGTGGCACGATTTATGCTGTAAATAATCCTAATAAGGGTGTGGCTTTTATTATTACGTTACCGGTGCGAAATGAGAAAAAAAACTGAGAGGATACTTGTCGTTGATGATGACAAGTATAATTTATTTATCTTAAAACAGGTTCTTTCTGAGAATTACAATATTGCTATAGCAGAGGATGGCGCTTCTGCGCTTTCCACTCTTTCGAAATTTCAGCCCGACTTAATTATTCAGGATATTATGTTACCGGATATGGATGGTTTTGAGCTTTGTCGTCGTTTGAAAGAAGCCGCAAGCCCACGCCTTGTCAAAATAATATTGATTTCCGCAAGATCTGATATAAGTGATAGACTAAAAGGATATGAATGTGGTGCAGATGACTACATTATAAAGCCATTTGAAACAGAGGAACTTCTCGCAAAAGTAAAGGTTTTTGTGAGGTTGAAACACGTAGAAGAAGTTGAACGGCTCAAAGAAGATGTTATAAATCTTTTTGCCCATGAGGTTCGGACTCCTTTAAGTTCTATTCTCGGTTTTGCTGAACTTCTTGAAACTACAACAACCCTTGATAAGAAACAGCATGAACTTATTAATCATATTATTCTTAATACTAAGGATCTTTTATTTCTTGCTGAGAAAAGTATATTTTTAAACTCCATTAGTGATAGTACTCCAGAATTAAAAATAAATACAGTTTCAGCTCAAAATATTGTTGAAAATGCATTAGAAAGTAGAAAACCTCTTGTGGCAAGGAAAAAAATACGGCTTTTGAAGGATATTCACGGAGATTTTACAATAGAATGCGATGGCAAGCTGGTTACTGATTCAATTGCGGCACTTCTTGATAATGCGATAAAATACTCATCTTCAGGTTCTGCCGTTTTAATCTCAGCAACTAAAGAAAATGGTTCAGCTCATTTTATTATTAAGGATTCAGGTACTGGCTTTCCACGTGATTTTGATACAATGGCTCTGAAAAAAAATGGTCTATATGATATTAATTATCATAGTAGAGGTTTTGGAATAGGGCTTACATTTGTAAAATGTGTGGCAGAATTGCATAGAGGTAAGTTATCTCTTGTTAGCACAGGTGAAAAAGGTAGTACTATCGAATTGAGTTTGCCTCTAATTTTTAAATAACCAATAACCATTTATCCTAAAAAAGTTGGTATTTAGGTTAAAAACGGAAATGGCATCTGTTTTCCCTCCGATGCTGGGGGATGTCGCATTTTGCTGTAGAATTTTCTGAAAACTCGCGGAGGGATCTTCACCCATCTGGCTTTTTGACTTAACTGCGCGGAATAGAAAAAGTTCCAGTTCAGAAAACAATTTGGTGAATACGCGATTTTCTATATCTCTTTTTTTATAGCGATATTATGATGTAGTGACAATTCTAACTGCACCGTATAGGATAAATTTACATCAGGGAGTAGTCTTTCGGTAAAATATGGGATGGTCCATTCGTTTATGTTTATATGCAGTGCTTGATGTTCTGGTATCACTCCAAGGAAATGATTTTTCTTTTCAGCGATATTGGTTCGGAATAGGAGTATTTCAGAAACTGCCATCAAAAAAGAAGCGTTTATGTTGTTTATTTTTCATGACTCTGGTTTATTCTTCAGGGAGCAATACAGTGATGGAATCAATCCATGGACTTGGTTTGTCACTTTTCTCGAATTTCTTCAGGAATATTCCGCTCCATTCCGCATCGGTTTCAACGGGAATATCAATATTGACAAAAGTATTATTCTCAGCATCTTCCGGTATTTCGATTTTTTTTATAAATTTCTGACCTTCGAGATTGATATAGACTGCGAATATCGCAGGAGAATTACCGTCATGAAAAACCCGAAGACGAATAGTGGATTTGCCGTCCGGAGTCGGGATTCCCAACCAGTAGGAAACAAATCCCCATTGGTTCATTGATCCTTTGACTCTGGCGACTTTACCTTCTTCTGCCCCCTTTACTTCCTTGATTTCCATCTTGTTTTTTTCGTTTGTTGGATTTTCAGCTTGTACCTTTTGGTGCACTTGATTTCCGGCATTGGCGAAAATCGCCAAAAGCAATGCGATTACATACATGGTTGATTTTTTCATTTTATTTTTTCCTTATCTTTCGTTAAAATTGTTTTTTTTTGAATTACAAACATATTTCCAAGGCACCAAGTCATTTCAGTTTCAGCGTTTTAAGTGAATGTTAGAAAGATGGAGCGGAAACTCCCATCTTATTTAAGTTCAATTTTACATTCAAACCAGTCTTTTACCGGGATTATGACTGCGCCATCGTTTTGCTGTTCTAGCGGGATTGTGTTACCGGCATTCCTATGAGGGCGGGTAATTTTCGCATGCCATTTTTTTCCACCAGTCTTCAGTCCTTTGATTGTGATAGTTCCCTTATCGGTATCCTGCCACTTTTTATCCAGGGTGGTCCGGCTAATCAAAATTTCTTCTGTGTCTTTTAGTGACTTCCCGTCATTAGTGATCATGATGATGGTGGCGAAACAGTCGGTTTCGCTGAACTGCAAGTGGTCAAGAGTGATTTTATCCGGAGTATTGAGATTACCGGCAAAAGCTTCAGCAAAAGGAGTTTTTACGGTCAGATGTTTTTTGTTCGTATCTTTGATAATCTCTTTTGTATCTGAAATCAATATATCCGGAGTTACGGTATGCAGTAGTTCCCAGGTTTTATCTCCTTCAGGCGGTTTTGAGAATACTTTCTGCAAAGCATGAATATTCTGCCAGCCTGGCTGATATTCGGTTATCCCCTGGATCAATGCGTAATAACTAGCGGGAATATAATCTCCATAGACGTAGAGATTTTTCGGAACAACGCTCTTTTTGACCAATCCTCGTCGGAAAATGGCGCTGCAGGTACGAAAATGATCCAGCATCATCTCATCGGAGATCATATCACCGAGATGTGCCTGGCGATCAGGTTTGTTGGACCAGCCGTCTTTCCCGACGACGCGTCCTCCGTGGTTCCAGGCAAACCATATTATTCCGGACCAATTATTGAAGCTTCCGTAGGCAGCCAGTGCCAGTGGCAACATGGCGCGTTCCCGGCGTTGTTCCTCTGTTTTATCTCCCCATTCACAGTAATTGACTTCGCCTAGGATGTAGGGTTTTCCGGCCAGTCGGGATTTGCTTGTTGCAATCAGGAAATCTTCTTTGCTTTCTACAACACGAGGTTCACAGTAAAGGTGATCTTCAATATAGCCGGCGGTGTCCCAGTGAAATTTTGCGGCAGCTTCTCCGCGCCAAAGATTGGAAAAGGAAATCGGACCCTTAAACCCGGTATCACGGATGACTTTAGTTATGCGGTTAAGATAATCTTCCTGGAGTTTTCGAAAGAATTCGCCCCGGCATTTCCGTTGGGAAGTGGTTTTTGTCTGGAAAAGATCACATTCCTTGACCCCTTTCTCTTTGGTGAATTTCTGCCATTTGTCATTAAGTATTTTTTGCCAGTATTCGGGGAATTTGTTGTTGCAGATCACGGCATAATCCAATGAAAACTCATTGATGACTTCAATAGTCAGCAGTTGCGGATCAGCAGCATATTTTGTTTTGGTGTAGGGATTGACATGATTCAGCAGTTTCTTGGCAAATTCCTCATTGATCCTAGCGGCGCGTTCATCGACCATCGGCAGCATTTTCTTGACATCGTGTGATTTTTGCCAATGCCAGCTGTTAAGTTCTTTTACAGCTTCCGACCAAGATTTATTGTCCTTATCTCCTTGATCAAGGATTTTTACGTCTTCTGGGAGGTAATGTCTGCTGTTGCCGATGGCAATCATCATGTAAATACCTTTTTTACGCAGGCACGAATTTAGGTAATCAAACCGGTCTAGCGCTTGCGGGTCGAAGGTCAGGGAATCGTTTTTATAATCAACCAAGCAGCCGCTGACCATGTCCGGGTTCCAATCTTTGCTGATGCGCAACATATGGTGGTGGCGGACGCAGTTGATGCCCAGACTTGCAAGATTTGCAGCGGTCTTTTCGGCTACGTCATGCTCCGGGAAAAGGACTACCAAGTTAACCCCCCATAACCTCATGATATTACCGTCGTGATCAATAAAATCAGACTCTTTAACCATTAGGGGTTGAATTATTTCAGCAACTTTTTTCTCCATTTTGGTTTGGGTAGGGAGGTTGGTGGACATTTTAGTTTTCTGTTTTCTTTGAGAGGGTGACGAAATTTTATTGCTGCACCCACTAAAAAAAACCGTGATTATCAGACAAAGGCATAAGGGAATTGTCTTATTCATATCGATCCCTCCGGTTAGAGGAAAATTAATATTGAGTATCTACGTAAGTTCTGAACCATGAGCCAGACCATCCAGCTACTCCAGGAATATTCGTGATCATCCTGGCCGAACCATCCAGGAAGACAACTTGATATCCCCGTTTATGATACCTTCTGATATATTGATCATTGTTCCATACCGTTGATGTAGGATTATCTGCCGCCATACCAAGTCCAGGCCCTTGACTGAGACGGTACGGACCGTAATTGTCGTTTGTTATTCGCCAGAAATAATCAGTACGCGTGTCTGCAGGATTATCTACATCAATATCCCGATCATATTGCAAAGGAGTCCCCCATTGGGAATTTTGTGGTTTTGCGGAAGGACAGTCAAAAATCCGGCTGGTCTTCAAATAGCCGTTTCTCATGGTGACCCCGATGCTATTCCAGCCTTCCCAGAGATTTTTGCTACTCTTATATATCATATATTTATCTGCGGTTGCATCTTCATACCAAGTCCATCCGTTCCAATCCTGCATATAAAGAATGGTTATGGTTCCCATTTGTTTTAAATTACTCAGACAGATGGCTTGTCTGGCTACTTCTCTAGCTTTTGCCAGTGCCGGAAAGAGCATGGCGGCAAGAATTGCGATGATAGCCATGACCACGAGCAATTCAATCAAGGTAAACTTGATTTTGTTTGCTCGAGAATACTTGAAACTTAAAACTTGAAACTTGTGGAAAATGAATTTTGTCTTAACCCTGGTTATAAAAGACAATTTGATGAGGGTAAATTTTTTATTTTTCATGAGCATCCGCAACTCCTTCTGATTATAAGTTCAGGTTTCAGCAGGATCTTTTTCCCGCCGGTTGATTTGGAGATCTTACCGTCTTTGATATCCAATAACAATTTTGCAGCGTGGAATCCAAGGTCTTTTATCGGCTGGGAGACGGCGGTTAAGGTTGGATGATTAAACTGTGAGATGATTGGAAAATCGTTGTAAGAGACAAAAGCGATGTCTTCGGGAATACGTTTTTTTCTTTGATGCAGACAGTTTATGATACCAATAGTCGCCAATGATCCGAAATTCATTACTGCATCAAAATCAAGTTTATTTAGCAGTTCTGCCATCAGTTCGTAGCCAGGGGTTTCTTCACTCTCAGCCTGATCATAAAGCAGCTTTTTATCCAGATTCAGATTATTTTCCTGTAATGCTTTTTTATATCCGTTAATCACATTATCCGTGTAGAAATGCCTTTGTGAATTGCTTAAAACCAGGATACGCTTGCGGCCGTGTTTTATCAGATGAGATGTTGCCAGATAACCACCCAACTCGTGGTCTACATCCACAGAAAATAACCCGGTATCCATCGGACTATTCCCAATATTTACTAGGGGAATACCATATTTTTTGATCTGACGGGAATCGTGTTCAGTAATTTTGTAATTCATGAATATGGCCCCTTCCTGAAGAAAACTTCGCCACTGATTGTCCTGTAGCACTTTCGCAAAAGACTCGGTCTGCGAGATTGGTGAGAGGCCCAGGCGGATCGATTTTCCGGCCAGATATTGGTTAATCCCGTTGAGAATCTGCCCGAAAAAAGGATCCTCAGGATTAGAGTCAGGGCTATTGGGGTAAACTAAATTAATATTCAGGGTCCGGGTGACTTTCTGGGGACCGGTGAACGTTCCTTTGCCCTGAATACGATGAATCAGATTATCTTTGACCAGCAAATCCAGTCCCCTGCGGACGGTAACCAAGCTTATACCCAGTTTTTGTGCCAACCGGTCTTCCGGAATCAATTGATCTCCCGGTTTTAAGATTTGGCTATCAATGAGATCTTTTATGTATTTTCTGACCTGTTCCGTCTTGGATTGAACTCGAAATTCTTGAAACATGATAACAAGTCCTTTTATATTCCTATTATATTATAACCAAAATAATAGCTTGTCAAGTGAACAAAAAGAAATTTTGATATTTTTTTCTTAACTCACTGATAATCAATATGATATTTTTAAATTTTTTTCTGTTTTTTTTACTTGCTTTGGCTTTGAATGTAAAAAAAAATATATATAACCGATAATAATTTTTAATTTCATAATGCCGTATTGTATGAAATAAAAGTCAAGTTAAAAATGGAAAAGATGCAGGATTTTCTTTGGGAAATGCCATCCTGCCCAACTTTCAGGGCAGATTGGAAAGATTTTCAGAAAATCGTGAGGAACTCATATAAAAAAAGCAGAATTTCACCCTCTCCGCAAATAGACTATTTCACAAAATTTCAAGCTTGACCTTTGCTATAGCAATCGAATAAAAGTATTTCCAAATATTAACAGTTGGATTTAATCATAAAAAAGTATTTTGATCCCAATAGTAATTATATTTCTTTTCTTTCCTTCCTCATTATTAGGATTTCCTCCTCCTGTGTTTAATTGTCTTGATCCCTATAAAGAAAATAAAAATCAATATTATGACGATTCTATTTTCGTGGGTATTCCCGTAAAGGGCAGTTGGATCCTTTGTGATACTCCAGCAATAGCAATAGGAATGCCTGCAAACGCAATATTTGTTACGCCAATAAATGATATTCAATATTGGTTTTTATGCTAACCTATCTTGAGTAGTTTTGATTTTCCTGAAGAATTTCTTCCCCTATAGAGCATTTCATTTCGCAAAAATTCTTCCCTCTGAAAAGTTTTCAAAAGTGAGTGTAGTGGAGAAAAGCCTCCCTTTGCCTCCATTGAAATTTTCTTCTCCATTCTCAAATTAATCGTATGTATTTAAAAATAAACAGAAAGATTTTGGGCGGAATCGATTACGACTACTGGATCCGGTATGGAGTCAGTGAGGACGACCAATGGTCCTCGCCAGCGAGTCGTCGCGAGCGTAGGGAAACTCTTTGGCAGAGACGACGAGGAAAAAATCGGCTGGTTGTGGATCGGTGAGATCCTTTCCGGGATAGAAAGAGCCAAGATGCCGAACATGTTCGAGCCCGCTAACGCTGAAACGCCGGACTTGGCTCTCGTGGACTTGCATTCCGTCCGCGTGGAAAGGATGAGAAGATTCGGGGACGTGTTTATTGCTCTCTGCGTGTGGAGAAAATATTCGACACTATTGCCGAATATGGCCGTGATGAGTACAACAAACTCTCGCATCTCGCATGCGTTCTCGTCATCGAAAGCCTACAAACGATTCTCCGAACTGAAGCTTGCGCACGCTTGGTATGGCAAGATGCGAATCGAAAGAAGCATGAAAGATATACATGCATCTGAACCAGAGTGAAAGCTCGTTCCGAACCTACAAGATGGATTTTGGCATAAGACTAATATTTCACCAGAGAACTGAAGGAGTCCGAGCCCACAATTCGTCTAGTTCCTTGCACTCTCCTTGTGGGGAGCACTTGAAATGTGGATGAACTCGAAGGGACTGGGAACTTGCGTCAGAAAACTTTTAGATAAAATGAAAGGAGTGATGTTCTTGACGAAGTCAAGGACAGAAACCCAGCAAGGCTTAGACTTGTCGAAACGCCGTAAAAACACCTTTCGGAACTACTTGACAAAAGCCCCAGGCAACCATTAGACTACCGAACAAAGCAAAAAACATAAAAATGTAATGGAGAAAAGTGTTTTTTTCAGATACCCCCTTCAGGGGGAAAGGGCTTTTTACCCCCCCTGTAACTGCGCAACTCGGGCTAATTTTTAAATAACAAATAACTATTTTTCCTAAAAAAAATTGGTATTTAGGTTGAAAACGGAAGTGGCATCTGTTTTCCCTCCGATGCTGGGGGATGTCGCATTTTGCTGTAGAATTTTCTGAAAACTCGCGGAGGGATCTTCGCCCATCTGGCTTTTTGACTTAACTGCGCGGAATAGAAGAAGTTCCAGTTCAGAAAACAATTTGGTGAATGCGCGATTTTTCTTTCTCTCTTTTTTTATAGCGACATTATGATGTAGTGACAACTCTAACTGCACCGTATAGGATAAATATTTTAACAGGGTTAATCTGATATTTTTCACGAAGGTAATTTTTACAAGTAAGCCATCAAAATGCAACTGTAGTAACTATTTCAAGCGTTTTATCCGCAAAGTATTTGTGATGCTATGGAGAGCACTTAATAACCCCCCTACCCCAAGAACAAAAAAAAGCCCTGCAGGATTATTTCTCTCTGAAGGGCAACTATACTTTTTAGATTACTGTTTTTCCGCTTATTACCCCGTGCTGTCTGAACTGACGAGTTGGAGCGAATTCACCGAGTCTATGTCCTACCATATTTTCTGTGATATAGACATTTATGAATGTTTTTCCATTATGGACGTTGAAGGTATGCCCAACAAATTCAGGAATAATCATGGACCTTCTGGACCATGTTTTGATGGGTTTTTTCTGCCCAGTTTTATTTAATTTTTCAATTTTTTCGAGCAAATGTTGATCTACGAAAGGTCCTTTTTTTATGGATCTAGCCATTATTTTTTCCTCCGTTCGATAATGAATCTATTAGTAATATTTTTTCTTTTTCTTGTTTTTTGTCCTTTGACGTGTCCCCATGGGCTCTGGAGATGTTGTCTACCGCCGCCACTTTTGCTTCTGCCTTCTCCACCGCCATTAGGATGATCGACTGGGTTCATGGCCATACCTCTTACGGTAGGTCTGATTCCGAGATGTCTTTTTCTGCCTGCTTTACCGAGTTTAACATTCATATGGTCGAGATTTCCGACCTGTCCTATTGTTGCCATACATTCAACAAGTACTTTTCGAATTTCGCCACTTGGCAATTTGATTTGGGCGTAATCTCCTTCTTTCGATCGGATTTGAGCGAGTTGCCCGGCGGAACGCACTAATTTAGCTCCTTTTCCAGGTTTTAGCTCGATATTGTGAATATCTACCCCGGGTGGAATATCTTTGATTTTGAGGGCATTGCCTATTTTTATTTCTGCATTTGGTCCGCTCATTACGGTATCTCCTACTTTAAGTCCGACGGGTGCGATGATATATCTTTTTTCTCCGTCAGCGTAATATAGTAGAGCGATATTAGCACTTCTATTAGGATCGTATTCGATGGCTTTCACGGTAGCTGGAACATTGAATTTATCTCTTTTAAAGTCTATTATTCTTATTCTTCTTTTTTGTCCGCCACCTTTATGTCTACATGTTATTCTTCCATAATTATTTCTGCCTGCTTTTGACCTTTTTGCAATGGTGAGAGATTTTTCAGGAAAATCCTTTGTAATTTCAGAGAAATCAGGGAGGATTGTTCCTCTTTGGCCTGGAGTTAGTGGTCTGATTGTTTTAAGTCCCATTTTATCACCTCATTTCATAGGAAGTTAATTTCTCCGGATTTAAGCGTAATGAGAGCTTTTCTGGTATCAGCTCTTTTACCGGCTTTTAGCATTCTTCCGGAGCGTTTTACTTTGCCTTTTTGATTTATTATGTTTACTGATTTGACTTTTACGTCATATAATTTTTCTACTGCATTTTTAATTTCAATTTTATTTGAGTCTTCAGCTACTCTAAATATGTATTTATTTTGGTCTTTTAGAGCAGTAGCTTTTTCTGATATGATAACAGATTTTATGATTTTGTATGAGTTTTTCATATTGTAGAGTCCTTATATTCAAATTCGTTTTAGAAATTGTTCTATTGCATCTTTATCGAATAATACTTTCTGGTGCAAGAGGATATCATATGTATTGACTGTTTTTGGAGATTGGACGTTGAGTTCTGGGATATTTCTGAAAGCTCTAAGAGAATTTTCGGAAAGGGAATCTGATATTATCAAGACGTTTGTCCCGGCACCTATTTTATTAAGGAAATTCATAGCATCTTTTGTTTTTCCGCTTTGTATATCAATTTTCTCACATGCGATGATAGAATTTTCATTGAGTCTTTCGCTGAAAGCTCTTTTTAGTGCGAGTTTTAAGACTTTTTTATTGAGGCATTTTTTATAATTTTTTTCTGGTAGAGGTCCGAATGTTATGGCACCATGCCTCCAGAGGGGACTTCTGATGGTTCCTGCTCTTGCTCTACCGAGTCCTTTTTGTCTGAATGGTTTACATCCCCCGCCGCGAATATTTGAGCGTGTTTTTGTGGAAGCTGTTGGGCGATGCAAAGAAGCTAAATAAGCTGTTATGGCGTCGTGAACGGCTTGTTCGCCTTTTTTTAATTCTATTTTAGATTGATCTATCTGCATAGATTCAGCTTTAGTTCCATCAATATTAGCAAGTATAATTTGGTTATTCATTACTTTGAGCCCTCCGTTTTAGTTTTTTTAATAGCGTTTTTTATGAGGACGAAAGAGCCATTTGCTCCCGGAACTGCGCCTTTAATGTAAATTAGATTTTCTTCTGGTTCGACGCGAACTACTTTAAGATTTTGGACTGTTACTCTTTGATTTCCGAGATGTCCGTGCATTTTTTTTCCTTTTATAATATTGCCTGGTCTTTCTTTACATCCGATAGAACCTGTTCTTCTTGTCCATGCGCCTCCATGACTTGCTCTGCCACCGCCGAAATTCCATCTTTTGACTACTCCCTGGAATCCTTTTCCTTTGCTGGTACCTACTACATCAACGAATTCATCAGCGGAGAATATATCTGTTTTTATCTGGTCTCCCGGTTTAAATTCAGGATCTGAGTCGAGTCTTATTTCCATGATTTTTGCTGGAGGATTGTCCTGTAATCCGGCAGCTTTGCAATGTCCTTTAATGGGTTTACTTACGTTTTTAGCTTTAGCTTTTCCGAATCCAATTTGCACGGAGGAGTAACCGTGTTTTTTGGAATTTTTTACTTCGAGTACAGTGCATGGACCTGCTAATAATACAGTTACGGGATTAAGAATCCCTTTACCGTCATAGATTTGAGTCATGCCGATTTTTTTTGCGATTATACCTTTTTTCATTTTTTCTCCTGGCACATGTTAATCAGACAGAGGTGCCTTTTTAAGTTTAGTTGTTAGTATTTTTAAACACCAATTTTTAATGATATATCAACGCCAGCTGGTAAATTGATTCTTTTTAATTCATCTACGGTTTTTGCTGTTGGGTTAATTATATCTATAAGTCTTTTATGGGTTCTTGATTCGAACTGATCCATAGATTTTTTATCTACGTGTGGGGATCTGTGTACACAAACTCTTGATATTTTTGTAGGCAATGGTATGGGCCCTGCGACTAATGCGCCTGTTCTTTTTGCAGTTTTAACTATTTCGCCTACGGACTGATCTAAGACTCTATGGTCAAAGGACTGTAATTTTATTCTGATTTTTTGTTTTTCCGTTGTAGTTGTAGTTGTTTTTGCTTTTGCTGCGCTCATAATTTATAACCTCATATTTTTTCAACTATTTTTTTTTGTAATTCGGATGGAACTTCTTTGAAGTGTGAGGGCTCCATGCAATAAGAAGCGCGGCCTCTCGTTAGGGATCTGATTGCCGTTGAATATCCGAATAATTCGGATAATGGAATGTGCGCGAGTATTTTTGACATTTTTGATTGAGTATCGAGTTCGACGATTTGTCCTCGTCTTCCAGTTACATCACCGATTATATCACCGAGATTTTCTTCTGGTAAAACTATTTCGACTTTCATTATGGGTTCCAGGAGAGTAAGTCCTGCTTTTTTGGCGGCTTCCTTGAAAGCCATAGATGCTGCGATTTTAAATGCCATTTCAGATGAATCAACTGGATGATGAGAGCCATCAATAATATCTATGTTCAGGTCTATCACCGGGTACCCTGCGAGTACGCCTGTATTGGCTGCTTCTCTGAGGCCATTTTCGACAGCTTTTATATACTCTTTTGGTATATTGCCTCCAACGACTTTATTTTCGATTGTGAAGCCATAACCTCTTGGTTTAGGTTGCATTTCAATTATGACATGTCCGTATTGTCCTCTCCCTCCTGATTGTCTTATAAACTTTGCATTTGCATCGGAATTTTTATTGATGGTTTCGCGATATGCAACTTGAGGTTTTCCGGTATCTGCTTCAACTTTAAACTCTCTAAGCATTCTATCTCTTATGATATCCAGGTGAAGTTCACCCATTCCTGATATGATTGTTTGTCCAGTTTCTATATCGCTTTTAACTCTGAATGTTGGGGCTTCTTCAGAAAGGATATTAAGGGCATGGTATAATTTATCTCTTTCTGCTGAACTTTTAGGTTCTATGGCCATAGATATGACAGGTTCCGGGAAATTGAGGGCTTCAAGAATTATTTGATCTTTCTCAGAACAGATTGTATCACCTGTTGTAACATTTTTAAGGCCAACAGCAGCTGCTATATCACCACAATATATGAATTCCCTTTCTTCTCTCTGGTTTGCGTGCATCTGAAGGACTCTTCCAAGTCTTTCAAGTTTTTTTGTTCTTGGATTATAAACTTGCATTCCGCGTTGTGCATATCCAGAGTAGATTCTGAAAAATGTTAATTTCCCGACATATGGATCATTCATTATTTTGAATGCGAGAGCGCAGAAAGGCTTATCATCGCCAGTGGTCCTTGTTATTTTTTTTTCTGTTTCTGGATCGATTCCGTGAAATTCCCATATATCAACGGGAGAAGGAAGATATTTTACTATGGCATCAAGGAGTAGTTGAACACCTTTATATTTGAAAGCTGTTCCGCAGAGTACAGGGACAACCTGGCCTGAAATGGTTTTGCTTCTAATTGTTTTTTCTATTAGTTCTACTGGTGGAACTTTATCTTCGAGAAAATACGCCATAATTTCCTCGTCAACTTCTGCGAGAATTTCGACTATATTTTTAAATGAATTTTTTACTTCTTCTTCATATTCGGCTGGGACATCTTCTTCTGAAAAATTCATTCCATAATCTTTTTCGTCAAAGAGATACATTTTTTTTGATAACACATTGATTACGCCTTTAAAATCAGCTTCTTTTCCTACTGGGATTTGCAATGGGAGAACTGTTGCACCAAGTTTATTTTTTATATCATCTATGACTTTATAATAATCTGCTCCAGTTCTATCCATTTTATTGACAAATGCTATAATTGGAACTTTATATTTTTTCGACTGACGCCAAACTGTTTCTGATTGAGGTTGTACGCCACCAACTGCACAAAAAAGGGCAATAGCGCCATCGAGAACTCTGAGAGAGCGTTCAACTTCGGCGGTAAAATCTACGTGTCCCGGAGTGTCGATAATATTTATTCTGTGTTTTTTCCAGAAACAAGTTGTTGCGGCCGAGGTGATGGTAATACCACGTTCTTGTTCCTGTTTCATCCAGTCCATTGTGGCTGTGCCATGATGCACTTCACCCATTTTATAATTTACTCCGGTGTAGTAGAGTATTCTTTCCGTTGTAGTGGTTTTGCCGGCGTCAATATGAGCCATGATACCAATATTACGGACATTAGTTAATGGGACTGGTCTATCTTTTGCGTCCTGATAAATTTTTTCCTGATTTCGAGTCATTTTTATAATAATTTAGTTCAACTTACCATTTATAATGAGCAAAAGCTTTATTTGCCTGGGCCATTTTGTGCGTATCATCTCTTTTCTTCACTGCTGAACCTGTATTTTCGAATGCATCGAGTATTTCGGCAGCAAGAGCGTCTTTCATAGACATACCTTTTCTTGCATCGGCGAAATCTCTGAGCCACCTCATTGCTATTGCTGTTTGTCTTTCTGGTTCTATTTCCACCGGGACCTGATATGTTGCGCCACCGACTCTTCTGCTTTTTACTTCGAGTTTTGGTTTTACGTTTTCGAGAGCTTGCATAAAGATTTCGAGAGCTTCCATTCCTTTTTTCTTTTTTGCAACTGCATCAAGAGCTCCATATACAATATTTTGAGCTACAGATTTTTTTCCTCTTTGCATAACGGTATTTATCATTTTCCCGATGAGTTCGCTATTATATTTTACATCGGGGACGATTTGTCTTTTTTCTGCTCTTCTTCTTCTCATTTTTCCCCTTATTTTTTACTTAGACGCGGCTTTTTCAACTTTTTTTCCATATTTGGAACGGCCTTGTTTTCTTTTTTCGACGCCAAGTGTATCGAGAGCGCCGCGAACGATATGGTATCTCACGCCAGGTAAATCTCTGACTCTTCCTCCTCTTACGAGGACGACAGAGTGTTCCTGGAGGTTATGTCCTTCTCCACCGATATAAGCGGTGACTTCCTCACCATTGGTTAATCTAACTCTTGCGATTTTTCGTTGTGCTGAGTTAGGTTTTTTAGGAGTTCTTGTTGTTACCTGCAGGCATACACCTCTTCTCTGTGGGCAGCCTTGCAATGCTTTTACTTTATTTTTCTTTTGTTTTTGTTTTCTGCCTTTTCTTATAAGCTGACTGATTGTAGGCATTTTATTTTTTCTCCTTTTTTATAAAAACTAAAGGGGCGATAATATAATTTTGAGTCTGAAAAAATCAAACTCACAAAGAAAGAAATTCCCTTGCTTTTTTGATATTTTTTTCTTGTTCTATTGATTTTATATCTTCTTTTTCTGTTTGATTTGGAAAATCTTCAAGAGTAATTTCTTTTCCAAGTTTTTTGATTTTTAGACTAATAATATTTTCTGCACCTGTTCCTGCTGGTATAAGGTGTCCTGAAATAACGTTTTCCTTAAAACCGCGCAATGGATCTATTTTACCGAGAGTTGCTGCATCAGTTAGTACTTTTGTAGTATCCTGGAATGATGCTGCAGATATCCAGCTTTCAGTTTCTATTGAGGCTTTTGTTATTCCAAGCAGGATAGGTTCAGCGATAGCGGGTTCTCCGCCTTTTGCTATAACTTTCTGGTTTTCTTCGTTGAAAGTTTGTTTATCCACCTGCTCACCCGGGAGAAAGATTGTATCACCTGGTTCAGTGATTTTTACTTTTTGCATCATTTGTCGAACTATTATTTCTATATGTTTATCATTGATTTCTACTCCCTGTGCTCTATATACGAGTTGGACTTCATTTAACAAATACTCTTGAAGTTCCTGGGCTCCACATATTTCTAATAATTCTTTTGGATCTATTGCTCCCTCAGTTAATTTTTGTCCCTTTTTTACCATATCTCCTTTTGAGACAGTTATATGTTTATTGGTTGGTATAAGGTGTTCTTCGGTTTGATTATTATCTGTATCTCTAATGATTAGCTGCCTTTTACCACGGATAATTTTGCCTATTTCAATTTTACCATCGATTCTTGCGATTTCCGCAACATCTTTGGGATGTCTTGCTTCAAAGAGTTCTGATACTCTTGGCAAACCGCCTGTAATATCCTTATTCTTTGCTGTTTGTCTTGGAATTCTGGCGAGTGTTTCACCTATTTTTACATAACTTGCGTCTTCTACCATTATATAAGCGCCGGCGGGCAAACTGTAATGGGATAGCATTTCTCCGGTTTCACTTTTTATGACGATTTGTGGATGGAGGTCTTCTCTGTGTTCCATTACTGTTAGATCAAATAATCCGCCTGGTCTTTCTTCTTTATTTAATGTTATTCCAAGAACGAGATCTTTGAATTCGATTTTTCCGCTTTCCTCTGCAATAATTGGCACATTATAAGGGTCCCATGAAGCTATACGTTCATTCTTTTTAACTTTATCACCTTCATTTTTATCAAGAATAGCACCTATTGCGAGTTCGAATCTATCAATAATTTTTCCGTGATCATCTTCTATTAATACGAATCCATTCTTGTTGACCACTATTGTTTCATTTTTTTCTGTTTTGACTATTCTGACATTTTCGAATCTGACTTTTCCTGGATTTCTCGCATTTATAACAGGCTGCTTGTATGAAGCTGATGCTGTTCCACCGATATGAAAGGTTTTCATTGTGAGCTGAGTTCCTGGCTCACCAATAGACTGCGCGGCGATAATTCCAAGAGCATCGCCGATTTCAGCGAGTCTATTTGTTGCAAGATTTTTACCATAGCATTTTACGCAAACACCATATTTTGTCTCACACGTAAGAACAGATCTTATCATTAATTCATTTATTCCCCTATCTGCAAGTTTTGCTGCGATTTCTTCTGTGATTTCCTGATTTGCGGCCACGATAAGAGTATTATCATTGGCAAGAGGGTCTCTTACATCTTGAGCGCTAAATCTGCCTATTATTCTATCTCGTAGTGGAATTATTTCTTCATCTCCTTCGATTACATTTTTAACTTTAATTCCCTTTATAGTGCCACAATCTTCTTCTCTGCATATTACGTCTTGCGCTACATCTACGAGTTTTCTTGTCATATAACCTGAATCTGCAGTTTTCAGAGCTGTATCAGCCAAGCCTTTTCTTGCGCCATGTGTGCTTATAAAATATTCCAGCACGGTTAAACCTTCGCGGAAATTTGATATAATTGGTCTTTCTATAATATCGCCTGATGGTTTTGCCATGAGTCCGCGCATACCAGCTAATTGTTTTATCTGGTCTTTACTTCCCCTTGCTCCGGAATCAAGCATAGCGAAAACAGGATTTATTCCATTTTCAGCAGATGTATCATCATGCATATCTTCAAATACTCTATTTGCGACTTCACTACTTGTACTTGTCCAGATATCTATAATTTTATTATGTCTTTCACCTTCTGTGATAATACCTTTTTCAAATTGTTTTTGCACATCTGCTATTTGCTTTCTTGCATTTTCTATGAGTTTTTCTTTTTCAGATGGGATGGGCATATCTGAGATACTTATTGAAAAACCAGCTTTAGTCGCGTATTCGTATCCTATTTTTTTCAATGAATCAAGTATGGTAACAGTTGCGTCGTGTCCACAATAATTGTAACAATCGAGTATTAGTTTACCGAGTACTTTTTTCCCTGCGACATTGTTGAAAAAACCAAGTCTTGGGTCCCATATTTCATTGAAAATGCATCTGCCTGCTGATGTTTCAATATATTTATCATTTTTATTACCCCATGGAGTATCTTTACCAAAATCGGGATTTGGTATTCTAATAATTTCATGTATTCGTATTTTCCCTGCATCAAGGGCGTTTAGGACTTCATGATAATCTTTAAAAGTTTTTATTGTGCCAAATTTTGCAGGTTTAAATGTGAGATAATAGACGCCGAGAGTAATATCCTGAGTAGGAGATGTAATTGGTCTTCCATTTGCAGGAGAGAAAATATTGTTTGGGGCGGCAATTAGAAGTTTTGCCTCCATTTGAGCTGCATAGGATAATGGTATATGAACTGCCATCTGGTCACCATCAAAATCAGCATTAAATGCGGTACAGACAAGAGGAT
>CAYRRM010000020.1:0-52318 GCA_964426675.1 uncultured Lentisphaera sp.
TAATGCTATACAAGGCAGCTTATATTTTTTTGCGATTTTCGCAACTTCGATAGGAGCCTTTCCAAAAATCGTTTGAAAATCAATTCGACCTTCACCGGTAATTATAAGATCTGCATTTTTGATTTTTTCCTCAATTTGAAGTTCTCTAAAAACGATTTGAGTTCCAGGCCTAAGTTTTGCCCCCAAAAGAGCGTGAAAAGCTGCGCCAATTCCACCTGCAGCCCCGGCACCTCTCATATGGGAGATATCAATGCCTGTTCTTTCTTTTATTACTTTTGCGAAATTCGCAAGTCCTCTTTCAAGAAATAAAACATCTTCTGGAGATGCTCCTTTTTGTGGAGAATAAACTCTCGCCGCTCCATTTTTCCCGATAAGAGGATTTTTTACATCATATGCGATTTGAATATCTAAGGAAGAAAATTTTTGGAAATTACAAGGATACAATATTTTCTGAATTCTGGATAAATTTTTTGCGAGTGGTTCAAGTTTTTCTCCTTGATGATTTAAAAACTGAAAACCAAGAGCAGAAAGAGCCCCTACCCCACAGTCACAAGTTGCACTTCCTCCTATTCCAATAATTATTTTTTTTGCCTTCTTCATCGCATTGAGGAGAAGTTCTCCAGTTCCTTTGGAAGTTGCAGTTAAAGGATTTCTCTCTGCATTATTCAATAAGACAAGTCCAGAAGCAGAAGCCATTTCAAGTATTGCCACCGAGTTTTTTATATCATAAGCATAATGAGTTTTTATTTTTCGATTAAGAGGATCTGAAACTATGCATTCTACTTTCTTTGCCCGTTTTGAAAATAAAAATGCATCTATTAATCCATCTCCACCATCTGAAATAGGTATTAATTCCAGATTATAATTCAATTTTTCTTTTACTTTTAGAATTCCTTTAGCAGCTATTTTTGCAACTGAGACAGCAGAAAGAGACCCCTTAAAGGAATTTGGAATTATTAAAACATTCATTTTTTTCTATTGGATTTTTAAATTTTACAAACTATATTATTTAACTTCTCAAGAAAAAAACAAATAGAAAAAAGGTTTTTTTATATGCTCTTAATGCTAATGAGAACTGTGGAAGCGGAAAATTTTTCAGGAGAAATCCGCGACTCAGAGCGTAGCATTACAGAATCAGGCAGAGGGGATGCTGCTTATGCGGCTGAATTTATGAAAGCCCTTGGCCTTGAACCTAAAGTTATTATCTGTAGTCCCTTCAAAAGAACAGTAGAAACAGCTCAAACCCTCGCTGATAATCTCGATGATCCACCTCCTGTTCAAATAGCACATTCAATTATGCCTGGAGCTGGTCTGGATGAAATTCTAAAAGCCATAAAATCACGAGTCGAATGTTCAGAAGAGGATTGGATTCTCGCTGTATGTCATGAACCAGATATAAGTTCCTGTGTGAAAGAATTACTCAAAGAATCTGGAGATTATAAAATACCTGTAGAGCCAGGTACTTTAATTGGACTTGAATTAACATGTCATTATGGGCAAATTAAGGGAAGACTTATTTTCCTTTTTTCTCCAATGGCAATGAGAGCCTGATTTTTATTATTTAGTCATATAAAAAAAGAGGAAACACAAATAAAAAGGTGAAAATATGAAAAGAAAACTTCGTATGGGAATGGTGGGAGGAGGTCCTGGGGCATTCATCGGAGAAGTCCACAGAAAAGCAGCAAGGCTCGATGGAAAGATTGAAATTGTTGCAGGTGCTTTTGACATCATTCCAGAAAAAAGCCAACAAATGGGAAGAGAACTATGTATATCGCCCGAAAGAACGTATAATAACTATAAAGAGATGATAAAAAAAGAAAAAGCCTTAGGTGATGATGCAATAGATTTTGTTGCAATTACCACTCCTAATAACTGGCACTTTCCCATTGCAAAAGATTTTTTAGAAGCTGGATTCAATGTAATGTGTGAAAAACCAATGACAATAACTCTTGCTGAAGCAAAAAAGCTCAGAGAAATCGCCAAAAAAAGCGGTAAGGTCTTTGGGTTAATGCACAATTACACTGGTTACCCGATGGTGAAATTAGCAAGAGATATGGTAAAACAGGGGGATCTGGGAAAAATATATAAAGTTGTCGTTCAGTATCCTCAAGGATGGCTAATAAAACCTATTGAGAGAGAGGGGCAACAACAAGCTGCATGGCGAACTGATCCCAAACAAAGCGGAGCTGCAGGCTGCATAGGCGATATTGGCACACACGCGGCAAACCTCGCCGAGTACATAACTGGGCTCAAAATCACAGAAATTTGCGCTGATTTAACAACATATGTAAAAGGAAGATTACTCGATGACGATGGAAATTGTTTGCTACACTTTGAGAAAGGAGCAAAAGGAATTTTACATGCCAGTCAAGTCTCTATTGGTGAAGAAAATAATCTTGCAATCTGGGTATACGGAGAAAAGAGAAGCCTCGAATGGCATCAGGAACATCCCAACTACCTTTATGTGAAAGAGATAGACGCTCCCGTTCAGATATGGAGACGCGGTAATAACTATGTTGCCAAAAAAAGTCCCGCTGCTGCACGTTGTACAAGAATTCCATTTGGACATCCGGAAGCGTTTTTGGAAGCATTTGCAAATAATTATCTCAATTTCGCTGATACTCTCTTATGTAAGATAGAAGGGAAAAAGGTACCTTCTGAATACCTTGATTTTCCAAGTATAGAAGAAGGTGTAAGAGGAATGGCATTTATTGATACAGTAGTGAAAAGCTCAAAACTCAAAAAATGGTTAAAAATGCCACAGTTATAGAGTTCTTCAAGATAGCAAGCGGAGGAGGATAATTCCCTCCTCTGTTTTGCAGTTTAACCTACTATTATAAGAAGAATGAATATAATATAACAGAATAACAGAAAATTTGCTTTCAGGTATTTTATCAGGAGGATATTTTTTCTCAGAAAAAAAATTACTAAAAAAAGCCCTTGAAAGAAAAAACTATAATAATATGAAAAAGTATTTAAAATCTACAGAAGCTGCAAAATATCTTGGTATTTCAAGATCAAGCCTTTCAAATTGGGCCAGACAAAAATTACTCAATGCCGCAATAACTCCCGGAGGGCATTACAGATTTCTACAAGAGGAACTTGATAAATTCGCCCAGAAAAGAGGTTTTGAGACAGTTGGAAATTTAGAGAATGAAGATACGAAAATTTTAGTTATTGATGATGATAAAATGTTCAGAAAATTCGTCTCTGAAGCACTTGAAGTCTTTGATGGGTATGAATTACGCGAAGCCTCAGATGGTATGGAGGGGGCTTTAATTATAGGTTCATGGAATCCTGATCTTGTGATAGCAGACCTTAGAATGCCAAATATGAATGGCATAGATTTTTGTAAAATGCTCAGGAAAAATGAAGATACCAATGATGTTGAAGTAATTATAGCAAGTGCTTATCTCTCAGAAGAAATAAAAAAACAAATACAGTCTCTAAAGATTAACATTATCCTTGAAAAACCTGTTCGTCTCACTACCCTGGTTGCAGCAATAGAAAAGTGCACCGGTATGAAACTGAAATAGCATAGAAGCCTGAAATTATGTCTAATCTAATTCAAAGACTTCTTCTGTTCTCAATCTTTACTCTGCCTTTATCTCAAATTACTGTAAAAACAGAAGAGGAGACTTTCAGGAAAATCGCTTCTAACGAAATGCCTTCATCGCCATATGAATATAGATATTCTTTTTCAAATTATTCTGTTTCAATCAAGCAAGAAGAGGATAGGATTTTTTTATATGTGGATTTTCTTGATGAAACAGAAAAAAGAACCTATAAAAGCTGGCAATGGGATGCGATAAATCAGTCATATATTGAATCAAATGATGAGGAAAGCATTTTTGCAATAATATTAAGAAGCGAAGAGAATAATAATTCCTCTGATACAGCAGATATCTGGTTATGGAGAGCATTTATGAGCGATCCAGCAGAATTGGCTGAAGATTTTTATGCCATAATCAAAAACAATAGAATAAGTAAATTAGAAAGAGATGCCGGTGCATTATGCTGGGAACCTATTTACTACGAAAATTTTAAGGGGGAAAAATTACCACGATTTAAACATAAAACTCCCTCAGGAAGTTATGCTGATGTATCAGCAAAAGGAATATGGAAAGATGGACATTGGAAAATTATCTTTTCAAGAAAATTAAATACAGAACATCCTGATGATATAGTTCTTGAAAAAAATAAAAAATATAGTTTTTTTTTCTGCGTAACCAAAGAAAAAATCCTGAATTTTTCTGACTTAGATAAAATTACGATAACAATTAGATAATAAAATTTCAAGTTATGACAAGCTATAACAAAGTTAGGAGATTATCATTTGCTATATATATTTTAATATCCGTTTTATTTGCTTGCTTTATAATCAAACTCGGAATGAATGATATTGAACGTATTGCGAATTTCGCAGACAAAGAACGTTCATACAGTGAAAGCCTGATAAAATCATCCAACATATTAGATGCTACAATAAAAATTTTCCCTTTATCTATAGAGGCATTAAGTAATGATAGAATTACTTTATTTTCAGAAAAACTTACTGATCTGAAAAAATCGTTAAATAAAATACCATTGGACTCGAGGGGAAAAAACTATTCAGAAATCACAGAAAAGTTAAAAGAAAAATGCAGATTGATAGACTCCGCATTAAATTCCATCCATAAAAATTATCCTGAAACAAACCTGTTTTACTTCGATAGAAAAATTATTCTGCAAAATGATTTAAAAACAATTTACCTGTCTCTAATTGACACAGGAGAGATACTTCATAATTTATTTTTTACAGAATATGAAAAATCCGAATACTGGCAAAGACAAAGTTTCTTTTTCTTTAAACGTCTCCAATACATGCTTGTTACTTTTTTCATACTCACAATCTTTTTCATTGTGCTCTCTTCTTCTTATTCAGGACTTCTTTTAAAAAAATATCTAAGGAAGTTAAGTGAAGGAACAAAGCAAATCAGTTCGGGCAATCTAAGATACCGTTTTTCAGGCATTGAAACTGATGAAATGGGAGAATTAATGGCTGACTTCAATTCAATGGCTTCAAGGTTGGAACGTCAAACTCATCAGTTAAAAAAAATAAATGAAGAACTTGAAAAAAAAGCCGAAGAACTTCTTGAGGCAAATCAACATAAAGATAGGTTCTTCGCTAATATGAGTCATGAGTTGCGAACCCCGCTTAATTCCATAATTGGATTTGCAGACCTAAATATAGCGAGAACCGATTATTCCGGAGAGAAACTAATTGATAATTCTAAGAAAATTTTAATTGCCGCTGAACACCTCTTATCATTAATCAGCGGACTACTCGATATTGCGAAATCTGATGCAGGCGTCTTAAAACCAATAATGGAAAAAAACAATATATCAAACACTCTTAATATGGTAGTTGATATGTTAAAACCAATCGTAGAAAGGAAAAAACTCTATCTTGAGTTGCAATCGTCCTCAAACATCGAATTCTATTACGATGAAAAATTAATAAAACAGGTCCTTATAAACCTTATAAATAATGCCATTAAATTTACGCATGAGGGAGGCATAAAAATTCGACTAATTGAGACAAGTGAAAATGTAGAAATTGAAATAGAAGACAGCGGCATAGGTATATCAGAAGAGGATCAGAAAAAAATATTTAAAGACTTTCACAGAGTAGAAAGTGGTCTGACGTCAAATTATGAAGGTGCAGGACTTGGTTTAGCTCTAAGTAGGAGATTTGTAAGAATGCATGGGGGAGAAATATCTTTAGAAAGTCAGATAGGTAAAGGTAGTATATTCAAAATCTCTCTCCCAAAGAAGCAAAATATAGCTTAGTCTATTTCTCCTCTAATGCCCCCTGAATTTTTTATCCTAAAAAAACAATTGAAAATCGTTTTTATTTCTATGTATATGAGAATAATGTTGTTATGGATTATGTTTCATCAAACTTTTGAGTTGACGATTTTTTTACGATTTTCAAACCGCGAGGGGGTGCCCGCATTTATCGTATCCACTTCGTTAGCTTCGACTACTAGTTACTACAGCTTCGTCTCACTGCCTGCCTGCTATCTACGGCAAATGCGCCCAACTGCTTAATTTAGGATAAAAAAAATGTAAAAAATCGAGCATTTAGCAAATTGCTTTCTGGGCTAAGAAATTTTCTATACCGCGCAGTTTACTCAGAAAACCAGATTGGCACACATCCTTGAGCGGGCTTTCAGAAAATTCTATAAGAAAATGCCCCCTATCAACCATCACAGAGAGCAAGCAGTCCCCCACTCCTTTCAACTTAAACACCAACTGTTTTTTTAGGATTATATTTTCTCCTGTGATAGGAATTTGCTGAAAATAATACCCCCCCTATTGCTTTGACTACGAGGAAAAGGATTAAAAGATTATTTCTTATAAAACGTTATGAAATAACGAGGCAAAAGATGCAAATTTCAGAATGAATCACCTTCGACATTCGAATCATTTTATGAACTTGCTTAGTTCTTTTTTGACTCGAATATATTTTTTTTGCAATTTCCTGTATCGCTACGCTGTTGATGAAGTGAGTAAAAATTCAGATCAATCAATTTCTAAAGAGACGAGTTCAGCTTTTACGCCCTTTATGAGGTTAAGTTTTCTTGTAAGTTCTTTATGTTTTTTTTCTTCGCCAACGAGTTCGCAAATGATTAATCCTTTCTCGGAGCAATTTTTGAGGACGCCATCGTGAATTCCCAATCTTGTTTTGATTAAGCAACCCCATGCAGTAAGAGTTTTCTGCACATTTACGGCGGCGGTCTTGCGTTTTCCGACGAGAATTACGAGGACATTTTTTTTCATTTTTTTTCTCCTTTTTTCTGGTAATTTTGCTTATTTTATATTAGCGAATTCTGCGAAGATTTTTTTTAAGATAGCCTGTTGATTTTCTGTTATATCCTTGGGGAGTTCTTTTGTGGTTTTGACATGTCCATCGGCATATACAATATTAAACCCGCCTGGATGAGGATGAGGTGCATTTTTCGATACACAACTGAATTCAATTAGAATCCAGGTATTTGCCGGATCCTGGATGGTTGCTTTTCCGGAGAGAGTGTCATTATATACCCATGTCAATCCTTTTTCCTTTAGTTTATCTGGCATAGCTGGACATATCCAGACTTTATCACTATTTATTTCATCGGCTAATACTACTCTTATACTATTGGCGTCTTTTTTAGGATTTTCAGGGAAAAAGGCTGCTTTTGGATACTCACCATTTGAGAGGTGGTAGGAAGTAATTGCCATACCTACCTGTCGCATATTATTCATACATTCTGTTTCTGCTGCTTTTTGTTTTGCTTTTACATATGCGGTAACCGGGACACTTGAAACTATGGCTGCGACTGCGAGCATTTCTGTTACGGTGAAGAATTTAATAATGATTTTTTTTGTTGATTTTTTTAATATTTCCATCTTTGTCTCCATTATTTATTTTAGCCATATGAAGATATTTTTATTTTCCCTTGCCTTTTTTAGGAACTCTTCTTTTTTCCCTTGATCTTTTTCATTGTGAGCTTTTATCCATAATCCCAAACCTTTGAAAAGAGGAGAAAGATTTTCTATTTCTAATTGTAGGTTTTCTTTCTCATTTTCATTTTTGATGATAGAGAACATGGTCTGCGATAATTTAGTAATATTATCCGGGTATTTTGATTTTTCAAGTTTTCTATTTTCTCTTGCGATTTTCGCAAAGATGGATGCAGCCTCACTAAATTTTCCTTGTTTATAAAGAGCTATTGCTTTTTCAAAGTTTGCCAGGTCGAACAATGGTGAATCTTTTTCAGATGAGAGCATGGCTATATTAAAATATTCAACGGCTTTGATATAGTTTTCTCTCTTCATAGCTATTCTGCCAAGCCAGGACGCACATTCAAACGTCATTCCTCTATTCGAGGATTTTATTGCTTCTGTCAGTAGAAGTTCAAATAATTTTTGGGCGTCTTCAAATTTTTCCTGAGTGAGTAAATTCCTGGCATTCTTTAGTTTTTCTCCACTTGTTTCGTTTTCCTCATTTTTCCCTTTTAATACATTTAATTCGGATTCAAGTTCAAGGATGCGGCGTTTTGCGGCAACAGTATTTAAATCTGCTTTACTTTTCTGATACATATATTTTCTTATCTCTGGTAGAACAATAACAAAATATATAAATAATAGTGTGCTTATTCCGCATAAGATAATGATTACTGTTTTAACGTTCATTCTTATCCATTTTTCGAATTTCTCTGCGATGCTTAATTTTCTCACAGATACTGGTTTTCCATCTCTGCATGCTATCAGGTCATTTTTTACATTCTCGATACTTTTATATCGGAGTTGTTTTTCTTTATCGAGCATTCTGAGGAGGACGGCTTCGAGGTTTCTGCTAATATCTTTTCTATACAATCGAGGTGAGCGAGGTTCTTCTGTGCAAATAACTCTGAATATCTCAATAATGTCTTCGTATTCTCTGACCGGGTAAGGCATTTCTCCTGTTATTATTTCATACAGTGTTACGCCGAATGAGTAGATATCGGATTGTTTTGTGGTGGTTTTATCTCCGAATCCGCATTGTTCAGGAGCCATATAGTATGGTGTTCCCATTATAGCTCCTGTGATTGTGATTTTTGGGGCATTTTCATTTTTTGCAATTCCAAAGTCACTTAGTTTTGCCTTTCCAAATTCATTTATGAGTATGTTTGTTGGTTTTATATCTCTGTGTATTACTCCATTTTTATGGGCATATGACAGAGCATCTGCTATATCAATAGCATAAGTTAGAATTTCATTTATTGTGGTTGGATTATTTTTTTCTTTGTATTTCAGGTTACTGAGAGTTTTTGCATCTTTCACAAGTTCCATTGCTATATAATAATTTCTATTTTCATAGCCGGCGTCATAGATAGTTATTATATTGGGGTGTTGCCGTAATTTTTTTGCTGTTTCTATTTCGCGAATGAATCTATAGATTTCATCTTTTGGTGTGGAAGGTTCTATATGCATAAGTTTTAAAGCTAATGGAGAACCGTCTTCATCTTCCGCTTCGTATATTACGCCTGAACCACCAAATCCTATTATTTTTAAAAGTCTGTAATGGGCAATTTTTTCTAAAGTGATATCTTTTTCTAAATGTTTTGTTATTTGTACTGTTTGTGCTGAGGAATCATTTATATTCTCATGGAAAGGTGGGTTTGGAATGTTGTTTTTTATATTTTCCATTTTGAACTATTTTGATATTGCGAAAGGTTGCAAATCAAAAATTGAAATTATATTAAATATCGAGTTCTAAAAGAATAGGACAATGGTCGGAGCCTTCAATGCAAGACATAATTTCTGATTTTTTCACTTTTCTGAATATTCCCTCGGTTACGTAAAAATAATCTAATCTCCAGCCGACATTTCTCGTCCTTGCGGCCGTACGCAGACTCCACCATGTATATGCGCCTTCTTTATCTGGATGCAGTTTGCGAAAAGTATCAATGTATCCGTAAGATTCGAATTTATCCATCCAATCGCGTTCGATGCGCAGGAAGCCTGATACATTTTCGTTTTCTTTAGGGCGGGCAAGATCGATTTCGTTATGTGCAGTATTGAAATCTCCACATATGATTAGTTCTTTTCCGGATTTTTTGCGATTTTCGCAATATTCAAGAGTTGCATCATAAAATCTGAGTTTATAGTTTAGTCGCTCTTCATTTTTTTGTCCATTTGGAAAATATATATTCAATAGTTCAAAGTTATAAAAGTCCATTATAAGTATTCTACCTTCGATATCGAATTCTTTATTTAGATTGAACCCTTTTGTGATACTGACAGGTTTAATTTTTGTATAGGTGGCTACGCCACTGTATCCTTTGCGAATTCCGCAAGACCAATAACTTTGCATTCCTGCAATTTCTCTTGCATCATCTGGTATTGAGGATTCATCAAGTTTTGTTTCTTGAAGGCAGAGTATATCTGGAGATTCTATTTTGAGCCAGTCAGGAAGGAAATTTTTTTTAAGGAGGGCTCTGAATCCATTTACATTCCATGATATGATTTTCATAAAAAATTTGTGTTATGTTTTTACAGTTACTATGATATGAAATTTTATATTTTCAAAAAGAAGATGGAAAAATGTATTTCGAAGATTCTATGAAGATTCTCTTAGTAGATTTTGCAAGAAAATTGCATTTTTGATATTCCTTTAGATTTTTTTCAAGAAGTATGGATTGTGTAATCGGTATTTATCTTATAATGGGGGAGAGCCGTTAGATATGCTCTCCCCTTATTTCCCCTTGTAATTACATAATAACGGCGTTTTTAATTATCGTGGAAGAATCTTTTTCTTACAAAAAATAAAATGAGATTTTTATTTCTTGTTTATTTCCAGATTCAACCATTTTAATTCTCTTTCATTGAGATTTATATCAAGTCCTTTTATTGCTATTAACATTTCTTGTATTGAACGTGGACCAATGAGAGGAAATGTTGGGAACGGTTGATTAAGGACGTAGGCCAGAGCAATATTGATTGTAAGGCATTTTTTTTCAGCAGCAAGGGCTTTTGCTCTTGCCAGTCTTTCAAAATTATCTTCAGAATACCAACAATGAACAAGGGTCTTATCTTCTTTTTTTTCTGGAGAAGCAATTCCGTCTACAAAGAATCCCCGTGCTTGACTGGACCAAGCGAAAAGTGGCATTTGATATTTTTTAAACCATTGAATGGATTTTTTATCTGCAGTTTGAATACAACCGTCCCATGGAGGATTTATCATCCTTGCAAGGCTGAAGTTATTACTTACAGCACTGAAACCTTGCAGAGACTTTCGTTCTGCATATTTATTAGCTTTTTTTACTCGTTCAAGAGTCCAGTTACTTCCTCCAAATATCTTAATATGTCCTTTTTTTACATGTTCATTCAAAACATCTATAAATTCCCCAACCGGGATTTCCGGATTATCTCTATGCATGAAATAGATGTCAACATAATCTGTCTTCATTCTCTCAAGGGAAATGATTAATTCTTTTGAAAGAAATTCTGGAGTACAATTTGGTGTGTGAGCGCCTTTACCGATTATCACTATTTGATCTCGTATTCTGCGATTTTGTATCCATTGTCCAAATACTTTTTCGCAATTCCCTCCTCCATAGATATGTGCGGTATCAAAAGCGTTTCCACCTCTTTCTATCCACTCATCAAACATAATTGCCAGTTCTGGCATATGATGTGGCCAATCAACGCCTATAACAAGTCTTGATATTTTCTTTTCAAGACCTTTTATAAAGGCATATTTCATATTATTATCATTGCGAACCTGTAATGGTTTTCCCGTTATTGTATGAATATAATTTTCACTTTTTTCACGGTTAAATGTGAAGTCTATACTTCTACGCCATTTGTCGAGAGCCTTCATATTTCCAATGGTATCTTCAGGTGACATTGCTGGGTACTGGGGTTGATAGCTTCCTGATAATACTGCTTCTCCGAAGAAATCTATTTCATATGCGAAACTTGTTTTATTTGCCTGAACTATGATTTCTTCTGAAGAAGAATTATATTTTTCTACAATTATTTTTCCATTTACTGGATTTGAGCGATCTGCGCACCATGGATTTGGAACAATAATTTTACCTTCAGTTCCAAATATTTTGACATTGTTTTCCAATCGCAGGGAGACGGCTGTTGCTAATTCTGCAATAATCCCATTTTCAAAGTGAGCTACAGCCGCAGACCATTCATCAACTCCTGTTGGAGCGAATTTCGCAACGGCTTTCACTTGTGAGGGTTCTGCTATGTTTTTTCCAAGAGAAGCTCCTGCTATTAATCTTGCAGCAGAGACAGGATAACAACCAACGTCCATTATGCCTCCTCCACCGAGTTCGTTATTAAAAAGCCTGCTTTCAGGATTAAAAGAAGCGTGAAATCCAAAAGATGCCTGGATGAGGCGAATTTCTCCGATTATTTTATTTTTTATCAATTTGACTAATTCTGCTGTTTGTGGATGACATCTATACATGAAAGCTTCCATAAGCATTTTTGAATTTTCTTTTGCTACGGAAAATGCCTTATCAGCTTCAGGATAGTTTAATGTGAAAGGTTTTTCGCAGAGAACGTGTTTGCCAGAATTCAAAGCTGCAATAGTCCATTCTGCATGTAAAGGATGAGGGGTACAAATATATACTGCGTCGATCTCTTGGTCATTAAGTAGTTCCTGATAAGAAGCATATGCTCTTGGTATATTCCATTGTTTTGCAAAATTATCGGCCTTTGATTTTTCCCTACTACCAATAGCAATTAATTCTCCTGTACTTGATTGTTTTATTCCGTGAGCAAAAGCATTGGCTATTGCCCCTGCTCCGATAATTCCCCATTTAATTTTCATAGAACATGTCTCCTTTTTTTAAAAATAAAAAAGAATAAATTTCTTAATTAAGAATCGATTTTTGATTTTTCAAATCCAAATTTTTCTATTTAGTTGGCGACTTATATTGGTTATCAACTTTGAAATTTTTGAAAAAAACACAAAATGGAAAATCAGTCTATTATCTGTGAATAGAGTGATTATATGCAAGTGATTGTGATATCTTTAGTTTTTTTAGGTCAGCATATTTTTTTGGACTATAACCTGTAAGTTGTTTAAATTGTCTACAGAAATAATTACAATTTGAGAAACCGCATAGGTCAGCTATTTCATATATTGACTTATTACTTTCTGATAGCAGTCTGCATGCATGAGCGATACGCAAATGTAATAAATATCTTCCTGGTGAAAATCCCGTTGCCATTTTAAAATGTCGTTGAAAGGAACGCTCTGATAACATTGCGATGTCTTGAAGTTTTATAAGTGATATTTTTTTTTGAAAGTTTGTTTCAAGATAATTCAAAGCTTTTGAAATATTGGTTAATATATTATTTTTTTTGATATTTGTTTTTTGGATTGCCCTAAAGACTCTTGCGAATAGTTCCAAAAGAATTCCCATCATAATTAGAGAGTAACTTTCTTTCATTTCTTTTTTTTCAAGTTCCAGTTGAGTAAGCAGAGTAATGCAATATCCAAAGTCCTCGGGAGGAAGAAATGGAATAAGACTTTTATTCTTATGTTGTCCTGTTAAAATAGAGTAAGCCGGATCTTTTCTTATAAGATTTCCATATTTATCCATAATAGAATTTCTTATCAGAATATTAGCGAGTTTTAGATTATGGCATTTATGGTAAGCATGATGCATCCCTGGTTCAATTATAAAACAATTTCCAGTTGAAATTTTATATTTTTTCTCGCCAATTTGATGGATAGCATGCCCTTCCATAACCAAAACAAATTCTGTAAAGTCATGAGAGTGTTCTGGCATTTCATCAAGATGTGTTGCTCTCATAACCATAACAGGAACATCAGTTCCTCTAAAACAAAGAATTTCCATCCATTCCATAAAAAGATTCCCATTTTATCATTTTATTTTTAATTTTTTGTCGGTTTTATGCTAAATTTTGTCGGTTTTGTATAAGATTTTCATTTTATTTAAAATATATTAGAATTATTAATTATGGCAAAATAATGTAAAATTTAAAAAAAACAAGGAGTAATCAAATGCATATTAATGAGAAGGAATTTCATGATAAAGTGTTGGGTTGTTGGATTGGGAAAAATATTGGTGGAACATTGGGAGCGCCATTTGAATGGAGGCGGCAAGTAAATAGTGTTGAGTTCTACACTCAGGACCTCAAAGGAAATCCACTTCCTAATGATGATCTCGATATACAGTTACTATGGCTTGTTGTGATGGAGCGTTATGGGTTGGATTTTACGGCTAATACTCTTGCTGAGTATTGGGTTAGTTATATTACTCCGCACTGGGCTGAATATGGTACAGCGAAAACAAATATGCGGTCAGGTTTAGTTCCCCCGCTTTCTGGTACATTTGAAAATATGTATAAACATAGTTGTGGTTCATATATTCGTTCAGAAATTTGGGCATGTGTATCGCCGGGTATGCCGCATGTGGCTGTAAATCTAGCGATAAAGGACGCTATTCTTGATCATGGTGACGGAGAAGGAACCTGGGCTGAGGTTTTTACAGCGGCGCTTGAAAGTACTGCATTTATTGAAAAAGATATTTATAAATTGATTGAAATTGCTTTGTCATACATCCCTAAGGATTGTGGGGTAGCAAAGGCGGTGAATACGGTTTTAAAGAGTTACAAATCCAATAAAAGTTGGTTACAGATGCGTGATGAAGTATTAAAAGAGCATCGTGGTGGATTTACGTATATGTTTTGTAGTGAGGAGGATAGGAAAAAGGGATTCAAAGAAGGACTTCTGGGATATGATGTTCCATCAAATATAGCGTTTACTATAGCAGCATTGTTATATGGTGGAACAGATTTTGGGAAAGTAGTATGTATGGCGGTAAATCTAGGAGAAGATACTGATTGCACTGCTGCTACTGCTGGTTCAATATGGGGAATCATTCATGGGGCAAGTGCAATTCCTGAGAAATGGTTAGAACCGATAGGGCGAAGTATTGCTACAATCGTCCTCGACCTTGGGGATATAGGCTGGGCAATACCAAAGAATGTAGATGAACTTACTGTTAGAACAATAAGAATGGCTAAACAGAATTTACTGAGAAATAACCGTGATTTCATTTCTTTTGAAAAACCTACAGACTTATCTGATGTAAAAATGGAATCATTAAAATGCGCAGACAATGGAGCAAACTTACAATCATATTTAAAATGTACTGTTCATAATTTTGATCTCTTTACAGTATATGTAGACTATATGGGTATGCCAGTGATAAAAAAAGATATTCCAAAAAAGATAAGGATAACCATTAAACATCAACCGCATGTACATCAAATGAATTTATCTATGCACTGGTATACTCCTGATAGTTGGACAGTTCTTCCTTCGAGGGATGGATATGTTCTTGCCGTACAATCACATTTAGGAGGAGCGGATATGACTTTTGATTTTGACTTTATTGCTTCACAAGTTAATAAATCTATTAATCGTGCAGTTCTTGAAATAACAGCTGATGGTCGGCCTACTGTTATGTTGATTCCTTTGCTGTTATTGAATGGTAATTTAAAACTAAATTAGGCTGTTAACATTACTACTGCATTAGCTTTAACTTTGCAGTAGTTACTGTATTTATGTTTCACTGCCTCGCTACTGTTGTGGTACACTGGCTTTGTGAAATATTTATAACTGAGTAGTTTTCGATGCCATTTACCGACTGATGAGAATTGCTGATGAAAAAATCCGTTTGTTTTTGATGGTAAACTGCAAAATTTGTAGGTATTTTTTCGTGGCTTTTCCTGTTTAATGGGGCAATACACGGTTAAAAGAGTTAAGGATATTATTCTTGTTTAAGTTTGACATTTCTGAACATATAAATATTCTCACTAATTCTAATAGGTTTTCCACTTAAAATATTTAGATTTTTTGTTATAACTTCTTTTGTAATGACATATGGGAAATTTTCTTTATATGAGCTATCGCGCATTTCTGGATTGAAATCAGCGAAAATAGCAGGTCCCCTATATTCATCTGTATGATTTTTATCATCGATTTTCAAGTTTTCTATAAATATCTTTTCAGGCATATAGCACTGATATCCAAAATTGTGTTGTCCTGAATATCTACCATTTACTAAATTTACAGAACTGATTTTTTTTCCTGCATTTGGAATAAAAATACAATCGCGGATTATAAATATTCCATTCCAGGTACTCCCATAATCAGAGCGTAAATTTATTAAAGAGTTTCCACGAATTTCAGACTTCTCTAAAAGTAATGTTCCATTACCGATAGCATTTATGCCTTGATGACCAAGAGTTGAATTACGTATTGTTACATTAGTAACACCCATATGCGCATCAAATCTTGAAAAGACACAATTATCGTAAACTATATTTTTACAATAGTTTGAACCTAATATACCCCAATATCTTTTATCATCTATGTCATTGAATTGTTTGCAGTTTACAAATGAAATATTTATGCTTTTGTCTACAGTTAAATCATAAGTTCCCATTGAGACCTTTTTCCCAGCCGATCCAATTGTTTCATATATTTTATGTCCAGTGAATACACTATCAATCACTTTTATGTTGGAACTATGTTCGATATTTAAAAACCCCCCATATGGTGCTCCATTATCTCCTTCTTCAACTATTTTGTGTTTTAACCCATTTATTATGACATTGCTTCGTTTTACTCCTATCCCTCTTTTGTAATAGTTATATTTGGACTCGGCATTATTGGCGATTGTTGTAAAAATTCCACCATTTATGAGAAGTGTTTTACTATCTATCGGAAACGCTGTTACTTCAGTTATTTGATTAAAATCCCATATAGGAGTTGTTTCAGAAAAAATATTGCCATTAGCATCAACAATAATAACATCTGTTTGAGGAAAACCATTATTTTTATTTAACCCATAACGTATAAATTGTTTTAGGGTTGAATTTTTTATGATAAGTATAGATGGTTGTGTTAAATTAATTTCGAGCTTATTTTGATTTTTTTTTATAGATGAAATTTCATCTATTTTAAAAGACTTGTGTTCAGAGACTATGTCAAAGATATTTGCCTGGCGTCTTTCAACCGCTCTATCGTCAATAATGAATTCTGCGTCTCCAAAATCAGTATTTGTCATTATGATGGCTGTTAAATTTTTTCCACCGACATAATATTTAAATGATTTATCAGCTTTTACATCAAGACTATGTTTGTTAGCGAAATCATGTGTTGCAACGATTGCCTCCATATCATCTGTTTTACCATCGCCTTTTGCACCAAAATAACTGTAACGAACAAACCCCTCCTGTTTTATTTTTTGAATATCAAGAGACATATTGATAGGCTTTGATTCTTTTTTCATATTATCGTCTATTAGATTATTATTGTGTTCCAATGCAAATATATTTAATTGATAGAAAATAGTTATAAATAGAGAAAAAATTAAATATTTTATTTTTAAAAATAATCCATTTTTTCTAATAGATATTACCTGTTGAAGTAGAGATATTGTAGAGAAAACAAATAAATCCATATTAAAATAAAAAAAAAGCCGGCAATGCCGGCTTTTTTACAAAAACTCTATTAACTTTTTTCAAACATTGCTCTGATTTGTTTTCCAACTACTTCAATAGGATGTTTTCCAAGAGCCTCGCGCTTTGCTTTCAGGTTTGGAGCGCCTTTTTTTGCTTCTCTCAACCATTTTTTAGCGAATTTACCGCTTTCAACATCAGCGAGGGCTTTTTTCATAGCTTTTTTCACTTTATCGGTAATTATTTTGGGGCCAACTTCGTATTCTCCCCATTCCGCAGTGTTTGAAATAGTAGCATTCATCTTCTGTATTCCACCCTCATAAATGAGGTCTACTATGAGTTTCATCTCATGAACACATTCAAAGTAAGCCATTTCTGGAGGGTAACCTGCTTCTGTCAGCACCTCAAAGCCTGCTTTCATAAGTTCGACAAGACCTCCACATAGGACGGTTTGTTCGCCGAAAAGATCCTCGTATGTTTCTTCTTCAAAGGTACATTCGAGACAACCGGCCTTTGTAAATCTCATTGCTTTTGCCATTGCGAGGGCAGTCTCTCTCGCCTTGCCACTTGGATTCTGTTTCACTGCAATAAGGCCTGGCACTCCAAATCCTGCGAGGTAAGCTTTTCTTTCTTCTGAACCGGGACTCTTCGGAGCCACCATAATGACATCTACATCTTCTGGTGGGGTAATTGCTTTGAAAACAATGTTAAATCCATGAGAACAGCAAAGGGTTTTGCCCTTTGTCATATGTTTCTTTATATTCTTTTTGTATATATTGCTTTGTATTTCATCCGGCAGTAATATATGAACAATATCAGCGTTTTTAGCGGCTTTTGAGATTGGCATAACTTCAAAACCGTCATCTTTTGCTCTTTGCCAACTTGGATTGGCTTTATCGTTGATTATTTCTGTTTCTCCAATAATAACGTTTACTCCTGAATCGCGCAGGCAAAGTGCCTGGGCTGATCCTTGATTTCCATAGCCTATTATGGCTATTGTTTTTCCATTCAGGATGCTCATATCAGCATCATTGTCATGTAAGATTTTTACCATTTTTTTCTCCTTTCATTAGTTTTTGTTTTTATCTTTTATGAAATTTTCAAAGGATCTATCCCATGTTTTTTCTGCTTCTTTGCTGAAAGCACAAGCTGGAAGTTGATTCATAGCCAAATGGTAATGAAGGCATGCACAACAATTGCCTTTTCTTTCGCAAGGCTCATAAGTACAATTGCATTTCTTCATATTGGAACTAAATTTATCGCATTTTATTGCCATATGTTACAACTCCTTTTTTTAAGACAGAACAAAATAGATTAATTAAGTGAACATAAAATTTAAAAAAGTAAAGTAAAAATTATGAAAAAAATTAAAATTTTGAGTGAAAATATTATAGAAAATCTTGTAAAACTGTATAAAAAATGTGATTCGAGCAAAGAAATTCCTAAAGAGATAAAATGCCCTAAAGTTCAAAACTGGCTTGAAATACACAAATATTGTTTTCCTATTTACTTTTACAAAAGTTGGGAAGAAAAGAGAAACCCGATTGAATCTGGAGCATCTTTTTTATTTCACGATACAGTTAATATCAATCTTATATCTATAATGGAAGATAGCGATGTTTTTTCAAATGCTGCACCTCAAAATGACAGGACGTGGCAGAAAGGAGATGTTTTGGAATTTTTTATTCAACCTTATGGTGGAGATAGCTACTTTGAATTGCATATAGCCCCAAATCTTTCTACTTTACAATTAAAAATACCAGATGCTGAAGATTTAAAAGCAAATAAGTTTAAATTTGAAGATTTATTTACCGATACGGATTCAGAATTTGGGGCCGATATAATTGAATTAAAGGATTTTAAAGGTTGGTGGGGATTGATAAGTCTACCTGCGGAAAAAAACAATATAAAACTTTCAAGTGCCACGTTTGCGAAAATCGCAATTTGCAGATATAACTATACAAAGGAATGTGAAAAACCTGAGTGTTCATCAAGTGCACCGCTCTCAAAATTAAGTTTTCATTCGCCGCAAGAGTGGCAAAAACTCATTTTCTCAGAATGATAAATAAAAGGAAAAATGATGATTTTCAAAAAGCATTAAATTATGCTGGGAAAATTCTTTCTAAAAGGATGCATTCCTGCGTCGAGTTGAGAATAAAATTATCGAAAAAATTTACACCAGAAACTGTAAATAGAGCGATAAATGAACTTAGTAGGCTTTCTTTCCTTGATGATTCAAAATTTGCTCAAGCGTATGCAGATGAATTAAAATCAAAAGGATTCGGGAAAAATTTAATTCATGCAAAATTACGAAAAAGAGGATTAGATCCTGAAGTGATAAGCCAATCATTTGCAATAGATGATATTGAAGAAAAGAGAATCGCCAGAGAATTTATATTAGCAAAATTACATAAATTTAAAAGAGAACCGGATGCGAGAAAGAAAAAAATGAAAATTTTACGTATACTTTTGAATAGAGGTTTTTCTCTGGATATAGCGCAGGAATTGGCATATGAAATTCTTGATTCTACAAAATTCTCATAGATTTTTATTTAATATTTTATTTGAAAAAAACTTTTTAAATGTTAAAATATTTCATCTTTTTATATTTTTAATGCAAAAGAGATGATAAAAGTGAGTATTGTAACAATACTTTTTATTAGTCTTTTTTCAGTTTATCTTTTTGCAGAAGATGTTTCTCTTAATCGTATATCTCCTAAGGGAAAAAGCGTTTATGAGGAGAAGAAAGACGATTATCCACCTTTTGAATTGGAAAAATATCAAAAGGAAGCAGAATCAAAATATCCTATGGTAAAAATAGGAGATGAGATTACAATTTCTACACGTAGAAATACCTACCGAGGAAAATTTGGTGGAGTCAAGGGAAATACAATCATTGTAGGTGATAAAGTATTACCAACTGTGGATATACCACCAGGGGAACTTACAAAATATTCAGAAGAACTAAACAAGAAAGCCAGAGACGCCTATATATCGAAATTTAGAAATGAATATAATGCAAAACGCATTGAATACCGAGAGAATTTGAAGGAGGAAATTTATCTAAAGTATCCGGCTCTTGATTCAAAAAAAATCAATTCTCTTTTCTCAAAAATTTCCGATAAAGATGCAAAAGCAAAATATATTGAGTTTTATGAAAAACAATATGAAGAAAGTCTTCCTCTTGAAAATAAATCCATCGAACAACTTGAAAATGAATTAACCGAAAAGTTAGTTTCCACTTTTCCTGAGCTTTGCTTTTCTGAAGATTATTTCTGGAATAAGAAAGAAAAAGAAGAAGCAGAAAGAAGGATAAGAGAGCTTCTGAAGGCAAAGTTTGAAAGGGCGCAGAAAAGGGCATTATTTCCAAAAACGTCTTCTCCTGTTTTTGAGCCTGATGGAGGAATTTTCGCTCCTGATTTGTCCGTGAAAATTTTTTCTTCTACTGATGGTGCTGTAATCTACTACACTACCGATGGTTCAGAGCCCACTGAATTATCGAACAAATATACAGAACCTATTCTTTTGAAAAAACCTCAAATTATACGGGCTATTGCCTATCATTCAGATTATCAAGACAGCGATATCACAGTTATTGGAGCGTGGGCGGGTGGCGTCTTTGCATCATATTTTGAAACTATGACATTCAGGGGAAAAACAGTAGAAAGAGTTGACCCCGAAATTGATTTTAAGAGCGGCGGAAAGAGTCCCATCAAAGGTCAAATCCCAGATCACCTCTTTTCTATTATATGGGCAGGACAAATAATACCTAAAACCAGTGGAGAGTATGAAATTTTCTTAACTACCGATGATGGAACAAGGATGTGGCTTGATGGTTTATTATTGATAGATGCGTGGAAGGAACAACCTCCTACAGAATACAAGAAAAAATTCAGATTTGAAGCCGGAAAAAGGTATGATTTTAAAATAGCTTTTACTGAAGTCATGGGGTTTGCTGAATGCAAACTTGAATGGCAGACTGAATCTATTTCACGTCAGGTGATACCACAGGAATGTTTATTTCCAGAGGGCAGATATGTTGAGGAACTTAAAAAATGGAATAAAAAAACCATTCAAGGAAGTGAAGAAATATATGTAAATAGGCAAAATATGAAAAACCCTGGCGAATTTATGGGAAACTTTAAACTTCCAGTAAGAGGAGGCCAGGCGCGTTGGGATCAACTTGGGATTAAGTAAATTATGAGTGAAGAGCAAAAAAAGCAAATTACATTTGTTGTAATAATCTTACTCCTTATAATTGCTGTTGTTTTATTTTTCCTATTTCGGAAAAAAACACCTCAAGCTCCCCCTCCCCCTCCACCACCTTCGCAAAAAGTAGAAAAGAAGCTCGAAAAGAAAGAAGAACTCCCAGAATTCATTGAGAAAACTGAATTTTATGATACAAAAGAATTAAAGGCGAAATACTATGTATTTAGAGTGCAACCGGATATAAAACATAAAAGTTATAAAGAATATTATAAATCAGGAAAAATTAAGATAGAATGCACCTATGATAATGGTAAAATTAATGGGCCTTATGTATATTGGTATGAGAATGGACAAAAAGCCCTCGAAGGAGTTCTGAAAAACGGACTGAGGGAAGGACAATTTACTGAATTTTATCCCGATGGCAGAAAAAAGTTTGTATATACTTTTAAGGATGATAAACTTGATGGTTTGTGGCAGGAATTTTACGATTTAGAAAATTCTCCAATAGCTATAGAAAAAAATTATAAGAGTGGAGTTTTACTCTCTGAACTTCATAAAAAAACTGATGGCTCTGTGAAATTTCAAAAAAATTACGAAGCTGAAATTACTGAAACTAAATAAATTTCTATCAGAAAAAGATTTAAAATTTTTTGTATTTTTTTCTGCGTTTGTTAATCTGCATGTTTTATGAAGTACTCGTTTGCCTTTGCTAATTTTTATTGTTTTTTGCACTTTTCACCAGGAAGATAAATATATCACATTCCAGCTTTCTTATCTACAAATCATAGTAATTACACTTACCCCTCGATACCAAGCTACTACAAGCACACTGCCTCGTGAAATACACATAATTAGTAGACATAACTAAAATATAGAGTAAATTAATAAAAAAAATGAAAAATACAGAATGACTGATTTTTTTAAGATAATAAATGACTTTAAAATTTCAGCAGAAGAACGACTTGATGCAGCTGCAAAAATAGCAAAAAACTTTAAACAAGATCTCGATGCTGTATGTGAAGTCGATTTACATTGTCATTCTTTTTATTCAGATGGTTATTTTTCTCCAACGGCAAAGGTTTTTGAGGCTTTCAGACGCAAAATGAAAGCGATAGCAATTGCCGATCACGATGTCTTTGATGGACAAATTGAGGCCCTCAGAGCAGGAGAAATTTTTGGGATTGATGTGATAGCAGCCGCAGAATTTTATACAAACCGTCCTGGAATAGAAATTATAGCCCATTTTCCGGATAAAGATGATTTTATTAGACGCTTTAAGACAGGTATTTTCGATAGTGTCGTGAAACCTATCAAAAAAGCCAAAAAAAAACAGTTAGAGGGAATGATAGCAAGAATTCCAGACTGTTTTGCGAAATTCGCATTCAATGCCGAAATAAAAGAAGAGGACATTGATAGATATGTCAGAAATGGAATAAGTACAAAAGGAGATATTAGCGTAATAATGTGGCAAAAATATGGTCAGGAATTGCGCAAAAGAGGAATAGCAGATGATGTAAAAGATTTTCAAGCCAGGTATACTACAAACTTGCAAATGCTCGATCTGCCACTCGAAATTGAGCTGGATCTAAGTCCCGATGCTTTTGTAAAAAGAATCCTTAATTGGGGTGGACTTCCAGGTTTATCCCACCCAACTGAACTCAGACGAAAAGAAGGCCTCAATAATCAGGCTCTAATCGAAGTCATAGAAAAACTTGGAAATATTGGTTTACAGACAATTGAAGTTGACGGATGGAGAAATGGTATATGCCCGGAAAGCGGAAGAAATCAAACAGAAGTTTTCAATGAAATGAGACTGAATTACAATTCCCGCCATCCTGAAAGATTGCCATTGCTTTTTACAAACGGTTCTGACGACCATAATCAACCGGGAGAAGGGCTTGAACTTGGCTGTGGAAAATCGCGCAACTTAAAGGCCGAGTTTGGCAAATATGAAAATATATCCTTATTGAAACAAAGACAAAAATTTATATTATCAAATATGAAAGGTGAATAAAACATGAGCGATAAATTTGTAGCAATGGATCTCGGAAACTGCTGTATCTGGGTAAATAGCGATGAATGTCTTCGGCGACTTGGATTAAACAGTATTGCCGAAGTACCAAAGGATTTTCTGAATAAATGCGCAGAACTTGAATGTGGATTAATAAGCACAAAAGAATGGCTTTGCGAATTTCGCAAAATTACAAATGACAAATTCACTGACAAAGAGTTAATTGAAATATGGAATTCAATCATTGGAGAAGAGATAAAAGGAATGAGTCAAATTATAGAGGAAATAATTTCAAGGAATATAAAAGTAGCGTTACTTTCTGATACTTCTGAACTACACCTGAACTATGCTATTTCAAAATTATCTTTTGCCAAAAAATTATGTGGCGGAGTATATAGTTTTATTGTTGGTGAGAGAAAACCCTCTCTGAAAATGTATAAGGTATTCGAAAAAAAATTTGCTTTCCCTCTGATATATACAGACGACAAAGAGGAAAATATCGAAGCAGCAATGTCTATTGGTTGGAATTCACATTTATTTAAAAATCCTGAAGATTTTTTTAGCGCATTTCTAAAAGCGACAGGAGAGAAACGCTGGATTTAAAAAATATTTATAGTATATTAATATTTTTCTCTCGTTAGCAATTAAAATAAGAGGTTGCGTATGTGTGGAATTGTAGGTTATGTTGGAGCAAAAAGAAAAATATCAGAAATATTGATTGATGGATTAAAAAGGCTTGAATACAGAGGATATGATTCTGCTGGTGTAGCTATATTATCAAACCATGATATTATGGTATTGAAAACTCCTGGAAAAGTAAAAATCCTCGAACAAAAAATAAAAGAGAAATGGACTGGTAAGAATTTTATAGAATCTACTGTTGGAATTGCTCACACTCGATGGGCTACACACGGAGCCCCAACCGAAATAAATGCCCATCCGCATTGCGACTATCGAAGAAAAATAGCACTCGTACACAATGGAATAATAGACAATTACTCCGAATTAAAAACTAAACTAATTGCCAGAGGGGTAAAATTCGAGTCAGAAACGGATACTGAAATACTGGTCAATCTGATAGCTGAATGTTACGATGGAGAGCTTTGCAGTGCAGTTGCCGCAGCATTGAAACAGGTAACTGGAACTTATGGAATTGCTGTAATTTCAAGAGATGAACCTGATAAAATAGTAGTGGCACGAAAAGGAAGTCCTATAGTTATCGGAGTGGGTGAAAATGAATCGTTCGTCGCAAGCGATATATCTCCTTTATTGCCATATACAAAAAGAGTAATCTATCTGAATGATAATGACATCACTATTCTCTCTGCAAATGGAATTGATATAAGAAATATTGATAATATTCCTGTAAACAGGGAGATAGCACATATTGATTGGGACTCAAAAGCCGCAGAAAAAGACGGCTATGAGCATTTTATGCTAAAGGAGATAAATGAGCAACCCAGGGCAATATCGGATACTATGAGAGGTAGAATTGATTATGAATTACAAACTGCAAAACTTGACGGACTTAATCTGAATCCGCGCGATATAACCGGGATTTCGAGGATTATTATTGCTGCCTGTGGTACAAGTCTGCACGCTGGAATGGTCGGTGAATATTATTTTGAAGATCTCACTTCAATTCCTGTAGAGGTTGAACAGGCTGCGGAGTTTAGATACAGAAATCCCATTCTTAACAGGGATACTATGGTAATTGCAATAAGCCAATCAGGTGAAACGGCTGATACGTTAGCGGCAATTAGAGAGGCTAAGCAAAAGGGAGCTCTTGTAGCTTCCATTTGCAATGTAGTGGGCTCTACAATAGCAAGAGAAACAGGGCGAGGTATTTATTTGCATGCCGGCCCTGAAATAGGAGTTGCATCAACGAAGGCCTTTACATGTCAGGTAACCATTCTCCTCATGATGGCATTAAAATTTGGCAGAACAGGAAGATTATCACGGAGTACAGGAAAGAAAATTATTTCAGAACTTGAAAAGTTACCCGAATACATAAAAGAAGTCCTTAATTCAGCAAATGAAATTGCGAAAGTCGCAAAGAAATATCATAAGGCAAATGACTTTTTTTATATAGGTAGAGGTTATCTATACCCCGTTGCTCTTGAAGGCGCATTGAAGCTAAAAGAAATAAGTTATATACACGCTGAAGGTTATCATGCCGCAGAATTAAAACACGGTCCAATTGCGCTTTTAGATGAGAATGTTCCTGTTCTTGCTCTCGCCAATAAAATTCCGGGTTATGATAAAATACTTGGAAATATGCAAGAATGTCTTGCCCGCAAATCTCCTGTGATTGCCGTTGCAACAAAGGGAGATAAGGATATCACAAAACACTCGCAAGATCTTATTGAAATTCCGGAATGCTCTGATTTCATCACACCTATTGTATCTGTTGTGGCATTACAACTCTTTGCCTACTATATAGCAAGAGAAAGAGGATGCCCCATAGATCAACCACGAAATCTTGCGAAAAGTGTAACGGTTGAATAAATCTATATCGTATCTACTTTGTTAGCTTCGACTACCAGTTACTACAGCTTCGCCTGCCTGCCACCTAAGGCAAATGCGGCCAACTGCTTAATTTAGGATAAATCTGATTTTTTAATTCAATAGATTAATAACCAGTGAATTTTTATTGACAAAAATTCATTCTCTTATTGACGTCGGGCGAATACCTTTCATATTTCGTCTATCAAACTCATCAAAGACCTTTTTAAGCATCTTTTTTCCATATTCTATTTTTTCCGGATTATCGCTGTCAATCATTTTATGATAATAATAAACTGCATGCTGAAGTTCATAAATGTTCAGGTGTTTTATATCTTCAGGATCTTTATCGGTAAAATGATAACCATACCTCCAATCTTTTTGTCCTGGAACTACTATTTCCTTTTCTTCGGGCAACGAATAACCTTTCACGGCTTTTGCGATTTTCGCAAGTGTTTTTTTTGTTGCCTTGATTTCATTAAGCACCCAGTTTCTGTTGAATTCGCAGGTAACTCTTGGTGGAGGAGGCCATCTTCCGTCCGAATTTGCCGAGTTAGTCATATGGAACCAGAATTCTTCTATAAGATTTTTGAATTTTTCTCTTTTATCTGGAGCCTCTATGATAGGCTGATATTTTGTTTTATATTCTGCTCTCATTTCCTGTAAAATTGGCTCCCATGCTCTTGCTTCCGGGGTATTGGCCCAGGCATCTGCAAAAGTTCTGTGCCATGCAAATCTATCCTCCACAAAGAAGGGTTCATCAACCGGTTCTATTTCAGTACAAGCCTCTTTAAAGGTAATCATTGGCCCCACATTGAGGATTTCTTTTATCATGGTATTTAATTTCTTAGAAGCGGTTGGGTCTGTTAAAAATGTTTTCGTATAATCCGCTTTATATTTGATAAAATAATAACCTGTTGTTCCACAATATTCTGCGTCATCGGCAATTATAATTGTTGCTCCATCTTTTTTCTTTCCTGACCAATAAACCATATTGCTAATATATTCATCTATTGTGGTATTTCCTCTAAAATAGGAAAGATATTTTCCAACAAGTCTGTCACTTCTGCAAAAACCGTCAAGACCAGGAACAATATTTTTAAAGGGGCGATGAAGAAATTTGCAATCAGGATCAAGATCATACCACGGGAGATGCCCTCCCCAATTCATATCATGAGTTCTATTTCTTTCAGTCCATGCATAATCCTTGTCATTACAGCACATATATGACTCAAAATCGAGGGTAAGATATTTAACTCCAGCCCTTTTAAAGGCATTTGGCACATACTGCATCCATGTGCACTCTGGATTCCAGAAGGATTCAACTCTTGAACCAAGATATTTTTCATAAACTCTTTGAGCAAATTCACATGACCAATATCCATCTTCTTCAGGGATATTTGCCATTATAGGATGGGAGTAAGGAGCTCCCATGAATTCACACCTGCCTTCAGCAATTGCAATTTTGAGTTTTTGTAGAACATCTGGTGTAAGTTTTGCCATTTGTTCAATGGTATATCCTGAAGCTTCGAAGACATACTTTGCATCTGGATATCTGGCAAATTCATCTATAATTACTTCGTATGAAGATCTTATAACTCTTTCATAACTTTCTGGAACCAAAAATGCGTAGTTAAGATTTGCATGGAAAATTGCGACATAATTCATTTTTTTCCTCTATATTTTTAAGTTTTAAAAATAGATTAGTGGAGCCCCATCCAGGCAAGCCCATAATTAAAATCTTTTTGTTTATATTTCAAGTTTAGATTGAGTAATTTTCCATTTTTAAGATGTGAACTTCTTTTACTTTTCAGGATATCAATCAATTTTTCTCTATAATAGCGAGTAATTTTTTTCTTTTCCGTTGAAATATCTCGCATATCATAGGGGTCATTTTTTCTTTCAAAAAGTAATTCTCTACCATCTTCCACAAAATATAAATATTTATATTCGTTACTCAACACCATATGCTGATATTCAATTTGCCCATGATAATAATCTCTAAATTTTATATTTTTTCCATCAAGTAAAGGAAGGAAACTTTTTCCGCTTACATCTTCTGGATATTTTACTGATGCTAAGTCACAAAAAGTTGGAAGAAGATCATCAAGACCTATTAATGCATCACTACGAATGTTCTTCTGGTAACTAATTGACACAGGCGCTTTAACAATTAAAGGAATATGAGCAGCCCCTTCAATAAAATTAGACTTAAAATAAGTGCCACAATCTCCAAGTAAATCACCGTGATCAGTAGTATAAACAATCATCGTATTATCCCATAGATTATTTGACTTCAGGAAACCAAATATTCTCCCAAGCTGATGGTCTATGTTGGTAATTTTTCCAAAATAAACGCCATGCGCTTTCTTTCTCGCATTCTCAGTCATATGATTGTGACTATTTCCATCTCTTAATTTTTTTATAGCAAATGGGCAAGCATCTGAGGTACTCCATTCCGGGATATGAGGAGGAGGAATATTATCGTTATCATACATTGAGTAGTATGGTTCGTGGATTACTGAAGCAGGATGGGGATCAATAAATGATAACCATAAAAAAAACGGCCGCGCTTTTTCCCTGTCAAGTAAAAATTCAATACCTTTACTTACGCACCAATTTGTAGAGTAAAATGCCGGATTTAAATAAGAATATGTTGCTGAAAATTCATTTGCCCCAATCCCATGCTCGGCATAAATTCCGGCATATTTTTTTATTTCCCTTTGATATTGTGAAAAAGATATCCACGTCTCAAATCCCCCAGCAAAATCTGGCTCAGTATGCCAATGAGACTTACCCACAAGACAAGTCTGATAGCCAGCCGCGGTCATAATAGAGCCTAAGAAGTCTTCCCGTTTCCGTTTTATACGATAGTCCTGTGCATAAGCAGGCATACCGTAAATGCTTGATTGAATTCCGGTGATAATAGTTGTCCTTGCTGGAATACATACAGGACAATCAGTATGAGCTTGTGTAAAAAGACAAGCTTCTTTGGAGAGCATATCGAGATGAGGCGTCCTAACGCAAGAATGCCCCACAATACCTAAACAATCCCCCCTATGTTGATCAGATGTAATAAAAAGTATATTAGGTTTCAACTATTTAATTAATTTTTAATTATTCCAAAGCTTTTAAATTCTTTGTTTTTTTGCGATGATCCTGGACTTTTTCGAAGTGTTTTTCAAGTTGTTTATCTACTTTTGCTATTGCATCATCAATAGCTTTATACATATCGAAATCTTCTGAGTCAGCCTCATAATTTATATTTTTCCCATGAACAATTACTTCAGCTTTAGCCCTGCCTTTTTGTTGATCAAGAATTAAGTGAACATTATTTACCTTTCTGTAACCTGATATTATCGTATTTATTTGCTCTGTAGCATAACTTTTCAAGCTTTCGCTGACATTAAAATGCCTGCCGCTAATAATAATCTCCATTTTACCTCCGCTTTTTATTTTTTTTGAATTTCTGCATTTATAATTCCTTTAGGCATCTTTCTTTATATTATAATACCCAAACATAGAAAATTCAATCATCTGGCTGTAAATAAATATCTTTTACATTGTAAATTTCGGTCCGAGATATATTTCCCTTGCTTTCTCATCATTTACGAGGAATTCACTATCACCATGACACAAGATGCTACCTTCACACATTAGATAAGCCCGATCTACGCAAGAAAGAGTTTCCCTTACATTATGGTCTGTTATTAAAATTCCAAGTCCTTTATTTTTTAACCTCGCAATTATTTGCTGAACATCATATACGGCGATTGGATCAACTCCACTAAAGGGTTCGTCAAGCATTATAAAAAATGGATTTGTCACAAGCGCACGTGTGATTTCAAGACGACGGCGTTCTCCTCCACTCAAAGTCATTGCTTTCTGATTTGATAAATGAGACAATTCAAGTTCATTTAACAATTCTTTTAATCTTTTTTCTTTTTCCTGAGAACTAATATCAATCGTTTCAAGTATTGCAAGAATATTTTCTTTTACTGTGAGCTTTCTGAAGATTGATGGCTCTTGAGCAAGATATCCCATACCAAGTCTTGCTCTTTTATACATAGGCATGTGAGTAACGTCTATCCCACGAAAGTGGACAGTTCCCTTATCAGGTCTTATCAAGCCCATTATCATATAAAAACTTGTTGTTTTTCCTGCTCCGTTTGGCCCTAAAAGCCCTACAACTTCTCCTGGTTTTACGTATATATCAACGTTATTTACAACAGTTCTCCCATGATATGCTTTACATAGCTTTTCTGCTCTCAAAATTGCATTTTTATAATCTTCTGACATTATTTATAGCCTCTTTATTTTGACTGACTATCTTTTATATTTTCTGAGTTAATATTAAGTTCCACTCCATATTTTACCCGAACTTTCTCGCTATCCCGCCATATTGTGATTATTTCGCCTTTTAATGTATCATTTCCTCTGATGAGAACAGGATTTTCTGTTAAAACAATCATTCCTGTCTTTACATCATAGTCGGCTTTACCTGATTTTGATTTCTGAATAGGCTCAGGATTTTCCGATGAAACAGGCATTTTTCTTGTTATTACAACATTACCCTCACAAACGATTCTTGACACCTGTTTTGCTGCGTTTTGTTCAATACTTGTTAAATCAGTCTTTTCCACTTTTTCTTCTTCTTTATTTGTTGGCTCAAGATAAATAAGCATTTTATCACATTCTATTGTCATCTCCTGGTCATCTACTTTCACATTATTAAGAAAAGTTGCTTTGTTACTTCCTATGTCTATTTCAAGTGATTCCGATGTGATGACGGTAGGTACTTTCTTTTCATTTCCATCTTTTCTGGTAGTTCTGAAAAATGATATTCCGCTCTGTGCAAATACATTCAAAGACATAAATAAAAATGCAAAAATAAGTAGCAATGATTTTCGTAATAAGCTCCAATTTTCTCCTTTTTTTCTATCATATTTTATTGGCATTCTTTTTAGACCTCCTATTTTTTAGAGATTTCCTCTTCACTACTTTTAAGATCTCCTGTTAGAATTACTTTCACATTGGATTTTATATATATTACTTTCTTCTGAGAGTCTGCCATGAATCCTGAACCTTCCACTATCATCTTATCTGAGTCCTGCCGAATCTCTTTATCTCCTTTGATAATTTTTGTAGAACGATCGTAAACGCCATATGGAGTCTTTATGACAGCTTTTATTTTCTCTATGGCTCCATCAAAAAATTCTATCCTCAGGTCATCAAGATAAGTCAATACCCCTATCGTTTTGGCCTTTGCACCATAAATCATCATCTCAGGAACTTCAGGATTTTTGTCTCCATATTGAGGATGACGAAAATTTTCAAGAATAATCGGAGCATCCTCTGTTCCTTGAGAGAAAATAACGGGAACATATAAAAGTCCATAAATCAATATAAAGAGCCAAAAAACTCTTTTATAAAAAGTAAAATTAAAAATACTTCTCACAATTCACTGACTTGTTTTCTTAGAAATCAAAAATAAATATTACTTAATATACTTCTCAAGTGCCTTTTTCCAAAGACCTTTTCCGATTAAAATAACTTCAATAAACTCACAAACTGCACCCATTCCGCCGGGAGATTTTGTGCGAAAATCGCAAAATTTATCAAGATAATCAGGCGCATCAGCAGTAACAGCAGAAAAAACACATTGCTTAAGGACTGGTATATCAATTATATCGTCTCCAAGATACGCACACTCATCAGCTGATAAAGATTGTTCTGATAATAACCTTTGAAACGCCTCTCTCTTATCTTTCTGCCCTTCATAAAAGAAATCAATTTCAAGCTCCTTTGCCCTTCTACGATTGGCTTCTGCTGAACGACCGGATAGAATTCCAATTTTTAAACCGAGATTATGGGCGAGTTTCATTCTATGCCCATCTCTAACGTGGAAAAATTTTATTTCATTTTCACTATCATATCCGATGAGGCCATTTGTCATAACTCCATCTATATCAAAAATTATTGCTTTGACTTTTTGAATTTTATTTTTGAATTTCATAAATTTCCTTGATTTCCTCTAATAACCTTTCTGTCTCTTTAAATGACAATGAATTTGGACCATCAGATAAGGCATTTTGAGGTTCGGGGTGAACTTCAATAAATAAACCATCAATACCTATGGCTACTGCAGCACGAGCAAGAGGAAAAACAAATTCTTTTTGCCCACCAGAAGCTTTACCTAATCCTCCGGGTAATTGAACAGAATGTGTAGCATCGAAAATTACTCGAGCAAAACGCCTCATAATGACTAATGACCTCATATCAACTACAAGATTATTATAACCAAAACTAACTCCCCTTTCCGTAAGAAAAATCCTGTCATTACCCACAGAATGTAATTTATCAACCACATTTTTCATATCAGAAGGAGCCATGAATTGTCCTTTTTTTACATTTATCCAACGACCTGTCTCTGCGGCAGCAATGAGAAGGGATGTTTGACGGCAGAGAAAAGCAGGAATCTGGATGATATCTGCGATTTTCGCAACCTCTGCGGCTTGAAAGCTTTCGTGAATATCTGTCAGGATATGCAGAGAAAATTTTTCCTTTATCTGAGTTAATATTTCAAGTCCTTCCTTCATACCAGGTCCGCGAAATGATGCTATTGAAGTCCTGTTGGCTTTGTCATATGACGCTTTAAAAACAAGATTAAAGCCAAGTTTAAGAGAGGTCGCTTTCAAAAAATCTGCTATTTCTTCACAAAGTGATAAACTTTCGATTACACACGGTCCTGCAATTAAAAGCAGTTTTTTATTTGGAGAGAACTTTAAATTATTCATAGATTTACCCATATTATCCCCTTTTCAAGTTAGATGTTGTGCTACCAATAAGAAATTTTTCCGCCTCTCTCAGATCTTGTTGTGTATCTATTCCAATACTTGAATGGGAAGTAATAATGACAAAAATATTCATCCCATTTTCGAGGGCTCTTAATTGCTCAAGTTTTTCACATTTTTCAAGTGGAGATTCTGGTAAAGATACAAATCTATTTATTGCTTTTTTACGGAAAGCATATATTCCCCAATGTCTGAATACTCCACATTCCTGCCCGCCTTCACGTAAATACGGTATTGAAGCTCGACTAAAATACAATGCGCGCATATTTGAATCCACGACAACTTTTACGATATTGGGATTTCCAGATATTTCTTCTCGTTTTGCTCTCACGGCTACGGTAACGATTTCTTCATCAGAGCTTATTTCCAATCTTTTCGCTATCTCCTCAAGCAACTCCACAGGAACAAAAGGCTCATCTCCCTGTAAATTGATAACAGCATCGCAATCTGGCATAAACTTATCCATTGCTTCTTTGACTCTATCGGTTCCAGAAGGATGTTCAGGAGATGTCATAACCGCAAGTCCACCAAAAGCTTCAACTACCTTAAGAATTCTCTCGTCATCAGTAGCTACGACAACCGGTCCAACTGATGCTCTAACTGCATTTTCATAAGCATATTGAATTACTGGTTTTCCTCCAAGTAAAGCAATGGGCTTTCCTGGAAACCTTGTGCTTGCGAATCTGGCAGGTATAACTATCAATAATTTCAAAAAATACTCCTTTTTTTTGTCAAAAATCTATCACTCAATGATAAAAATACAAAATTAACTTTGCCAAAAAGAATTTTCTTGATAAGTCAATATGAAAATTTAAATTATAGAAAAAAAAGGAGTTCTTTATATGGCTTATCCTAATATCATCAAGGGCTTTAAGCATTTTCTACACGGAGGAGATTACAATCCAGATCAATGGCTAAATTACCCGGATATAATCGAGGAAGATTTCAAGCTTATGAAACTTTCTGGATGCAATACTTTCTCAATAGGAATATTCGCATGGAGCTCTCTGGAACCTCAAGAAGGAAAATTTAATTTCGAATGGTTAGATAAAATAATGGACAAAATGGCTTCAAACAATCTGAACGTCTTCCTCGCAACACCAACAGGAGCAAAACCGCCATGGATGGCAGAGAAATACCCGGAAATAAAAAGAGTATCAAAAGAAGGCATACGGGATTACTACCACACCCGGCATAATCACTGCTGGACATCTCCGATTTACAGGGAAAAGGCTAAAATAATTATATCAAAGCTCGCAGAACGTTATAAAGAGCATCCTGCCTTGAAAGGATGGCATATATCGAATGAATACAATGGACAATGCTATTGTGACCTCTGTCTTAAATCATGGCAAAATTGGTTAAAAAATAAGTACAAGACAATAGAAAAATTTAATGATGCTATGTGGACTAATTTTTGGAGTCACGGCTATAACGATTGGTCTCAAGTTGAGCCCCGTGATTATGTCGATGGCATTCGGCTCGACTGGCTCAGGTTTTCTACTTGGCAATTATGCGACTTCATGAATTTTGAAAAGCAAATTATAAAATCAATTACCCCGGATATCCCGGTAACAACGAACTTTATGGGATTCTTTCCTACTATTGACTATTGGAAAGTATCAGAACTTTGCGACTTCATAGCTGACGATTCATATCCTTCATGGTATGATCCTGAAGATAATTCAGAAACAGCCGCAAGAGTAGCTATGAAAAATGACATGTTACGTTCGCTAAAAAATGGAAAGCCATATATATACATGGAATCGAGCCCCTCTGCCACAAATTGGCAAAATTATCATAGGTTAAAAAGACCCAATGTACACAAGACTGAAATGCTTCAGGCAATAGCGCATGGCGCTGACGGCACCATGTATTTTCAATGGAGAAAAGGGAAAGGAGGATGCGAAAAATATCATGGGGCAGTGGTCGACCACGCGTGGAGTGAAAATACACGCGTTTTTAGAGAAGTCACGGAAATTTCCGAAATCCATCACAAAATTGAAGAGATTCTCGGTTCTAGCCAATCACCAGAAACTGCTATAATATGTGATTGGGAAGTAAAATGGGCAATAGAAACATCAAATATTTCACAAACTAATAAGGATTACTTTAACAACTGTCTTAAACACTATGAAATATTCTGGCAGAACGCAATTCCAACCGATGTAATTAATTCCAATTGTGACTTTAGTAAATATAAACTCATTGTCGCTCCAATGCTATATATGCTTAAACCACATCTTGTTGAACGACTTATAAAATTCACAGAAAATGGTGGTACTATAGTTTTAAGTCATTTATCTGGATATGTAGATGAATATAATCGTTGTTTTACTGGCGAAAAACCAGGCGACGGGCTCAGGAAATTACTCGGCTTTAGAAATGAAGAATTTGATGAACTCACCCCTAATGATAGTCAATCCATACAATTTTTGCCAAATAATCCCTTATTTATAAATGGAAAATTTAAGACATCAGGAATATGTGAAATAATTCATTGCGAAACAGCTAAACCGATAGCAAAATTTTCAGAACAATTTTATAAAACTTCACCTGCAGTAACTATTAATAAATGGGCTAAAGGAAGTGCCATTTATATCGCATGTAATCCTGAGGGAAAAGCCCTTGAAAAAATTTACCTATCCATAACAAAAAAATTGAACATCAATCCTATACTCGGAATAAAGATTCCAAAAGGAATAAGCATAGTTGAAAGAAAAGATGATAACAAATCATTCATCTTTCTTCTAAACTTTAAAAACAAAAAACAAAAAATTAAACTTGGCAGTCAAAATTACATAGATATGATAAATAATAAAAAAGTAAGAGGCTCTATTGAATTAGATCCTTTTGACTCAACTATATTGAAAAAACAACTTTAAAAGGAAAATCTATATTATGTATACTCTCTCCAATTTAACTATTCCACATGGGAAAATTGCAATACACTGGTTTGAACAAAACTCTTTCGCTATAAAGGGAAAAAGTGGAAAAATCATACTGATAGATCCATTTTTCCCGGAAAGTCGTCCTTCTGAGGTATATGTTTATCAGACATCTCCTGTCAATCCTAAAGATTTACAGGTAGATTTCGTTCTATTTACTCACGATCACCTCGACCACACACACGTTGAAACCGTAAAAAATATCTTTGCAACTTCTAAATTTGCGAAATTCGCAGGACCTCCTGAATCTATAAATAGAATTACATCAAAAGCAAATATTCCTGCTGAAAACTGTATCACAATAACCCCAAATAGTAAAATTGAATACCTTGACGTTAAAATATATTCATTTTATTCAAAACCTCCAGATGGTGATAAGAAAGCAAATATTCCTCCACCCGATACAACTCATCTTGGATATGTGATAAAAATCGATGAAAAAACACTGTATTTTACCGGAGACTGTATCAGAACTCTTGCCGACCACGATGAAATCCTGACCGCCATAAAAAAATTGAAACCACAAATAGGATTTGTAGTAACCCATCCAACGGAAGGAGAATTCCCATTTTTTGAAGACACAGTAAAACTGGCAGAAAAACTTAATTTAGAAACTATTGTTCCCGCGCATTACAGCTGTTTTGCAAAACGAAACTATGACCCTCTGAAATTTGCTGAATTCTTTAGAAATCACAAAACAAAAGCATTAATTATTCCGTATAATTCTCATGTACTGATATGAAGATTCAAAAAGAAATACCATTGCAGAGTCCAATTACAGACGATGAGGATATAAAGAAACTTAATATTGGAGATAAAGTTCTTCTCTCTGGAATCATCATTACAGGAAGAGACGCCTTTCATAAAAAACTCATATCAATGGATTCTAATCCTTCATTTCTCCCAGTTGGTTCAGCAATCTACCACTGTGGCCCTATTGCGAAATTCGCAGCCAACCACTCTATTCAGCTTTTAGCAGCAGGTCCCACCACATCATGGAGAATGGGGCTTTACGCACCTAAAATAATAGAGAAATTTAAAATCAAAATTTTCATTGGGAAAGGAGGGATGGGCGATAATTTTACCGAAGCTTGCAAAAAATATACTGCTATTTATCTAAGCTTTCCAGGTGGTTGTGCCCAATCTGCATGTCAGTATATTTCTAAAGTCAAAGGCTGTTACTTCTTAGAAGAATTTGGTCCCGCTGAGGCAGCTTATGAAATATATGTAAAAAATTTTCCGCTAATTGTTACAATAGATTCATATGGCCGCAGTCTTCATCGACAGGTAAAAGAAAATAGCACAAAACTAAATCAAAAAATAATCCACGATTAAAGCAATACTTCAACAATATGTTTTCCATTTCTCAAGTCAGGCAAGATATTTCCTCGTATGAATTGTCCGTCTAACTTGATTTTTTTGATTTTAGCACCTGTATTATTTATCCTAATAAGATATTCAGCACCTCTGAATTTTCTAATTAATTCTGCTTTTTTCATCGTTTCAGGCAAACAGGGATCTATAATCAAGCCCGAATAGCTTCTTCTCGCACCCAATATCCATTCTACAAGTAAAATAGTAAACCATGCGGCAGTTCCCGTCCTCCATGGATAACCAGCAAATCCATAACAATGTTTTGTAAGTGCATACATATTAGTGAATGAAAATGGTTCACAGGCGGATTGGCTTACAGGGTTTTGAGGATTATCAGGGGCAATTTTTACAAAAGTCCTCCACGCATCGTTTCCCCTTCTTAGAAGACAATCTGCAAGACCTTTAAATCCTGCTGCATGATTATAACAACCGCCATTTTCTGCGAAACCAGGCATTGAGTTTGACATTCTTCCGACACGCGGATCATATTTGGAAAAACCGGGAGCACAGATTCTAAAACCAATCTCGCATTCGAGATATTTCTTCACACTATCCATACAAATCTTTGCTCTTTCCCCATCAGCGGTTTGCGAAATTACCGCCCAGCTTTGTGTATTTAAGAAAATTTTCCCTTCTTTATTTTCTGAAGACCCAATTCTATATCCATCCTCGCAGATCGTCCTTACATACCATTTGCCATCCCAGGCATCTTTATTGAGTTTTGCCTTAAAATCCTGATATATCTGAGATGCTTCTACAGCGATGCTTTTTTCTCCAAGTAAACTGGCTATTTCTTGAAGCTCAAGCAAGCCATAACATAACTGTTGAGTTACCATTATACTTTCACGATCTCCTGCCTCTTTTGTAGCTTCAAGACCATCATTCCAATCAGCGTGATGCTGACGACAGAACCCATGTTTTCCAGTATCACTCGCCAAATATCTCATTGTTCTTAACATATGTTCCCAAACTGTCCCTTTTTCATTACTTTCAAAAAATGGAACTACTTTCTCAAGAAGAGAAAAATCTCCAGTTTCCTTTATCAAGGCTGGAACCGCAAACAAAATCCATGCCGGTTTATCTGAGTATTGCAGGCGATTTAATGGGCGAAAACTATGGGGAACTCTTCCATCAGGATACTGTGAAGATAGGGCTCTGAGAAAATTGTTTATCGCATCGTCAGGATCACTCATCACAAGTGCGGCATCCACTTGAAGATTATCCCTGAAGCCACTTTTATTTATCAGATACGAATAGAGCTGTTTTTTTACAAATATATTGATTAGAGCATCATAGTTTTTATTTCCCGTTCTTACAGTATAAGAGCGAGATCGTATTCTTTCTCTTTTTTCTTGTTCTGCACATAATTCATCAATTTTTTTCTCTGTAAGAGTATTCCGTATTTTCCTTATTTCTGTTATCGAAGCAGCCTGCCCAATAACATAATCAATGCGCCTTGATGAACCCGCTGCTATATCTATCTTTGTCTGCACAGCTGCAGCACAATCAGGCCCATACCACCCTTTATTCTGACAATCGTAGCCGAATAAAATCTTCGGGGTCCCAACCGCAAATTCACTCCTTAAAAACTGGTCCCTGTAACCATCAGCTGCATAAAAATTCTTTAATGCTATCATAAAACCTTTAAAACGATTCGTAGGAGCAAAACGATTTCTGTTAGTAATAAAAACACCCCCTAATTCAGGAATAACTTCTGAATAATTATCTCTCCCAATATATCTTCCTTCTTTATCACAACCATCAAGAGGAAAAAGTGCATAAGCAAATACAGAAATTTTCAATTTTTTTCTGGAAATATTTCTCAAATAAAGCGTCCAGATTTCAACAGGTAAAACTGATGGAACAAAAACTCTCTGTATCAACTCAATTTTTCTGTATTTTGCATATAAAACTGTCTTTTCCGGATAATATCTACAATATTTTTTAACAGGTATTTCTATGCCGGGATTTCCTCCGGGGCAATAAACTTTGTTAGTAGAATCATCTCTTACATAAATGAACTTTGAATCCCATGTAGTTAGATTACAGGTTGTACCATCTTCATCACGAATCCTCGTTGGTCCATCTCCTATATTACTAACTTCACAGTAAACTTCCCTATCCCCAATCCGATTGTAATGAATATTTCTCCATTTTCGTGGTGGTTCATTTACCAGTTCAAAACAACTTTCTTCCTCAATAAATTTCCCGTATTTCGATATACTACTCATTTCTTTCCTATTTTTTTTATTTGATTAGATAATTTGCTGAATTAAATTACGGGATATTTTTTTTATTTCAAATGTTAATTTATTATGGGACAGAAAGGAAAAAGAGTATGGCTTATTAGGCACGCTGAAAGCCAGGCCCAGACAAATGAATTTATTGGGATTGATGCTCCTCTCAGCAAGTTGGGCACACTTCAGGCCGAACAATTAAAATTACCACTAAGTGGAATCAAATTTGATGCAATTTTTCTAAGTCCACTAAAACGAGCAAGACAAACATATGAGTACTCCGGAATTGATGCTGAAAAGGTATTCTTCGATTCCAGATTAATAGAAGATATGCCACAAGGAGCTTATCAGGCAATTCTCCCATATGAAGAATTGCCCGCATATGGTATTCCAGATAATCAAAATGCATGGAATATAAAAACAGAAGAGAGGGCAAGATCTTTTATTTCCACATTGTACTCAACAGAATACAAAAGAATACTTGTTATATCTCATTCAGCTTTTTTCAGTATTTTTTTAAAAGAATTGATAGAATATAAAAGTTCTGAGAAAAATTTTTACCTTGGCACAAATAATTGCGGTATATCTTCTATTCTTTTCCCATCAGAAGAAACGCCAATTCTTACTATACTATTCTGGAACGATATTTCACACGTAAGAAATCTCCTCGGCTATGATCCAATGAAATATTAACCCCCAAAATTAAGAATTTAGCCCCGAAGTTTTATCTCGGATTTTATCAGAAAATCAAGCTCTTAATTAGATGCATTTTAGATTCGAATTATAAAATTTACCCATGCTAAATTAATGATTGCATTATCCCAAAAAAGCAGTTGGGCACATTTGCCGTAAATAACAGGCAGCGAGACGAAGCTGTAGTAACTAGTAGTCGAGGCTAATAATGAGGAATATACCTGTATTTTACATCTACTATTATCTACAGTTTTCTTGTATTAATACAACAAATTGATTATAAGAATCTTATTTAAAAATTAGTTATTTTTTCCTGGAATTTAATCTTTTTTAAAAAGTTATTCTTTTTTAATGATTTATAAAAAAAATACAATATATTGTATATTTTTTATTTGAAACCACAATTAGATGTGTTAAAGTTCAATATAGCTTCGAGGTATAGCCACCCATCCTTGAGGCAATTAAAAAAGATTTTCATCCAAAAAATAATGGAGGAAGCATTCTATGTCTTTGAAGGCGCCTTTTAGCAGGATAAAGAAAAGAGATGGGCGGATTGTTGAATTCAATCCTGAGAGAATAACCATAGCGGCCGGAAAGGCATTGAAGGCTGCAGGGACTTTTAATGAAAAACTTGCTCTTACGATATGCAGAGATGTCTTAAAAGCTCTTTCTGATCTTCACGTTGATAATGATGTTCCTGATATCGAATTAGTTCAGGACTTAGTAGAATCTGCATTTATAAAGAGGGGTTTAACAAAAGCGGCAAAGTCTTATATTCTCTATCGTGCTCAAAGGGAAAAAGTTAGAGAAGGCAAGAAGCTGATGATGGATGTTCAGGATCTTGTTTCCTCTTATATAGACCAAAATGACTGGCGCGTGAATGAAAATTCAAATGCCGGTTATTCTTATGCAAGTTTGCTTAATCATGTGAGTGGATCTGTTATTGCTCAGTACACTCTCGCAAATATTTATCCAAAGGAAATTGCAGAAGCTCATCGCAATGGAGATTTTCACCTCCACGATTTATCCTGTGGAATTGTAGGATATTGCGCTGGATGGAGTTTAAGGCAACTTCTTATGGAGGGATTTAAAGGGTGTGAAGGACGAGCGAGTGCGGCGCCAGCTAAACATTTCGACACTGCTCTTGGACAAATAGTAAATTTCATGTGCACTCTTCAGACGGAATGGGCAGGAGCTCAAGCTTTTAGTTCATTTGATACTATGCTTGCTCCCTTTATCAGGGAAGATAAATTGGAATATAATGAGATTAAGCAGAATATTCAGCAGTTTATTTTTGGTTTGAATATAGCCAGCAGGTGGGGCCAAACTCCATTCACAAATCTTACCTTTGATTGGGTTATACCGGAGGATTTAAGAAATACTCCAATAATCCATGGTGGCAAGATACATGAAGATAAATTTTATGGTGATTATCAGGAAGAGGTAAATTTAATTAACAGAGCATTTTTAGAAGTGATGGCTCAGGGAGATAAAGACGGCAGAGTTTTTACTTTTCCAATTCCGACATATAATATTACGAATGATTTCGATTGGGATAGTGATAACGCAAAACTCCTATTCAAAGTGACGGGCAAATATGGAATTCCTTATTTTCAGAATTTTATAAAAAGCTCATTAAAACCTGGCGATGTAAGAAGTATGTGTTGTAGACTCCAGATGGATATTCGCGAACTTCGCAATAAAACTGGTGGGCTTTTTGGCGCTGGAGAACAAACTGGATCCATAGGTGTGGTTACAATCAACATGCCACGAATAGGTTATCTTGCAAAAACAGAAAATGAATTTTTTGCAAGACTCACAAATTTAATGGATCTCGCAAAAGAATCACTTGAAATAAAAAGAAAAATTGTCCAACGACACCTCGACAGCAATCTACTACCATATACAAAAAATTATCTTGGAACTTTAAAAAATCACTTCAGCACAATTGGTCTTGTCGGATTAAATGAAGCTTGCCTTAACTTTATAGGTTGTTCTATAGCTGATCCGGAAGGACAGGCATTTGGTTTAAAAGTTCTCGATTGTATGCGTGAGAGAATATCAGAATTTCAAGCAGAAACGGGGCATATTTATAACCTCGAAGCCACACCTGCAGAGGGAACAAGTTACAGACTCGCAAGGATTGATAAGTATAAATTTCCTGAGATAATTTGTGCAGGAGATAAAGATCCTTACTATACTAATTCATCTCAATTGCCGGTTGGTTATACTGACGACATTTTCCATGCCCTTGATCTTCAAGAGGAATTGCAGGCTAAATATACTGGAGGAACGGTTTTTCATTGCTTCATAGGTGAAAAGATTGATGATGAAAGACAAACTGCTGCGCTTGTACGGAAAATTGCTGAAAATTACAGGATACCCTATTTCACTATTACACCAACATTTAGTGTATGTCCGGTACACGGTTATATCTCCGGGGAACATCATGAATGTCCTTTTGATACTGAACAATTAGAACCCAAGCTCAAAATGGTGTCAGCTGGTTAAGTTTTTATAAAAATTAACAAATAATAAAATTTTGCTTTATCTGTTTCAAAAGCCACCCATGAATCAGATAAAGTTGAATAAGAAAAAAAGGAGATGAAAATGGCAAAATGCGGAATGAAAACTGAAGTTTATACAAGGGTTTGTGGTTATCACAGGCCAGTAAGGAATTGGAATCGCGGAAAACAAGAGGAATTTAAAGAAAGAAAAACATATAATCCTGATTTTCAGAAAAAAACAGAAAAAATAGCTTAGTCTATTGTATAAAAATGGCCCTGTGTGAAATATGAAAGTTTTTTATACAGGGCTTAATTTTTGATTATGATTATAAAGGGTTTTGACAAATTTTCACTTATAGATTATCCTGGAAAAATCGCTGCTATTGTTTTTACTGCAGGTTGTAATTTCAGGTGCCCTTATTGTCATAATCCTCATCTCGTTTTTGAATCTTCAGCTCAACCGAGACTTTCAGAAAAAGCTATACTAAGCTTCTTAGAAGAAAGGAGAGGTAAGATTGACGGAATTGTGATTAGTGGAGGAGAACCGACCCTACAAAAGAATTTACCTCTTTTTTTAGAAAAAATTAAAACAATGGGATATCTCACTAAAGTTGATACAAATGCCTCAAATCCTGAAAAATTAAAAACTTTAGTGAATCACGGATTAGTTGATAGTTTTGGAATTGACTACAAAGCTCCAAAATATAAATACAAAGAACTTAGTGGTAGTGAGGACAACGATATTGTGGAAAAAATTTGGAAAAGCATAACAATCGCACTTGAAAGTGGAAAACTTGCTGAAGTAAAAACGACTATCCACAAAAGATTACTTTCATTTGACGATTTAAGAAAGATAAGAAATGAACTTGATGAACTTGGTGTAAGAGATTGGATTCTTCAACAGTTTCATAAAACAGAAATGATAGATAACTCTCTTTGTGAAGAAGAAAGTTATACGGATTTTGAACTTGCGAATTTCGCTAAAAAAATGCATCTTACTCGTGTGCGAGGTGTAAAAGGATTGTTTTTTGAAATATAACCATCATTAATGAGTCTCAAAAATTGACTTTTATTTTTTCTGCTTGAATTTCTCTATTAAAATGTTATCATTTAAGATTATTGTAGAATCAATATACAAATATTAAGGATTAAGGAGGAAAATTATGAAATTCGTTAGGTTATTGTTTTTTGTATTTATCACTTTTCTCTCATTTTCTCTATTCGCTCATTTGTGTAATGACGTATTTGAGCAGGCAAAAGATGATCTTGCCGTAAAAGTCGATATAAGAGATGGACAACTGAGAATTAATAAAGAAGCAACCTTTAGGGTTTATTTGATGAATACAATGGACCGGGACATAGCAGACATAAATCTAAAAGTAGAATCAGATGCTTTTGATTCAATCGTTTCTCCATCAAAAAGCTGGAAAAAATTTCCCGTATTGAGAACCACCAGAAAAGGTGGACAAAAGGAATATTTTGAAGTGACTTTGAAGCGTAAACCTAACTTACCTGATGGCAAATACAAAATTAATCTCACACTTTTCAACGGACGTGATGCCTCTATGGTATTTAAGACGCTTGACATCGAAGAAGCTGCGGACATTCAAAAGTTGCCCGAAGCTCAAAAATTGACTATTGACGGAACCATAAAGAAAGAAGAATGGGAAAATTCTATTCTTCTATCAAATTTTTATAACTATGAGAAAAAAGGAAAATATTTCTTTTCTACGATTCTAAAAAATCAACCAAGAATTCGTTTAATGGCTGATAAAACGAATCTCTATATAGCAGCAAAACTTGAAGAAGGACAAAATAATATAGAATTACTTATTACTAACAAACGAGATGAAAAAGCAAAAACTCTCAATATTGATTTACTTAAGGGAAAAGTAGAAGGAATTCAAGGTGCTATAGTTAAGTCTTCAATTGATGGTTCAGAAATAAAAATTCCACTCACTTCACTTCTTGGAATGAAAAATAACTCTTTTTTCATTAATATGATAATTAAGAAAGAAAATCAAATTTCATATTGGAGAGGAAATTCTTTTTCTTTTCAAGATCCTTTAGTTTTTGCAGAGCTCACAAGGTAGGGAGAATTCCCATCTCTTTTTTTCTTGTGTTCAATCTATGTGAAAGACTTCGGTTAATTTTTTTGCTTTAGGACTGTTATCAGGGTTACACTCCATTAAATCTTTCATATATTCCCACCATTTTTTGCAGATTTCGGTATTTGCTATACTATTCCAGCGCTCTATATCTTCAACTTCAACGTAAGCAAACAATTCATTCGTCTTGTCATTCAAAAAGATTGAATAATTATGAACGCCATGGTCTTTGAGTGTTTTTTCAAGTTCCTTCCAGATAGGGTTATGCCTTTTTATATATTCTTCTTTACTGTCTTTTTTTAGTTTAAAAATGTGAGCTAATCTAATCATAAAATTAACCTCTTACAATTTCTGTTCCTATACCTTTATCAGTAAAAATTTCAAGTAGTAGTGAGTGCTGGATTCTGCCATCAATCATATGGATTTTATTAGTACCAGCTTTTAGTGCTTCAATAGCGCTCTCAACTTTTGGAATCATTCCTCCTGAGATAATTTTCCTTTTTATAAGATCATTGATTTCAGACTCTTTAATAGTGGATATTACTGTACTTTCGTCCTTGGGGTCAAGAAGAATTCCTGGTACATCACTTATAAAAACAAGTTTCCTGGCTTTTAAGGCTTTTGCAATATGACATGCGGCAATATCTGCATTAATGTTATAGATATTTTTTTTACTATCACACGCAAGAGGGGGTATAACAGGTAATAATCCTTGTTTGATAGCTCGTAAAATTGGTTTTGTATTTACGCTGATTATCTCTCCGACGAATCCAATATCTATTTTTTTTCCTGTTTCTGAGCATATTGTATATTTTTTTTTCGCTTTCAGGAACGACTTTCCCGATATAGGATGCGCCTTTCCTCCAAACTTCTTGGCTTTTTGTACTATTTCAGAATTTATTAGGTTATGTAAGACATCATCAACCACCTCTATTGTCTTTTCACAAGTATATCTAAGTCCATTTATAAATTTGGTTTCAAGTCCGACTTCATTCATTTTGGCTGTAATTGCCTTTCCTCCGCCGTGAACAATTATTGGTTTCATGCCTACCGTTTCCATAAAAACAATATCGCGAATAGTCATTTGCATCAAATCATCATTTTCCATCACACTACCACCCAATTTTATAACTATTTTTTCACCTTTAAATCTCTGAATATACGGCAATGCCTCAATCAAAACAGATGCTTTATTGATAATTTCTTTCATAATTTTCGCCAACCTTTTTTTATGTTCTGTAATCTGCATTAATTTTTACATAATCATAAGATAAATCACTAGTCCAGATGGTACAATTTTTTTTCCCTGCGCCAAGCCTTATTTTTATTACAAATTCCTTCTTTGCCACTTCTTCAGCCAATTCTTTCTCTGGAATTTCTTCTGGCTTGCCTTTTTTTATTACAAATTTATCATTATATAACAGATCTACTTTCTCTGGAGAAAATTCTGCACCTGAATATCCTGCTGCGGCCAAAATTCGTCCCCAATTTGGATCTCCGCCAAACCATGCTGTTTTACATAACATTGAGTTAGCTATTGCTCTTGCACATTTTTCAGCATCTTCTCTATTTGCCGCATTTTCTACAATAACAGTTACAAATTTTGTAACTCCTTCTCCATCAAGCACTATACTTTTTGCCATTTTTTCCATTAATAGCCTGAGAGCTTCTGCAAAATTTGCAGCATCAGGAGAATTTTCATTTATTAGCTTATTAGTTGCCGCACCATTGCAAAACATAATTACCGTATCATTTGTGCTCATATCATTATCAACAGTTATTTTATTAAAGGTTGACTGGATACATTCATCAAATACTTTTCGCAAAAAGTTTTTTTCTACAAGAGCATCACAAGAGATAAATGAAAGCATGGTTGCATGCGGAAATGTCTGCATTTTTGGAGAAATCATCCCTGAACCTTTTGTCATAGAGCCAATGAATATCTCTTTTCCATCGAATGTTTTAAAAACAATAGCAGCTTCTTTTTTTACAAGATCCGTAGTCATTATTGCTTCGGCAGCGTCTGAAGCATTTTTTGCAGAAAGATTTTTTGCAATAATGTCAATTCCCTTCTTAATTTTTTGCATTGGGAGCTGGACACCTATTCTCCCAGTTGAACATACCAAAACTTCTGCACTTTTTACTGAAAGGGCTTTTGCCGCATAAACAGATGTTTCTCTGGCATTTTTTATTCCTTCTTTTCCAGTACAGGCATTTGCATTGCCACTATTTATAACAATAGCTCTGAAGCAATCAGTTTTCTTTAATTTTTCCTTGCACAATTCAACAGGGGCTGCACTAAATTTATTGCTTGTAAATGCTGCTGCTGCAATAGCTGGTTTTTCGCTATACAATATGCAGAGGTCTTTTTTTTGGTTCTTTTTTAGTCCGCAACTTACAGCTGAAGCCGCAAAGTATCTTGGAGTACAGATATTTCCTGATTCTATAAACTTCATTTTTTACTCCTTCTTATAAACTGCTTTTACCGTCAGAGAAATCCCTCCCCTTGGGCGAAAAATACCTATAACTTCAAGGTATTTCGGATTTGCTATGGCTATAATTTTATCTCTGATTATATTTACCACATCTTCGTGAAAGGTATTATAATTCCTGAATGATTGTAGGAATAATTTTAATGACTTACTTTCGATGCATTTCTGGTGTGGAATGTAAGTTATTTTTATCATGCCGAAATCGGGTTGTCCTGTAACTGGGCAGAGAGAAGTAAACTCCGGACACTCAAAAATGACTTCATAATCTCTATCAGGAAATTTATTTTCAAAACATTCGATGAGAGCCTTATTCGGCGTATTAGCCGCTTTTACTCCTGATTTTCCGAGTAAAGAAATTCCATTTATTTTTTTTTTCATTTTTTCAATTTTATGTTTTTTTTAAAAAAAAATAAATTTTGCTCTTGAACTGTTAATTTCAAGTGTTAATTTACAAAACAACATAAAATTTAAAAGTCAAAAAGTTATAAGGGGTTGATTTATGAGAAAGAATCTAAAGTTTCTGTGTGTCATTGCAGTCTTTATGCTCATTTCAACTATCAATCTGCATGCAGGAGATCCTTTCCGAAAGCTTGGCAGAGGAATTGTAAATGCAGGGTTCGGAGCACTGGAAATTCCCATCAAGATCTACGATGTAAACAAAGAGGAAGGGGGACTTGCTGCTGTCACTTATGGAACATTGAAAGGCATCGGATTTTTCATAGCCAGAGAGGTCGTTGGAGTAATAGAAATTGCTACATTCCCAATTCCATTACCAGGGGCTACCGATAGTCCAAATGAATCAGGCTGGGGATACGGCCCATGGATGCAACCTGAATTTGTTGTAGGGCCTGAGCACGATATTTACAATATTGTGTACCAAGATCTCCCGGTAGACTGATTTCGTTAATTAGTTTGTAGGCAATCAACCCCGCTTAATAGGCGGGGTTTTTTTTAATTCTAAGAAGCTAAAGGAGAAAAAGTGAGTATCGTTTTGAACAGTAAAGTAAAAGTTCTCGATTGCACTATTCGCGATGGAGGACTGATTAATAAATGGCAGTTTCCTGAAGAACTGGTGAAATCTGTTTATCATTCTCTTACAAAAGCCGGTATTGATTATATGGAAATCGGTTATAGGGCTTCAGAAAAATTATTTGACCCAAAAGAATATGGGAAATGGAGATTCAGTAAAGATGACACTATAAAAGAAGTTATAGGAGATCAAATTCCAGATAAGATGAAAATAGGTGTCATGGTGGATATAGGACGAGTTGAAACTGATGATTTGCTCCCTAAAGATCAAGCCATAATTGATTTCGTAAGAGTTGCTACTTATGTGAAAGATACTGCAAAAGCTGTTGAAACGGCAAATATCGTAGAACAAAAAGGTTATCAATCATTCATAAATATTATGGCAATTTCCACTGTCAATGAACACGATCTTATAAAAGCTCTCGAGCAAATAGAAAAAGAAACAAACGTTATTGCTGTGACCGTTGTTGACAGTTATGGATCTTTATATCCAGATGATGTAAAATATCTGGTTGAGTTGTTTCGTTCAGTCTTGAAGGAAAAACAGGTTGGATTTCACGGACATAATAATCAACAACTTGGATTTGCTAATACAATTCAGGCTATTCAGTCTGGAGCTACTTTCTGCGATGCAACAATAAATGGAATAGGCAGAGGAGCTGGAAATTGTCCAATAGAATTGCTTCTATCGTGGCTTAAAAATCCAAAATATAATATTGAACCTATTCTCCAGGTAATACAGGATCATTTTGTAAAACTCGCAGAGAGCGGAGTTGAATGGGGCTATATAATTCCTTATATGATTACAGGTATTTTGAATGAACATCCAAGAACAGCAATTGCTTTGCGGGATTCAGAGCAAAGAGATCACTATGCTGATTTTTATAGAAAGTTAACCACCCCAGAGTGTTTTAAATAATATAATAGAAGTTTGAATAAATTTTTTTACCAGCCTGGCGTAACTCTTGGATAATCAGGTTGTTCCTGTTTGACTACTTTTTCTGCTCTCCGGCAAATACTCCCAGGAACTATATTTCCTGTTGATGTAAGAATTCTTGCTTTTGAGAATTTTTGCAAGACATCTGTTATTTCTATTTCGGCAATTTTTGCCTCCGCTGCACCAAGGAATTCCCCAGTATCTGGATCTTTAACTATTTCCCCAACTTCATATACATAGAGAATATCACCTTTGTTTAATCCTGAGCCATCTCCTCTGTTGAGCATTAATTCAAGTCCTGACACTGAAGCGACTTTTATTGGGTAAATCCCCTCAAGCACATAATTTGACGCCTTTACAGCAGCTGATTCAAAGAATTTATCCTGGAAATCGCCTATAGTCATTTCTTTTCTATCTGAAAAAGGTATATTTTTGCTATTTAATTTTTCTGTTATACTATGAGCACAAACAATTTTTCCAGATTTTGTCTCTACAACTCTGAAGTGAACTTTAAGTGTTCCTATAATATAGGTGCGTTGTTCACCTGTTATTTGAATATTTTTTTGTTCTGCCTGATATTCAAGTCTGTCTATATACCCAACAACAAGGTAATCTGCTACAAGAAGTTTGCCTATCCTTTCTGCTTCTCCAGGTTTTGCGTAGTCAGATTCTGTAAGATTATTTTCGTTCATGATTTTTACTATGTTAGCTCTCTCAAGTACATCAAACTTTCTGGATTTCACAAGATTCTGCATCAATTGGTCTGAAAAAGTAGTTTCAATCACAGTTGGTTGTATTATGGTGTCGCCAAAACGGATTTCAAGTCTCTGATCAATGATAAACGGCATAACAGCAAGCGTAGGACGTTCTGCTGTTTTTACATAAGATAATGCAAACCCAAATAATAACACAATTGCGAAGATTTTTTTCATGATTAATACCTCCATTTATTTTATCACTTGTATTGCAATATAAATCTGAAAAGATGATAAATCAAGAAAAAAAAAGCAGAATAGTAAAACTATAAAGGGGAGGAGAATAGTTTACTATTCTGCTATAGAGGGGGAGATTATCCTATTGCATCATTTCCAGTTTCTCCTGTTCTGATCCTTATACATTCCTCCAAATTTGTAATGAATATCTTTCCATCACCTATTTTTCCTGTTCTTGCACCTTTTATTATAGCATCAATTGTTTTTTGCACAAAATTATCATTTACCGCAATATCAAGGCGAATCTTTTTTAAAAGGTTTACCTCGGTTACAGCTCCACGATAATGTTCTTCAAATCCCATTTGTTGTCCGCATCCTATCACATTGCTGACAGTCATTTTATGGACTTCTGCCTCGAAAAGAGCTGCTTTTACATCAGGTAATTTTTCCGGTTGAATTATTGCTGTTACAATTTTCATTTTTTTCTCCTATTTTAATTTATTACTTTGTTAAAAAACCCTGGAAATCTGGATATGCTTCCATAGCATGTTCGCCAATATCCAGACCACGTATCTCTTCTTCTCTACTTACCCTTAAGCCCATAACTACCTTTATAATGCCAAAGATTATTATGGCCGATATCACACAAACAAAACCATAAGCTAGCACACCAATCAGCTGAGTAATGAAACTTTTACCTTCTCCCCATATTCCAACAGCCAATGTGCCCCATATTCCACAAACGAGATGAACAGAGGTCGCACCAACAGGATCATCTATTTTCATCTTGTCGATATTCAATACTGATAATACAACGAGAACCCCCGCCACTAAACCAATAATTACTGAGGCAGAAACTGAGACGACATCTGCCCCTGCTGTTATACCAACAAGCCCAGCAAGTACTCCATTCAATACCATCGTTAAGTCAGGTTTTTTTTGAACTATCCATGAAGTTAACATTGACCCAATTGCCCCAGCAGCAGCAGCAAGACATGTTGTAACCAGCACATATGATACCGGACCTGGATCAGCAGATAATACTGAGCCTCCATTAAATCCAAACCAACCAAGCCATAGTAAAAAAACACCAATCGTTACAAGTGGAAGACTGTGCCCCATTATTGGTTTTATTCCACCATTAACATATTTCCCGATACGCGGTCCTACCATAATAGCACCAACAAGAGCTGCCCAGCCTCCAACAGAGTGGACAAGCGTAGAACCAGCAAAATCATGAAATCCCATATCATTAAGCCATCCCCCACCCCATTTCCATGACCCTACAAGCGGATAAATTAGAGCAACATAAATTGTTGAAAACAACAAAAAACTGCCAAGCTTTATTCTTTCACATACTGCTCCAGATACAATCGTAGCCGCTGTGGCAGCAAACATCGCCTGAAATAAAAAGTCCGTCCAATAAGTATAACCGGGATTATAAGCACTTGTCACACCCTTTGCATCTGTTCCTATACCAAATCCACCAAAGCCCAAAAATTTCCCAACTAGCCATGAATCCCCCGGATACATAAGATTAAACCCAATTATCGCATAAGTCAAAAGACCTATTGCTGGAATCAAAGTATTCTTAAAAAGGATATTTGTGCAGTTTTTTGAACGACACAATCCCGCTTCAACGGTGGCAAAACCTAAGTGCATTATAAAAACAAGGAAAGTAGCAACCATCATCCATGTGTTGCTTATAGTGAAAGCCTCAGCACCTATTGCAGCAGATGAAGATTCTCCACCTGCAACAACGGTTTCAGAAACATTCACATTAATAGTTTCACCTGCTGGCATCTTGAGTGGAGAACCATCATCCGCATTGAGATTTACAAGCAGACTATACATCGCCCCCAAAATAAAAATTGCAGACATTAGAAATCTGCGATGTCGACACATTCTTTCTTTCATTTTTTTACTCCTTTTGCTGTTGTTTTATTATTTTTATTACCTTTTATGATTATTTTCGATTTAGCATTTGATGTGCCAATAATAACAATATTAAAATATAAATTATTTACTTACAATATCTTATAAATATTTTATTAATTAAATTCTTTGTTTTTTTTTATAACAAAAATGTAATTTTTATAAAAATAAAAACAAAAAAGTAATACAACAGTCTTGATTATAATACATATTTGTAATAAAAATCTACTTAGGCTTCACTGAAAAATTCAAAAAATATTATATAATCATTTGACAAGTAAGTATTTATGTAGTATAATGTTCTCAAAAAAATGGTTTAAATTGCAAGGAATATCAAGAAGTCCCTTCAAAAACCTTGCACTTGAGCCGTCAAATTGGAGGACATTCAGATGTACAGAAAAAAGGATAGGCATACCGGAGAGCTGTTCCAGGATATTTTTCCTTTTGGTGGCGGCCTGGATCCGGATAACAGGTGGATGAAGATGTCCGGCATGGTTCCGTGGGATGAGC
>CAYRRM010000021.1:0-52020 GCA_964426675.1 uncultured Lentisphaera sp.
AAACTTAATCAGAAAGATTTTTTTGTTTGGTTTGAAAAAAATCAACCTGATAATGCAACTGAACTTACTACTGAATTAAGAGGAGATGGCGAATGATATCTATACGCTTGATAGCTATTGGAATTGGTTATATTATTGGAATTATATTCGCTACTTTTTTTAGGCTGAATACAGATTTTTTTAAGATTTTTTTTGGGGGAACTCTTTTACTGTCAGGTCTAACTTGTTTATTTACACTTTATCGCGAATATAATTGGAAAGAAAATAATTTTTTATTGAGATTTTTTCCTGTTTTAATTCTTGCTTTTTCGGCCGCCATTCTAATTACAAATAATTTTTTATTTTCAAATAATGCTGCAGTCCTCTTTTTCAATAATCTTCCTGATAAGGACAGGGTAAAACTCAGGGGATTTATTGCTGCTGAACCAGAAATAAGAAGTGATACACGACTTGATTTGAGATTAAGAGTAAAAGAATTTAAAAAAGGTGAAAGATGGATTCCTACAGACTCGGTTGATGTAAGAGTTTCGGTTAATTATCCATACTTTGATAGCGAAAAAGAGGCAATTGTTGCGAAAATCGCAGAATTAGATGCTTATGGTTATTTTATTGAGATATCTGGAATTTACCAAAAAAGCTCGAAACCTCTTAATCCGGGCGGTTTTGATTATGAATCTTTTTTAATGTCAGAAGGTTATATAGCATCTGTAAAAGTCTTCAGTAAAGATTCACAAAAAGAAGACTATATAAGGATTTTAGAAGAGAGCAGAGGGAATTTTTTCATAGAAACTGCTTTAAAAGCCAAGAAAAGTTTTCTTTCTTCAATTCAGCAAACTATACCTCCTCCTGAATCTTTTTTTGTAAGTGGTGCTGTCTTAGGCACAAGATTTTCAATAAAAGGGCAAGAATACAGAGGTAAATCTATTGAGTATTTTTTCAGACATTCTGGTGTTGGGCATGTCCTGGCTGTTTCCGGGTTGCATGTAAGTGTCGTTTCACTTCTATTATTTTCTCTGTTCAGAATTACTCGTATAAATCCAAAATATTTTGCACCATTCCTGGTGATTTTACTTTTTTTATTTGCTTTTCTTACTGGAGCAAGACCCTCAAGTTTGCGTGCTACGATAATGAATTCACTCGTGATTATTTTTTATGTTTATGGGGGAGGAGGTCTGACACAATCAGCCTATACCGGGCTTGCTTTTTCTTCATTTTTGATTTTGTTACGTCGGCCGATGGCTCTATATTCGCCGGGCTTTTTGCTTTCTTTTGGCGCTGTATTTTCGCTTGTTACACTTACTAATCCATTTGACAGGCTTTTAAGAATGTTGAGAGGGGGGAAATTTTTTGCTGGAGTCATTTTTTTCTTGTTATCGATTTATCTAATTTGTATAAAATGGGAATTTTTTTTGAGAGTTGAAACTATTTTTGCTCTTATTGCTCTTTTCTGGCTTCTTTTGTATTTGGGAGGCAAATTAAATGAAGTTTTCCCCAAAATTACTATTGTAAATCCGGATAAATTACCTATATCCATAAGGCTTTTTTTTGCAGCTCAGATTGCAATTCAATTTGGTATGATGATCCCATTAAGTTCATTTTTCTTCGGACAGTTTCCGGTTGCCGGGATTTTTGTAAATTTTCTGGCAATACCTCTTATTGGTGTGATTGTGCAATTAGGGCTTTTGGGTGGGATGTTAGGTGTTATCCCTGTAGTTGGGAAACAGCTGGCTCTTATGGTAGGTGCAGCAAATTATGTTTTTGCTAAATTTTTTATCTGGATTGCATATGTAGGTTCTGAAATATTTCCATTTCCGGTTACTCCCATTCCAGGCTTGAGGTGGCTTATTATTTATTACCTTTTGCTTGGGATTTTCGCAAGCTCTGGTTTATGGATTAGAAAAGTCCAGAGTTTATCATTTTTATTGTATAAAAAATATCCTTTGATACAGTCGGTACCCCCTGTTGCGACACTGATAGTATTGATTTCTATTCCTATATACAGATATAAAATTTTACCAGATAGAAGAGCTGAGTTGCATTTACTTGCGAATACTTCAAATACAGTTATTTGCATAACTAATTCAGATTATCGACGTGGTGCCATTTTAATAGGAGGGGGGGATGTTTTTTTTGGGCAGAGTTCTTTAAAATCATTTTTACTCATGAAAAAAAATATTTATATAGAGGATGCTTTTCTTCTTGGGCATTCTCCTGATTCTGGGATGTCAGCCCTGGCCGAACTAAGTTCTAATTTTCGAATTGATAAAGTTTATTGTCCTAATTTTTATGGTTTGTCAGGAGCTACTATGCCTTCTTCTTCAATGAAAATGTATTTCAAGGCTATTGGAGAAGATAGGATTTATAATTCTGCACTTGAAGGGAAAAAGTGGGCAATAAATTATTATGAATCTTTCGTTAGATTTGCAAATGCACTATCAGGGAAAGTGGAAATTTTTACTCCGCCTGCCTCTTTCAACATATCTGATGGTATCAAAATTGAGTATCCTCTAAAAGTTTACCGCTCATATTCGCTTCCCATAATAATAAAGTTTAAAAACAAAAAAGTTCTTATTATTCCTGATATAGGTGTAATAAATAAAATTCCAAAAGAAGAATTAAATGTAGAAATAGTTGTCCTGGCAGGTCCTACTAAAGCGAACTACAAGTATCATCTGAAATCCATCAGATTTTTACTTGATTGCGTAAAACCCGAAATAATTTTGTATTGCGTTAATCCTTCATTCGTGGAGCCAGTAATCTTAGAAACCATAGAAGAAAGTTCTGATATACTTGCTAAAGGAACGGAAAGATTCCTCCGTACAGATAAATGCGGCACAGTAACATTCGTAATTGATGGTGATATACTTTCAGAAAAATTTAAAACTTATGTTCAATATGGACATTAAACAAAATTTAAATTTCCTATTGAAAAAAAAATCTTATTTTATTTCCGGTATAGGGACTGGTATCGGAAAAACTTTTTCCTGTATTTACTTAGCTAATCAATTGATAAATTTAGGAAAAAATGTGAGTTATATGAAGCCTGTTCAGACAGGTGCAGAAGATGAATTTCCAGATTTACAAATAGTAAAAAATAAATGCCCTAAAATCTTAATCCATAGAAAATATTCTTGCCCTTACACTTTTAAAATTCCTGCTTCACCCTATTTTGCGGCGATTTGCGAAAATCGCAAAATCAGCATAAATAAAATAAAAAATTCATATAGAAGGTTAAGGGATTTATATCCAGACTCTACTACTCTTATTGAAGGAGCTGGTGGACTGATGGTTCCAATAAAGATAAATTTCTTATTTATTGATTTGATAAGAGAACTTTCTTTGCCGGTGATACTTGTTGCTTCTCCTTATTTAGGTGCTATAAATCATACTCTTTTGTCTTTATTTCTTTTAAAAAAGTATAAAGTAAAGCTCTCAATGCTTGTTTTTTCAATCAATAAGAATGAACTTTCAAAAGTAGAAGAAAATACTTTAGAGACAATCCTTAAAATTTCGAAAACAAAAAATTATATAATTGTTCCCTTTCAGAAAAGTGAATGACACTTTGAATTTTCTGTTTGAGTTTTCTCTGGATATAAATTTTAGCAAAATTAGTTGTATATTTTGCCTTCCCTATATGCTGTCCAGGCATTTTCAAACCATGCGTCTGAACTTGGGAGCGGGTGCCGTTCTACCCACTTAGATACTATTTTATTTTTTCCTTCTGGTATAGTTTCAAGAACTTTTTCTTTAAAACTTTCATCTTCTTGAGAAAATCGCCATTCATCGTCTAAGGCTGAATGTGCTTTTATTCCATTTTTATCGAGAACTAATGCTGATCCTCTACTTCCTACTCCACTTTTCACTGCGAATAGTATTGCTTCAAGATAGACACAGTGAGCGAAACAGAGCTGAATATTTCTTAATGCTTCCGTGAGTGCTTTTTTACCTTTTGCACTTGAACCTTCTTTTTGTAGATCATCCCATAATTTCCATGCATCTTTCACAGCGGATTCCAGGTTATTTAATTTTCTTATATGCGCTGCATTTTCCGACATTCTTTCCTGTATTTCCATTCTTACTTTTTGCCAGTTTTTTTTCGCTTTAATATTTTTCTCTATATTATAAAAGACTTCGATTAGTTTTTTTTCTGCCTCTTTTATGGCATTTTCTATTTTCAAAGATTCTCTTTTATATTTGTGGGCAATATATTCCGCTGCTCTGAATGCCCCTACCTGTCCTGAATTTAGAGCAGAACCTCCAGGTCGATAAACCCCGTGAGAGCCGTTGACCTCACCTATAGGAAAGAGGTGTTTTATATTTTCTGATTCCCACCATATATTTCCAGCGAGTCCACCGTTATTATGTTGTGCACATACTGCAATTTCGAGAGGTTCTCTACGGATATCAATTCCATGATCCAGATATAAGTCAATTGCTGGTTGATTCATTTTTGCGAGTCTTTCTATCGGGGTGCCAAATAGAGCATTTGATTTTTTAAGGTAAGTTTTTGCCTCTTCACTGAGTGAATCAAAGGAAAAGTCTTTACAATTGGAACGGAAATCGAGGAAAACCCTTCTGCCTCTTATTACCGTTTCTATGTATACAAGGATATCTACTATTGATGAACCACCAATGACTTTACGAGGATCAAAAGGCCATTGGTACCCTTTAAGGAATATCATACTGTTCATTTCACCAGTTGTACTAAAATAATCTCTCATAAATTCTCTTTCGTCGCTTTTTCCATCAGATGCTGTGCTTATGAATTTAGGGATTACCTGCATGTAGGTTCCAGAAACATTCCAGCGGAATTTTGTAGATGCTAATCCATATTGAGATTCGGGTAAATTTCTGGCCTTTGCGCCCTCTATCAGGGCAAGCCCGATTGCGCCAGTGTGTACTGACGGATACACACTCGTTTTGTATAGTCCTCCAGGACCACCAACAGCAAAAATCAGGTTTTCACAGAAATAAATTTCTATTGAGTCTTCTATTGGTTTATTGTTTGAATTATCTATTGTAATTAAACCGCATGCTCGTTTTACTTTTTTTTCCTTAATTGTTAAAAGCGATATTGCAACTCGTTTTTCTCTGATTTCAACAGGTCTTTTTTTTAATTCTTTGATTAATGCGCGGCACATTTCTCTTGAAGTATATGGACCCACTGATGTAGCTCTCTGAAGAGGATCATGGTCTGTTTTATATCCTACATATTGTCCGTATTTATCTGTTGGGAAGGGAACTCCGAGGTTTACAAGATTTAAAAATGCCCTTGCGGAAAGACTTGCTTCTACCATTGCAATATCTCCATGCATGGAGCCACCGTTGAAGAATGATTCTGCAAGAGCCATTGGAGAATCTTTCTCGGAACCAAAAATTCCCAATTTATAATATGTTTGTTTATCACTTCCAGTGTTAATAGATGTGCCTTTATCGAGTCCTTCAGTTATAAGACAAATATTTTTAACACCTTCGCTATCAAGTCTAATGGCGGCGTTAAGTCCTGCAGCACCGCTGCCTAATACTATGCTGTGGTAATAGTTTGGGGTGATAACAATTTTCTTTCCATTTACTTTTAGCGTTATATTTTTTTTCATTTTTTTTCTCCTATTAATAAATTTAATATTTTTTTTCTTTTGCTAAGTGCACAATAAGAATTTCTGAACTTTCGAATGCTTTGTATGAATGTTCAAGAGACGCATCAAATTGTGCACAATCTCCATTGGTTAGGACTTCTTCTACCCTTCCTATAAATAATTTAATTTTACCTTTTCTTACCCAGCAAAGCTCGTAGTCATCTCGATGAATTTCAGGTCTAAAAATCTCTTCTCCTTTTTTCGCTTCGATTATCGCTACACGAATATTTGGATAGGAAACTTCTTCATATTTAAGTTTTCCTTTTTTCTTGATATAAGCTCGTTTTCTGTCAGAATATTTTCTCTCTGCCGCTCTTAAGAGCTCTGATGCTTCTATCCCAAATGACGAAGACAGTCTTACAAGTGTTGTAAGTTCCGCAAAGCATTTATTTCTTTCTAATTTGGAAATTGTTGAGACGGGGACTCCTGAATTTTTTGATAATTCAGTTATTGTGTATGATTTTCTTTTGCGAAATTCGCGAAGTATAGAAAAATCATAAATAGAAGCCAAATCTTTTATTTTGATTTTTTTTTCAGATTTTTTATTCATTTTGATTTGACTTTTTTTTCTTATGATATAAAATTTAATTAAAAATTTATATTTAAAGAATATAATCACTTATCTTTAGATGTCAAGTTAATATTGGGGTTTAATTATTAAAAAATTGGGTGAAAAAATGAAAGTAAATGAGAGAATAAAAAATGTAGTTGAGTTTCTTTTTAAGTACAGGATTGTACCGGTTCTAATTTTACCTGACATTGAGAGAGGATTGAAAGTCTGTGAGATTTTGCTTGAAAATTCTTTGCCGGTAGCCGAAATTACGTTCAGGACGTCCGTTGCCGCCAGTATAATAAAGGAAGTTTCAAAGAGATTTCCTGAAATTTTATTAGGAGCCGGGACTATTCTAAACGTAGACGACTTAAAAGTGGCAGTTGATGCCGGAGCAAAATTTGCTGTTTCTCCCGGAACAAATCCTAAAATATTGGCTGAATCCGTCAATCTCGAGATGCCCTTTTTTCCTGGAATATCGACGCCTTCTGATATAGAAAGAGCTCTTGAATTTAACTGTAAGATTTTTAAATTTTTCCCTGCTGAACCGCTTGGTGGACTAAAAATGCTTAATTCTATTGCTGCACCGTATCGTCATCTCGGTGTAAAATTTATTCCTCTTGGCGGTATAAATCTTCAGAATATGCAGGAATATTTGAAAAGTCAGGATGTTATTGCGATTGGTGGTTCATGGTTACTTGAGAAAGATATTCTTGAAAATGAAAATTGGGCAAGATTTTCAGAAAATATAAAACTTGCAATTTTAAGAAAAATCTAAAAAATAAGGAGAGTTAAATGAAGGATAAAGTGGCCCTTATAACTGGAGCAGCTAGAGGTATAGGCTTTGGCATAGCTATGAAGTTTGCTTCAGAAGGTTACGACATAGTTATAGCTGATATTCAGGATCAAGAAAGAGTAGAGGAGAATCTAAAAAAAATATCTAATTTAGGGCGAAAAGTTCTATATTGTAAATCTAATATCGCATTATCAAAAGACCGCAATGAACTTGTTAATAAAATAAAAGAACAGTTTGGAAGGTTGAATGTGCTTGTAAATAATGCCGGCATTGCCCCTGCTGTGAGAGCTGATATTCTTGAGGCTACTGAGGAAAGTTATGAGCAAGTAATGAAGGTTAATTTACAGGGGCCATACTTTTTAACACAATTGGTAGCAAGGTATTTTATTGAACAAAAGAAAATTGATTCAGGATTTTCCGCATGTATAATTAATATATCTTCTATTTCTGCTGAAACTGCATCTATAAGTAGAGGAGAATATTGTATTTCAAAAGCTGGAATGAGTATGATGACAAAACTTTACGCAGTAAGGCTTGCTGAATTTGACATTCCTGTTTTTGAAATCAGACCTGGTATAATAATGACTGATATGACAAGTGCAGTAAAGGATAAATATGATAAATTGATTGCAGAAGGTTTGCTTCTCCAGAAAAGGTGGGGACAACCTGAAGATATAGCCAAAACAGCACTAATGATGGCTCGTGGAGATATTGCGTATTCCACTGGACAGGTTGTATACGTTGATGGCGGATTTTCTATATCTCGTTTATAATTTGAAGGAGGGGAAATTTGTATGATAATAATTTCAGATTTAAAAAAAATAGAAGGAAGAGTCTATCCTGCTGGTAGGAGAACACAAAATATTGTTGGAGGCGTTGCCCCAATAAAAGCCACAAATTTTTCTATGGGGTTTGTTACTCTCTTTCCAGAAGGACAGGTTCCATGGCATAATCAGGAACAGGAAGAGGTGTATTTTTTGCTTGAGGGGAGAGCTGAATTTTGTCTTGGGGAAGAAAAAATCATCTTGAATTCAGGAGAAGCTGCTTACATTCCTCCTGGGGTTTTCCATCAGATTACTAATATTGGTGAGGCAGAAGCAAAAATGATTTATGTGTATGGTCCTGCGGGTGATGTAGCACATTGGAAGCAAGAACTTGATGGGACTCTTCCAAAAGCTGGGATAGATGTCCCGCCACTACCTGAAGGAGCCAAAAAACAGAAAGTCTGAAAAAAGCATATAAAAAGGAGAAAAAATAATGTCAAATGTAAAAATAAGACGGGTCGGGATCATAATGAATGGCGTTACTGGGCGTATGGGGACCAATCAGCATCTTATGCGTTCAATTATGGCCATAATAAAACAGGGGGGAATCAAAGTTAATGAGACAGAATTTATTATGCCAGATCCTATCTTAGTGGGCAGAAATGAGTTAAAGCTTAGGAAACTTTGCGAAATTTCAGGAGTTAAAAAATTTTCTACTGATCTTGATACTGTCCTATCTGATAAGGATTATGAAATTTATTTTGATGCTCAGAGCACGGATCGTCGTGTAAGTGCAGTAAAGAAGGCAATTTCCTCATCAAAACATATTTATTGTGAAAAGCCAGTTGCTCTTACCAGTGCGGAAGCTATTGAACTGCAAGACATGGCTGATAGAGCAGGACTAAAAACTGGTGTTGTACAGGATAAACTCTGGCTCCCAGGTTTTCTAAAACTTAAGACATTAATAGACAACGGTTTTTTTGGTAAGATACTCTCAATAAAGGGAGATTTTGGGTATTGGGTTTTTGAAGGCGACATTGTTCCTGCGCAGCGTCCATCGTGGAATTACCGCAAGGAAGATGGCGGTGGAATGATTCTCGATATGTTTCCGCATTGGAGATATGTTCTTGATAATTTGTTTGGAGAAGTAAAGTCTCTTGCTTGTATTGGGGCAACTCATATTGCGCAACGAAAGGACGAGAATGGGAAGACATATAAGTGTACTGCAGATGACGCAGCATATGCAATTTTTGAGCTTGAAGGTGGGATAATTGCCCACTTCTTCTCTTCATGGTGTACGAGAGTTAGAAAAGATGATCTCCTTACTATACAAGTTGATGGTAGTGATGGTTCTGCTGTGGTTGGATTGCGGAAATGTTGGATACAATCGAAATTTACAACTCCTAAGCCTATCTGGAATCCTGAAGAAGAGCAGAAAATTGACTTTTTCTCCAATTGGCAGGAAGTTCCAGATAATATTCAGTATGATAATGCATTTAAGGTACAGTGGGAATTATTCTTAAGGCACGTCTGTCTAAACGAATCTTTTAAATGGAATTTACGTGAAGGAGCTAAAGGGACACAACTTGCTGAACTTGGATATCAAGCATGGAAAGAAAGGCGCTGGATTGAGGTACCAAAAATTTAATTCAAATTCAGGAAATTTATTTTTACATAATTCCATTCTAATTTAGTTCGATTTACAAGGAAGGAATTGCCTATAAAATTAGATTTATTCCGTATCGCCTCGTAAAAAAAGTAATGTTGAAAGAAAAAAGTCTTGTTTTTTTTAAAAACTCATTTCTGCTTATTGTAGCTGGTTTATTTTATAAAGCCTGAATTTTGTGCTTTAATCAGTCAAAAGATTATAGATATAAAAATATAAAGATGTTATGAATTGCACAGATATCATTTTTTATTTTTCGGATTTCTGACTGATTGAACCTGCGAAAGGATGGGCAATTTTGGGGCAATATTTTGCAGTGAAAGGGTCTGGAGTAGTAGTTACCACACTGTGGCGTCTTTTTCTGCGTCACCTTACCGCACTGACCAAATGTAAGATGCAGGTTAAATGTGATGTGTCTCGTATCCTTCTTTATTAATGCAGTTATGTAGTAACTTGAGTTACTTTTGAAAGAGAAAATTTATTTTTTTATTTTAGGAAAGCCCCTATATTTATGGCAGATAAAAATAGCCGAACAGATATTTGTCGCTTCGAGGTTTTCTATTTTTCAGTTTTTCATCGGGTTTCCAGTTTTTTTCTAAGAGAATTGCAGTAGTAAAGATGGTTGATGACATTGTTTCGTGGATGGTGAATTCACATTGTCCGGTATTTAAAGCTGGATGGCATGACCATGCTCTGAAGAAAGGAACATTTTTATTTACTTCTTTTATAAAACTTACTTTATTTTCTCCTTTTTTATTTTCCCAGATGAGCTCTCTTCCCTTATAATGCATTGGAGGAGCACCTGTTATTCCGTAAATAGTTATGCCCGGCACGGGATCCATTATTTCGTCATTTTCGCTGTTTGCGTGTTGAATATCGATAGGGTAGACAAATCCGATTCCGGTAGTCCATGACATCCCGAGAGGGTTAGCTCCTAACATAAAATCAGCATTTGCTATAATTGCATCAAGATATTTTTTGTCTCCTGATATTTTGTAAGCAATTGCCAGTGCTCTATTAAAGTTTGTCATACAAGAAGCTCCCCATCCTGCCCAATAATTTTGATATCTTGGCCATGTATTTTTATATGGATTTTGATTTAGGTTTTTATATAGGTTTTCTGCGATATTGAGGTAAAAATTTCTCCATTCCTGAACAATTTCATCAGGTAAGATACCATTTCCTTTTATTGCAATATCTGATAGTGTCCACGCTGAAAAATCTTTATGAGAGAATCTATAATCAAAAGGCCTTTTTGTTTTCTTTAATAAGTCCGGGATTCCATTTAGATAGTTCTTGTCTCCTGTTAGTTTAAAGAGTTGCATTTTTGCATGGATAAGGTACGGTATATTATATTCATCTTTTTCTTCCCATTCGAAAGTGTAAGCTTCACCTTTGCCTCTATTTTTTTTGGCATGAATAATTATCTTCCCAAGAGAATTTTCTGGATTAATTCCGAATTCATATGCCTTTTTAGCGCTTTCTGCGTATTTTTCAGATTTTTTTTCATCGAAATTCCGAATATTATATGCCAATTGTGCTGCGGCAGCGGCATAACAGAGAGAGTTCCACCTTGTTCTACGAGAAAAAGTATACGGATAATTGGGATCATCGTAATCTGGATGGGTGGATGTTTCAATGTATCCCGATATGCCGCCTTTACTGTCCATGCTTTTGAGCCAACAGTCAATTCCAAAACTTGCTTCATCAAGGATATCTGGTATTTTATTCCCTGATTCAGGAATATTTAATTGATCATCGGTAAATTTTTCTGGATCAAATTCATACGCATTGAGTAAATCAAAGACGCAAACGTAGTGATGTTCATTTCTATCCCAATCTGCTGCGTCATACCAGCCTCCTACAACGTTCTTAGTTTCTTTACTTAAATCCGTTGTTGCACCAATTACATCAAAATGGCTATATCCTTTTGGGGGTTCAGATTGAATAGGGAAAGAAATATTTTCGCTTTCATAAATAGTATCATGCATTTTCGATTTTGGTCTGGTCCATGCAGTAAATTGCCTCTCAAGGGCGAAGGCAGCTCTTTGATGGAATAAACCGCGAGTTGCAGTATAAAATGCTTCACCGTATGCATTTTTTCCTATTTTAAAAGGCCATGAACGTCCCACACCAGGAATTGAAATGAAGAAGACGCCTTCTTTTTTCAAGTCTGAAAAATCGATGAGATAGACATCTTCTCCGTACATTGATGGCCGTTCATTTTTTTGATTTTCAGAATTTTTATTATTTGATGGTTTTTCAGAAAAACGGGGATTTTTTTCTATGAGTTTAATTTCTCCCTTGAAAACGTCTTTTCCATCTTCAACATCAACTATGGAAAAATTATTTATTTTTGAAAAATCGACAGGTCCGAATTCGTATGTAAATGCTCCTAAATATGCGAATTTCGCAAAATCTTTAAGATAACCGGCTTGATTAATTTTTATAGCCCATGATATTGTTGATTTGTCGTCGAATTTTATTTCTGCTTCTCCTCGATTTGCAACTTTTATTTTGTAATTTTTGCCATTTTGCATTTCGTAGGGTAGTTTCATGTAGATATAATGAGCGTAGTCGACTTCATGCATTCCTTTTATTCTTGTAGCGCCGAGTGAGATGAACACTCTTGTAATATATGCAGGTGTTAATGTATCCTTATAATTCTTATCATCGTTACTTGAAATTGTAAAATTGTCCTTATTATCGAGTTCTCTTTCATTAGATTCTTCTCTGGCTTGAGCAAGGAATTGTTCATGAATTTTGCCTGGTAATTTAAAGGCAGTCCAGTTTGGTTTCCCTTCCTTTTTGCTCTTTTCCCAATCATCTATTGCTTTGTAGAGTTGTCCATTTGACAATTCATTTATTTTATCCGCGAGGTTTGGCAAATCATAAATTACGACAACTATCCATGAGGAAGATAGTACTTTCAAGTCTTTTACTTCACCTGTGCAAGTAGGAGTAGCAAAAGGAAATTTTCCGATTAATTCTTGTGGAATATCATCAGTTTCAATATTATTTTTTGTTGAGATATCTTTTGCATACAAAGAGCAGAGCGATAAGGTTACAATTACGGCGGTCATAAAAAGGACATTTTTTTTTCTCATTTTTTTCTCCCTATTTTTTATTTATTTACCATATATTTTCTAATAATTTTAGCTCTGGATTATTAGGATTTTCACCAGGAAATAACATAATAGCATTTCCAGCTTTTGTTTTTATAATTTTATTTTTTAACGGATCAAGATGGGGGTATGAGCTATGATTTTTTATATCCGAAACTTTGGATAAATCTATTTTTTCAAGAGATATGAATATATCTGATGTTTTAGAGCGTGACCATGGTGCTAAAATGCCAATTGCAATTAATTTTGAAGGTGGAAGATAATTTTGTTCCTTTAGGTATTTTCCCATGGAATCTGATAGATAAATGGGAGCAAAATCAATTAAGGGTATTGTTAAATAGTTCCAATTAGATATAGGTAAAAATCTTCTTGCGTGAAAAATGCCTATTGAAAGATTAGTTAAGGTTTTAAGTCTATCATATGCTATATTATAATCATAGCCAGTATATTTTTCTGTCTTCCATTCTGGATTAGGGGCAAAGAGTTCCCAGTTGAAAGTATCAGGACTTTCTGTCGAGAGAAGTATAAAATCCAGAGGTTGAGATTTTATATTTGGCAATAAATAATTTTCTTGATTTGTGTCTATTTTGATTTTAAATGAAAGTGCATTTCCAGAACTTTCATCTGTATAAACTTTTACTGCGAAAAATTTTACCTCTTCAATGCATGGTGCATTGACTTTTAGAATTTTCTTTTCATTTTCTTCAACTACAGAAAGTTCTGGAGGCAAATGTGTAATTTTGACTTTTCTAGTCCATGAATTTTCAAAAGTTTTCATGCTATTGTCGCCCCCAGAAAGTACAGTAAAAACGTTTTTAATGGAGGATGGAGAATCAAAGTTTATGAGAGTAGAGATTAGTTCTAATTCAGAATCATTCAGGTCGGGAAACTTTTTACCTATTCCTGTGGAAATTACTTTTATCTCCTTTATCAATATTTCCCCAAAACTTCCTTTAAAAATAACTATTGAAGTTGGTTCTTGAGCCCAACGATTATAATATATTATATGGGCATTACTACTAAATTCGGCTCTTCGGTAGTTTCGTATGAGTCCTTCGTGCAGAGAGAAATTTATAGTTTGCCATTTGGTGTTTTCTTTCAAGAGAATGGGTCTTGCAAAAGCATCACTATTTCCATAATAGGCTGTAGGCCCACCTACTGAAAGGATAAATTCTCCATGTAAAACTTTTACATTCATTCTTATTATATCTGCATCTGGGGGAAAGTATTTTTTCCCCAGGGAGAAAACGTTAGCATTTGTTTTTTTCCATGGAAAATCTTTTGATATTTTTAATCTGAGAAGTAGTTCATTAGAGTTTTCCGCTTTTTCGATATTGTAGGAACTAAATCTGAATGCGTTATTTTTTTCGTCGTTTGTCCAATTCCAAAAAGAAAGATGTTTTTCTGAAAAAATCCTCCATGTTTCAAAGTCTTTTTCTGTTGAAATTATATTTTCCATGGAAAACAACGTGAAATTTGAAAAGGAAAAATATGTACAACCAACAGAGCAAAAGTATAATATAATTTTTTTAATAGTTTTCATATTTGAAAATTTATTCTTCATGTATTTTGAGATATCTACCGACTCTTGGATTTAGGTGAATGTCAAATTCATACCAATTTAAATTTTCTGTCTTTTTTAATTTGAATTCTTCATTTGTTGCCATGTCTACGATAGAATTTAAATTCTTCGTTAATTTTATCTTTATTTTTGCGTTGATAATTTTCTTACAGTGTGAAAAAAGGAGAAAATACATTTTACCTTCTTTTTGAACTATTTCTTTCCAGACATATAAGTTATTACTGTCAATCCGATTGGATTGGATTCCAAGATGATTGCATAATTTCAATAAAGTGTGTTCTCTTAAATAAGGAACTTCTTCATAATTTAGAGCTTTATCAAAAGATTCTCCAGAATTATCATAACCGGCAAGAAATACCGCGCCTTTGCCGTATTTTTTTTCTATCAGTAACGGGTATCCTTGAGAGTCTTTTAAGATAATATTGCCATCGGCTATTACTTCAAAAGCTTTGCCTGACATTTTACCTCTGCCGAAAGAATCAGGGAAGATAATATTTCTTATTTTTCTATTTTTATATTTTACTTTTTCAAGTGCGAAAACCTGCCTTAGAAAAGTTCTCTGGACACCTGTTTTGTAAATTTTGCATGTTTCTGGGAAAATAAGTAAATTAAGTCCTTTCTCAACGCTTAATTTAAGTAGCCAGTACCATTCTTCGTCATCAGGAACTAATCTTCCTCCACCACCGCCTGTAACGGTTTTAAGAATTTCATCGTTGGATGGTAAAGTTAAAAGTTTGTAGCAGGAAAAATCAAATCTGCACTGTTTGGAAAGCAAGTCAACAGGAAAGTCGAATCTGCTTGCCACATGTGCCAGAGAGGTGAAGTTATTCCATCTAAGATCATCAATAACTGCGAGTTCTGATTTGAATCTTTTTGCACCCGTAAGGGTATGTCTGATATATCCAATTTTTGCTATATCCTCTCCATAAACTCCGAGATCTGCTCCTGGTATTGTAAAATAATCTGCCCCAAGGCGGACAGACTGAAAAAGGGCTTCATCATATTGGCGATAATCTCCACCAACTTGCCATGGTTCTCCCCCCCAGATTTTACCGAAGTTATGACATTTTGTATATTTTGGAGGGAAAATTTTTTCTTCAAGGAAGTGTTTTGCTTTTGCTTCATAGAAGTAAGTGCTCAAATCTGCAATTGAACCGAGTCCGTGTCCGGGAAGGTCTGGTGGGAGTTTTTCAGGGGCATATTTTCTGATAATGCTGTGAGCTTCTTCTATACCTTTACGAATGGTCCAGGTTCTGAAGTCAAGATATACGGAGAATGCGTTTTTTTCTTCAGAGAATGGAACTGGAATTTGATTATAATTTGTGAAGTTTTTGGAGAAAAGGATATTGCATTTTTCGATAGACCATTCGAGCTCATTTTTTAAGTAAGAAACGAATGCTTTACGTTCTTGTGGCGAGTAATCAAATATTGTATTATCTCCGCCGTAATAATGATAAGAATATGGAAAATCTGAATTACCAAAATCGAATATAAATTTTTGAAGAGCTTTTACTTTTGCATAGCGTTTTGTTAGATGGGTAAGCATGTTAAAGTAATGTTCACGATAAAATTGACTCCATAATGTTGGGAAATTACCTTTTCTGCCAAAACGGTCTATTGCAGGTTCCTTGAGAGTCCATTTTGGAATGCCTGCATCGGATAAACCGGAGCCATATACTGTAGGGAATACCCAGAATTGAATTAGAAAATTTTCTTTTTCTGCGAATTTCGCAAGCTGATCAGTTTTGCGCCAATCATATTTTTTAGGAGCAGGTTCGATATCTTCCCATGGAATATTTGCTCTTATATAACGGCATCCTCGTTTTATCATTTCACTACAGAAAAATTTGAATTCATCAGGGATTTTTGTTTCGTTAAATGCCCAATATGTTGAAAAACCATAAACGGGTTTTTGTTTAATTCTTCTTAATCTGTCCATCCATATATCAGATTTGTCAATTGTTATATTTGTTTTTTTGGGAGATGGTGTCAACCATTTTATGAGTTTTAGCACGACATTATTGATATCTTTCCATTTTCTTGTGAGAAGTCCAGGATCGTATTTCCAATAAAATTTATATGCTCCGCAGGCATTTTCTCGAGGTTCTCCTCCGTTAAAGCCAATCATAGCGAATTTCGCACCATAGAATTTTTTGCATTTTCGTTCTATTGCAACTATGGAGGTTGACTTTTCAGCATGACTTGAGCTTTCAACTTTGAGGAGGGGATAGGTAATGTCTGGGGGAAATGCTGTTACTCTTAGACAATGGAAATTTTCCCCATTAAAAAAATTTATATCATTGAGATTTCCGATTATTGAATGTCCCTTTTCTGTGAGTCCTTTTATTCCCGGTTTATCCGCACTTATAGAAACATCATCATAAGAACGGGTAAGGTGGAATTTATATGCAAACATATTACGAAGCGGATACCATTTTCCCCTATGTGGCAAATCGCCTAAAAAGAATAAGGAGCCTCCGTTTGAATGAAAGCGTATTAAGGCATCGAGTGATTTTTGAGAAAATTCCCCATCAATGTATGGTAAAATGAGTATTCCTGTATCTGAGGATAGTTTATTTATTTTTCTCTCTGAAACTAATTCATATTTGAGATGATTTTCTGAAAGAAGTTTTACAATGTCATCTGCATTATAATCAGGTGGAGCCAAAAAAGCATTGTCCTTAAAAATAGCAATTTTCATTTTTTTATCCCTCTCTTTTGACAGGGTTTTTCTATTTTTTTCCGACAGCATACATAAATGCATATGCTACTGCCGCTTCAGCAATCATATTAGGGGTATGTTCATTCATTCCAGGGTCATAGCGATTTCCAGCATATTGTTCTGCAATAGGCCAGTTTTTCATTGGCGGTTGGAAAGACCGTTGTGAGAAGCCGTGTATTCCTTTACTCTGATTCTTGAAGGCCGTTGGTCCGCCCGGGACAAGTCCCGGGACGACGTCTGCTATTCCGCGTCCGTCCGCCATGAACCATGAATCGTGGTGAAGAACTTGAGTTACACGTTTCGTTCCGAGTCCGCTCACCCATACCATATTGAGAGGGTTTCCGCCTAATGTCCATGCGCAAGATGATGCTATAGCCTCGATATACTGGGGGTCTTTTTTTGCCGCGTATCCTGCGATTAATTCATCAACATCCGGAATGGAGCCGAGTCCCCAATTCATTGGCCGCCATAGATTTCCAGAGAATCTGAATGCTCTTTTTTCCGCAGTAGCCACCCATTCATCGGCTTGTTTTACGAGGGCTGCAACGATTAACTCGCGGAGTTTTTTATCGGTTTTTTCCTGTGGAACACAGGCAACATAGCTATAAGCGCCTGCTTGCTGGTCATGTTTTTTGTATTCTTTTACTGAAGATGCAGGATTTCTTGTCCATACTGAAGTAATTTTGAATATGTCATGATAACTTTCTTTTTCTGTGGTGGCGAATAGCTCTGCTGCAACTGCATTGCGTTGGTCATTGTATTTCTCTCCGCCATTTTTTTCTGCCCATTCAAAGGCTTTTTCGGCGGCCTTCAGATATTCTTCCGCATCTTTTGACTTTTTAAAATTTTTCAGTGCCCGTGAGAGTTTTGAGGCGCTCCATGCGAATAAGTAGCTGCTTAGTGGGTCGGCAGCATAAGCGTATAAATGGAGGGGGTCATTCCATGACTGTGTGCCAGGAACAGGATGATTTTCACTTTCGATTCCGCCCTTTATCCCGCCATCGGGCTCTTGACCACGTTTGAAGAAATCCAGACACCATTTGGCTTCGTCGATAATATCCGGTATTCCATTTCCTGATTCTGGGATATTTAGCTCTCCATCTTTAAATACTCCAGGAAAAAGCATTGTTACATCAATCAGATAAGACGCTGCATACATATGTTGTGAGCGTCTATCCCAATCTCCCGCATCATGCCATCCTCCCCAGAACTGCAGATTTTTGCCAGTTGTCCTTTTTGGCAATTCCTGGAACTGATTCAAAGTTCCCCAGCCCATACTACATTCGGTGAGTGGTAAATTTGTTTCCTCTATTTTCTTGCCATCAGCCGGATGATGACAACGGTTGCGCGCCCATTCAATTCCTGCATGTTTTGGTTCAAGAACACAACCGCATCGCTGGTAATACAAACCTTTAACTGTTGTTTTATATGCATTGGCAAACACATCATTTCCAATTTTGAATGGGAAACTGCATCCTATACCAGGTATTACAGCGCGATACTCTCCTGGGGTACGTAGGTCGCTGAAATCGAATTCATAAAGATCGCAACCTTGAAAATTATTTTTATAAGCATCATCACCAGTTTCATCAGCTCTTCTTCTGAGAACTAATCTGCCTTTATAAGCTGAATTTCCATTTTTGTCGACTATCTCAAATCCGGTTTTAGCTGCTTCAGAGAAGTCAATTGCACCCATTGTTCCGGCCCAGCAGGAAAGAAATCCGCGTTTCGCTGTTTCTGGCAGAAATCCAATCTGAGATATATGTATGCTTTCGCTTCGCATTTTTTTGAAATCGATAATAAATTCGATACTTTTATCTCCACAACCTGTTGCTGGATTTTTTACTGTTATCTGATATTTTTCCTTATCTTTGAATGGTTGCGAAAATCGCAAATACAATGTATGTGTGTATCTTGGTTCGAATTTCCATTCGCCTGATTTGACAAATTGTGAGCCTTTTGATTTTCGCCCGATTTGAATTAATGTGATTTTCGAGTTAGTTTCACCAGGACATTTAAGGATGTAGTTATTGCTTTTTTCAAGTTCAGAAGGATTTACAGTTGCTCCTTCAATTTTTCCAGTACCATCTTTTTGGTTAAAAATGCATTTTCCATCAATGATATCAAATGACAATATGTCTTTGTTTGCAAGGTGGACATTATCAATCTCAAAGCCCTTTAAAATCATCATTGTGAAGATACTAAAAAGTAGTAATAGTATTTTTTTCATTTTTGATGCTCCATTATTTATTTTCTTCTGCATTTAAGATACCGTATAAAAGAATAGCTTCTCCCTGTGTACTTCCGACTGTGAATTCACAGTGTAATGCAGAGACACGGTTGTCAATCCATCTTCTCCAGATTGGGACTTTTGATGGATAAGATTCGCCGAGGCTATTCTCGTTTCCTCCTGGGCCGAATACAGGAATCCCTTCAGCTGGGATTCCATTTTTATCATATAGAGGTTTTCGCAGTTCAGGGTGAATTACTGGGTTTTCTCCGATTCCGCTGATGAAAGAACGAGAGAGAGGATTTGCTCCGAGCTGATAGTCAGCATTTATTGATGCGGCATCGAGGAATTTCTTTTCCTTACTTAGAATGTATGCGAGAACACAAATTTCCCCATAATATCCTCCGCCGACCAGATTTCCCCATCCACCACTTTCCTTCCTACTTCCCATTCTATATGCCCGTCTATCATTATTTTTTATTATTTCGTCCGCTGATTTGATTATATTGTCGTAAAATTTTTTCTTTATGTCTTTATTTACTTGTGGTCTATTACATGAAGCATAAGCAAATTGGAAGAAAGGGATTGAATGTGCTTGTGCCCAATGTACTTTAAATGGATTTTCTTTATCATTTGCAAGTTTTATAACGTCATCATTGTATTTTTGTTTTCCTGTTGTTTTAAAAAGTTCTGAAGCTGCCCATATCCATGCTGTTTTCCATTCAATCTTGCCGTAACTAATACCTTCTCTGGCATATTCATCGTCAGAATTTTTTCTTGCCCAATCGTAGGCTTTTTCAGCCTGTTCAAGGTATTTTTTTGCTTTATTTGGTGCGATTTTTGCGAAGTTACGTGATGTTTGGGCAGCAACGGCGGCGAATGTATCACAAGATGCAGAGCAGGGGAAAAAATTCCCAAAAGGAGGTAGATCTCCGTATTTTTTCCATTCTGGCTTTTTTTCTTTCCACTTTGCAAATTCGGATTTCCATTCTTTATTTCCATAATCCTCATCATTTGCCCTTCCTGCAAAAATTCCCCCATCTGCTTGTTGGTTATCAGCATAGAATTTTAATCCCCATTCTACTTCATCAAGAATATCAGGAACGTTATTTTTGTTTTCAGGAGATGAAGCGTCTCCATCCTTAAAAATATTAGGAGCATATTCATACGCAATTAGCATTTTTGAAGCTGAAATCATGTGGGAGTAAAAGAGATCGTAATCTCCTGCGTCGTGCCATCCTCCTCTAAATTCTCGAATTTCTTCATCTTTTTTTTGAGGCTTGAATTGAATTATGTGTTTTCCTGCCTGGTATTTTTCATTAGCACCATAAACAAGGTGTCCTGATTCGTAGTTTTTTAAATGACATGCAGGTCTATTAAAACGGCAGAATTCTGTATTGAGTTCATAACCACAACGCTGGAATAAGAATCCACGGAGAACAGTCTGATATATCTTTGAAAATTCATCAACACCAATTCCAAATGAATATGAAGAACCTAAACCGGGCACTACAATCCGATAGATACCTGTTTTTTTGAGTTCTGAGATATCCATTTCATATACAATTTCTCCGCTTACATCCTCCTCATTAACTTTTTCATCAGAACCTTTTCTCTTTTTTATTGTTCCTTCAAAAAAGGTTTTTTTAAAATCATTAGATACAACTTTAAATTCTTTAAATTTTGAATAATCGACTGGTCCTATATCGCCTGCCCACCAACCGAGATATGCAAATTTAGAATTTGATTTTGAGAAATATGCAGCTTGATTTACCTTTATCACCGGAGTTACACATTGTTCAGTAAATTCAAATTTAATCTCTTTTACTTCGGCATTTTCAAGTAAGGGGATGTTAATCGAGTACTTCATTCCTTTTTTCATTTGAGGAGTTTTTAAGTAATATGTATGGAAATAAATTTGTACAAGTGGAAAATCTTCTACATCAATAGTATCAAAGTTCCAGCTTTGCCTGCCTACAGAAATTGGATAAAATTGAGCTTTAGAGTTTGTGGATTCAGAATTTTCTTCCGAAAGTAAGAAATTTTGGGGCTTTTGGAATTGCATTACTTTCTCATTTGCCATTCCCGCTCCACCAGATAAGGCAGCATCAATAGTTACAGCAATAATGTCATCACTTATTATATCAACTTTTCTTATTCCTTTTGCGTAACCATTTTTTTTCATTACTTCAAAGATTAATTTGTTTTCAATTGCCTGTTTGCCATCAAAGTAGCCTGCTGGTACATCAGGTGGACGCACATAATCCTTTTTTAAGTCAGGAGATTTATAATAATCATCATTATCAAGAGTAATAGCCCATATAACAGGGATTGATTTTTTTTCTGATCTCAAAATTATTGCATTAATTTCTTTTTCCGGGAAAGGATTTTTTAGTTGAGTAGCCCATACTCCAATTAATTGCCCCCATTTCATTGAATATAGATTGCGTCCAATAAAAAATGGCCATGATTTTTCGCCGCTATTTTCCCACCATGAGCCTGTCCACCATTGTCTTATTTCAATTCCATCGCGAATGGGGAAAACTTCTGTAGTTCCATCTGAATATTCAAGGATATAATTTGCCACTATAAAATTTTTGCTTTGTCCTTTTGATTGTTTTACAGCATTTTGAAGAATATATATAAATTGTGCTTTTACAGATGGAATAGAAATTTTAACTTCTTCAGGTTTATTGATAGAGTTATCTTCCCCTTTCAGCATAATTACAGTGTTTTTATCAGGTCCGATTGGTAGAATTTCAAATTTGAACCCATTTCTTGAAACTTTTCCACTTACAACAGGAGGATAAATAAACATATCATTTATGCCTTCGTCGCTCCAGCCGCCCTTAGCATTATTGGCAATACCATCATCTTCAATAGGCGTATTTACATACTTAGTCAGATTAATGTAAATAGGTTCTGCCTCTATTATTAAAGATAACGCGAAAAGTAAAACAAAACAGAAGATATCTTTTATTCTCATGATAAGCATTACTCCTTTTTTTTATTATTTACCATTTTATTGTAAAATTATTTTTTTCGTCATTTAAAAATTTATCTAAAAATGGGGAATAAGTTAAAATATCACATTTTTTTAGATTTTTATCGAATTTTAATATTCTGAGGAAAGCATTTCCTCCGCCCTCAAAATATTGATAATTTGCCATTAGAATATGAACTTTATTTCCTGTTTTTCCTGTTAATTCAGCTCTTGATGCAATACCACCATAATGTCCACAAATAGCAAGAAAATAATTTGAATGTTTACTGAGATGTTTTTCCCATATTTCGATTCCGGTATTGTATGAGCTGCCATCTGATCGTATGCCATAATGAGAAGAACTTTTTTTCGTATTTCTCTCTGAAAGTCTTCCGTTTTCATCAAGAAGTTCATGAGTTAAAAAGATAGCTTTGCAGTCTTTATTACTTTCTACTACGCTATCTGCCCAGTTAAGCATTTTATCGCTTGGGCCGAAATCTAAACTTATGATTATAAATTTATTTTGATATGCTTCGAATTTATACCAGAAGCAGTTTTCTTCAGGCATCTTTCCTCCCCACCACTTTTGATTTGAGAAAGCCGTTTCAGGAAAGTATTTCTCAATTAGAGAAAGTTTAGAATTCTTAGATATATCATGATTTCCTACGCACAAAGCATAAGGTATTTTTCCATCAAGTATACTCATACAATTTTTTGCTTTTTCCCATTGTTCCGGGCTGTTATCATCGGTAATATCTCCTTCGTGTAAGACAAATCTGATATTAAGGTTTTCTTTATTCTCAACTATCCACTTGCACTGTTTTAAGAATTTTTTATCATTTCCTTCATATTTAACGTAATTTTGGGTATCAGGTAAAACAATCAGAGTAAAGAAATTTTCCTCGTTCTCACTAAATAATGAAAAAAATAGGAAGAATAAAATTATAGAGTAAAATGCTCTCAAAAATTTTAAATTCATAACGTATCTCCAACAATTAGTTTAGGCTTTAAAAGGAAAGGTAATGTAGTTGAAGGAGCTTTCCCATTTATTAGAGAAAATGCTATTTCTGCAGCTTCACAAAATCCTGGATCTACAGAAGTAATTTGCGGAGTATTTAATAAAGCGTAATTTGTTGCATCGTATCCAGCTATTTTGAACTTATTTTTATCTCTACTTTCCGTCATAAATCTTGTTGCAAAAATATCGCTGTCAAAGAACAAGGCTTCTGCACCAAATTTATCTGCATTTTCAAGGGTTTTCTCAGTGTTTATCCTTTTTTTGAAATCGATAGTTAAACCAAGTTTAGATGCGAATTTAGTAAGTTCTTTTCTATCTGTGATTTTGTAGTCACTTTCCATTAAAAATAGGGCTCGATGAATTTTTTTAGTGGCTGCTCTTTCTATTAGTAGTTTTCTACCCATTTGCCTGTTTTGAAGAATCAGGGCATCGAAGTTAGATTCCGTATTTCTATCAAAAATAATTATTTTTTCCAATAATTTTTTTTTATTCAAATTAGAAAGATAATTTTCTACAGTTTTATCAATTTTTGAAGGATCTTTTTTGTTAATTGGTGGCACTGCAACGAGAAATTTTGCCCCCCAGTGAAAGACTGCTTCTTCACATGAATCAATAAATGCCTGAGGAGTTTCGTGTGAGTTTAAGAGCCATAGACGGTCTTTTATACTTTCTACAAGAAGTTGAAGCATTGCTGCAAATTTAGCGTAGATCTGAATGTATACAGAAAACATTGGAATAATAAGAGCGACACGAGGATTTTCCTCAGAGTTTATTTTATTTACAAAAGTGCCAAGACCATGCCTTGAGATTAAATATCTTTCTCTCACCAATTCTCTATATGCATTAACGACTGTTACGCGGCCTGCAAAGTGACTCAGAGCCTTTTCCAATTCTGGGATTGAAGGAAATTGTGTTCCTGGTGTGAGTTTCCCTTTTCTAATCAAGTATATAATATGTTTGGCAATTTTTTTATATTTTTGATGATCTGTATAATCCTCTGATCTGAAATCCCTTATTAGTTTTAATATTTCTGGAGAAAAAGTAATTTTTTGAGGCATAACTTCTCCATTTTTTTTATTTCAGATTTTTAGGTTATTTATAATTTTTCTATTTTAGTTGCAATTAGTTGTTTTTTTTGTTACCAGTTTTTTGGAAGAACCCAGCCTGGACGTTCATCCCAGCCACTACCAGCTTTTGCACTAAATTTTTGAGTATTTCTTGCCGACCCATCAGCGAGCAAATAACCATAACCTATCTTATGTCCGTTCCCTTTATGATATGGAATTACTTGATCACTGAAGTCGCGCGTAAATTTGTAATCGCATATAATTACAAGTTGAGATGGTTTAGCTCGTTGTGCCCAATAACTCCAACCAGTGGTATCGGACCAAGCCATCGTTCCAATTCTACTTATTTTTAACCAGCCTGGCGATCCCCTAAATGGTCCCCATGTCGTTGAATCCAGGGCAAATGCATGAATATATCCTCGTCTATAAGGCGCTTCTTTATATTGAGTAGCAGGGGGTTCATAAAAGGTAATATTATTACTGCGCCAACGCTTTATGTAAGTTGGGCAGCAATAATTCTGGACTGTAGCTTTCCAGTTTTTTGTATTATAATTCATTGAATGCGCAATCCCCCAACCATTTTCCACATCAACATTTGGATCTTTCCCATAATAATCGAACATACACATTCCAGCTGGCAATTTGTGAGAAAATAAATATTCCCATTCGCTTGTATTATAGGGTGACTCTGAGCCTATGGCTCCAGTAATTGCTCCAGGCATTGTTTCGTCATTATCAGATACGTACATCATCACAACCAACCCATGTTGTTTCAACATATTTACGCAAGTAATAGCACCTGCGTACTCCCTGGCATTTTGCAGGGCTGGTAGAAGTAATGCAGCTAGAATCCCTATTATCGCAACAACGACAAGTAGTTCTATTAAAGTAAAAAGACTACTAAATTTTTTCATTTTTATCCCTCTGTTTAAGTTAACTTTTATTAACTTTCATTATACCTAAATATAATATAGTTATTCTAAAAAGTCAAGTAAAAAAAATGGGAAAATAAAAAAATTATAAAAAAATGACAAAGACTGAAGAGAGGTGGAGATATCTTTTTTTATAGCCAAAAGATGTAATGATTTGTTTTCGTCAAATCAAACGCGTCGGGTTCTCATTTGATTCTGCTTATTTATAATCTAAGGGGGGGGTAGGAAATCATCATCATTTAACTGTATTTAAAAATTGGAATGCAGGGGTTTTATATTGGGGGTTTCGATACGATATTTTATGAATTTTATTAAATATTCGGCTGCTAATTTTTTAATTATGATTTGTTAGGGCTGTATTTTTTCATTCACCCAGGTGCTTATGTGGTTCTAAATAAAAGTTAATATATTCCTTTACAGCGTCAGTTAGTGGGATTATATTTTTTTTATAGTTGGTGGATAGTAATTTTCTCATGTCTGCGCATGAATAATATTGATATTTATCGCGAATTTCTATAGGCATGTCAATGTATTCTATATTTTTTTTCACTTTCATTGCTTCGAATATGGCATCGGCGAGCTTGTTCCATGTCTCGGCTTTTCCGCTGCCAACGTTAAAAATTCCAACGAGATTATTTCTGTAAACGTGAAGCATTATTTCTACGGCATCTTTAACATATAGAAAATCTCTTTTTTGTTCTCCATCTTTAAAATCTTTTTTATAGGATTTAAATAAGCAAAGTTTTCCTGTTTTCTTTATTTGTTCATATGCCTTACATATTACACTACGCATTTCCCCTTTATGCCACTCATTAGGGCCGAAAATGTTTGTAAATTTTAATCCTGCGGCAAATTTCAAGAATCCTTTTCTTTTCATCCATAGATCAAATAAATGTTTTGAATAACCATAAATATTTAATGGCAACAATTCTTCCAATTTATTTTCGTCATCGGTCCATCCTTTTGAACCATCGCCATAGGTTGCAGCGCTTGAGGCATATATAAATTTTATTTTCCGCTTAATACAAAAATCAGCTAATTCTTTGCTATAATTGAAGTTATTATCTATCAAGTATGATGCATTTTTTTCAGTTGTAGCTGAACATGCACCGAGGTGAAATATAACTTCAATGGGATAATTAAGAGTATTGTTTGAAAGGTAATTTCTGAATTGTTCTTTTTCTATATAATCAGAAAATCTTAGAGCTCTTAAATTTTCCCATTTTTGACTTTCACCGAGATGATCAACGATTAAAATCTCATCAATCCCATTTTGATTAAGTTGCCAGACTAAGGCGCTGCCAATGAATCCAGCTCCACCAGTTACTATAATCATAAATCACCGTGTTTTAAAAATAAAATTTTGCCTTTTTAATCAAGCTCTTTATTGGAAAATTTCAAGTTTGAAAAAATATAAGGTAAATTAGTTTGAAATTTGCAATTTTTATTTCTATTAGAATATTTAACATAGAAAATGAAGGAATTGTAATATGGATAATTTTGGATTTGGCAAAAATCTTCTTTGTTCTGAAACTGCACCAGAAAATTGTTCAATTGTAATATTTGGAGCTTCGGGAGACCTGACTTCGAGAAAATTAGTTCCGGCTTTATTCAGACTTTTTGAGAGGGATTTGATGCCGGATAATTTTCTTGTAATATGTTGTGCAAGATCAAAAATGACTGATGAGCAATTCAGAGCCAAGATGAAAAAAGCACTTGAACTGGTGGGTATTTTGCCTCCTAAAAAATTAACAGATCTTTTCTTTGCCAGTTTTCGATATTTAAGTGGTGATTACTCTTCCCCAGAAACCTACCAAAAAATAGGAGAATTGCTTTCTGCATTTGAGAAATCGGTTAATTCAAAAGGGCGACTCTTTTATTTTTCTACTCCGCCTGAAATTTTTAGTGTGATAGTCGAAGAATTAGGAAAAGCCAATTTGATTCAGGAAAATAATGAAGGAAAACTGTGGAAAAGAATTGTAGTTGAAAAACCATTCGGTAGAGATCTCCAATCAGCATCTGAACTTGAAAAAAAATTGTCAAAATATCTAAAAGAACACCAGGTTTATCGAATTGACCATTACTTAGGTAAAGATACTGTCCAAAATATCTTGATGATGAGGTTTGCAAATTCAGTTTTTGAACCATTGTGGAACAATAAGTATATTGATAGTCTACAAATTACAGTGGCAGAGACGATTGGTGTTGAACACAGAGCTGGATATTTTGACAATACAGGATTACTCAGGGATATGTTTCAAAATCACATACTTCAACTTCTTTCTCTGATTGCTATGGAACCGCCATCATCTTTTGATTCAGAACGAATACGCGATGAAAAGGCAAAATTATTTGATTCAATTCGACCATTTCCGAATGCAGCAGATAAACTTGGAGACTTTATTCTAAGAGGTCAATATGTAGAAAATCACTTGAATGGAAAATTCTTGCCCGCATATAGGGAAGAAGAAGGAATACCAAAAGACTCAATAACTGAAACTTATGTAGCGGCAAAATTTCATATAGATAATTGGCGCTGGAATGGGGTTCACTTTTATATTCGTTCAGGAAAGAGATTATCGAAAAGACTCTCTGAAGTAGCAATCAGATTTAAACAAATTCCGCATTCTATATTTGGTTTTTTTGAGGCATCTGCAATACCGAGAAATGAGTTAATACTTACAATTCAACCGGATGAAGGATTTTCCTTGAAAATTAATGCAAAAAAACCCGGAGCAAAATTATGTATGGGAAATGTTGATATGGACTTTAAATATAAAGATCTTGGCACTCCTATAGCAGAGGCGTATGAGAGGCTTTTGCTTGATAGTATGCTCGGCGATCCAACGCTTTTTATTAGAAAGGATTGTATTGAATTGTCCTGGAAATTAATAGAGCCTGTATTAAAGATATGGGAAGATAGAAATAATCTCAATAATAATCCGTTATATTTCTACAAAGCTGGTTCTGAGGGACCAGAAGAAGCAAATAAACTTTTTTCGGACGATCATACAAGATGGAGAGAATTATAATATATGCCTATTCCTAACCCCAAATTAAAAATACTGAGCATAAAAAAAATCGCGTTATTAACAAAAAAATTGAGAAAACAGGGACTTAAAATTGTTTTTACAAATGGTTGTTTTGATCTAATTCACAGAGGTCACGCTGAATATTTGATGAAAGCACGAACTTATGCTGATTTTTTGATTGTGGGCATAAATTCAGATAATTCAATAAAAAAATTAAAAGGACCAGATAGACCGCTCTGTAAACAGGAAGACAGGGCGTATTTATTGGCATCATTTTACTTCGTTGATGCTGTGGTGATATTTAATCAAGTTAGGTGTACAAAATTAATGAAACTCATAAAACCTGATATATATGTAAAAGGAGGGGACTACAATATTAACAATATTAATCAAGAGGAAAAAGAAGCTCTTCTTGAAAGTGGAACAAAAATAAAGTTTATTCCATTCATTGGAAATTTTTCTACAACATTTCTTCTGAATAAGATTAAAAATTGCAAATGAATTCACTGATACCTGAAATATTAGCTCCCGCAGGTAGTTTTGATGCAGCGCTCTCCGCTGCAGATGCTGGAGCAGATGCTGTCTATTTTGGTCTTTCGGACTTTAACGCAAGAAGGCGGGCAGAAAATATAAAATTATCGCAATTGCCTGAACTTGTTCAAAAACTGCATTCTAAAAAGGTAAAAGCTTATTTAACTTTAAATACCGATATATCGCAAAGAGAATTAAGCGAAGCGGCGAGATATCTGAGTTTTGCGAAAATCGCAAATGTTGATGCATTTATAGTGAAGGACTTAGCTTTTTTTGAATTTCAAAATTATTTCAAGGATACTCAATTTACATTTCATCTCAGTACACAAGCAGGTATATCAACATCAAGTGGTGCGATTTTCGCAAAGAAAATAGGCTCGGTGAGAGTAATACTTGCGAGGGAATTGAGTAGGGATGAAATCAAGAATGTCATTGAAAAATCAAATATTGAAGTAGAAATTTTTGTTCAGGGAGCAATGTGTTTTTCTATATCGGGGCGATGTCTTCTTTCAAGTTGGTTAGGTGGTAGAAGTGGAAATAGGGGGCTTTGTGCAAGTCCATGTAGAATGGAATGGAAGGTACAGAGTGGGGAAAGTTCTCGAATAATGTCGATGAAAGATATCTCCTTACTTCCGCATCTTAAGGAACTTGCTAAAATTGGAGTAAAAGCTTTTAAAATAGAAGGCAGATTAAAATCGCCTGAATGGGTTGCAAAAGCAGTGAAATTGGTAAAAAAATTCAGGGATGACTTAGATACTGGGGATGATGGAATCTCAGAACTTGGTTCATATGCAGGTCGCGAGATAACAGATTATTACTATCTTGGCATAAGAGATAATTTAACAGCGGATGCGGGCAGGGAAAAATCTTATTTTCAATTGCCTTTCTCATCTGATAAGAGAAATTCAATATCAATTTTAATTTTAGAAGCTACTGGAGCCAATAAAGTTGTTATTATTTTTTCTCCCTTTCAAGGAATAGAATTTAAAGAAGAAGTCCTTATTAAGAAAAAAGATTATTCCAGAAAGAAAAACTTAATGGGATTTAATGATTTTCAGGAAAACATAGAAAGCAAATATAACACTTTTGAAATATCAATTGATGCACCTTCGGATATTCTCCTGACATCTTCTGACTATAAAAGAATTGTTTCAAAGATATCTGCTGTTATCGAGAAGAGTAAAAAGCCCCAACGTGATATAGTAAAAATAACTTTACCCTCAGAACTTGTAAATAGAATAAAAAGCACTATTGCGCCATGCGAATTTCGCAGGGGGCGTTTTGGTTTCGAGCTTTTAAGGATATTTCCTGAAGAGTTAAAGCTATTCGATAAATTTGATTTTGATTTTAAATTTATAATTGAATGTAAGAGAATTGCTGATGCGAAATTCGCAAAGAGTTTAATGAAGGATTTCATAATTGCTTTGCCTGAAGTTTTTTATGAAAAAGACATTCAGGAAATGAGTTTGATTATAGATTTTTGCAGAGAGAATAAAATTCTTTTAGAGATAAATAATCTTGATGCATTGGGTCTTTTCGAATATAATTCTATTCAGTGGGCTGCCGGGCCTGGGTTAATGATTTTGAATTCTCTTGCAGGTGATTTTCTGAAAGCGAAAGGTGCTTCTTATGCAGTTATTTCGATGGAAGCCGATAAAGAAAAAGTTTCAGATTTGGTAATGGCATCTAAGATTCCGCTTGTGCTGTATGTTTTTGGTAGGCCAAAGCTTATGCTAAGTAGGGCGAGAATTAGCGAGAAAGATATAAAAATCTCAGAAAAACGAGGTTGCCACTTGAATTTATTAAACAGAGAAGGATTCTCTATAATTTACCCTGAACTTCCTTTTAGGTTGGATATAAGCAAAAACATTAATGCGATTTTCGCTATGGATCTTACGTTTAGTAGTGATCCGCTTTCTGAAATTCACGAATGGCAAAATTTACCCGCTGGCAATTTTAACTTCTTATCAAAATTAAAATGAGTATCTTAGCTGAATTGAATAAGAGTCTGAGATTTATTTATGGTTTTACTTGTTCTTTAAAAAATTTTACTATTAATTCACGGGCATCTGAAGGCAGAGAGTGTCCTTTTTGATGGAGGTATATTACGACTGGTGTTCCGGTTTTTGATGGATATATAGTACAGTGTTCATTCCATGGTTTTCCTTCGCTGCAATTATTTAATTTCAGCAGCATGTCAATAGTTTGTTTTTGCCATTCGAATTTAACGAGTTGATCATTTTCACCTGCAATATGCATAACGGGTTTTGGTGTAAGTTGTTTTGCTTTTTTGCTTAAACGTTCAGCCAATTCCGCAAATTTGGGCGGAATCTTATTCAGTATAACGGCTGTTAATGATACGGCAGCACTCGGGGCAAATGCTGCGAAAAGGTCGCCGCGTTCTTCCCAGAGTAGATAAGTAAAACCACCTCCATTGGAATGTCCTGTGCAATATATTCGTTTTTCATCGATATTATAATTTGTTTTCAAAGTATTTAGTACGGCATCGAAGAATTTTAAATCGCGATCATTTTGATCACCAGCAAAGGCTTGCCAGCCGGACTTTTTACCTTCTGGATCAACCAGCCTTCCAGGTGTATTGAGTCCTTGCATATAAACAGAGATTGCTTCTGGCCAGAGTTTGTGAAATGCATTTCCGGATGCAGCTAACTTCATTGTTCCGCCATGACCATGAAATGCAAATATAACAGGGGTGGGACTTGTTTTTGCCAGAGTAGGAATATAGACTAATGCTTCTCGTTTGACGCCGTCAATGTTCCACTCCATTCGAACGGGATTATTTCCCTTATTTACAGTATTTTCAGAGAAAAGATCTAAAAAGAAGATACAACTTATAGCCAAAAAGATTGCAAAAAATTTTAATCCAGCTTTAGTATTCATAACTTGAAAAAGCTTTTTTTTTGTATTTTGTATTTTATTATAAAAACGCAATAATATTAGGAAAAATTTTAGAGGGAAAGTTTTTATTCATTTATTGAATTTTTAGAGTTTTTTGTGGGAATAATTGGAAGGGTTGCCGCCGCAGCAGCCTGTCCGTGTCTTTTCATTTGCTCATCTGGTGTTTTTATTTTTAGTTTTTCTGCGATTTCTGGAAATTCAATTTTTAATACATTTTGGGCTTCATCAATTATTATTTCTCCTCCAATTCCAGAACTTACTCTACCTAGAAATAAAAGATTTTTTATATTGTAGAATTCTGAATAGGTTGCAATAGCGTATCCAAAGCATATACCTATAGTTTGGTAAATTTTTTTTGCTCGAGCGTCATTTTTGTTCATTAAATTCTGAATTTCTATAAGTTTTTCTGGCATTGGCATTTCTGCATGGAGTTTTATTCCTGCAGAGGGAATGAGTCGTGAGACAGCTTGTTGGGAGAAGAATTGAACACCGCAGCCTTTATCTCCTGACCATTCATCGATTGGTGCATTTTCCCTATAATCAATGGGAGCGAAAGCGAGCTCATTCAACCAATCGGTGATTCTGCCAGAGGGATTGACATATCCTGCTGCAAAGCTTGTTCCCATTGATACCCCCAGTACGGAGTTATCTTTCATAGACATAGCCCCGGCGAGGGCGCTTACTTCTCCATCATTTACTACTACAAGTGGTACGTTCCATTCTTTTTGTAATTCATTAAAGAGATTTACTATATGTTTTTGAAAATTTTCTTCAGAAATACCTCTAAAAAGAGAAGCCACGCGAACTTGATTATTAACATATACGCCAGCGGCGCTTCCACCTATTGCATCGACTCTTGGTAAGTATTTTGCCGCTCTTTTTATAGAGTCGTTAATACCTTCTTTATGCCAGGTAGGATCTTTTTGAAAATATGGGTCCCATTTTACTTCTTCAGTAAAAATAACTTTTCCGTCTATTAATGCAGCGCACTTTCTATCGGAACCGCCTAAATCAAATCCGACTCTACAGCCGTTTGTATTTCCGCCCAGGGCGATGTCAAATTCTTTTTCTTCTGGTCTGTCATCAAGAGAGGTAGAAATAATCTGCATTTCAGAGCCGTAAATTTTGTTTCCCATAATATTCCAATCAAAGGCTCTTTTTCCTGATTTAGAATATATTTTTGCGATTTTCGCAGCGATATCAGGGGCTCCAGCTATTGTTATTTTGTATCCGCCTTTCATCCATAAGAGGAATTTTATAAGCCTTTCAACATAGAATAAATTGAGTTCGTCTGTTTGAGAATTTTCGTTAAATATTTCAGTTTTTAATGTTGATACGGAGCCATTACTACGAGTTAATGATATGATTATTGGTCTGGAGTTAGAACTTTCTTTAACTAATTCTTTAAATTTTTTATTCCACAGGATTGCGGGGGTGAAATCCGAATCTAATGGTGGAATAATTTTCTTTTTTATTTCCAATTTTGTTTTCATTTATCAAGGTCCTTTAGCTGATATTTTTACTTATTATTTGTAATGCGCCCTTTTGAACATTTAGCTTTCTTGCTACGACATCACATTTAGCTTTAAATAGGAAAAATATTGGTTTTCTTGTTTCATCGAGTGTTTCAAAATTTCCCTGTCCTTTGGAAATTATGAAATCACAGTTATTGAAAATTTCTACAAAATTTTTTGAGCAATTACTGAGGATTATCCCTGGCACATTATCTCCAGTATCAATGATTTTAAGGCCTTCTGGTAATTCTGATAGGGATGCTTCATATCTTGTAGCGTCATTCAGTATAGGAAATCCTCTGACAGCTAAGATGAATTTGTTTGTAAAATTCTCCAGGAGTAGGCGGTCAAAAACGATCTCGCCTGCGTTGTCGGCTATGTAGAGGATTTTATTGGAAGATTCGATTTTTTCCTTTAATTTTTTTACTTGATGTTTATCAATTTCTGCTGATAGAGAGTCTGTTATAACTTTATGTACATCTTCGAGTTTGAAATTGTGATTTACTCCGAAATCGATGATATTGCCTGCAATTGCAAGTCTTACAGATGTTTCAAAACTATCTTCTGAGAGAGAGACTTCTTCTTTTAATAGAGGGAATAGTTTCAATGCGAAAGTAGTTGAATCTTTCTTTAATTTAAGATAAGGATCTTTTATTCCTGTGATGTCTGATATAAAACCTTGAATTACTTTTGCCATAGCAGGTGGAGGAATAGAAAAATCGAGGTCTGCAAGTTTTGCCAGAGTTTTTTTTGCGATTAATTCTTTCTGTTCACGTGAAAAGCGACAAATATCTGCTACTGCAAGAGAGTGATTAAGAAAACATGGTAAGCATTCGAGAGAAGAACGCATTCTAAGTTACCCCGTTTTGATAATATCATACAGCAGAAAAAATCGAAATACGAAATTAATTTCTAAGCGATAATACTTTTTCCTCATATTTCTTGATTTCTGGTATCCATAAAGTTGATGGAGGAACATTATTTAATTCGCAGAAATAATTCCAGACTGCCCCAAGAGGCATAGTTTTCATTTCCTCAACAAGAGCGAGTTTTTCTGCATTGCGTTTTTGATCCTCAAACTGGTTCAAGAGTTCGACAGGTTCAAGTAAGGCGGCAAGAAGAGCCTTTTGAAGGCTTCGAACGCCTATTATCCACGCACCTATTCTATTTATACTCGCATCAAAAAAGTCTGTGGCAAAATAAATTCTATCAAGCATTTTAGCTCTAACAATTTCTCTTGCCAGGTTTGCAAGATCGTCATTGAAGATTACTACGTGGTCTGAATCCCATCTGATAGGTCGGCTGACATGGATTAAGATATTCTCTACAAAATTTGAAAGTGCGGAAATTTTATCATAGACAGCCTCTGTTGGATGATAATGTCCCATATCCATACACGGCGTAATTTTTCTTGAAATTGCATAAGCAATATAAAAATCGTTGCTGCCTACGACATATTCTTCACTACCGATTCCAAATAATTTTCCTTCTACGGTATCTTTGACATTTTTTGCTGCTTTTTTCTGGAAGATTTCGTCGAGTGATTCCATCAGTCTCTTTCTTGGAGAAAGGCGATCAGCTGGATAATCCTTTGCTCCATCAGGTATCCAGAGATTACATACTGAGATTTGTGAGAGTTCTTTTGCGAATTTCGCAGAAATTTCACGGGCCCTTTTTGCGTGTTCTATCCAGAAATTTCTGATAGATTTATCTTTATTGGAAAGAGTAAAGCCAGAGGATGCTTTAGGGTGGGAAAAAAAAGTCCCATTAAAATCCAGGCCCAAATCATTACTTTTTGCCCAGCTAATCCAATTCTTAAAATTTTCAGGGCTTATCTCATTGCGTTCAATGAATTTCCCATCAGATTCGAGGTAAATGGCATGTAGATTAAATTTATGTTTTCCTGGGATTAGACTGAAGGCTTTTTCTGCATCCTGCCTCAGTTCATCGGCATTTCTTGCTTTTCCAGGATAATTTCCTGTGGCTACGAGCCCACCGTCAAGACTCCCTTTTTTTACTTCAAAACCTCCAACATCATCTCCTTGCCAACAATGCATAGAGATTTTTATTTTTAAAAGTTTTTGTATAGCTTTTTCAGTATCAACGCCGATTGACGAGTAGATTTCCTTTGCTCTTTTATAATCTGCTTCAATTTTTCTACTCGATAAGTTATTATCGTTCATTGTTTCACCTTTATTTTGATTTTTGAAAATTATGGTTAAATTATTCGAAATTTTTCTTAAGTCAACTTTGCTAAATTTAAAAATGTTCAAAAGTTCCAAAAAGGAAAAAATAATTTATCTGGACCATAATGCAACTACGCCATGTTTCCCGGAAGTAATAAATACTATGCTCCCATTTTTTGTGGAAAGGAGTGCTAACCCGTCAAGTCCTCATTATTTGGGACGTGAATCTGCTTATGCGCTTGAAAAAGCAAGGGAAATGGTGGCAAAATTTATAAACGCAAGTCCTGAGGAGATTATATTCAATTCCGGTGGTACAGAAGGGAATAATCATGCTATTACGAAGGGTATTGAGATAAGAGGTAAAACGGAAATTATATGCAGTGAGATAGAGCATAGTTCTGTCTTATCAATTTGCAAAAATCTTCAAAATAAAAATATTAAGGTTACATATATTCCCTGCGATAAAGATGGGATTGTAAGAACAGAACTACTTGCGAAAATCGCAAGCGATAATACATCTCTTATATCAGTAATGTTTGCCAATAATGAAACTGGAGCTATTCAACCTGTAAGAGAAATTGCAGATATAGCCAGAAAAAAAGGAATAATTTTTCATTGCGATGCTGTTCAAGCTGCCGGAAAAGTCAAAATTGATGTAAAAGAATTAGGTGTTGATTTACTTACATTATCCGGGCATAAATTTTATGGTCCTAAAGGAGTTGGAGTTCTTTATATTCGGAAGGGAATTAAATTGCCCCCTTTACTTTTTGGTGGAGGACAAGAGAGAAGATTACGTCCTGGAACAGAAAATATTCCAGCGATAATTGGACTTGCAAAGGCTTGTGAACTTGCAGAAAGTAAACTTACTGATTTTCAAGAACATTGTCTTAAACTTCGCAATTTGCTTATCGGCGAATTGAAACAAATATCTGGTATTCGAATAAATACACCTCTTGAACAAAGTGTATGCAATACTCTGAATATATCCTTTAAAGATGTTAATTCTGAGGCTCTTGTTACAAGACTTGATATAAAAGGCATTTGTGTGTCGAGTGCCTCAGCTTGTGCTGGCCTCACTAAGTTTTCTCATGTTTTAAAGGCGATGAATTTGCCGGAAGAATACCTTTATTCATCAATTAGAGTTTCACTTGGTTTTAGTAATACAGTTGAAGATATATTTAAGACCGCATCCATTATAAGGGAGACTGTCGAAGAAATTCGCAAATTGAGATTATAAAAAAATATAAAAATTTAATTCTGTGTCTGAAAAAATTTTATATTATGGCACCAAATGAATAATCTTGTGAAGTTCAATGCAGTTCACACCGTATTTATTATCAACAGCTTAAAACTCTTACAGGCTGATTGAAGCGCAAAATTTAGGATAACACTTGACAGGAAAGGAATTTGGTATATTATTCATAACATTTAATATTTAAAAAACAAAAAAATAAGGAGAAAAAGCAATGAAAAAGATGTTAATGGCTTTTGCATTGGGAGTATTTGCTCTGTCTTTATCTCTTTCACTTCTGGCGGAAGCGGGGCAAACGGTAACGACAAAGCTTTCAGACTGGTGCACAGTAGAAACCCCTGAAAGTGCAAAAGTTGGTGATACGGTTGAAGTGAAGGTATCTTTACAAAATATAACTGTGCCCACAAAGTTAAATTGCCATCTTCATTTTCTTAAGGAAGATGGAGAATATGGAGGATTTTGGGTCTATGCACCTCCAGTGGATGTAAATTCTGAAGGGACATTTACTATAAAGTTCAAATTAACAGAAAAAGAGAATGCTGCAAAAGCATCTGTAACTGTTTTTTTAGGACCTGATGGTGATTGGAAAAATAGAACAGCTACTTGTTCTGGCGGAGCATTTCCTGTAACAAAGTAGTAATCCAATATGCTAATGTTCTAATCTGTTTGTTTCCTGAAAGATACGAAAGTTACAGGTATTTTTTTTATAAAGTATCGTGATTTTTACAGAAATCACAATTTGTGATATTTTGTTTTTTTCGCATTTTCAGCCGAATGGCCACCCCATTAAAACCCTAACTTTTTGTTATCTTCAACTTGCGGTAGTTTTTCCAACAGTATAATCATTTGCTGTTGTAACTGAGTTCGTGAAATATGCATTTAAGTGCCATAGGAAAAAAATAATTAAAATTTAATTTACGAAAATTATTGTTCGTTAAAGAAAAATCAAATTTTTGGATAATTATATCTTGCCCAAATTGATATGCTTGTATTTTCTGATAACTCCAACTGTGGTTCAAGAAAACGTGACGCTTTTAGCTTTGTATTTGAAGTGTATAAAAAATCATATATTTTTTACAAAAAAATAGCTTTTTTTGCTAAAATCGATGGATAAAAAATTTTTCAAGTAATTTTTTTTATTATTTGAAAAGTTAAAAATTAGGTTTAATATATATGGCTTTTAATAAAAATATTTTTTAGTTTTGAAAAAAGTCGAGGAACAAACATATGGTAAAAATTCGGTTAAAAAGAACAGGTGGGAAAAATGAGCCTTGTTTCAGAGTTGTTGTGACTGATATTAGAGCGCAAAGAGATGGAAAAGTAATAGAGTATGTTGGATATTATAACCCCATAAAGAAAGAAAGAAAACTTAATATGGACAGGATTGATTACTGGCTAGGAGTGGGAGCTCAACCTACTGAAACAGTTTCTGTAATGATTAAAAAAGAGAAAGAGCAAACGGTAAAGTCATAAAGAAATGCTCTAAAATTTCAAGGAGATGAAACGTGGTTCTGAATAAATTGATGGGATTTTTTGGAAAGAAGGACCTTGAAGAAGGTAAAAATCTGGTAACGCCTTCGAACAATATTGAAGGGATAGATAAAGTATTGTCCGATCTCGAAAATTTTGTTAATTATGTTGTTAGAATTTTAGTTGATAAACCGGATTCTATCAGGACATCTATAGAGAAAAAAGATGATGGTTTAATTATTATTCGTATTAAATGTGAGGAAGATGATATAGGGAAAGTGATAGGTAAGAACGGTAAAACTATAATGGCAATGAGAACCTTAGTTGGTAATGCTGGAGTGAGAGCTGGTATAAAACTTACAGTTGAGCTTGCGGAGCAGAGATAATTGCGTTTCGATATTATTACTATTTTTCCTGAATATTTTGACAGTCCTCTTAAAACAAGTTTAATAGGTAAGGCGCTGTCAAATAAGCTCATTGAAATAAATTTTGTAAATCCGCGGGATTTTACAAATGATAAACATAGAACAGTAGATGATGCTCCTTATGGTGGGGGGCCTGGTATGCTTATGAAGCCGGAGCCAATTTTTAAGGCTGTTGAGAGCGTAAAAACGCCAGATTCAAAAGTTATAGTATTAAGTGCATCTGGCAGGCTTTATCATCAAGAAGATGCATTTTGTTTATGTAAGGAAAAACATTTGATTTTGATTTGTGGGCATTATGAGGGAATTGATGAAAGAGTAAGTATTGGCATCGCTGACTATGAATTTTCTATTGGTGATTATGTTTTGCAAAATGGCAATGCTGCTGCGTTGGTTCTCATAGAAACTATTTCCCGTTTGATACCGGGTGTTATAGGTTTTGAAGAATCATACCGCAAAGAGTCATTTACTGAAAATTTGCTCGAATATCCGCAGTGGACAAGGCCAGAAGATTTTAGAGGAATGAAGGTTCCTGAAGTTTTATTATCAGGGGATCATGCTAAAATCGCAAAATGGCGCAAAGAACAAGCTATATTAAAAACGGCAAAGAATAGGGCAGATATATTTGAAAAATATAAAAAAATAAATAAAAAAAATGGAGAAATAATATGAATATACTGGATAAAATTAATCAGAAAGAATGCACCAGGGCTAAGGCAGATTTTAATATTGGGGATACAATAAGAGTACACACTAAAATTATTGAAGGGGACAGTGAAAGGATTCAAGTATTTTCTGGTGTGGTAATTGCACGTAAAGGTAGTGGGATTAAGGAGACTTTTACTGTGAGAAGGGTTGCTTACGGGCAAGGTATGGAGAAAGTTTTTCCTTTACATTCGCCAAAAATAGACAAAATTGAAGTTGAACGTAGGGGCAAAGTTAGAAGGGCTAAATTGTACTACTTAAAGAGCAAAGTGGGAAAGGATTCAAAAGTAAAAGATTTAACTTTCAATAAAACTGCACAAAAAGAATCTCCTCAGGAAGAAACTAACGAGTAAAAAATAGATTGCATTTTTTTATATGTCTTTTAAGTAAATTTAACTAATACCGATAATTATTCATTTGATTCGAAGATTGTTTCATAAAAGCTATTTTTAGTTGAGAAGAAAGATGTTAGCCTTTTCTTTTGCTTCTTGAAAGGAGGAATTTTTCTAAGGCTTTATCATACGGGAGAGAAGGGTTTATTAGCCAGTAATCAACTTTATATTCCAGACAACCATATTTTATTTTTTTTAGAAAAGCTTCGAACTGATTTTGATATTCATTCCTGATGTACAGAGGATCTGTTTGAATTGAAAGATTTGTTTCGAAATCCTTAAATCTAATAGGTCTATTAAAGTCAAGAGACATTTCCTGTGGGTCTATTAGGTGGAATACAGCCAAATCATGTTTTCTATGCCGCATGTGTTGAAAACAGTCGAGTAGTGAGTCTAAATCTTCGGTATAAAGGTCTGAAATCAGGATGATAAGAGCCCTTCTTCTTATTTTTTCGGCGAGAGAGTGTAAAACATCTATGATATTAGTTTTTCCCTTTGGGGATAGCTCTTTGATAATATCGAATATGACTTTTAGATGCGCTGGATTATTTTTTGCTGGAATATCGTGGGATATTTTTTCATTAAAACACTGGATGCCTACAGCATCACCCTGCATTATAGCAATTTGAGCCAATGTAGCTGCGATTTTTTTTGCAACAATGATTTTTTTGATATTTTGATTATTTTCGAAGTTCATTGAAGAGCTTGAATCGAGTATAATATGACAACGCATGTTTGTATCTGATTCAAATTCTTTTACATAAAGTCTGTCAGTTCTAGCAAATACTTTCCAATCAAGTCTTGAGATGTCATCCCCCTGAGAATACTTTCTGTATTGAGCGAATTCCACACTTGAACCTTTGTTATGGCTACGGTGAATTCCAGAAAAAGACCCCTCGACAGGGGATCTTGCTCTTAGTATTATTTTTGAGAGTTTTGTGAGGACTTCTGGATCTGTTAACTGGAATGGATTGTTATTGTTGTTTACTTTCATATTCATCAATGAGTCTACGGATTATATCTTCGCTTGTAATATTTTCAGTTTCTGCATGAAAACTAAGTAATATTCTATGAGATAGAACTTCTGGCATTATTGAATTGACGTCTTCCTTTGTAACAAGGTAATTTCCATTTAAGATGGCTCGTGCTTTTGCGCCAAGAATAAGGAATTGGACAGCACGAGGGCCAGCCCCCCAGTTTACGAGCGATTTCAGCCATTTTGGAGCTTCCGGGAGAGGTGGTCTTGTTTCTCTTACTATTCTTACCACATAATCATAGATATGTTCTGGGACAGGTATTTTTTTTATTAGTTCCTGGTATTCAATTAATTCTTCTGAGCTTATTATGTGTTTAATGTTATTTACAAGTGGAGAAGGATTACTTTTTGCTATCATTAGTTCATGTTCTTTATCTGGATAATTCACTTTTATGAAAAACATAAATCTGTCGAGTTGTGCTTCTGGCAAAGGGTAAGTTCCTTCTTGCTCAATTGGATTTTGAGTTGCAAGAACGAAGAATGGTTTTACAAGTTCGTAAGTTTTGCCTGCAACAGTTATTGATTTTTCTTGCATTGCTTGAAGAAGTGCGGCTTGTGTTTTAGGAGGAGTTCTGTTAATTTCATCAGCCAGAATAACATTTGCAAAAACGGGACCTTTTATAAATTGTAAAAAACGTTTTCCTTCATTATAATCTTCTTGAAGAATTTCTGTTCCTATAATATCGGAAGGCATCAGATCTGGAGTAAACTGAATTCTGCTGAATGATAGATTCATTGTTTTTGCGATTGTATTTATAGTTAATGTTTTTGCAAGCCCTGGTACGCCCATAAGGAGAGCATGTCCACCGGAAAATATGCAAATAAGGATTTTCTCTATCACGTCATCCTGACCATAAATTACTTTTGCTATTTCATTCTTTAATTTTGAGTAATTATCCCTGATTTTATTTATTTTTTCTACGTCGCTCTGAGTGATTTCATTTTCTACTTTTTTTTCATTCATGATTAGTTCCATCTTTAGATTTTTTAATAAAATAAGTCATTGGATTTCAATTGGTTATTTATTTTTATCTTGCAAAATATATACTGGTAATGATTAAAAGCCAAAAAAATATAATAATTTTTTCTTCTATATTTGATTTATTCTAAATATTGAGTATAATATATGCTCTTTTTTATTGATTGTGATAAAAAGGCTTGTTATTCTGCTCGGGTGGCGGAATTGGCAGACGCGCATGTTTGAGGGGCATGTGCCGCAAGGCGTGGGGGTTCGAGTCCCCCCTCGAGCACCATTATACTTTGGTTGTTTGATCATATCAAGTAAAAAAAAGTTGAATTTTTTTTAAAAATAGCCTTGAATAGTTTGATTTATGGGCAATATTATCTGCCCGTTTTGTCTTTTCAGTGATTTTTGAGATCTCTGATATTGGCAGACCGGTGCCCACATAGCTCAGCAGGTAGAGCACGTCCTTGGTAAGGACGAGGTCACCGGTTCAAATCCGGTTGTGGGCTCCAGAGTTAGTTGGAGTTCCTGATAAATTTTAAGGTATTATTAAAGAATTAAAAAAATAAATAAGCCCTTGAGAAGGGCGGAAAATCGCGGAGGTAAAAATGGCAAAGGAAAAATTTGAACGAAGTAAACCGCATGTGAACGTGGGAACAATTGGGCACGTTGACCACGGTAAGACGACACTAACAGCTGCAATTACAAAAGTTCAAGCTGGAAAGGGCTTAGCTACATTTGTCAGCTACGATCAGGTTGCAAAGGCATCAGAATCTCAGGGGCGTCGTGATGCGACTAAGATTCTTACAATAGCTACTTCTCATGTTGAGTATCAGAGTGAAAAGAGACATTATGCGCACGTTGACTGCCCTGGACATGCAGACTATGTAAAAAACATGATTACCGGTGCGGCACAAATGGATGGTGCTATACTTGTGGTTAGTGCTGTTGATGGTCCAATGCCACAGACAAGAGAGCATATACTTCTTGCTCGTCAGGTTGGTGTTCCTGCAATAGTTGTTTTTTTGAATAAAGTTGATTTAGTTGATGATAAGGAGCTTTTGGGACTTGTTGAAATGGAGATAAGAGATCTCCTCAACAAATATGGTTTTCCTGGTGATACAACTCCTATTGTTTATGGTTCAGCACTAAAAGCATTGCAGGCTCCTGATTCAAATCATCCAGATGCCAAGTGCATACAGGAATTGATGGATGCCATTGATTCTCACATACCAGAACCTGTTCGTGATATAGATCAACCGTTCCTTCTTTCTGTCGAAGATGTATTCTCAATTGAAGGGCGTGGAACTGTTGTTACAGGTAGGATTGAGCGAGGCAGAGTAAAGGTTGGAGACGAAGTTGAAATTGTTGGTTTGAGACCAACAACGAAGACAACCGTTACTGGCGTTGAAATGTTCCGTAAGGAATTGCAGGAAGGAATTGCAGGAGATAACGTTGGTTGCTTACTCAGAGGAACGAAGAAGGAAGATGTAGAAAGAGGTCAGGTTCTTTGTAAACCAGGTTCTATTACTCCACATAAAAAATTCAAGGCAGAAATTTATGTATTGAGTAAAGAAGAAGGAGGTCGTCATACTCCATTCTTTACCAATTATCGTCCGCAGTTTTATTTCAGAACTACTGACGTTACCGGTACAATTACTTTGCCGGAAGGCGTAGAAATGGTAATGCCTGGAGATAACACCTCTATTACTGTAGAACTTATTACTCCGATTGCGATGGAAAAGACAATGAGATTTGCTATAAGAGAAGGTGGAAGAACTGTTGCATCAGGTAGGGTATCTGAAATTATTGAGTAAAAAGGATTTATTACTTTTAAAATATGACAGAGAGCTACTATGCTATAAAGCTCTCTGTTTTTTGATTAAATAAAAAAAATGGAGAACTTGAGATGCCTCGTGAGACGATAACGCTGGCTTGCACGGAGTGTAAAAGGCGTAACTATATGACAACTAAAGATAAACGCAAGACTCCGGGGCGCCTTGAAAAAAAGAAATATTGTCGTTTTGACCGCAAACATACGATTCACCGTGAGGTGAAATAGACGTAGGTGAGTAGCTCAGATGGAAGAGCGGCGGTCTCCAAAACCGCAGGTCGCAGGTTCGAACCCTGTCTCACCTGCCATAACAATAAGTAAGACTGGGTTCATTTTAAGATAAGGAAATTAGATGAACAAATGGATGAGCAAAGCGAGAGCTTTTATAAATGACACGATTGTTGAGTTAAAAAAGTGTTCCTGGCCACAGCGCGAGGAACTATATGAATCCACAATACTTGTGATAGTAACTGTTTTGTTTTTAGCGTTGTTTGTTGCTCTCGTAGATGCTGTTAGTGGTTTTGCAATAAAATGGCTTACAACATTATAAAGCGGGTTATATATTATGACAGATAATAAAACAGGGCGCTGGTATGTTGTTCATACTATATCAGGGCAGGAATATAAAGTAAAGGATTCCATAGAGAAGCGTATTGCTTCCGGGGAATGTCCTGCTGTATACGAAGTATTGATCCCGACTGAAAAAATATCGGAAGTGAAACAGGGGAAAAAGACGACATCTTCGAGAAAATACTATCCCGGTTATGTTCTTGTTCGTATGGATCTTATGAAAGATGGGAAAATAGATGAGGCTGCTTTTTACTCTGTAAAACATACTCAGGGAGTGCTTGGCTTCATAGGGAGTGGAAATAATCCAATACCTTTAACGCCGGAGGAAGAGCGTGATATGATGGGGCGGATTCGGGAGGGCGAAGATAAGGTTCAGCCCAAAATAGACTTTGAGGTTGGCGAGACTGTAAAGATTCGTGATGGGGCGTTTGAAAATTTTGAAGGTACGATAGAAGAAATAGATACAGAAAGAGGGAAACTCAAAATTCTTGTATCAATATTTGGTAGATCTACACCAGTAGAATTAGAATATTGGCAGGTGGAGCGGGAACTTTAAGTTTCCTTAGCTTTAATATTAAAATATTGTTAATGTTTCACAGGTCGCGGGAGATGAAGCCTGCTCATCGGACCGAAACCTGATGGAAGGAGAAAAATAATGGCAAAAAAAGTAGTCGCTCAAATTAGGTTACAGATTCCGGCTGGTGCGGCAAATCCAGCGCCACCGGTTGGTCCTGCTTTAGGACAAGCTGGTGTAAATATAATGGAGTTCTGTAAAAAATTCAATGCGGCGACCCAGTCGCAGTCCGGAATGATAATTCCTGTGATAATAACTGTTTATCAGGATAGATCATTCACTTTTATTACAAAGACGCCTCCAGCACCTGTGCTTATTAAAAAGGCCGCAAATCTGGCGAGTGGGGCAAAAACGCCTGGTAGAGAAAAAGTTGGTTCTATAACAATGGCACAGGCGGAAGAAATAGCTAAACTCAAGATGAAAGATTTGAACGCCAGATCTCTTGATGCTGCTGTAAAAATGATAGTTGGAACTGCCCGTAGTATGGGTATAGAGGTGAAATGATGTCTGAGAGAAGCAAATTATATAAAGCGAGGTTTTCAAAAGTTAACGCGGAAAAGAAATATTCTCTTTCTGAAGCAATAAAGCTTTTGAAAGACCTCCCAAAGCCGAAATTTGATGAAACTGTTGATATTGTATTTAGGTTGGGAATAGATCCAAAACAAAGTGATCAGACAGTTAGAGGAGCCGTCTCTCTACCTAAAGGAACAGGAAAAAAAGTAAGAGTGGCTGTTATTGCAGAGGCAGACAAGGCAAATGATGCTAAATCTGCAGGGGCTGATTTTGTTGGAATGGAAGACATGATAGAAAAAATCAAAGGAGGATGGCTTGATTTTGATGTCTTAATTGCAACTCCATCAGCAATGAATCAGGTTAGAACTCTTGGTAAAGTTCTTGGTCCAAAAGGTCTTATGCCAAATCCTAAAACAGGTACAGTCACTGACCAGATTGCTAATGCTGTAAAGGAAGCTAAAGCTGGAAGGGTTGAATTTAGAGCTGATAAAGGGGCTTGTGTTCATGTTCCTGTTGGTAAATTATCCTTTACTGTAGATGATCTTCTGGAAAACATTAAGGCTGTAATAGCTGCTCTTATTAGAGCTAAACCTGCAACTTTTAAAGGGGTATACCTTTTAAGCGCTTCTATTTCAGCTACTATGAGTCCGGGATTAAAGCTTGATATAAATGAAATTTCAACTATGAAGGTGTGATAATGAGAGCTGAAAAAAAAGTAATGATAGAAGAAATAGGAAAGGCTCTCACACAGTCAAAATATGTAATATTTGTAAGTTACAAAGGTATGACTGTGAAGGATTTTTCTGATATCCGTGGTGAGCTTGCTAAAAATAGTTCAAAATGCAGAGTCTTTAAAAACAGATTAATCAGGAAAGCAGCTGAATTAGAAGGTATAAAAAGTCTATCTGAACTCGTCCTCAAAGAGGATACTGCTTTGATAACTGGAGAAGGTGATGTTGGTGTTGTGGCAAAGGTTCTTGCTGATTTCGCAAAAACTAATAACAAATTTAATCCAAAGTTTGGATTTCTTGATGGAGCAGTCATAAGCGCAGCAGATGTTATGGAGATATCAAAACTGCCTTCAAAAGATATTTTGAGGGCTCAGTTATTGGGACTCTTGCAGGCTCCATCACGGAATTTGGCGTCAATACTTTATGCTAAGTTGAGCCAGGTAGTGAATGTGCTAAATAATTATAAAGAAGAAAAAGAAAAAAATACAAAATAAAAAATAAATAACAAAACAAAAAATTGGAGGCAAAAAAATGTCAGAAGAAAAAAAAGTCGAAGTATCACAGGAAATGGATAAATTCATCTCCTATATCGAGAATCTTACAGTGCTTGAACTTTCAAAACTTATAAAAGCTCTTGAAGAAAGACTTGGCGTCACAGCAGCAGCGCCTGTAGCAGTAGCGGCAGCACCAGCAGCAGCTGCGGCGGCACCAGCAGCGGAAGAAAAAACAGAATTCAACGTAATTCTCACTTCTTTTGGAGATAACAAAATTAATGTGATAAAAGAAGTAAGAGCTATTACTGGGCTTGGTTTAAAGGATGCAAAAGATCTTGTTGAAGCATTACCAAAGCCAATAAAAGAAGGAGTAGCTAAGGAAGAAGCTGAAAAAATCAAAAAACAATTAGAAACAGCTGGAGCAAAAGTAGAGCTTAAGTGAGTTGTTTTAAAATTAAAAAGATTTTATGGACGGACGGCGCTTCAGGATAGTCGTCCGCCCTGATCTTTTTTATTTTTAATGTCCTGAAATACAGTCTGTATTTTAAATAATAAAAAAAAAGAGGGCTTTGTTCATGGCAGAGCGAATTAATTTTGGCAGGTTAAATGAAGTTCTTGAAATGCCTGATTTAATCGGTATTCAAGTTGATTCATTCAAGGATTTCTTACAACTAAATGTAAAACCCCAGGAAAGAAAGAATAGTGGGCTCCAAGCAATATTTAAAGAAATTTTTCCAATAGAAAGTTTTGATCAGCAGATTAGTGTGGATTTTATTTCATACAGGCTTTCAGAGCCCAAAATGGATCCTATAGACTGCGTTAAGGATGGAGAAACATACGGATCAGGGTTATATGTTACTTTAGCCCTCAATATAAAGGGTAAAAAAATAGAAGAAGAAGTTTATTTCGGTGATTTTCCGATGATGACTGAACGTGGTAGTTTCATCATCAATGGGGCTGAAAGAGTGATAGTAAGCCAACTTCATCGTTCTCCTGGAATATGCTTTGAGAGAACAAGACATTCCAGCGGTAAGGCGATTTACTCCTTCAGAATTATTCCTGATAGAGGTTCCTGGTTAGAAGTGCAGTTTGATATCAATGACCTGATTTTCATATATCTCGATAAAAAACGTCGTAGAAGAAAATTCCTGATTACTACTTTCTTGAGAGCTATAGGATATGATACTACAAAAGAGCTTGTCTCGTCTGTTTATGAAACAAAGGATTACTCTGTATCTGAATTACTTAAAAAAACTGATGAAGAATTAAAAAGGCTTTACCTGGTAGATTTTGAATCCATTAATAAAGTTGATATTTTAGAAATATTACAACCATATGAACCTTTAACTGCAAAAAAAATAAAGAAAATAGCTGAATTTAAAGTAGATAAACTGACAATTTCAAAAGTAGAAGAGGGAATGGAAGCATTTATGTATTGTCTTAGTAAAGATAATACAACTTCAGAAGAAGAAGCTCTAAAAGAAGTTTACAGAAGAATGCGTCCTGGCGACCCTCCAAGCCTTCAAAATGCAAAAATACTGGTGAAAAGGCTTTTCTTTGATGAAAAAAGATATGATCTTGGCGAGGTTGGTCGTTTTAAGTTAAATCAGCGTTTAGGCCATAACCTGCCAACCTCTATGAGAGTACTCGATAAAAGAGACTTAATGGAGGCAACAAAATATCTGATAAAGCTCAGGGCATCAATGGGACAACCCGATGATATTGACCACCTTGGTAGCAGAAGAATAAGAACAGTAGGGGAACTGGTTCAAAACCAGTGTAGAGTAGGTCTTTTAAGAGTCGAAAGATATATTAGAGAAAAGATGACACTTCTTGGGACGGATGAAGCTTCCGTTACTCCAACAAAACTTGTTAATCCCAAGTCATTTATGACTGTAGTAAAGGACTTCTTCGCAAGAAATCAACTTTCACAATTTATGGACCAGACAAATCCTCTCGCAGAAACAACTAACAAAAGAAGGCTTAGTGCATTGGGTCCTGGAGGGTTAAACAGAGAGCGAGCAGGGTTTGAGGTTCGAGACGTTCACACAAGTCATTATGGAAGAGTTTGTCCGATAGAAACACCTGAAGGACCTAACATCGGTCTAATTTCTTCTCTATCTCTATATGCTCGTTGCAATAAGTTTGGATTTATTGAAACTCCATATAGAAAAGTAAAAAATGGTATTGTAACAAATGAAATAGATTACTTGACAGCTGACGAAGAAGAAAACTTTGTTATAGCCCAGGCAAATGCTCCCTTAAATATGAGGGATGAAAATGGTAAGTTAGTAGATCCCAAAAAAAAGGAAAATGAATTTTTAAATCCAATGGTAATGGCAAGATATAAAGGCGATTCCTCTGAAATGCCAGCTTCAAAAATTCAATATATGGACGTATCACCCAAACAGCTTGTAAGTGCGGCCGCAGCATTGGTGCCATTTCTTGAACATAATGACGCAAACCGCGCATTGATGGGTGCAAATATGCAACGTCAGGCTGTCCCACTTATGAAAACCGAAGCCCCTATCATTGGTACAGGAATTGAGAAAAAAATAGCGATGGACTCAAGAAGCGTTCTTGTGTCCGATGTTGCAGGAGAAGTAGTAAGTGTGACAGGCGATAAAATTGTGATAGCTCCAAAAGATGGAGATTTTGAACACGTTTATACTCTTAAAAAATTCCTTCGAACAAATAATGGAACATCCATTAATCAACGTCCTATTGTTGTAAAAGGGCAAAAAGTCAAGAAAGGACAGGTAATCGCAGACTCCTCTTCCACTGAATCCGGCGAACTTGCTCTCGGAAAAAATGTACTTGTAGCTTTTATGCCATGGTGTGGATATAACTTCGAGGATGCTATAGTTATAAGTGAAAAACTCGTTAAAGAGGATGTATTTACCAGTATTCATATAGATGAATTCGAAATCACAGCAAGAGACACCAAGCTCGGACCAGAAGAAATTACAAGAGATATCCCAAACGTCAGCGAAGAAGCACTGCGGAATCTTGGGCAAGACGGAATTGTTCGACTTGGAGCAGAAGTAAAGCCAGGAGATATTTTAGTAGGCACAATTACTCCTAAATCAGAGACTGAATTAGCTCCTGAAGAAAGACTCCTTAAGGCAATCTTTGGCGATAAGGCATCTGATGTGAAAGACACAAGTCTCGTTGTTCCAAGCGGAAAAGGTGGAATTGTAATGGAAATCAGGATAGAGAGAGATAAAGATCCAAACCGCCAGAATATGATGAAAGCCGAAAAAAAACGTCAAATAAAATTAATAAAAGAATCTTTCAAAGCTGAACTCAATGAAATAATTCAAGAAATTGTGGATAAACTTTCAGAATTCATGTTGGAGAGCAAATTACCTCATCCGATTTATGATAAGAACGCTTCAAAAGGGAAGACATTGTTAATTTCAGCAAATAGAAAGATTACGAGAAGCACAATCCTCAAACTTGCAAATAAATATGATTCATATGAGATGAAACATTGCCCAATAAAAGAGAAAATTGACCGGGTAATGAGTGAATTTGTGCCAAAGATAAAAAACCTCATTCAAACAAGAGATGAAAATATAAAATTACTTGAAAAGGGTGAAGGTGAATATCTCGGTATGCCTCGTAGAGTAAAAATATATATTGCCAGTAAAAGGAAACTGGAAGTAGGCGATAAGATGGCAGGGCGACACGGAAATAAAGGTATTGTCGCAAAAATCGTTCCAGTCGAAGATATGCCTTTCCTACCTGATGGCACGCCTGTCGATATAGTCTTGAATCCTCTTGGAGTTCCAAGTCGTATGAACGTGGGGCAGGTGCTCGAAACACATCTCGGATGGGCAGCAAAAATACTCGGTTTAAAAATTGCAAGTCCTGTGTTTGATGGGGTGTCTGAAGAAAAAATAGTAGAATTAATGAAAAAGGCCAATGAAAAATATGAGAAGGAAAACGGAATAAACTATCATTTCGGCTTTAAACAAAAAGGCAATGAACTGCTTTACGATGGAAAAACAGAACTTTATGATGGAAGAACAGGGGAAAAATTTGCCCATCGAGTTACAGTCGGTTATATCTACATGATGAAATTAGATCACCTCGTATCAAATAAGATTCATGCTCGAGCGGTAGGACCATATTCACTCGTTACACAACAACCACTTGGAGGAAAAGCTCAACACGGAGGACAAAGGTTTGGTGAAATGGAAGTATGGGCACTCGAAGCATATGGCGCAGCTCATACCTTACAGGAAATACTTACTGTAAAAAGTGATGACGTAATAGGTAGAGCTAAAATATATGAATCAATCGTAAAGGGTCAATGTGTCCTGGAACCTCATCGTCCAGAGTCTTTCAACGTGCTGGTCAAGGAAATGCAAAGTCTTTCACTTGATGTCCGCGTTGTAAATAAAAAGAATATCAGCGAATAAATATGGAGGAATTTTAAATATGATAGATAGTGCTTATACATATAAGGAAATGCTTGGTCAACAGGATGAAATATCCGGTTTTGGGGCGCTCTCTATAGGAGTTGCTTCCCCCGAAGTAATAAGATCCTGGAGTCACGGAGAGGTAAAAAATCCAGAAACTATAAATTATCGCACATTCAAACCTGAAAAAGGCGGACTTTTTTGCGAAAGAATATTTGGTCCAACCCGTGATTGGGAATGCAGTTGTGGAAAATATAAAAGAGTAAAACATAAAGGCGTGGTCTGCGATCGTTGCGGAGTTGAAGTCACAATGTCAAGAGTGCGCCGCGAAAGAATGGGGCATATCGAACTTGCTGTTCCTGTTTCTCATATATGGTTTTTCAAGTGTATGCCAAGTAGAATTGGCCTGATGCTCGATATGAGCGCTCGTGACCTCGAGAGAGTAATATATTATGAAGATTGGGTTGTAACAGAACCAGGTGATACACCATTAAAACTGGGGCAAACTCTCACAGAAGCCGATTATCGTCAAGCTCGGGAAGATTATGGACAGGCGTTCAAGGCTGATATAGGAGCTCCGGGTATTAGAACAATCCTTGAACAGATGAATCTAGAACAATTAAAAAAAGACCTTGAGGCTGAAATCGCCGGCACAAAGAGTAGAGCAACAAGAATAAAAATCGCACGTAGACTAAGACTCATAGAAGGATTTATAAAAAGCAAGTCTCGTCCAGAATGGATGATTTTAACTGTCTTACCAGTGATTCCACCAGACCTTAGACCACTTGTGCCTCTCGAAGGAGGAAGATTTGCTACCTCCGATTTAAATGATCTTTATCGTAGAATAATAAATAGAAATAACAGACTAAAAAATCTTTTAAAGTTAAGAACACCTGACGTAATAATAAGAAATGAAAAAAGAATGCTTCAAGAATCTGTAGATGCCCTTCTCGATAATGGACGACACGGAAGAGTCGTAACTGGTGCAGGAAATCGCCCATTAAAATCACTTAGTGATATGCTCAAGGGTAAACAGGGGCGTTTCCGTCAAAATCTACTTGGTAAACGCGTAGATTATTCCGGGCGTTCCGTTATCGTTATTGGTCCAGAACTTCAACTTGGACAATGTGGACTTCCAAAGAAAATGGCTCTCACATTATTTGAGCCTTTTATTATAAGATACCTTAAGGAAAAAGGGACAGCTCCATCTGTTAGGGCCGCCAAAAAAATGCTCGAAAAGCAAGAACCTGTAGTATGGGATATTCTCGAAAAAGTTACAAAAGGTCATCCAGTACTCTTGAATCGTGCTCCTACCCTTCATAGATTAAGTATCCAGGCTTTTGACCCAATTCTGATAGAAGGATCTGCAATAAGGATTCATCC